>CAVZTA010000004.1:0-88982 GCA_963778025.1 uncultured Chloroflexia bacterium | reverse complement strand
GTTCGGGAGCGTCAGCCGCGAGCGGTACGAGGTCATCGTGGAGGGCTCGCTGTCGGCCGACCCGCAGACCGCCGCCTGGAAGGAATACGAGTTCCCGGGCAAGCCGGGTGACGTCCGGCGCCGCCCGCCACAGGTGGCGCCGTATCACCTGCGCCTGGACTGGCTGCTCTGGTTCGTGCCGTTGTCACCGGCCTACGCCGAGGGCTGGCTGATCCCCTTCCTGCGCCGCCTGCTCGAGGGCGACCCCGCGGTGCGAGGCCTCGTGCGGGTCGACCCGTTCCCCGACACCCCGCCGTCATGGGTCCGCGCCCGGCTCTTCCACTATCGGTTCACGACCGCCGCAGAGCGTCGGGAAACGGGCGCGTGGTGGGCCCGTGAGCCCGTCGGCGAGCTCGTCCCGCCGCTCCGCCGGCGCGCCTGAGGCCCCTACACTCCGCGCGTGTCCGTCCCGTCACCGTCGCCCACGGCCGCCTTCGTGGCGAGCCGGATCAGCGGGCACGTCATCGTCTGCGGCGTCGACCACCTGGGCATCCGGACCGTCCGGGAGCTCCGGCTGCGGGACGAGCGGGTCGTGGTCATCGCGCCGGCCGGCCTGCCGACGGACGTCCGCGGCCTGGACGAGATCCCGGTGGTGACCGGCGACCCGCGAGCGGAGGCGACGCTCGGCGATGCCGGGATCGCCGCCGCGACGGCGCTCGTCCTCACGCTCGAGGACGACCACGCCAACCTCGACATCGCGCTCACGGCGCAGGACCTGAACCCATCGCTGCGCATCGTCATCCGGATGTTCGACGCGGAGCTGGGCTCGCACCTGCGCGAGCTCTTCCCCGATGCCGTCGTGCTGTCGTCGTCGGCGCTCGCGGCGCCCGCGTTCGTGTCGGCGGCGCTCGACGGCGAGGCCGGCAGCGGTTCCTGGCGCGGCCGGCTGCGACCGTGCGCGCTGACGCGCGGCCGATGCCGCCGAGCGCCGGCTGGCGGTCGGGACGGCTCGCGCGCATCCCGACCGCGCGGCTGCGAGCGGCCGGTCGGCGACCTCCGCCGTCGGCGCGACCGACGACCGGGCACGACAGCGTCGCGTGGTGGTGCGGACGTCGTCCGCCTTCGCGAAGCGGTGATGCCGCATCCGGTCACCATCGCCCTCGAGGAGCGCCGCCAGCTCGGGCTCGGCGGCCATCGTCGCTGCCACGCCAGAACGTGAGGGTGACCCAGCTCGGGAAGGCCTTGAGCGCCACGAACGGCCCACCGGCCTCGTACACGACCTGGCCGTATTTCACCGATTCCTTCGCGTCCGGCGCGGCGAACCGCACCGCGGTGCGCAGCCGGCGCGCGATCTCGTCACGTGGCGCGCCCAGCGCCGCGATGTACCCGTCGACGGTCCTGTCATCGGCCATGCCTCGACGCCTCCTGCCCGCATCATCGCGGACGGCAGAGCGATGCGCTGCCTTGATCGACTGAGCACAACGATGCGTGTCAACGCCGCCTGGCCGACCGAGAGGTGGTCCTTGTGACCTCGCGCAGACGCTGGATGCATCCCCGCGTCGACAGAGCGACCGGCTTCTGTCTTCGCCTGAGCAAGGGCGATGCATGGAACGACTACGCGTGGCGGCACGCGCTCCATGCATGCCCGCGAGGGTGAGCGACCGGGCGCCGGGTGATCAGCCCGCGGCGGCTCCGGCGAGGGAGCGTTCGCGACGAGCTTCCTTCTTCGACTTCGCGACGTCCTTGAGGATCTGACCCGCGGCGAGCTTGCCCGGCGCGCCGATCACGCAGCCCCCGGGGTGCGTCCCCGACCCGCACTGGTAGTAGCCCTCGATCGGCGTCCGGTACTGCGACCAGCCCGGCGCCGGCCGGAAGAAGAACATCTGCGGGGCGAAGAACTCGCCCATGAAGATGTTCCCCTCGGACAGACCGACCACGCGCTCGATGTCGAGCGGCGTGACCACCTCGCGATGCAGGACCCGATCCGAGAACCCGGGGAAGAACGACTCCAGCGTGCGCTGCACCGTGTCGCCCAGGTTCTGCCGCTCGGTGTCCCAGTCGGACTCGCGCAGGTGGTACGGCGCGTACTGCACGAACGACGACATGACGTGCTTGCCGGGCGGCGCCATGTCCGGGTCGATCGTCGACTGGACCGCGCAGTCGAGGTACGGCCGCGACGAATACCAGCCGTATTTCGCCTCGTCGAACGCCTTCTCGAGGTAGTCCATCGACGGCCCGATGTTCGTGAACCCGCGCAGATGATCGGTCCGCTCGCCGAAGCCCGGGAACGGCGGCGGCCCGTCGAGCGCGAAGTTCACCTTCGCGGACGTCCCCTGGAAGCGGTAGCGCTCGATCGCGTCGACGAGATCCGACGGCAGCAGCCGCGGATCGACCAGCTCGAGGAACGTCCGCCGCGGATCGAGCGCCGACACGACGATGGGCGCCGAATACGACGACCCGTCGGTCAGCTCGACGCCCGTGACCTGGCCGTCCCGCGACGTGACCGCCGCGACCGGTGCCTCGAGCCGGATCTCCGCCCCGAACGACTGCGCCGCCCGGGCGAGCACCTGCGTGAACCCGCCGTTGCCCTTCTTGTGGAACGCCCACGCGCCGAACACGCCGTCGTGCTCGCCGATGAAGTGGTACAGCAGCACCAGCCCGGAGCCCTGCGAGCGCGGCCCGACCTTCGTCCCGATGATCGACGACGACGCGAGGTAGCCCTTCAGGATGTCCGACTCGAAGTAGTCGTCCAGGAAGTCCGCGGCGGAGCCCGTCAGCAGGCGCACGCAGTCGTGCAGCACCTTCTTGTCGAGCCGCTTGAAGCGCGATCCGATCGATGCCAGCGCGACGAGCTCGTCCGGGTCGTCGCTGAAGATGTCGGGCGGGACCATGTCCATCAGCGGCTTCAGGACCTGGAGCACCTTCGTGATGTCGTGCTCGAAGGCCTCGTACGCGTCGGCGTCGTGCTTCGAATGGCGCCGGATCTCCTGCAGGTTCTCGCCCGTGTCCTGGCCGAGCAGCAGGTAGTCGCCATCCTCCATCGGCGCGAAGGTCGACGGCATCAGCAGCGGCATGAACCCGTGCTTCGTGAGCTCGAGGTCGTGGATGATGTCCGGCCGCAGCAGCGACAGGGCGTACGAGAAGGTCGTGAACCAGAAGCCCGGATGGAGCTCCTCGGTGATCGCGGCACCGCCCACGAACGGCCGGCGCTCGAGCACGAGCACCTTGAGGCCCGACTTCGCGAGATAGGCGCTGTTCGTCAGGCCGTTGTGGCCGCCGCCGATGACGATGGCGTCGTACGTGCGGTCCGTCGAGGTCGTCATCGTCAGGCCGTCCTTCGCTCGGGGTCGTAGAGCGGGGTGCGCGTCACCACCGCGTCGAAGTACTCGTACTTGTGACTGACCGGCAGCTCCAGCTTCACGCGGCAGCCGGGCTTCGCGTACTCGAGCGGCACGCGCCCGAGGGCGATGTGCCGCTGGAGCATCGGCGAGTACATCTGGCTCGACGCCCAGCCGAGCTGCCCGGCATGGTCGTCGTACAGGTAGTACTCGTCCTGGATCGGCGTGTGGTCCTTGGGCGGGATGAGGCCCGCCTCGTCGTGGATCCGGTCGAACTCGCGCCAGTCGAGGATCAGCCCCGTCATCCGCCAGCGCGATGACTTCGTGGCCTGCTCGCGACGCAGCGCGTCACGCCCGATGAACACCCGCTCGGTCGTGGCGAGGTCGCGGACCATCCAGCCCAGGCCCAGCTCGAGGAGCGTCGTCCGCTCGTCGTCCGTCCAGGCGAACCGGCTGGAATGGAAGTCCACGTCGAGCAGGAGCAGGCCGGCCTCGATGCGGGCCATGTACAGCGCCGTCATGCCGAACGGGATGACGCCCTTCGGCGCGCCCGCGTCGGCCACCGCATCCCAGATCTTGAGCGCGTCCTTCGCCGGGGCCCAGATCTCGTAGCCCAGGTCCCCCGTGTAGCCGGTGCGCGAGACGATGACCGGCACCTTGGCGAGCGTCGTCTTCGTGAGCCCGAAGTACGGCAGGTCCGCGACGGCGGGCGCGAGGTCGGCCAGCAGGCCGCGGGAGCGCGGGCCCTGGACGGCCAGGACGGCCCAGTCGTCGGTCTCGTCCGCGATCGTGACCCGTTGCCGGCCCACGAGCTCCTCGAAGTAGGCGAGGTTCGGCTCCGCCGCGGTCAGCAGGAACTCCGACGGCCCGAGCCGAAGGACCACGCCGTCCTCGACGACGAAGCCGCGGTCGTCGAGCCACGCCGTGTACTGCGCATGACCGACGTCGCAGGTCCGGACGTCGCGCGCCAGCACGCCCGCCAGGAACGCCTCCGCGTCCGGCCCGCTGAAGCGGTACTTGTACAGCGGCGACGAGTCGAACATGCCGGCCGCGTTCCGGATCGGCGAAGTACTCGAACTTCTCGGACATCTGGTAGCGGGTCGTCGCGAGCGTCCCCGACCAGTGCTCCCAGAGGCCCGTGGTGTTGAGGACGCTGGTGCGCTCGTGGAACGGGCTCGTGCGGATCATCGCCGGCACTCCCTCCTTGGCAGGCGGCCACGATACCGTTGTTGGACGCTTGCGCAATAGCGGTAGTCTCGCGCAGTGAGCCGCCGACTGGCCCCCGACCAGCGCCGCGAGGCGATCGTCGACGCCGCGCTCGCCGTCGCCCGCCGCCAGGGCCTCGGCGCGACGACGGTGCGCGATGTCGCCGCAGAGATGGGCACGTCGAGCGGCTTGATCCACCACTACTTCGACTCGATGGACGACGTGCTCGCGGCGGCGTTCGAGCGAGTGGCCGGCGACGACCTGGCGTCGGCCGAGCGAGCGGTCGCCGAGGCCCGGCGATCCCGTCGCCGCCGTACAGGCGTTCTTCGGGACCTACGCGCCCTCGGATGCCGATCCGGTGTTCCGCCTGTGGCTGGACGCGTGGTCAGAGGCGCCTCGCCGCCCGGCCGTCCAGGCGGTCTCGCGCCGGCTGAACCGTGCCTGGCAAGAGGCGCTGCGCGGGACGATCGTCGACGGGGTGGAGCGCGGCGTGTTCCGGTGCCCCGACCCCTCGGCCACGGCGTGGCGGCTCCTGTCGCTGGTCGATGGCCTGGCACTCCAGGTCGTCGCCCACGGCACGACGGTCCGGCGCGACGACGTCCAGGCCTGGACGCTCGCCGCCGCGGAGCGGGAGCTGGGTCTGCCCGGCGGCGTGCTGACCCAGGAGGGAGTGGCGTCACCGCACGCGCGTGGACGAGTCGCGGCACACCGGCGACGATGAGCCCGAGCGCCCACGAACCGAGGAGTCCCGTGTCCGAATCCGTCGAATCCGTCGAACCCGTCGATCTCGTCGACCTCGCCGACCTCCAGCCGTTCGCCGTCTGGGGCGAGGCCGTCCGTGCCCGCAAGCTCGAAGGCGAGCGCATCACGCTTGCCGTGGTCGAGCTGGCGCCGGGCGCCGTGGTCCCGGAACACCGGCATCCGCATGAGCAGCTGGGGGTGTGCCTTCGCGGGTCGGTGACGTTCACGATCGACGACCAGACGCGCGTCCTCGGCCCGGGCGGGACCTGGCGGATCCGGTCGGAGCGGCCGCACCGGGTCGTCGCCGGGCCGGATGGCGCCGAGCTGCTCGACGTCTTCTCGCCGAGGCGCGAGGACTGGGACTTCCCGTTCGAGGAACGGACCACGCCGCGCTGGCCGCGTTGACGCGAACACCCGTTCGACGAGCGCGCCGGCGGCGTGACGTCGCCCACGCACGATGCCTCGCGTGGATCGACGCAAACGAGTAGCTACGCGCAGCTGACACTGCTAGACTGACCTCCCGAGGTCGCCTGCCGAGCCCTTCCGAGTCCTGTGCCGGCGGCCGCGGAGTGATCGATGCCGGACGCGCCCCAGCTGCTTGGCACCTTCCCGCTCGTCCTGGGCGCGGATCCGCTGCGGCTGCCCGACCCGTTCGTGCGGACCTTCGTCGACGGCGGCGTCATGACGTTGTGGCTGGACGGCTGTCTCGCGCTGTGGCCGCCGCTCGCGTGGGCGACGATCGCCCGCCGCATCGCCGACCTGCCGCTCGCCAGCGCGGACGCCCGGGCCTTCGCACGGCTCGTGTTCGCGTCCGCGGTGCCGTTCGGACCCGGACCCGAGCGCGTCGCGCCGCCCGAGACCCTCCGTGCGGCCGCGGCGATCGACGGCGACGCGGTCCTCGTCGGCGCCGGCGATCGCGCGGAGCTCTGGAGCCGCGAGCGCTGGGACAGCGTCGCCCGGCTCCGCCTCGATGACCTGGCACGCGCGCTGGGCGAAACGGCCGTCTGATCACGGCGCGCGACCTTGGTCGGCCCTGGGGTCAGGCCGCCGTGCCGTTCGGGGCGTCGTCGGGCTCGCCGGCCGATGGGTCGGCGGCGACCGGCCGCTTCCGCCCGCGGAGCGTGCGCTCGATGCGTGGTGGGCGCTGCAGTCGCTCGCGCAGGGCGACCAGCGGGACGAGCGGCGTCTCGTCGTCCATCCACACGACCGGGAGCTGGCGCCGGAAGACCCAGCGACGGACGAGGCCCGGCGGCCGCCCGCAGATGTCCGCGACCTCCGCCAGGGAGTAGAAGGCCTTCTCGGGGATGGGCTCAGCCGCCATGGCCCAGAGCGTGCCGTTCGACCACGCGCACCGTCAAGAGACATCCGCCGCGGTCGGCTGACACTCGGGCCTATGCTCTGTGGGTGGTCCTGTACGAGCTCGACGAACCCGGCGACCTCATCGCGCCCACGCTCCTCGGCGCGTTCGACGGCTGGGTCGATGCGGGCTCGGCGGCGACGACCGCGCTCGAGCACCTCGCGGAGACCGGCGAGGTCATCGCCCGCTTCGACGGCGATGCGCTGCTCGACTTCCGGGCTCGCCGGCCGACGCTCGAGATCCATGACGGCCGGCTGGCCGAGCTGACCTGGCCGAAGATCGACGTGACCCGCGCCCGGGCCGGTGACCACGACCTGCTCGTCCTCACCGGCGCCGAGCCCGACTATCGGTGGCGGGAGTTCAGCGAGGCCGTCGCCGAGATCGCGCGACGGCTCGGCGTGGCGCAGTGGATCAGCCTGGGCGCGATCCCGGCCGCGGTGCCCCACACCCGCGAGGTCCCGATCCTCGGGACCGAGTCGTGGCCGGGCCTGCTCAAGGGCACCGTCCGCCCCGGACCGGCCGGCATCCTGCGCGTGCCCTCGGCGGCGATCTCCGTCCTCGAGATGACGGTGGCGAAGGCGGGCATCCCGTCGCTCGGGTACTTCGCGCAGGTCCCGCACTACGTCTCGGGGCCGTATCCGCCTGCCTCGCTGGCCCTGCTGCGCGCGGTCGGGACGCATCTCGGCGTGGACATCGCGGCGGGCTCGCTCGAGACCGAATCCCGCCAGCTTCGGACGCGGCTCGATGCGGCGACCGCCGTCGAGGAGACGACGCGCCAGTACGTCGAGCGCCTCGAATTGATGGTCGACGAAGAGCGCCTGCCGTCGGGCGACGACCTCATCACCGAGATCGAGCAGTTCCTGCGCAACCGGGGCACCGAGCAGCGCGACTGATCCGACCGGGCCCCGCGCGCGACGGTCAGGCGGCGGCCTCGCCCGCCGCGAGGATGGGGCCGATCTCCTCGGCGGAACGAGGCATCTCCAGCAGGTAGCCCTGCCCGAAATCGCAGCGCAGGGCCGCGAGCACCTCACTCTGATCGGCGCGCTCGACCCCCTCGGCGACCGTC
Source organism: uncultured Chloroflexia bacterium (assembly GCA_963778025.1). Lineage (GTDB taxonomy): Bacteria > Chloroflexota > Limnocylindria > Limnocylindrales > CSP1-4 > CAVZTA01. The sequence continues at coordinate 81,295 of CAVZTA010000004.1, read as the reverse complement.
GCGAGATGCAGCGTGCGCGCGATCTCCAGGATCGAACGCACGAGCGCCTCCGCGTCGTCCTCGCGGCCGAGTCGCTCCACGAAGCTCCGGTCGATCTTCAGGACATCGATGGGGAAGCGCTGCAGGTAGCTCAGCGAGCTGTAGCCGGTCCCGAAGTCGTCGACCGCGAGCCGGATGCCCAGCGCCTTGAGCGCCTCCAGGCGCCGGCGCGCGTCGTCGACGTCGCCGAGCAGCAGGTTCTCGGTGATCTCGAGGGTGAGGGTGGCGGCCGGCAAGCCCGAGGTGCGCAGCGCGGCCGCGACGTCGCCGACGAGCCGGTCGTCCTGGACCTGGCGCGGTGAGACGTTCACATGAAGCCCGAGGTCCGGGCGGTCGAGCGACGCCTGCCAGCCCGCGACGTCGCGGCATGCCTGCATCAGCACGACCCGGCCCATCGGCACGATCAGGCCGGTCTCCTCGGCGAGACCGATGAACTCGCCGGGCATCACCACGCCGCGCTCGGGATGCTGCCACCGAACGAGCGCCTCGAGGCCTTCGACGCGACCCGTCGACAGCTCGACGATCGGCTGGTAGGCGACCCGGAACTCGCCACGCTCCAGCGCGCCCCGCAGCTGGGTCAGGAACTCCGCGCGACGCACGGCGACGTTGCGCATCTCCGGCTCGAACAGCTGGACGCGTCCCTTGCCCAGGCTCTTCGCCTGGTACATCGCGAAGTCGGCGTTCGCCAGCAGCTCGTCGACCCCGAGCGACGCCGACGTGCCGAGGGCGACGCCGACGCTGCCCCGCGCGACCACCGGACGTCCCTCGAGCTCGATCGGCGCCTCCAGCGTTTCGAGCAGCCGTTCCGCGATGGACACCGCCTCGCTCGGCCCGGGCGTTCGTTCCAGCAGCACGCCGAACTCGTCGCCGCCCAGGCGAGCCACCGTGTCGCCCGGCCGGAGGCATCGCGCCAGCCGGCCGGCGACGTCGGTCAGCAGGCGATCGCCCGCGAGGTGTCCGAGCCCGTCGTTGACCGTCTTGAAGTCGTCCAGATCCAGGAACAGGACCGCCACCTGCGACCCATCACGCTCCGACCGCTCCAGGGCGTGCTCGACACGATCTCGAAAGAGCGTCCGGTTGGCGAGGCCGGTGAGCGGGTCGTGGAGCGCCTGACGGCGGAGCGCCTCGTACAGCCGGGCGTTCTCGAGCGCCATCGCGGCCTCGTTGGCCATCGACCGTGCGAGCGCCAGGCGGGTGGCGTCGAACGTGACCGGCTCGGCGGTCGCGAGCTCGACCAGGCCGATGGTCTCGCGCTTCGCGACCAGCGGCAGCAGCGCCGACACGCGGTTCCCGATCGTTCGCAGGTACTCCACCTCGTGCCGATCGGCGCGCGGGTCCTCGACGTCGATGACGCTGTGCTCCTGGGTCTCGAGCACGCGTCGCGTCTCCGGGTAGTCCGCGAGGCGGTAGCACAGCTCCAGCGCCGCCCGTCGCTCGGGCGGGTAGTAGCCGTAGGTGATGACCGTGTCCGCGGTACGGTCCCAGTAGCTGACGGCGCACTCGTCCAGCCCGGTGGCACGGGCGATGTGCCGGGCGATCAGATTGCCGGTCTCGGCAGGGTCGGTCGTCTGCGCCAGCTCGCTCGACATCGCGAGCAGCAGGTGCAGCTCCTGGCCACGCTCCGACGGGGACGGGTCGGACACGGGGGCATCCTCGTGGACGACCGGGGAGCGGCCACCTCCCCCATCGGTACCATGCCCCGCCAGCCGTTCGGCGGCGCCACGCGTCGCGTCGCGAGACGCCGCTCGCCATCGGTGGGAGCGATGCGGACCGTCGTAGCGGTCCGACCGTTACTTCCGCCGGTCCACAGCCGTAGCGCCGCGAGCAGCGCGACCGAACGATCGCCGCCGCCGCGTGGCGAGCACGAACCGCGACCGGATCGGCGGTCTCTGGCGAGCGGTCGCGGGAACAGCCCGCCTCGAACGCGCTGAATAGCGCTCACGCCGGTACGCGGTTGCGATGGGCAGCCGGCCTCCGGCGCGCCCCGTGTCGACCGCGGGCGCTAGGCTTCCGCGATGCGACGGGTCGAGGCCACCGCCCTCATCGCCTCCCCTGCCGATCGGGCGTTCGCCCTCTACGACGACATCCCGCACACGCCCGACTGGGTGCCGTTCGTGAGCGAGATCCTGTCGATGTCGCCGGGGCGGACCGGCGTGGGCACCATCTACCGCGAGAAGACGCGGCTGTTGGGTGTCCCGTCGGTCCAGGAGTGGCGGATCGTGGAGCACCGGCCGCCGCGCGAGCAGGTGCACGCGTCGCACGACCTGGGCATGGAATCGCGGCTCACGATGACGTTCGTGACGCGCGGCTCGGGGACGCTGCTCACCCAGGCGGTCGAGCTCCGCAGCCGGCTCCCGGGCCCGCTGGGCTGGCTGCATGAGCTCCTGGTCGCCGCCGTCGCGAGCCGCAGCATGGCGGGCGCGATCGCCGGCGGGAAGCGCATGCTGGAGCGGACATGACGCAGCTCGCGCCGGGCATCCACCGCCTGGGCTCCGGGATGATCAACAGCTACCTCATCGCCGACGGGACGGAGGTCACGATCATCGACGCCGGGGTCGCCGGCTACTTCGGCGACCTGCCGGGCGAGCTCGCCGCCATGGGTCGAACGCTCGACGACGTGCGGGCCCTTGTCCTGACGCACGGCCACGGCGACCACATCGGGTTCGCGGAGCGGCTGCGCAAGGAGCGCCGCGTGCCGGTCAGCGTCCACGAGGCCGACGCCGCGCTCGCGCGGGGCGAGGTCCCCAATCCGGCGAAAGGCCTCGGGCCCTCGCGCATCGCCCCGCTCCTGCGCTTCTTCTGGTACGCCGGGCGCCGCGGCGGGCTGCGGACGAAGCCGCTCGTGGAGGTCGCGACGTTCGGCGACGGCGCCACGCTCGACGTGCCGGGCGCGCCGCGGGTCGTGCTCGTGCCCGGCCACACCCCGGGCAGCGCCGCGCTCCACATCCCGGCCCTGGATGCGCTGTTCGTGGGCGATGCCTTCGCGACGCTCGCGGTCACGACCGGGGCCACCGGTCCACGGGTCGCGCCGTTCACCGCGGACGAGCGGACCGCGCTCGCCTCGCTCGACCGACTGCGCGACCTCGAGGCAGGCCTCGTCCTGCCCGGTCACGGCGAGGCGTGGCGGGGCGGCCTCGACAAGGCGATCCAGCTGGTACGAGCGAGCGTGGCGGCGACGCCGACCTGAGCGACTCCCTCGTTCAGCCCTCGCTCGAGCCCTCGTGCGTGACCTCGCGCACCGTCGCCAGGTGACGACCCGGCCCCGCAGCGTTGGCGACGAGGTGGTATTCGATCTCGCGCTCGGTGCCGTCAAGGCGTCGGAAGCGGAGCGTCGCGTCGAGCTGGCCGGCGCGCCGGAACTCGGCCCAGAGGGCCTCCACGTCGTCACGCGCCGTGGGGTCATCGGGGTTCGAGAATGCCTCCACCTGCTGGCCCAGGATCATCTCCACGGGTGCCTCGACGATCTCCGCCAGGGACGAGCTCAGGTCGACGAACCGGCGCTGGTCGTCGAGCACGGCCCAGGGATACGACTGCTCGGTCCACCACCGGCCGACCGGCCGCGCACTGCCATAGCGGTAGACGTACCAGACGGCCGGCCCGAATCCCGGATCGGCGATGTCCTCGCGGGGGCGGACGACGGCCGCCGGGTAGCGCGCCCGGAGCGCCCGCTGGAGACCAGCCGGGGTCGGAGCACCGTCCATCGCCGACTCGGCGTCGGCCTGGAAGGCCCCGTCGTCTCGCGGGAACACCCGCAGTGCGATCGCTCGGTCGATCATCCCCTCGTCGACCCTTTCGAAGGCACGCCGCGGTAACCCCACCCGGAGCGGCGTCGATCCGATCCTAGACTGCGGCCGCCTCGGTGCTCAGTAGGTCGACATGCCTACGCGCGGTGCGCGCAGGCACCTTCGCAGGCGGGCGCACGCGACCATGGCGCACGGGACGGTCCGCCCGCGCCATCCCGACCTGTACCTGCCGTTTCCTGTCAGGTATCGTCCGTGCCATGCGCGCCTCCCGCCTGGTCAGCCTGCTGCTCCTGCTCCAGACACGCGGCATGATGACCGCCGCCGAGCTCGCGCGGGAGCTCGAGGTGTCGGTCCGGACGATCCATCGAGACGTCGAGGCGCTCGCCATCTCGGGGGTGCCGATCTACGCCGAGCGCGGCCCGCACGGAGGCATCCGGCTCGTCGAGGGCTACCGGACGCGGCTCACGGGGATGACCGCGGACGAGGCCGATGCGCTGTTCCTGTCCGGGATCCCGGGACCCGCTGCGGAGCTCGGTCTCGGGACGGTGGTCGCGGCCGCGCGGCTCAAGGTCCTTGCCGCCCTCCCCACGGAGCTGCGCGGGCGCGCCTCCCGCCTGCTCGAGCGGTTCCATCTGGACGCTGCGGGCTGGTTCCAGGCCGGCGAGGAGGTGCCGCACCTGGCCGAGGTCGCCGAGGCCGTCTGGGAGGGCCGCCAGATCCGGGTCGACTATCAGCGCGGCGACAAGGGCGTCGAGCGCACGCTCCATCCGCTGGGCATCGTGCTCAAGGGCGGTGTGTGGTATCTCGTGGCCGCGACGGAGGGCCAGGTCCGGACCTATCGCATCTCACGCATCGCGAACCTGCAGCTGCTCGACGGACCGGCCGAGCGTCCCGAGCGCTTCGACCTCGGCGCCTTCTGGGCCGAATCGAGCGCGGCCTATGAACGCGACGCGCCGCGCCTGGACGTCGTCGTGCGGGTGCGGCCGGATCGCTACTGGTGGCTGTCGGATGCGGCGGGCCAGCAGGCGATGGACTCGGCCGAGGTCCTCGACGTCCCGGACGCGGAGGGCTGGACCCACGTCCGCCTGCGGATGGAATGGCCCGACGAAGCGGGACGGCGCCTTGCGGCGCTCGGTCCATCGGTCGAGATCCTGGAACCGCCCGAGCTTCGCGGTCGCGTGGCGCGCGCCGCGCGCGAGCTGCTCGCGCACTACGCCGACGACCCCGTCCCGGCGCCGTCCGTGCCGGTCGAGGTTCGCTGAGCAGCTCACGGCCGGCGAGCCTGCGCTGCTCGCCGGCCGGAGCCGCGTGAGCCGGCTGGGAGGCTGCCGGCAGGGGATGCGGGTGGTCAGCCGGTCGCGGGTCGCGGCCGGATCGAGGTCGAGCGGGCCGGGGAGACCTCGAGACCGCTGTGGCCTTCGTCGACCCCGTGTTCGGGGCCTTCAGGATGTCGTCGCCCGCTGGGCTGGGCAGCCCGCAGGGCGTGCCGCCGGCGCATCAGACGCTCTCGATCGTCCTGGTATGTCCGCGCCAGCGCGAGGAGCTGCAACATCGCTCTACCTCTTCCGTTCGGACCGCATCTCGTGTCTGGCACGACCATAGGTCGGATACCTGACAGAACCCGTCATCTAAGCGAACGACCAGGCCACTGCGAGACGGCTGTGACGCGCCGAGGGACGTCCGGACGAACCGCCGGGCGGGGTACAGGCCGTACGCTCCGCGGGTGGACACCATGACGCACGTTGCCGATCGTCCCGCCGGCACGACCTCGCTGTCGCCGACCGCTGGGCGGTCGGCGCGGGTACGCGCCGCCGAGACGCGCCTCCGCTGGATGGCCGTGCTGCTCGACGACCTCATCAAGATCCCGGGCACGGGTCGTCGCACCGGCATCGGCCCGATGATCGGGCTCATCCCGGTCGTCGGCGACGTCCTGACGGCGATCCCCGGGGCGTGGCTCATCCTGGAGGCCGCGCGGTTCCGTCTGCCGGCGAGCGTCCTCAGCCGGATGGTCGTGAATCTCGTCGTCGATCTGGCCATCGGGCTCATCCCCATCGTCGGCGACCTGTTCGACTTCGGCTTCAAGTCGAACATGCGGAACCTCGACCTGTTCCGTCGCTATGCCGCGGACCCTGACGCCAGCACCGCCGAGCACCGACGGTTCTTCGGCGGGCTGCTGCTGGTCGTGCTCGGCCTCGTGCTGCTCATGGGCTGGGCACTCCTGGCGGTCCTTCGGTGGCTGGACTCGTTCACGATCGCCCTCCCCTGACCGTCCGACGGCTGGGCGCCGACGGGCCGTCCCTGCCGGTCATCGGCTTCGGGACGTGGCGTGTGTTCGACGTCGACGAGGACCACCAGCCGGCGGTCGACGCGACGGTCGATGCCGCCTGGACAGCCGGGACCCGGGTCTTCGACAGCTCGCCGATGTACGGCCGTTCCGAGGCTCGTCTGGGCGCCGCCCTGCGCGATCGACGTGACGACGCCTTCGTGGCGACGAAGCTCTGGACGCCCGACGCCGCCGAGGCCGCCCGTCAGGTCGAACGGCAGCTCGCGTGGTTCGGCGGACGCATCGACCTGCTGCAGGTCCACAACCTCGTCGGCTGGCCGGGACGGCTCCATCGGATCGAGCAGCAGCGTGACGCCGGACGGGTCCGCCACGTCGGGGCCACCCACTACCTCCCGAGCGCGTTCGATGAGCTCGAGCGGGTGATGCGAACGCGCCGCCTCGACGCGATCCAGGTGCCGCTGAACCCGCGTGAGCGCGCCGCCGAGGCGCGGATCCTGCCACTCGCCGCCGAGCTGGGCCTGGGCGTGCTGGTGATGCGTCCGTTCGGCGAGGGAGCGCTCCTCGGCCGGCCGTTCCCGCGGGAGCTCGCTGAGCTCGGGCTGACCGGCTGGCCCGAGGCGCTCCTTCGATGGGTCCTGGCGGATCCACGGGTGACGGTCGTGCTGCCCGCCACCCGCTCGCCGGAGCACGCGGCGGCCAACGTCGTGGCGGGGTCGATGCCGCCACTCGATCCCGATGTCCGTGACCTGATCGGTCGTCTCGCGGGCTGACCGCGGTCTCGGAGCTGCGCAGCGTCAACGGCCAGATCGAGTACCTGCTCGCGGACGCGGTGCGGCGCGCTGGGCGGGACCGGCGGCGGTAGGAGTCGGTCGGGCGCGCGGCCCGCGGTCAGTCCCGGCGTGCGGCCTGGGGCAGGTGGACGATGTCGGTCGCGACCTCGTCGTCGGGCAGGCTGGCCACGACACGGACGAAGCGTCGTGCGAGATCGAGGACGTTGCGGATCGGCTCGTCGGCCTGGTCATCCAAGTCCAGCCGGGCGACGGCGAGCGGCTCCAGGTCGGCGGCCGACACGGCGGAACGGGGCGCGAAGCGGCGGGTCGCGAGGGACATGGAAGAGACCTGTGCTGTGAGCGATGGGCCGCGCGGGGGCGACGGTGGGGCGACGCCACTGGGGTAGGCGCGGATCGACACGGAGCGTCCGTCGGACGCAGCCCTACCGTACGCCCGTGGGCCGGAGCGTGCATCGTGCACGTGCATGACACGTCGATAGGCCGTCCGATGGCGAGTCCGTTGTGCGCGCGGCATAGGCTCGAGCGAGCCGCGACTGCGGTCACCTCTGGAGGACCAGATCGGATGGGCATCCTCTCCTGGATCATCCTCGGCCTCATCGCCGGCGTGATCGCGCAGTTCGTCGTCGGCGGCGGCTTCGGGATGATCGGGTCGATCATCCTGGGCATCGTCGGCGCGATCGTCGGCGGCTTCATCGCGTCTGCCCTGGGCGTGGGCGACGTCACGGGCCTGAACATCGGCAGTATCGTCATCTCCGTGATCGGCGCGATCGTCGTGATCCTCATCGCCCGCGCGGTGAGCAGCAACCGAGCGACGGTCTGACGATGGACGACCGCGAGCGCCCCGACGGGACGACCGGCCCGTCGCGCGACCCATCTGGCGAGCTGGGCGGTCACCCGGTCAACGCCGACGAGACCGCTCCTCGCGAGCACGTGCCCGATCCGCCCGACGGCGGCAACCGGCAGCCTCGGGAACCTGACGCGGTCGACGACGAGCCCGGCCAGGATCTGTGAACGACCGCTGACCAGGACGGCGGCGCCCCACTCGGTGGGACGCCGCCGTTCCGTCTGTCCGGTCGGTGCGACTCAGTCCGGATAGCCCGGGACCGTGACCTCGATGAGCGGGCTGTACGCGACCATCGTGTCGACGTCCGTGCGACCCCAGTTGCGCGCGATGTGGGGCATCACGGCGCGCCGCTCCGGCTCATCCGTGATGATCCGCGCCGTCGCCGGGAGGTCGGCCGTCGCGGTGCGGTCCTTGAGGTGGACCGTCAGGTTGGGGTCATCCTCGAGATTGTGGATCCAGGCCCGCGTGCGACGGCTGGGCATCCCGCTGATGTACAGGTGCCGATCGATGTTGTGGAACACGATCTCGATGCGGCGCGGCTGGTGGGAGCGGCGGCCGATGGTGGTGATGTCGATGGTGTGGCCGCGATCGAGCGCGGCCCGGATGGCGGGATCCATGGAGCTCCGGTGTGTAAGGTCGTTGCGTGTGCAATCATCGTACGCCGACCGGGACCCGCGTCAAGCGCGCCGGGGCGCTCCTACACTCCGTCCGTGCTCCGGACCGTCACCGCGACCCGGTATGTCACGCCGCTCCGCGGCGGTGGGTCGGTGCCCGCGCTCGTCGAGGCCGACGACGACGGGCTCTATGTCCTGAAGTTCACGGGCGCGGCCCAGGGCCCCAAGGTGCTGGTCGCGGAGCTGCTCGCGGGCGAGCTGGCGCGACATCTCGGGTTGCCCGTGCCGGAGCTGGTGCTGGTCGAGGTGGATCCGTCGTTCGGCAAGGCCGAGCCAGACGAGGAGCTCCAGGGCCCGATGCTGCGGTCGGGCGGACTGAACCTCGGGATGGACTTCCTGCCCGGGGCGCTGCCGTTCGATCCGGGCGTGCCGCCGCGGCCGTCCCCGGAGCTCGCCGCCGACATCGTCTGGTTCGACGCGCTGACGACCAACGTCGATCGGACGGCGCGCAACCCGAACCTCCTCGTCTGGCATCGCCGGCTGTACCTCATCGACCACGGGGCGTCGCTGTACGTGCATCACACGTGGCGTGACCCGGCCGAGCACGCCCGGCGCCCGTTCGCGCCGATCCGCGACCATGTGCTGCTGCCGTTCGCCGGGTCGGTGGCCGACGCCGACGCCCGGCTGGCGCCGCAGCTCATCGAGGACGCGGTGCGGTCGATCGCCGAGTGGGTGCCCGACGCCTGGCTCGCACCGGAGGACGCACTGCCGGACGCGGCGAGCCACCGCCGGGCGTACGTCGACTATCTGGCGACGGCGGCTCACCGCGCCGCGGCCGTTCGTCGAGGAGGCGGACCGTGCCCGCGCCGCGTGATCCCTTCGAGTACGCGATCGTGCGGGTGGTGCCCCGGGTCGAGCGTGGCGAGTCGATGAACGCCGGGATCGTGCTGCTGTCGCGCCGCCGGCGGTTCCTGGGCGCCCGGACATCCCTGTCCGAGGCACGGCTCCGCGCCCTGGCGCCGGGCTGCGACCCCGACGATGTCCGGCCGCATCTCGAAGCGGTGGAGCGGATCGCGGCGGGGGACGCGTCGGCGGGGCCCATCGCCGCGCTGTCGGCCCCGGAGCGGTTCCACTGGCTGGTGTCGCCATCGTCGACGATCGTCCAGCCGTCTCCGGTCCACACCGGCCTGACGGACGATCCCGCCGCGACGCTCGATCACCTGTTCCGGACGCTCGTCCTCGACTGACCCGTGCGCGCGCCCCGGACCGGCAGGAGCGCTATCTCGGCGGCTTCCACGGGGTCAAGCCGCCTCGAGACACCTCTCGCCCCATGGATCGGCGCCCATGACACGCACGCCACAGCTCGGTCATCGACGCTCGGCGGCCTCGCGGGTGGCGATCCGACGCATCCAACCCGGGAAGTAGCGCTCGCACCGGTACGCCCGAGGGGATCGCTCGCACCGGTACGCCCGAGGCGTCGGACCGGATCGACCGGTCGCGAGCGCGATCAGGTCGCGGCGGGGTCAGGCCGCGGCGCGATACGCGGGGGTCGCGATCTCGACGAACAGCTGGGAGCCGAGCGCCGATTCGCCGTCCGGCAGGAACGTGTCGAGACGAAGTCCCCGGAGCTCGAGTGTCGCGTCCGCGGCGCCGAGATGGGCCTTGAGCCAGACCGCGGCCTGGGGGCCGTCCGTGACGCCGAACGTGGCACCCACGACGCTCGCGAAGAACTTCAGGGCGGCGCTGCGATCCACGGTCGACCCGTCACGGTGCTCGTAGATGCCGATGACGTCGACGATCGTGTTCGTCGGATCGGCCGTGACCACGAGCGTCTCGTCGGCGGCGGCGTTCTCGGGATCCTCGACGTTGCAGGAGCGCTGCTGATGGCCGGGCAGGTCGGCGGGCGCCCAGTCGTCGCACACGAACCCGGCGGCCTGGACGTAGTACGCGACGACGGCATCGGCAGCGAACGGGAAGCCCGTGGCGGGGCTGGCGCTGGGCGCCGCGGTCGGCGCCTCGGTGGCGGTCGCGCGCGGTGTCGGTGCCGGCGTCGGGTCGGCGGTGCGCGCGGGCGCGGCGGTGAGCGTCGGGACCGCGACAGCGGCCGCCGGGACGGGCGTGGGGGCGGCCGACGAGCCGCAGGCCGCAGCGGTCAGCGCGATGGCGACCAGCGACCCGAACACGGAGCGAGGCAACGGGCGCACGACGGTTGATCCCCTCACGGCGCGGTACGGCGGCGCACGCGTGTCGACAGCGACGCCCGTCGTCGAGCCGATGGTGCAACGAGCCCGTCTCGCCGCACATCCCCCGTCTGGATGACTCGCCCACGTCCGGATGCCGCGAGCGGCGAGCGATCGGGATCCCGGCGTCTGGGCAGCCGGCTGGGCTTGACATGTGACCATTAGGTCACCTATTGTCGGGGCATGGACGACGAGGTGTTCAAGGCGCTGGCCGAGGGCAGCCGTCGGACGCTCCTCGACCGGCTCTTCGAGCGCGATGGCCAGACGCTCACGGAGCTGGAAGCGGCGCTGCCGACGATGACCCGGTTCGGTGTGATGAAGCACCTGCGGGTCCTGGAGACGGCCGGGCTCGTGACGAGCCGCAAGGTGGGTCGGGAGCGCTACCACTACCTGAACGCCGTGCCCATCCGTCGGATCCACGACCGGTGGCTCGATCGCTACCGGATCCGGGCCGCGGACACCCTCAATGCCTTCAAGGAGACCGTGGAGGTCCAGGCGATGCTCGAGACGCTCGATCAGGGGACCGGCAGCCAGGAGCGGCCGCCGGCGTACGTCCACCAGGTGTTCATCCGCGCCACGCCCGACCAGGTCTGGCGCGCGCTCACCGAGTCCGAGTTCACGCTCCAGTACTACTACCGGAGCACCGTCGAGTCGACGTTCCAGGCCGGCGCACCGATCACGTACCACATCGGCGAGAACCTGGCGATCGAGGGCACGGTCCTCGAGTCCGACGCGCCGAACCGGCTGGTCATGACGTTCCATGCCGTGTGGGACGAGAAGGTCGCGCTGGACCCGCCGTCCCGGATGAGCTTCGAGCTCTCGGGCGACATCCCGGGCGTGACCAAGCTCACCGTCATCCATGACGAGTTCGCCGCACGCACCGAGACCTACGACCAGGTCGTGGGCGGCTGGCCGTGGATCGCGTCCGGCCTCAAGACGCTGCTCGAGACGGGTCAGCCGCTGGGGGCGGGCACGCCGGCCTGAGCCCATCCCACCCGCACGAGGGCGGTTCCCCGACGGGCCGCCCTCATGCGGCTGCCTAGACCTTCTTGCCCTGGGCGCGCATCTCCGCCTTGTGCGCCCGCTTCCCTTCCTGGTAGCGAGCGAGCGACTCCGCCGAATCGACGTCGGCCAGCGTCATGTGCTTCGGCGCGACGTCCTCCCAGCCGGCCGGTTGCACGCCATACCGCCGGCCGAGGATGCCGACCAGTGTTCCCGCCTTCATCTCGCCGATCCCGGGCAGGTCGATGAGGCGCTTGTAGAGCGTCTTCCCATCGCCGGCGTCAGCCCAGATGCGGGTCGCGTCCCCGTCGTACCGCTCCGCGATCGCCGCACACAGCTCCTGTGTCCGCCGCGCCATGTTGCCCGGGAACCGATGCAGCGCGGGGCGTTCCCGGAACGCGGCATCGAGCTTGTCGGGGTCGTAGGCGGCGATCGCCTTCGGGTCGAGCGTCCCGATCCGCCGCTGGAGCTCCAGGGGACCCGAGAACGCCTTCTGGAGCGGGACCTGCTGGTCGAGCACGAACCCGATGAGCAGCGCGACGGGGTCCCGCGCGATCAGCGCATCGGCCTCCGGATCGCCGGTGTACGGCAGCTGGCTGGGCGATGGTGGGCGTCGAGGCAGTCATGCACGCATCGTACGCGCGCCCACTTCGCCGCCACTTATGTGTCGCCCTACCATCGGTCCATGCGGGACCATCGGCCGACCGCGACACGCCCGGGATGACGACCGAGGTCGACATCGCGCTCACCGGCGGGCGAGCGCTGCACGCCGCCCTGGCCGAACCGGCCGCGGGATCGACGAACGGCGCCGGCGTGCTCGTGATCCACGAAGCGCTCGGCTTGACCGACGACATGCGCCGCATCGCCGGACGGTTCGCGGAGCACGGCTACACCGCCCTCGCACCCGACTTCCTCGGCGCCGGCTGGAAGCCGCTGTGCATCGCGCGGTTCATGCAGGGCATCGGCAGGGTCGGGACGGGTCGGCCGTACCGCGAGCTGGCGGCGGCCCAGCAGTGGCTGGGGCAGCGATCAGGGGTGGATCCCGGGCGGATCGGCGTCATCGGGCTGTGCATGGGTGGCGGGTTCGCGTTGCTCTACGCGGCTCGCGGGGGCCAGCCGGTGAAGGTCGTCGCACCGTTCTACGCCGCCGTGCCCAAGGACGACGCTGTCCTCGGCGACCTGTGCCCCACGGTGGCCAGCTATGGCGGTCGCGACTTCGCGTTCCGTGGCGGGGCCGCGCGACTGGAGGCGGCGCTCACGCGGCTGGCCATCCCGCACGACGTGAAGACCTACCCGAGCGCGGGCCACGGGTTCATGAGCCGGCATGGGCCCTGGCTCACGCGGATCGAGCACCTGACACCCATGGGTGGCGGCTACGACGAGGTGGCCGCCGAGGATGCCTGGGCGCGGATGCTCGCCTTCTTCGCGATCCACCTGGCGAGCGATCAGCCACACCGGTAGTCGGCGGGCCCGAACCGTGCCCTCGGCCCCCACGCCGATCGGTGTCGCCGGTGCCAGCGATGGCCGGCCGAGCGAGCGGGCGGACGTCAGCGCCCGGCGAGCTCGCTCCCGATCCGGACGACCGCGCCGACGAACTCGTCGACCATCGTGTCGGTGATCGGTGTCGAGACGGCGCCCATCCCGCGCGGCGCGAGGTGGAAGCCCTCGGTGAGCAGCCCGACGAACAGCTCCGCCGGGGTCCCGACGCCCAGCCACACCTGGAACAGCGACTCGACCTGGGCGACCTCGCCCGGGACGCCCGCGGCGGCCAGCTCCGAGCGGAGCGACGACGCCAGCCGGGCACCCGTGGCGCCGAGCGCGGCATAGACGTCGGGCGTCAGCGCCCGCAGCGTCGCCAGCCCGGCTGCCGCTCCCACCGGGTTCCCGTTGAACGTCCCGCCGTGGGGCAGCGCGTTCGGTCGCCGGGCGTCGAAATGGTCCATCACGTCCGCTCGCCCGCCGAACGCCGCCAGCGGGTAGCCCCCGCCGATGATCTTGCCGAGCGTGGTGAGGTCGGGTGTGACACCGACCATCCCCTGGGTGCCCGAGGGCGAGACCCGGAACGCGATGATCTCGTCGAAGATCAGGAGGATCCCGTGCTGCGTCGTGTACTCGCGCAGCGCCCGCAGGAAGGCCGGCGATGCGGGTCGCACCCCGCCGGAGCCCTGGACCGGTTCGATGATGATCGCCGCGACCTCGCGCTCACGACCGGCGAGCGCCTGCTCGACGCCGTCGATCGAGTCCCACGGCAGGCCCACGGTCAACGCGCGGATCGCGTCCGGGACACCCGGCCCGACGACGACCCCCTCGTGCGTGCCGTGGTAGCCGCGCTCGAACGTCGCGATCAGGTCGCGGCCGGTGTGGTGCCGGGCGACGCGGAGGGCGAACATCGTCGCCTCCGTACCCGAGTTCACGAACCGCACGCGCTCCAGCGACGGAAGCCGCCGACGCAGCTCCTCGGCGAGCTCCACCTCGGTCTCGGTGGGCGCCGCGAATGCCGAGCCACGGGCGACCTGCTCCCGGACCGCCGCCACGACCACGTCAGGCGCATGACCCAGGATCAGCGACGTGTAGTTCATCAACAGGTCGACGTACCGATTCCCGTCGACGTCCCACGTGTGCGCACCCGACCCGCGCACGACGAACGGCGGGTACGGCTCGCTGAACACCGTCGTCCGCGTCGAGCCGCCCGGGATCGACCGTGACGACCGCTCGAACAGGGCCCGCGAGCCCGGCGTCCGGGCGAGGTAACGCTCGACGATGGACGGACGGCCCGGCGTGGTGCCGGCGGGCGCGGCGAGGGTCTCGGTCACCGCGACAGCATAGGCGCGGGTCGACCCGCTGCCCACCCCTCGGGAGCTCCGAGGGCGATCGCGTCAGCCCGGGTCAGGCCGCCGCCGCGGTGGGCGCGTCCGGTCCGAAGTCCGGCATCGCCCGCGCCGCGGCCGTGATCGCGGCGGTCACCAGCACGAGCGCGCCCGACAGGACGAACAGGCCGGCCCCGACGGTGTCGACCAGGACGCCGCTCAGCGCGAACGAGAACGGCCCGGCGATGCTCCCGGCCAGGAACATGATGCTCATCAGCCGGCCGAGCATCGAGGGGTCGGTCCGGCGCTGGAACCACGAGATCACCAGCACGTTCAGGTAGCCGACGATCACGCCCATCGCCGCCAGGATCAGCAGCGTCAGCCCGAACACCGTCGAGAGGCCCACCGCGAGCATCCCGACCCCGAGCAGCGCGATCAGCACCAGCAGCGCCCCGCCCGACCCGATCCGCCCGCCCGTCGCCCCGCACAGCAGGCCGCCCGCGAGCGCCCCGGCGCCCCAGGCGCCCAGCAGCAACCCGAACCCGACCGAGCCCGCGTCGAACACGCGATCGGCCAGCCACGGCAGGCCCACCGCCGCGGGGCCGTTGAGGGCGAAGTTCACGATCATCGAGACGACGAACACCGTCCGCACCGAGCCCAGCCCGAAGACGTAGCGAAGACCCGACCGGATCGAGTCGAGCATCCCGGGCATCGCCTCGCCGGCCTCGCCGGCCTCGCCCGGTCGCGCGTGCCCGGACGTCGGCGATGTGCGCCATCGCCGCGCGACGTCCGGCCGTGAGCAGGAACACCGTGATCGCCGCGATCACGAACGACAGCGAATCGAGGCCGAACGAGGCGCCGATGCCGACCGTCGCCACGAACAGGCCCGCGAGCGGCGGTCCGAACAGGTTCGCGAGCTGCATCGTGGATTCGACCAGCGCGTTCGCCGGCGCGATCGCGTCCTCGTCGACGGTCCGCGGGACGAGCGACCGGAACGCCGGCATGTGGATCGCGTCGACGATGCCGAACGCGATGCCGATGAGCGCCAGCTGCCACAGCTGGACCGCCGCGCCGAAGATGAGCAGCGCGATCGCGGCGCTGAGGCCCGCCCGGATCAGGTTCGAGGCGAGAAGCAGCGAGCGCGCCGGGAGCCGATCCGAGAGCGCTCCGCCGACCAGCAGCGTCACCGCCCGCGGGATCTGGGCCGCGAGCAGCACGGTGCCCAGCGCCAGCCCGGAGCCCGTGACCTGGAGCACGAGCCAGGCGAGCGCGACGAAGTGGAACTGGTCGCCCAGCAGCGAGACCGTCTCGCCCGACCAGAGCAGCCGGAAATCGCGGACGGCCAGCGGCTGCCACAGCGGCAGCGAGCGGACGCGACCGAGCGCCGTCGCCGGGGCGGCGGTCGAGGCGGTCACTCGAGGACGATCCTCACGGTGTCGTCGCCGTGGCCGTCGTTCACCTCGATGATCGGGCCGCGCATGCCGTGCCGCAGCGCCTCGCGGATGCGTTCGGCGTGGACGCCCGTGAGCCCGGGCACGCGATCGACCGCGAACCGGCCGAGGGCCAGCGGCAGGCGCAGATTCACGGTCTGCTGGCCGTTCTCGCGGATCTCGATGCGCAGCCGCGTCGGGGGCTTCTCATCGGATGCGGTCGACCCGGCGCGCTGGTCGTCGAGATCCGCCTCGTCGGTGGTGAAGGACGAGCCGGCGACGGCGGGTGCCGTTCCGCCATCGCCGGTCGCGTCCAGGGCATCGAGCAGCGGGGCGGCCTCGTCGGCCGTGAGGCGGCCCTCGGCGACGAGCCGGAGGACCGTGTCGAGGGCATCGGACATGTCAGACGGACCCACCGCCGGACAGGGCGGCGTCATCGAGCGCCGCCAGCCGGATCGCGGCGTCGTCGACCGACACCTCGCCCCGCTCCACCGCCTGGAGGAGCTCCAGGCGAGCGGCTTCCTGGCGCTCGGTCCGCAGCCGGCGGGCCTCCGCGCGTTCCGTGACCGCGTCGCCGGCCGGCGCGTCCGGCGCCTGACCGGCGGCGCGATAGAGGTTCGGGGCGGCCTGCGCTTCCGCCACCACCTCGAGCTCGGGGGCGGACGGCGGGGCCGCGAAGGGCGGCTGCGGCACCGCGGGCGGCGCCGGGGGCTGCGGCGCGCTCGGGACGGCGGGCGTGCCCGGCATGCGGATGTCCGAACGCACATCGATATCGGTCCGGTGCTTCGCCTGCTTCTCCTCGTTGCGGACGGTGAGATCGCCCGACATCGACTTCCAGCGGACCGTGGCGGCGCCATCGCCGATGCGGAACGCGTGCGGTCCGTCGTCCGTCGCGGAGATGCCCTGGAGGCGGAGCCGCACGTCACCCGTGACCGTCGACGTCTCGAGGCGCATCCCGGTCTGGGTGGTGAGGACGGTGTCGCCGCTGATCGTCTGGATGTCGTGGGCGCCGGGATCGAGCTCGCCCAGGACGGCGAGATCGCCGCTCGTCGAGCCCAGCCGGAGCGACCGGAACCTGGGCGCCCGGAGGGTCACCTCGCCGGACACGCTGCGGCCGTCGACGTCGACGGCGTCGCTCGCGTGGATGCCGACGTCGCCCGACATCGATTCGAAGCGGACCCGGCCCGAGATCTCGTCGACCGTGACGTCTCCCGACGCTGTCGCGAAGCGCGTCTCCCCGGTGAGCCCCGATGCCTGGATGTCGCCGCTCGCGGTCTTCGCGAGCACCGTCGAGCCGCGCGGGACCTCGACCTCGAGCTCGGCGCTGCCGTGACCGCCGATGGTCAGGGGCCCGATGCGGATCTCGGTCTCCGAGACCGCCCGGATGTCGAGCTGCGCCTCGCCGATGACGACCTCGACCGTCTGGTCCACCGGCCGGTCGTCGAGGCTGCGGATCCGCACGACGTCCTCGTCGACGCCGCGCAGGAAGAGCTCACCCGAGGCGAGGCTGATCCGGACCTCGCCGTCCGCGCGGAACGGGATCTCGCGCACCATCACGTCGGTGCCCTCCAGCGTGCTGTTCATCGGGTCCTCCCGAGCTCCCGGATGGCCGTCGCGGCCTCCTCGGCGCTCATCTCCTTCCGGGACAGGCGCTCGAGGATCTCGCGCCGTCCGCTGGCCACGGCATCGGCCATCGCCGTGGCGGTCGCCACGGCGCCGTCCGCGCCGGCGTCGTCGTCCGTGTCCGCCGCGGCATCCCGCGGTCCGAAGCCGAGCACGCGAACGAGCGCCTCGACCCGTGCCCGGACCGTCGGGTAGCTGATGCCGAGCTCTCGCTCCATGTCCCGGAGGTTCCCGCGCGAGCGCAGGAAGCTCATCAGGATCACCTGCTGGTCCTTGGTCAGCCGGCTGAACCGCCCGACGTTGAACTCGCCGTCGATCGTCGTGCCGCAGCTGGAGCAGCGAAGGCGGGTGACCGCGAGCTCGCCGCTGCAGACGGGGCACGTGGCGATGACGTCGTGGGGCACGCGGTCGGTCCCTCCGTTGGAGTGATGCGTTGTCGCGGTGGACGTTTCCTTTTGTAAAGCCGGCTTTCTCTTTTGTCAACTGCTGATTTCTATAGTCGCTTTGGTGCGGCCCGCTCCGACCGTCCCGTCCGCGACTGCAACACATGCGCTACGCGGGCGGGTGCGTCGCGCTCATCGCAAGCAGGCTCGATGAGGCATGGTTCGCGTGACCCGCTGCCAGGAGGGATGACCATGCCCACGCTCCTCGATCGCATCCGCACGAACGCCACCGATACCGTCACCGAGGTCGCCGACACGGCAGGCTCGACCGCGGGCGAGGTCGCGGACGCCATCGGCTCCGGGTTGGAGCACGCCGCGTCAACGCGTCAGCGACGCGGCCGGCTCAGCCGGCTCGGCGATCGCCGACAGCGCCACAGATGCAGCCGGCACGCTGCTGGAGCGGATCGCGGACCTCGCCGACGCCCTCCGTGAACGCCTGGGCGACGCGGTCGATGACGCCGGCAAGGCCGGTCGCGCGACGGCGCGGTCGGCCGGCGGACGCGTCGAGGATCTCCGCTCGGCGTCGCTCCGGACCTCGGACGACCTGGCGGCGACGCTGCGCGACGCGACCGCCCGGGTGACCGACGGGGCACCCCTCGACGATGTGGTCCGGCGCCTCGAGCGCCGCTGGCCGGGCACGGACGAGGAGCGCTACGACCGCGCGTTCGAGCGCGGCTATGCCCGCGGACGCAGCGGCCGGCTCGCGGTCGGACTGGCGGTCGGTGCCGCGGCGGCGGCCGCCGGAACGTGGCTCCTCGACCCGGATCGCGGGGCCGGCCGACGAGCGCGCCTCCAGGCCCAGGGCCGGCGGCTCGCCGAGCGGGCGCAGGAGCAGCTCGCGGCGCGCGGCATCCGGCTCCGGGGCGCGGCCGACTCGGGCACGCCGAAGCTCCTCCCGGCGCACGCCAGTCCGGGGGCGATCGGGGAGATCGCGTCGAAGGCGTGCCTCGACGGCGGCGGCCGCCGGCGAGCGGCTCAACGCCGATGCGCGCGAGGCTGTCGCCGCGGGCACGGTGGCCGCCGAAGGCCAGGACGCGGAGCGCGGCGACTGGCATCGCGACCTGGAGGCCTGAACCCGACCGGGACCGCCACGAGGGTCACAGCGGTCACATCCGGCACGTCGAACGCCGACCGATCGTCGTTCGCGCGTGTCCGTCCCGTGGGGAACGGCTGACGACGAGCAGGGCCGACGGGTCGTCATCCGTCCATCGAGGTCGCGGGCGTTCGTGGTCGTGCGCCCGGCGGCGGACGTCCGTGGGGACGGCGGGATCGGCGCGCGAGACTGACGCCATCGACATCGACCGACCGACACCACCGATCGCCACGAAAGGAGCCGTCCGGTGACCGCCTACAGCGGGACCTTCCAGAGCGACGCCAACGGCGTCCTGCCCACCATCTTCCTGATCCTCGTGCTCGTCCTCACGACCCTCGGCATCGTGGCTCACGTCGCGTTCGCCTGACGCCCTCCCCCTCCGCTCCCACGAGCCCCGCCGGCGACGGCGGGGCTCGTCCGTCTCCGGCGTGACGTAGCGGCGACGTCAGCGCGGGAGCGACAGGGACTCGCCCGGCGCGAGGACCCGCACGCTGACCCCGGGCGCGCTGCTGGCCACGGCCGACGCGAACTGGTGGCCGGGGTCGGCGAGCGGTCTCGGATGCACGCGGCGCAGCCCGACCGGGTAGAGCGTGCCCCAGTGGATCGGGACGGCCAGCGTCGGCTTGAGGCGGGATGCCGCCTCCGCGGCACGGATCGGGTCCATGTGACCGGGGCCGATGTTCGGGCCCCAGCCCCAGACCGGCAGGAGCGCGACGTCCGCGCCGACGAGCTCGTCCATGCCCGCGAACAGGTCGGTGTCGCCCGGGAAGTAGACGGTCCGGGACCCGCGGACCACGCATCCGAGCGCCGGCCCACGCGGTCCGAACGGCCGGCGACGGCCGTCGTGCTCGGCGTGGACGACGTCGAAGCCGACCTGGTCGATCACCAGGTGCTCGCCGGGTTCGACCTCCTCGACGGGACCGTCGACGCTGCGACTGACCAGCGTGCCGAACCCCCGCGGGACGAGGATCGTCGGGCGACCCGGGACGCGCCGGAGCGACGCGAGGTCGAGGTGGTCGTGATGACCGTGACTGATGAAGATCGCATCGAGGTCGTCGAACAGGGCGGGCGAGACCGGGTCCGAATGGCGACGCACCGGACCGAGGCCCGCGCCCAGGACCGGGTCGGTGAGGATCCGCAGGCGGTCGACCTCGATGAGCACGGTCGAGTGGCCGAGGAACGTCAGGCGGACCTCACCGGGCGCGAGCGCGCCGGTCGTCCCGCGGTCGCTTCGCCAGCTGGGATCCAGCGCGGCGGCACGAGGGACGGACGACGGACCCATCGCGTCCATCGTCGCACGCCTGGGCGACGCGTCGCCGAAGTCACCTCTTGACAGGACGCTATTCGACAGCGACTCTACGTTCAGATTTTGCTGAATGGTCGTACGACCTAGAACGATGGAGCAGTCGCGAATGGTTCCTCAGGGAACGATCGATCCCGGCGAGGATGCGCTGAACGATGAGCCGCCGCTCACCGAGCGGGTCATCGCCGACGTCGAGACGCTGAAGGCGTTGTCCGACCCGCTTCGACTGCGGATCGTCGAGGCGATGGTCACGCGCGTCGACGAGCCGTGGACGGTGAAGGAGCTGTCGACGGTCCTCGGCGTCCCGCAGACCCGGCTCTACCACCACGTCGACCTGCTGCTCGAGCGCGACCTCATCCGGCCGGTCGAGCGGCGCGTGGTGTCGGGGATCATCGAGACTCGCTACCGCATCGCTCAACTCTCGCTCAAGCTCGACCGACGGCTGTTCTCGGCGGACACCCGCGAGCAGGCGGCGGTCATGCACGACGTCCTGCAGACGGTCTTCGACCGGTCTCGCGAGGAGATCGAGGCCGCGATCCGCGTGGGGGCGATCGACACCCTCGAGGATGCCCGCCCGGAGCGGAAGCTGCTCCTTTCGAAGGGCCTCGTGCGACTGCGCGCGGGCCGTGCCGCGAAGCTGCGCGAACAGCTCCTCGCCCTGATGGAGACGGCCGAGCGCGAGGACGAGGCCGACGACGACCCCGCGGAGCGGCTGCCCTTCGGCTCCCTGCTCGCCCTCTATCCGTTCATCCAGGCACCCGACGCCGGCGATGCGCTCGAGCCGGCCGACCCGGGCGATCCCACCGCACCCCCTGCACCCACCGAACCCGGTCATCCCACCGACCCGTCCTGATCGTCGAGCCCGAGGAGCCGTCCGATGACTTCCGACCAGCCCGTCACCCTGGGTGTCCGCGACGTCCTGCGCATGCCCGATTTCCGCCGGCTGTGGGTCGCACAGTCGATCAGCGATATCGGCGATGGGATGACGCTGACCGCGCTCCTGCTCCTGGTGACCACGCTCGGCGCATCGACGACGACCCTCGCGCTGCTGTCGATCGCCATCGCCATCCCCACCGTCATCTTCGGCCTCGTCGCCGGAGCGATCGCGGATCGCTATGACCGGCGCCGGATCATGCTCGCCTCCGATCTGCTGCGGGCGGGGCTCGTCGCGTCGTTCGTCCTCGTCGCGACGCTGGAGCGGCTGCCGTTGCTCGTCGTCCTGGCCTCCCTCCAGGCGACGGTCGGCGTCTTCTTCGGCCCCGCCCGCGGCGCGCTCGTCGCCCGCGCCGTCCCGCGTGAGGGCCTGCTCGCAGCGAACTCGCTGAGCCAGATCAGCCGCATCGCATTCGGCCTCATCGGCACCGGCGTGACCGGCGTCGTGGCCGGCGTCACCGGCCTGGTCTGGCCGGTGTTCCTCGTCGACGCGGCGACGTTCCTTGCGTCGGTCGCGATCGTCTGGGGCCTCGACCGGTCGATCACGAAGCCGACCGGCGCCGCACACGCGGCCGCGATCGGCATCTTCGCCTCGCTGCGTGACGGACTGGCGATCGTCGGGCGGTCGAGGGCGCTCCAGGCCACGATCTTCGGCGCCGCGGTCGTCATGCTCGGCGTCGGGGCGATCAACACGCTGTTCTACCCGTTCATGATCCGCGAGCTCGCCATCAGCCCCATCTGGTCCGGGCCGGTGGAGGCCGCGCAGACGGCGTCGATGATCCTGGCCGGCGCGCTGGTCGCGCCGATCGGCCGGCGCATCGGCGCGCCGAGCATGGTGACCTTCGGTCTGGCGGGGATCGCCGTCGTCGTCGCCCTGCTGAGCCAGGTCCAGAACCTTGTCGGACTGCTGCTCGTGCTGTTCGCGGTCGGCTGGTTCCTCACCCCGCTGCAGGCGGCGACCGCGACGATCATCCAGTCGGCCACCGACGACAGCGCGAGGGGCCGGGTCATCGCGACGTTCCAGACGTCGATGTCGACGACGACCATCCTCTCGACGGCGCTGGCCGGCATCTTCGCCGACCAGCTGGGCATCCGGAACGTGTTCCTGCTGGGCGGGGTGACGGCCGCGGTCGGCGCGGTCGTGGCGGCGCTGTTGTTCTGGCTCGATCGGCGGGGCCGCGAGGCGGGGTCGGCGGCGGACTCGGCGCTGCGGCGGCGGGGTCGGCGGCGGCCGACTCGACGGCAACGGCCGAGGCACCGCGCGGCGTCGCGATGGCCGTCACCGTCGACGGATGACGTAGACCGAAGCGGGCGTCCGTGGGCCCCACGGGGCGACCCTCGCCGAGCGCCGCAGGACTCGGTCCGGCGCATCGTCTGGGTCACGAAGAACGGCGCGCCGCCCACCGGCCGGGGAAGTGACCCGACAGGGCGACCGTCAGGAGACACGGACCATGCTCCGGACGTACAAGCTCTCACGCCAGCCGGTCCACCACACGACCCTCATGGAGGCCATCCGGCGCGTCTCCGCCGACCTGCAGCGCGTCGGCCCGGACGGGCGCCCCGTCGACCCTCGGCGCGCCACCCCGGTCCCCCACCCCTTCGCGGCGACGGCGTAGTCCTCGTTCCGCGGCGCCTCGCTCGTTCCGCGCGCCGGCCGATCGAGCGATCCGGCGCTCGTTCCCGCGCCGGCCACGCTGGTCAGGCTGCGGAGTCTCGGTCGCCTGGAGCTGCGTGACGTTCATGCCCACCGGGGACATGAGCATCGAGGTCGCTCGCGACGCGATACGTGGCAGCTGAAGCGCCGGCTGCCATCCTCCCGGTCATGTCCGACCCGGATCCCATCGCCCGGAGCGTCCTGCTCTTCATCGCGGCGACCATCCTCGAGGCCCGTCGGTCGCGCGGCTGGAGCCAGCGGCGTCTGGCGCACGCGGTCGGCCTCAGCCAGACGCTCATCTCGGCGATCGAGCGAGCGATGCTCCCCGACCTGCCGATCGCGACCGCCGTCCGCGTCCTGCGTGCGCTCGACATCCCGTTCGACCTGCGGCTGGTCGCGCCGCTGAGCACCCGTCCCGTTCGGGATGCTGCCCGAGAGGGACGCGCCCACGCGCGGTGCGTGGCCTACGTCGCTCGGCGGCTCGAGGCGCACGGGTTCCTCGTCAAGACCGAGGTCGAGGTCGGTGGCCCCGGATGGTTCGGCTCGATCGATGTCCTCGCCTACCACCCCGGGTCGCACATCCTCCTCGTGATCGACGTCAAGACCGAGCTGCTCGACCTCGGCGAGCTCCAGCGGCAGATCGCGCGCTACGAACGTGCCGCCTGGGACGCTGCGCGAGCGCTCGGTTGGCGACCTCGGGCGGTGACCGGTACCGCGCTCGTGCTCGCGACCGATGCCAACGATCGGCGGATGGCGACCGAGCGCGCCTGGTTCGATCGCGAGTTCACCCTGCGCCACCGTGAGCTCATGTCACTGGCCGAGGCGCCTCGCGACCCGCCGGCGCGCGGTCGCCGGGGCATCGCGATGATCGATCCGCGCACTCGGCGTCGGGCATGGCTGCTGCCGACCTGGCTGGACCATCGACGGCGACCCGCACCCTACGCCGATCGGGCGGGGTTCCTTGCCGGGCGGCGAGCGGCCTAGCGATCGGGCGCGATAGCAACGCCGTTGCTCACGGCCGTCATGGCCGCGCTCGTCAGCCTGTGGGCACGCCTGCGTCGCGTGACGTGCGGGCCTGAGCCGGGGGCGAGCAACGGGATCGCTCGTGGGCGGTCGCGGGGCGTCGGGACCGTCGAGCCAAAGAGTCCTGGACCAGCCGAGCAATCCCATCGCTCAGGGCCCCGGTCGCTGTGCTCGTCACGGCGACCGGTGGGCATCCCTGCGTCGCGTGACGTGCGGGCCCGAGCCGGCGGTGAGCAACGGGATCGCTCGTGGCTCGATGAGGCGGGCCGGGCCGCTCGGCCGGCGCGGGACAGCGCGACGCCCGGCCGTGGGACCGGGCGTCGAGCTGCGATGGGGCGACGCGGAGCAGGCGGAAGGCGGGCTCAGCCGCGCCAGGCCGCGATCGTGGTGCTGGTCCAGCCGACCACCGAGCGGTAGTACTTGCCGGGTGAGCTCGGATCCATCGAAGCCGTCGCGCCGGGTGTGCGGCTCGAGTAGAAGCCGAAGTTGGCGCTCATCGTGCGCGATGGGTCGGCGTAGAACATCTGCTTGAACGTCATCGAGCGTGAGCCCGTGAACAGCGCACGCAGGTAGAACGAGACGCTGGTGATCCCCGACGCGAAGACCGCCTTGGCGCCGGTGCGCAGGAAGCCGGCCCCGAAGTTGTCGACGCGCTTCATGGCCGTGGACCTGGTGGGCGTCGCATGCCCCGGCTCGGAGTTGCCGGAGGCGTAGCACAGGCGATTGAAGATCACGACCGCGTTCGCGGCGAGCTTCAGGTAGTGGGACACGTAGTACTCGCCGTAATACTTCGTGTTCGTGTTGCCGTTGCCCGCCGTGGCGTTCAGGCCCATGCCGTCCTTGGTGTAGGCCGAGAACGGCGCGTACGGGCTCGGCCAGCCATTCCCATGGCCGAGGTACATCAGGACGTTGGCGCCCTGTGCCACGGACTTCACGCGGTCCCAGGTGGCGTTCGGGCTGTACAGCTCATACACGGAGGCGCCGTACGAGCGGGCCTGCGACGCGTAGCGCTTCGCGCTGTCGATGTAGTTCGCGGTCGCCGAGTGGGTGGGGCCGACCACGATGACGACCTTGTAGCCGGCGGCGGCCGCCGGTCGGGCGACGCTCAGGATGCCGGCCAGTGCGATGAGGGCCGCGACGGATGCCACGGTGAGCGACCGGATCCGTCGATCGAGGGACGCCCGCTGGGCGCCTTGGGCATGCTCGGGCAACAGTCGTGCCTCCTCCCTGCCGGAACCGCGTGCCCCGAGCACGTGGACGGTGGATGTGGTGCCGCCGTGGCAGGAGGAGCGCGAAGGGGGCGCGCAACGGATCGCGGTGCGCTGGGGGTCGCGGAGCGATCACGTCGGAGGACCCGCGGGGCGCGGGCGATCCCGCTGAGGAAGCGGGCGCCGAGTGGGGCTTCCACCCGACGAGGACAGGGGTCCTGCCGTGGGGGGCGGCGTGTTCGGTTGGGCCTGTCTGTCGGGTTGGGCGAGGGTCCGCCATGGGGGAGCGGATCGGGCCGAGTATGACACCGCGGATATTCGCTTCGCTTCATGGATTCGTACCAGGGCGACATCGACATTTCAGGTCTGTGTCGGAACGCACCGGCGGTCGGCTGCAGGCGGCCGGTAGCATGAGCGCGTGACGGGGACGCCATCGCTCGCGCTCGAGACGCGCGACCTGCGCAAGCGGTACGGCCACCAGGTCGCCCTCGACGGGCTCGATCTCACGGTCCCCACCGGCACCGTCTACGGCTTCCTCGGGCCCAACGGCGCGGGCAAGACCACGACGATGCGCATCCTGACGGGGCTCATCCGCGCCGACAGCGGCAGCGTGCAGCTTCTCGGACGGCCCTTCGGCCGCCGCGACCGGCGGCGGCTGTTCGAGGTCGGTGCGCTCATCGAGTCGCCGTCGTTCTACCCGTTCCTCTCGGGCCGCGAGAACCTGCGCGCGCTCGCGTCGACCGGCGCGCCGGTGCCCAAGGGCCGCATCGACAGCCTGCTCGAGCTGGTCGGTCTGACCTCGCGGGCGGGCGATCGCGTGTCGGGCTATTCGCTGGGCATGAAGCAGCGGCTGGGCATCGCCGCGGCGCTGCTCAACGAGCCCAAGCTGCTGCTCCTCGACGAGCCGGCGAACGGCCTCGACCCGGCCGGCATCGCGGGCATGCGCGAGACGCTCCGCCAGCTCGCGGCCAGCGGCACGACGGTGTTCGTGTCGAGCCACATCCTGTCCGAGGTCCAGCAGCTGGTCGACGTCGTCGGGATCATCGCCCACGGCCGACTGGTCCGCGAAGGGCCGATCCGCGAGCTGCTCGCGGCCGAGGGCGCCGTCCGGGTGCGCGTCGAACCGGCCGCGACCGGCACCGCGCTCGACGCCCTCACCGCGTTCGCCGGGGCGGGATCCGCCGCTCCCGATCCGGCGGCGGGCGAGGGCTGGCTCACCGTCAGCATCGACCCGGCGCGCGGCGCGGAGGTCAACCGGGCGCTCGTCGAGCGCGGCATCTACGCGTCCCGGCTCGAGGCGGGCACCAACCTCGAGACGCTGTTCCTCGATCTCACCGCCGAGCCCACCCCGCCGTCCGGGGCGCCGGGCGCGCCGTCCGGTCGAGTGGCCGAGTGACCCGGGCGCCAAGCCGAAGGACGAGCCGACGGGCTGGGGCGGCCGATGAGGGTCTTCGCCGGGACGCTGCGGAAGCTCGTCCGCCGGCCCGCGACCCTCGTCACGTTCCTGCTGATGAACGTGTTCACGCTGCTGATCTTCGTGCTCGGCGGCGTGAGCGCCCGCCAGGCGCAGGACCCCGAGGCGCAGGTCGCGCTCCGGGCGCTGTTCACGTTCCCGGAGGCGTATCGCGTCGTCCTGGCGTTCGTGCTGATGAACGGGTTGCTGGCGGCGGCGTATGCCGCGGCCGTCGCCGGCTCGGAGTGGTCGTGGGGGACGCTGAAGGCCGCCATCGCCCGGGGCGAGAGCCGGACGCGCTACGTGGTGGGGACGTTCGCCGGCGTGGCCATCGCGATGCTGGCGATGGCGCTCGGCGCGTTCGTGCTGGGCATCCCGATGGCGATCCTGGGCGCTGTCCTGGGCGGCTTCTCGCTCGATGGCGTCGCGGACACGAGCTGGCTCGCCGACCTGCCGGATCTCCTGTGGCGCGGCCTCCTGGCGTTCTCGATGGAGGGCGCCCTGGGCTTCGCGATCGCGACCGTCGCGCGCAGCCAGATCGCGGGCATCGGCGTCGTCATCGGCCTGAACATCGCCGAGGGCATCGGCGCGGCGCTGGTCCACGGCATCTTCCAGTACTTCCCGTTCACGGCCGCGAACGCGCTCATCTCCGGCGGCGCGGGCGGGCCGTCGTTCGGCGGTGGAGCGGCTCCGGCACGGATGGACACGCCCGAGGCGCTGGCGCTCACGGCCGGCTGGCTCATCGCGGCGCTCGCCTTCGCGTCGATCTGGACCGAACGGGCGGAGATCACCGGCTAGGGACCACGCCGTGGCGGTGGGCGGCCGGGCCGTGCTGCGCCGCCCGGTCCACCCCGTGGCGGTGGGCGGCTCGACCGCGCGCAGGCGTCGGCTCGACCGGTCAGGTCCGGGCGATCGGCGCGACCGTCGCCTTGGCGACCCGCGCCAGGTCGGCCCCGGCGAGCTCGAGCTCCAGGCCGCGCTGACCGGCCGAGACGTGGATGGTCGGGCGGTCGAGGGCGGTCGCATCCAGGACGACCGGCAGGGGCCGGCGCAGCCCCAGCGGCGAGATGCCACCCAGCACGTAACCCGTCGCCCGCTCCGCCTCGGTCGGATCGGCCATCGTCGCCTTGCGGCCGCCGACCGCGTCGGCGAGCTTCTTGAGGTCCAGCTCGGCGCCCGCCGGCACGACCGCGATGACGAGCTTCCCGTCGACCGCGGCGACCAGCGTCTTGAACACGCTGTCCGGATCCAGGTCCAGGACGGCCGCTGCCTCCAGGGCGTAGCCACGGCCGCCGTGCTCGTGCGTCACGCGCGGATCATGGGCGTACGCGTGCAGCGTGAACGGCACGCCTGCCCGTCGCGCGACATCGACCGCCCGTGTGCCCTGCGCCATCGCGACGATTCTCCGATATGCTCGGCCGGGCCGGCAGTCGCCGTCGCCCCGACCATGCCCACGGTCGTGCGGGCGCCCGACGCGGACCCGGTCTGGCAGCCACCACCCGGCTGCACATGGAGAACTGCACAACGCCTTGAGCTTCGATCACCTGGGGCTCTCGCCCGACCTCGTGGCCACCGTGGCCGAGGAAGGCTACGAGACGCCCACCCCTGTCCAGGACCTGGCCATCCCCCTCGTCCTCGCCGGCAACGACGTCCTCGCCGCCGCGCAGACCGGCACCGGCAAGACCGCCGCCTTCACCCTCCCGATCCTCGACCGGCTCCGCGTCCACGCGAACACCTCGTTCTCGCCGGCCCGGCATCCCGTCCGCTGTCTGGTCCTCGTGCCGACGCGCGAGCTGGCGATCCAGGTCGCCGAATTGGTCGCGACCTACGGCCGGCGCATCCCGCTGCGAAGCGCGGTCGTGTACGGCGGGGTCCCCCTCGACCCGCAGATCAAGCAGCTCCGGGGCGGCATCGAGATCCTGGTCGCCACGCCGGGCCGACTGCTGGACCACGTCGGGCAGCGGGCCGTCAACCTCGGCCAGGTCGAGATCCTCGTCCTCGACGAGGCCGACCGGATGCTCGACATGGGCTTCATGCCCGACCTGCAGCGCATCCTCGAGCTCCTGCCGGCCCGCCGTCAGAACCTGCTCTTCTCGGCCACGATCTCGGAGGAGGTGAAGCGGCTGTCGGGACGGTTCCTGCGCGACCCGTCGGTCATCGAGGTCGCCCGCCACGGCACCGCCGCCGAGGCCGTCCGCCAGCTCGTCTATCCGGTCGATCGCGACCGCAAGGAAGAGCTGCTGGCGCATCTCGTCCGCCAGGGCGACTGGAAGCAGGTGCTCGTGTTCACGCGCACCAAGCTCACCGCCTCCCGCCTCGCGTCCTGGCTGGACCGACGAGGACTCGCCGCGACGGCGATCCACAGCGACCGGTCGCAGGGCGACCGGATCAAGGCGCTGGAGGCGTTCAAGGCGGGCGAGATCCGCATCCTCGTCGCGACCGACGTCGCGGCTCGTGGCCTCGACATCGTGGAGCTGCCCCACGTCGTGAACTTCGAGCTGCCGTGGAACCCGGAGGACTACGTCCATCGCATCGGGCGAACGGGACGCGCGGGCGCGAGCGGCGACGCGATCAGCCTCGTGTGCATCGACGAGGCCGACCTGCTGCGTGGTGTCCAGCGGCTCCTGCGGCACGCCATCCCGTGGACGGTCGAGGACGGGTTCATCCCCGACCGCTCGATCGAGGCCCGACCCCTCCGGGCACCGGTGGGCGCCGGTGGACCCAGCCGCCGGAGCGGGCCGCCGAGCCGGAGCGGACCGCCCAGCCGCCGCGGCGGCAGCCGTCGACGATCGGGTGCCGCCGCCTGACCAGGGCGGCGGTACGGCGAACCCGCGGAGCTCGGCCCTAGCCGCCGCTGCCCGGCGCGCTGACCGAGATCTCCGCGCCCGGGAACGTGAGCGTCAGGAGCAGGTCGCTCTCGACCCGTTCCACCTCGTAGCGGTGGATGAGCACCGCCTCGTGGTGCCCCAGCTCCTCGTTCGGCGCGTCCGCGGCGGCGACGCGCACGTCGCGCAGCCGGATCCACGTCCCGGTGGGACGCGTGAGGGAGCGCGCCGGGTCGAAGCCCGGCATCGTCGCCAGCTGACCCTCGACCACGTATGGCCCGGTCCACAGCGAGAGGTCGTGCCACATCGCATGGACCGGACCGCCATCGCCTGACGCATCGGTCGCGAGGAGGATCTCGTCGGGCTCGAGGGAGACGGCGTCCTCGGGGCCGGGCCGGCCGGCGAGCGGCTGGAACGTGGCGCGGTCGAGCGAGATCAGCGTGTCGTGCTCCAGCACGTCCCGCACCGGGCCGGTGCGTGGGACCACGCCCCGGAGGATCCCGGCCACCGTATAGATCTCGATCGGGATGGGCATCGCACGCCCTCCGGACCCGCCCGGAAGCCCCCGATGCTCCCGGATCACGCCCGAGCCTGCGCCGCCTCGACGAGGCGGTCCAGCCCCATCGGTCCCGATCGGCGCAGCCGATGGTCCGGTCCCGGTGCGGATCCACGCTCAACGGCGAGGGCCGATGGTCGATGGTCGCGGCGTCCGGGTCGCGCTGAGACCGGCGCGTTCGCACACCCGCGCGAAGACGGCCGCGTCGCGCGGTGCGCAGGCGCGATGGTCGTTGTTGAAGTAGACCCACGCATCGACGTCGTCGCCCCATCCGCGCGCCAGGCGTTCGGCCCACGACCGGAGCGCGGTCCGGCCGTAGCACGGCCGCGGCCTCGCCCGACCCTCGTGGAAGCGCAGGTACGTCCAATCGGCGGTGCGCCAGAGGGGCGAGGTCGGCCGGCGTCGATCCGTCAGGCACAGGGCCGCGCCGCGGCGCTCCAGCAGGTCCCGGGTCGCGGCGGTGAACCAGCTCCGATGCCGGAACTCGACGGCCACACGGACGTGCGGGGTGAGGCGGCGCAGGACGTCGTCGAGCCGCTCGGGTTCGGCCTCGAGCGACGGCGGCAGCTGGAGGAGGACCGGACCGAGCTTGCGACCGAGCCCGCAGGCACGATCGAGGAATTGCTCGACCGGCTCGGCGGGCTCGCGCAGCCGCAGGATGTGCGTGAGGTAGCGGCTCATCTTGACCGCGAGGTCGAAGTCGGGCGGCGTGCGCGCGGCCCACGCTTCGAAGGTCGAGCGCTCCGGCAGGCGGTAGAACGCGTTGTTCGACTCGCACGTCGCGAACCGCTCCGCGTACGACTCGAGCCAGCGCGCCTGGGCGAGCTTGTCGGGGTAGAACGGCCCCCGCCAGTCGCGGTACTGCCAGCCCGAGGTGCCGATCCGGACGACCATGGACCGCAGCGTCGGCGCGGTGGCATCGCGGGCGGCGTGCAGTCACGCCCCGCCGCCTCTCAGGTCGCTACGGGATCGGCGGGCAGGTCCGGGTCGCGCACGCGATCTTCGGGGGCAGGATGAACTTGAGCATCGATGCGGCGACGTTCGCGGGGTCGACGTTGCCCTGGTTCGTCAGCACCGCGATCGTGATGCCGTCCTCGGGAAGCGCGCGGACGACGCCACGGAACCCGAGCAGCCGCCCGGAATGGCCGATCGCGACGCGGTCGCGGATGCTGACCACCTGGACGCCCAGGCCGTACGGGATGCGGGCGCCGAGCGAGTCGGTGTAGATCGACTCGGACAGCATCTGGAGCTTCGTGGCGGGCTTCAGGACGTCGCCCAGGACGAGAGCCGCCATCCAGCGGGCGGCGTCCCGGGACGTGGCGGCGATGTCGCCTGCCCCGCCGGCCGCCGTCACGACCGAGCGGAAGGGCATGATCGGCCGGCCATCGAAGATCGGCGCCAGCTTCGTCGCGTGCTTGCTGATGAGCAAGCGATGTCCGCGAACGGTCTCGACCCCGGTCGGCGGCGCCTCCGCGACCTGCGTCCACGTCTGGTCGAGGTGCAGCGGATCCAGGAAGCGCGAGCGGATCTGGGTGTCGAGCGCCCGGCCGTCGGCGCGCTCCTCGATCATCCCGAGCAGCAGGTAGTTGGTGTTCGAGTAGGACCAGCGCGTGCCCGGCGGGAAGAGCGGCTTCCGGACATAGCGCCACGTCCGGGTCGCGGTCCACTGCTGATCGGGCTTGCCCTGGAGCGGCGCGTCGATCGAGCGATCGAGGAAGAAGTCGCGCAGCCCGCTCGTGTGATCGAGGAGCATCCGGACGGTGATCCGCGGGTCGAGCTTGAACTCCGGGAGGTAGCGCGCCGCCCGGTCGTCGAGCTTGAGATGGCCTTCCTCGACGAGCTTCAACGCGTTGGCGGCGGTGTACGTCTTGGAGATCGAGGCCAGCGCGAACGCGGTCTGCGGCGTGATCGGGCGCTTGTCGGTGACGTCGGCGACACCCGCCGTGCCGGTCCACTCGCGGCCGTCCGGCCAGAGGATCGTGACGCTGACCCCGGGCAGGTGGTACTTCTTCGAGAGGCTGGTGAGGCGGCGCTGGAGACCGGCGGCCGGGATCGACCTGCCGACCCAGTACGCGGCGAGGTCCGGGGACGTCCCGGGCGTGGGCGTCACGGACGGCGTCGGCGTCGGTGAGCCCGACGGCTGCGGTGAGCCCGACGGCTGCGGTGAGCCCGACGCACCGACCGCGGGCGCCGACGGGCTCGCGGTCGGGCTCGGCGACGGATCCGCGGGCCGCGTCGCGGCCGGGGTGGGCGAGACCACGACCACGGGGACCGGCGACAGCTCGGCGACCGTCGGGGCGCTGCTGGTCGGGGTCGTCGAGGGTGTCGCGACGCACGCGGCCACGACGGCGGCAAGCGCCACCGGGAGCCAGCGGCGCAGGCGGTTCCCCTCGGGCATCATGCAGACGATACGCGACACCCTTCGCGATGGCTTCCCCCCGCCCGAGGACCTCACCTGCCGATGCCCGCTGTCGATCGTTCCGCCCCCGCGCTCCTCCGTGCCGTCGGGCTGCTTCCGGATGGACCGGGCCAATGGGGCCGGCAGTCGCGCGCCCAGGGCGGCGGCGTCTTCGTCGTCGAGCTGCCGTCGCCACTCGCGTCCGCGCCCCTCGACCACGGTCACATCGGGCGCTGGCTCGAACGGGTGCCCGCCCTGCTCCTGGACGGCACGCGCCCGACCGGCCGCGAGCTGCTCGCTCGGCTGGCGTCGTTCTGGCTGCCGTCGGAAGCGGTGCTGTTCGTCGGTTCGACGACCGGGTCGATCGCCGGACGGGCGGCGGCGATGGCGAGGACGGAGCTCGGCGAACGCAAGCCTGCGCCGTCCGGGAACTGGCTTCACGCACTCTCCGACCGGACGATGCTGCGGATCTGGTGGGCGTCGACCGATGCGCCCGAGGAATACGAGGACGCGCTGTTGAGCGAGTTCGCGGACGGCGTGTCCGAGGCCGATCGGGCGGCCCTTCCGGACGCCACGGTGATCCTGCCCTGGGCGAACCTCCGCACGGTCACCGGGGAGCGCAAGGCGACCGGGATCGCGAATCCGCTCGTGCCGGACACCTCGCCTCCCCCGCCGCCACCGGTCAGCACGATCGTCGACCTGCCGCCCGCCGAGGCCGATGGAGCCCGTGACGAGGCGAAGCGCAAGGCTCGACCCGCGCCCGGACGTGGCGTCGGCCGGGTGGCCTCGGCCGCCGCATACGCCGCACAGGGCTCACCGCGCAAGGCGCCCGACCCGGTCTACCTCTCGCCCGAGGGACGCGACCGGATGGAGGCGGACCTCCGCCAGCTCCGGGAGGTCGAGCGGCCCGCCGTCATCAAGCGCATCGCGACGGCACGCGAGCACGGCGACCTCAAGGAGAACGCCGAGTACCACGCGGCGCGCGAGGAGCAAGGCTTCCTCGAGAACCGGATCCGGACGATGGAGCAGACGCTGAAGGTCGCGACGATCGTCGAGCCGGAGGCGCGCGGCGCGGTCGTGGGCGTGGGCAGCCGCCTGCGCGTCGAGCACGAGGGCGACGAGCTGGAGCTGATGATCGTCGGGTCCTCGGAAGCGGATCCGGGGTCCGGGAAGATCTCGAACGTCTCCCCGGTGGGACGGGCGCTCCTCGGCCGGCGCGTCGGGGACGTCGTGACCGTGGTCACGCCCGGCGGCGACCGTCGCTACGAGCTGCTCGCGATCGAGTGACCCCAGGACATGCGAACGCCCGGCCGGAGCGGGTCCGACCGGGCGCTACGCGGGTTGGCGGTTCAGGCGAACGAGGGCCGGAGGGCCGAGGCGCGATGGCCGTCGACCGCTCGGCGAGTCTCGTGGCGCCGGAACGGGATCGTGAGCTTCCGCTTCTCGAGGCGAAGCTCGGCCTGCCGCTCCAGAGCGATCTGGAGCTCGATGGGCTGGTGCATGTCGGTGGTCCTCCTTTCCCTCGGTCGCGACGTGCGATCGAGCAAGGAGAAGATGCACCTCGTCGGCGCCGGAGGGCACGGTCGGCGGGCGACGGAACGGATGGACGAAGGACCTCGGCGACGCTACGTCATGCGTCGCGGTCGCTCAGCTCTTGGGCGACTCCGCGAGCTTGTGCTCGACCGCCCACAGCGCGGCCTGCGTGCGCGACGCCAGCCCGAGCTTGCCCAGGATGTTCGAGACGTAGGTCCGCGCGGTGCGCTCGGTGATGAACAGCTGGGCGCCGATCTCCTTGTTGGAGAGGCCCTGGCCGAGCAGGCGCATGACGTCCTTCTCGCGGTCGGTCAGCGGCTCGACCGGCTGCGGCTCCTTCTTGGCACGCATCCGCTGCGCCAGCAGCCGGGCGACCTGCGGATCGAGATGCACCTCGCCGGCGTACGCGGCACGGATCGCGGCCGCGACCTCCTCGGCGTCGGCGTCCTTGAGCACGTAGCCGGAGGCACCGGCCTCGAGCGCGGACGTGACCTTCTCCTCCTCGATGAACGAGGTCATGGTCACGATCTCGGTCTCGGGACGCTCCGCCTTGATCCGGCCGATGGCGGTCACGCCGTCCATGTTCGGCATGAGGAGATCCATGAGGATGACCTCGGGCTCGAGACGGCGGGCCATCGCCACGCCCTCGCTGCCATCGGACGCCTCGCCGACGACCTCGATGTCGTCCTGGAGGTCGAAGAACGCGCGCAGGCCCATGCGGACGACGGCATGGTCGTCGACGAGGAGCACGCGGATGCGATGCGTGGGTTCTTCCACTGGGTCTCCGGTCGGAGCGGTCGCGGTGACGGACGCGGGCGGACGGGCAGATTCGGCCCCGGTGGGGCACGAGCGAGTCTACCTCACGAGCCCGTGGTGGGCTCCGGACGCGGCGGCGCAGGACGCTGCACGGTGGCGCAGCGCACGACGGCGTCGGCGAGCTCGTCGGGGCGGAAGGTCTTGCGGACGAACGCGTCTGCGCCGGCCTCCGCGGATGCGAGCTCGACGTTGCCGGTCGGACCCATCGCGAGGATGCGGACCCGGGGGTCGAGGGTCCGGATCGTGCGGATGGCGAGCAGGCCGCCCTCGAGATCCGGGAGGCGCGGATCGAGGACGATCACGTCGGGGTGGCAGTCACGGATGAGGGTGACGGCCGCCCTGGCCTGAGCGGCATCGCCCAGGACGCGGACCCGGCCGCGGATCCCGAGGAGGCCGACGAGGCTGGCCCGCGTCCGGTCGTCGGCGTCGACGATGACGACGGACGGCACATCGCCGCCCGGGATGTCGGCGCCGGGCGATCCAGCCGTGCCGGGCGGGATCACCGGTCGGACGGCAGGGTCGGACGAGGCGATGTCGGACATCTCATCCTTCAGTGTCGGGTGGTGCGCGGTGGTGCCACCAGCGTCCGATGCATGAGCACGCGCACGACGGATGACGTACCGCCGCTACGTCGAGCGTCCGGTCGTGGACGGGGTCGAGCTCGTTCAGGCGCCGCTCGGAAGCCGTTCCGCGACGCCGTGATCGCCTGGTGTGCAATTCCGGGCCTGGTGAGCGGCAAGCCCCGAGGCCGGCGCCCCGGCACGTCCGTTGCCAACGGTCGTGCACATGGGCCGGTCACCAGGCCGCGCAAGACGCCGCCGGGCGGCCCCGTCGGCGCTCGTGGCTCCCGTCGCGACTCGCTTGACCGCGCCCAACGCCCAGGATGCACATCAGCGCATCACGGGCGGCGGCAAGGGCGCGTCGCGCGGGCTCCGCTCAGATCGGCGGGGCGACCACCTCGGGAACCACGACCTCGATCGACGTCCCGTGCCCCAGCGTGGACTTCACGGCGATCCGGCCGCCCAGCTTCTCGGCGCGGGCGCGCATGCCGGCCAGGCCCAGGTGACCGTCGGGCACCTGCGACGGGTCGAACCCCCGCCCGTCGTCGACGACCTTCAGGCGGACCCCGTCCGAGACGCGGCAGACCTCGATCGTGACCTGGTGGGCGCCGGCGTGCTTCACCGTGTTGTGGAGCGCCTCCTGCGCGATCCGGTAGAGCGTCTCCTCGACCTCGATCGGCGGCCGCGTGTCGAGGTCGGCGTCCAGCACGACCGGCAGGCCGATCCGGCCGGCAAGCCCCGCGGTGTGCGTCTTGAGCGCGCCGATCAGCCCGCTCTCCTCGACGTTGCCCGGCCGGAGCTCGAAGATCAGCGCCCGCATCTCGGCCAGCGCGTCCTTCTGGAGGTCGCGCAGCGAGGCGAGCTTCGCCGGCACCTGCGAGGGGTCCCGCTCGAGCAGCAGCTCGATCGAGCGCGACAGCAGCGTCATCGAGAACAGGGCCTGCGTCACCGAGTCGTGGAGCTCGCGGGCGAGGTGCGCCCGCTCCTCGCCCGACGCCAGCTCGGCCGCCTGCGTGCGGAGGTCGCGCTCCAACCGCTCGCGCTCGCGGAGGTCGCGGATGGACCCGTGCGCGCCCGCGAAGGCCCCGTCCTGGACGCGGCCGGTCATCCACACCTCGACCGGGACGTCCTCGCCCCAGCGCGTGGGCATCGTGATCGACAGCGGATAGACCTGCGTGGGATCCCGCTGCACGGCGTCCCACAGGTCCGCCATCGCGTACGACGTGTCGTTCATCAGGAACGAGAAGTCGCGGCCGATGATCTCGACCGGCGTCCAGCCGGTGAGCGTCTCGATCCGGTCGCTCATGAACGTGATCTTGCCCGCGGGCGAGACCTCCCACACGACGTCCGGCGAGGCGCGCACGAGATAGCGGTAGCGGGCCTCGGACTCGCGCACGGTCCGCTCGAGGCGCTCGCGCTCGCTGATGTCGCGGGCCGCGCCATGCGCGCCGACGAACCGACCCTCCTCGAGCATCCCGACCCCGGTGATCTCCATCGTGATCACCCGGCCGTCCTTCGCGAGCACCGGGATCTGCGACCGATGCACCCGCGTCGGGTGACGCTGCAGCCAGCGGAAGCGCGCGAGCGCGTTGCGCGAGGTCCCCTCGGGCGCGAGGTCCTCGAACGACCGGCCCAGCATCTCCTCGGGCGTCATGCCCAGGATCTCCAGCGCCGTGTCCGACACGAACGTGAAGCGGCCCTCCTCGTCGGTCACCCACACGAGATCGGGCGACGACTGGACGAGGTACCGATAGCGCTGCTCGGACCCCTGCAGCTCGCGCTCCAGGCGGACCCGCTCGCTGATGTCCCGGGCGACGCCGCGGACCGCGACCAGCTTCCCGTCCTCGACCTGGCCGAGGGCGCTGACCTCGAAGGGCGTCAGATGGCCGTCCTTGTGCCGCAGCGAGATGCGCGAGGTCGACGGCTTGCCGGGCTCGCGCGTGAACCGCTCGAACTCGTCGGGCGCCTCGGGGAACGTGGCGAGGTCCACGACCTCCCCGAAGTGCCGGCCGATGAGCTCATCGGGCGTCCAGCCGGTGAGCTCGGTCGCGCGGTCGGAGAAGAACGTGTAGCGCCCCTCGCCGTCCATCGCGAAGATCACGTCCGGCGACGACTGCACCAGCGACCGGTACCGCGCCTCCGACTCCCGCAGCTCGGCCTCCAGGCGCTCCCGCTCGCTCACATCGCGCGACGAGCCCTGGATGCCCGAGAACCGCCCGGCGGCGTCGGTCATGCCCACGAACGACAGCTCGGTCGGCGCGATCGTCCCGTCCGGGCGCGGGATCCCGATGCGAACCACGTGCCGCCGCTCCGGGTCCACCCGCAGGCTGTCGATCGCGGCGCGGACGACGGGCAGCGTCGTCTCGTCGGTGAACCGCTCGAACGGCTGGCCCAGGAACTGGCTCGCCGTCCAGCCGGTCGTCCGCTCCACCGAATCGGTGATGAACGTGAAGCGCCCGTCCGCGTCGAGCGACCAGATGACGTCCGGGCTGTTCTCGATGAGGAACCGGAAGCGGCGCTCCGACTCGCGCAGCTCACGCTCCAGGCGGACGCGCTCGCTGACGTCACGTGACGCGCCGTGGACGCCCGACCAGCTCGCCGCCGCGGAACAGACCGGTCGCCCGGATGTCGAACGGGATCCGCTCGCCGGAGCGGTGGATCATCGTGAGCGTCGTGCGCACGACCTGGTGCGGGTCGTCGATGACCGAGCCGATGCGGAACATCGCCGACAGCGACGCGGGGTCGATCCAGTCGTTCGACGGCCGGCCCAGCATCTCCGAGGCGGGCACGCCGAGCAGACGCTCGACGGAGTCCGAGACGTACGTGAACCGTCCGTCGAGATCGATCTCCCAGACGAGGTCGGGCGAGTTCTCGACGAGGTTCCGGAAACGCGCCTCCGACTCGCGCAGCTCACGCTCGAGGCGCTCCCGCTCGCTGACGTCGCGGACCGTGCCCTGGCCGCCGACGAGGCGGTCGTCCTCGAAGATGCCGACTGCGGCGATCTCCGCCGGCACCGTCGAGCGATCCTTGCGGACCAGGTCGAGCTTGACCCGCAACGGCTGCCGATCCTCGCTGGGCGGCTGGAATCCGAACGTGGCGTCCTGCCGCGACCCTTCGGCGATGACCTCGGCGAAGTGCGTCCCGACGAGCTCCTGCGCGGTGAACCCCAGCAGCCGCACGACGTCATCCGAGAAGAACGTGAAGTTGCCGTCGGCATCGGTCTGCCAGACCACGTCGGGCGAGGTCTGGACCAGCCGGCGATACGAGTGCTCCGATTCCTCCAGGCGCTGGAGGAGGTCCGAGTTCCAGACCGCGATCGCGGCATGGTCGGCGAGCGCCTGCAGGACCTCGAGGCGCTCGGGCGCGATCCGGCCCGGGACACGGTAGTTGACGGCCAGCGTGCCGATGACGTCGCCACCGGGCGCCCGCAGCGGTGCCGCGGCCATCGCGCCCAGACCCAGCCGCTCGGCGACCTCGATGTCGTCGGGCTCGCGCGGGATGCGGGGGTCGGATCGGTAGTCGGGGGTCGAGACCACCCGTCCCTGGCCCGCCGCCAGACCGTTGATGCCGCCGTCGATCCAGAAGTGGAGGCCCATCAGCCACTGGCGGGTCTCAGCGTCGAGACCGCCCGCGACGACGACCGGCCGCAGATACGAGCGATCCTCGACCATGCGCGTCAGGTGGGCGCCATCCGAGCCCAGCACCCGGCGCGCCTCCTCGACGATGAGGCCCAGGATCGCCTCGGGGTCGCGGATGGCGGTGATCCGCGCGGCGAGCTCGCGCAGGGTGCGCTCGGTATCGGCGCGCCGGGCGGACTCCTCGCGCGAGCGCCCCAGCTCGCGGACGAGCTCGGCGTTGCGGATCGCGATCGCCGCCTGGTTGGCGAGAGCCGCCAGCTGGGCCTCGTCGGCCTCGCCGAAGGCGTCGGTCCGGCGCGACGCGATGGAGATCGTGCCGAGGGCGGTCCCCTCGGCCAGCAGCGGCACCGCGACCACCGAGCGGATCCCCGTCTCGCGGGCGATCGCCTGCGCCGCCTCGGGGTAGTGGAACCGGTCGTCGCTCAGGATGTCCCCCGACCGCTGCGACGTCCGGCGGCTGATGGCCAGGCCCGCGATCCCCTCGCCCGACGGCACGCTCTGGTCGGCAGCATCGGGACGCGCGACGGTCGGCGGGCTGGCGACCTCGAACCGCAGCTCCGCGGTGGCCGGGATCGAGCAGGTCGAGGAACGCGGCATCGGAGCCGGCGAGCCGGCGCGCCTCGTCCACGATCAGCTGGAGGACCGCGCGCGGCTCCCGGATCGCCGTCAGTCGGGCGGCGATCTCGCGCAGGGACTGCTCCGCCTCGGCCCGCTCGGCCAGGGCCTCGCGCGACTGACCGAGCGCATCGACCAGCCGCGCATTGGTGATCGCGATCGACGCCTGGGAGGCGAGCGCGGCGAGGATCTCCGCGTCGCGATCGTCGAACGCGTCGCGCGCCTTGGCGACCACGTACAGCGCCCCGAAGGCGCCGGTCTCGCCCAGGAGCGGCGCCGCGAGGATCGAGTTCACGCCCGCCGCGTTCACATACGCGTCGATGTCGTCGTCATGCGGGAACCGCGCGTCCTCGACATAGCGGCCCGTGTACTGCGGCTGGCGGGTCTGGATCGCCAGGCCCGAGAGGCCCTGGTCCTCGGTCATGGCCGCGCCCCGGAAGCGCGGGTCATCGTCGATGTCGCCGAACCCGCCCGAGGCGAACTCCCAGTGGAGGATCCCGGTCTCGTCGTCGAGCAGGTCGATCCGCGCCGAATCCGACGGGATGAGCCGGCGCGCCTCGTCGACGATCGACTGGAGGACCTCGCGGGGCTCGCGGATGACGGTGATCCGGACGGCGATCTCGCGGAGCGCCTGCTCGGTGGCGACCTTGCGCGCGAGGTCGCCCTGGCTCGTGGCGAGCCGATCGACGAGACGGGCGTTCGTGATCGCGATGGCGGCCTGCGACGCGAGGGCCTCGATCAGCTTCAGCTCCTGGTCGCGGAACGCGTCCTTCGCCTGATGTGCCGCCTGGAGCACGCCGAGCAGGCCCGTGTCGCCGATGACGGGGATGACGACGACCGACGTGAGACCCAGCTCGCGCGCCTCCTGGTCGGCCTCGGGGTAGTGCGCGAACCGGTCGTCGGCGAGGTAGTCGCCGCTGACGATGGCGTGGCCGGCCGCGATGGCCATCGCGGCCATGCCCTTCGAGTCCTCGGGGCGGCCGAGCGGGATGGCCGCGGTGTCGCGCATCGGCATCCCGACGGGATCGGTCCACAGCACGCTCCCGACGACCGGCTCCATGAGATCGAGGCGGCACCGTTCGGCGCCCAGCAGCCGGCGCATCTCCCCGACGATGCGCTGGAGGACGCCCGCCGGGTCCTCGATCTCTGACAGGCGGCTGCCGATCTCCCGCAGCGCCCGCTCCTGGTCGGCCCGGCGAGCGAGCTGCTCGCGGGACTCGCCCAGGTCCTCGATGAGTGCCGCGTTGCTGACGGCGATGCCGGCCAGGCTGCCGAGCGCGACGAGCGTGTCGGCCTCGGCGGGGCCGAAGGCGGCCGTCCGCTTCGCCCACACGAGGATCACCCCGTCCCGACGCCCCGCCTTGAACGGGACGGCGATCGCGGCCCGCATCCCGAGCTCGCGCGCGGCGCTGTCGCGGACGGCGTCGTGCGTGAGCGCGTCGTCCTCGAGGTAGTCGTCGGTGATCTGGACGCGGCCCGTCTGGAGTGCCTTCCCGGAGAGGCCGGCCCCATCGTCGACGCCGATCGCGACCATCATCTCGCGCCCGGGCGCGCTCATCCCGCGGTCATATGCCCAGCTCTCGTGGTCGGCGAGCTCGCCCCCGGTGAGGTCGATCGTGGCGCCGTCGCCACCCACCAGGCGCGCCGCGTCCTCGATGACCTGCTCGAGGACGAGCGACGAGTCGCGGATCTCGACGATGCGCTGGGCCAGCTCGCGAAGCGTCCGCTCCGTCTCGACGCGGTCCTGCAGCGCCCCCTGGGACCGGCCCAGCTCCTCGATCAGGCGGGCCCGTCCCAGCGCGACCGCGGCCTGACCGGCGATGGTCTCGAGGAGCGTCTCGTGGGCGTCGTCGAAGGCGTGCGGCCGATGCGACCAGACCGTCAGGGCGCCGAACGGCCCGTCGTCGGACACGAGCGGTGCGGCGATCGCCGACGTGATCGCCGTCCGGTCGGCGTAGCCGTCGGGACCCTTGCCGTGGACGAAGCGCGAGTCGTGGAGGTAGTCGCCGGTGCGGAACGTCCGGCCGGTCGACACCGCCTTGCCCGGACACGCCTTCATCGAGGCGCTCGTCGGGGTCATCGGGCCACAGGGTGGGGTCGGGCGGCTCCGCACCGCCGACGTACGCGCCGCGCAGGAGATGGAGCCGCGGGTCGATGAGGTCCACCCGGGCACCGTCGCCGTCGAGGAGCCGCAACGCCTCGTCGACGGCGCGCTGGACGACGTCGGCGGGCTCCTTGGCCGCGGACAGGGACGTGCCCAGCTCCCGGAGCGTCCGTTCCGCCTCGGCCCGCCGCGCGATGTCCTGGCGGGAACGGTCGAGCTCGGCGATGAGCGCCGCGTTCGCGAGCGACGCGGCGGCATGCTCCGCGAGCGCGCGTACGAGCGCGATCTGCGGCGCCGTGAACGCGTCGCGCTGGCTGGAGAACGTCCCGAGGGCGCCGTACACCCGG
Organism: uncultured Chloroflexia bacterium; assembly: GCA_963778025.1. GTDB lineage: Bacteria > Chloroflexota > Limnocylindria > Limnocylindrales > CSP1-4 > CAVZTA01. The sequence continues at coordinate 39,376 of CAVZTA010000004.1, read as the reverse complement.
CCGCTGGCCTGCAGCGGCGCGACGACCATGGAGCGGATCTCGACCTCGCGGACGATCCGGTCCGGTCCCTTGGCATGCTCGAACGCCTGGTCGTTGGGGTAATCGCCCGTGACCAGCACCCGGCCCTCCGCGACCGCCTTGCCGAACATCCCGGTCCCGACCTTGAGCTCCAGCCGGCGCACCCATGGCCGCTCGCTGAGGTCCCGGACGCCGGCGTCGTATGCGAAGCGGAGGACGCCGCGCGACTCGTCGAGGCGGTACAGGAACGCGCCATCGGCATCGAGCAGGCGGGCGGCCTCCTCGACGGCCCCCTGGAGGAGCGCGCGGACGGCCGGCGGGTCGAGGGCCTCGACCGTCTCGGGCACGGTCCGGGCCGTCCGGCGACGGCTGGGACGCTCCACGGACGGGGCGGTCACGGGATCTCCGGCTTCGGGCTCACGGCCTCGGGAGTTTCGCACGTGCCCGCGCGCGAGGCCTACGTCATCCGTCCCGCAGCGGGGTGGACGCGGGTCGACGACGCACCGCGTCCGTTCGTGGACCCGACGCGGCCACCCGTGACGGCGGTCCAGGGCAGGGCTGGCCCCTACGGTTCAGTCATCGCCGGACCACCCCGGCACTGCGCTCGACCGGACACCTCGTCGCCATCACCCTGGAGGTCGCTCACTACGATGGACACTCGCAACGACCGCTCCGTCACCGTCGCCGGCGTCGCGCTGCGCTTCGGGATCGTCGCGCTGACCCTCAGCACCGCCTACATCCACAGCACCCTTGGCGGTCTCCTGTTCACCCTCAACGCCACGGGCTACCTCGTCGCCGCGGCCGCCATGGTCGTGCCGATCGCGCTGGCCATCCGCTTCCGCTGGTTCATCCGCCTCGGCCTCATCGGCTACGCAGCCACCGCGATCGCCGCCTGGGCGGTCATGGGCCCGTACTACTCGACGGCCTTCCTCGCGAAGGGCATCGAGATCGCGCTGATCTTCCTCCTCGTCGTGGACTTCCTCCGCGCCGACGGGAACCCGGTCCGCGTGGTCAAGTCGGAGCTCAGCCTCCTGGCCTCGAAGCTCGGCCGCGGTGCCTCGGCCGGCGCGAGCGCCTGATCCTCGAACCCTGACCCTCCCCGCGGCGTCGGCCACCCGGCCGGCGCCGCGGAACCCTGTCAGCCCCATCCCCCACGATCAAGGAGTCGACACCGTGAAGCGCCTCGTCGCCACGCTCGCGCTCTCCGCGGTGGCCCTCGCCGCGGCCGCCTGCGGTGGCTCGTCCGCCCCGACCGCCGCCCCGTCGGTGGCCCCGTCCGTCGCGCCTTCGGGTCAGCCGGGTGGCTCGCCCGCGGCGGTGAGCATCTCCGCGAAGGACATCAAGTTCTCGACCGCCGAGCTGGACGTCGCCGCGAACACCGCGCTGACGATCTCGTTCGACAACCCCGACAGCGCGCCGCACAACATCACGATCCTCGCGGCCGACGGCTCGAAGGTGTTCGGCGGCGAGATCATCGACGGCGGCAAGTCGATCGTGTACCAGGTGCCCGCCCTGGCCGCCGGCACGTACGCCTTCAAGTGCGACATCCACCCCGACATGAAGGGCAACGTCGTCGCCCGCTGAGGGCCGCCCACGCCACGACCTCCCTCGCCGACGCGGCGCCCCCGACCCGTTCCCCGGGTCCCGGGGGCGCCTCCGTGTCCGGGCCCGTGCGCCGGCGACGCTTCGCCTGGGCCGCCGGCCGGACGGCGAGGCGATCGCTCGTGACCCGCGATCACCCCTGCCCGGCCGCGAGCGATCGGGTCGCTCATGTCCCACGCGACCGTGCATGCCACGCACGCCAGCCGGCGCAGATCCAGCGCGTGCCCAGCATGGCCAGGCGGGATCCCAGCAGCGGGATCGCTCAGGCGTGAGCGGCAGCCGACCGCGTCCGACCTCCCACGCGGCGCGTCCTCCGTTCTCGCGGTTCGTGATCAGCTCATGTGCATTCCGGGGGCTGACCGCGCGGAACGGTGCTGCAGGGTCGCATCGAAGCTTCTGCTCGGCCCTGCGACCCGACCTTGCGCGGCCAGATGCACGTTCCATGTGCAGGGCAGCGCTGATGCCGGGGTTCGCCTCCAAGCGGGTGCGGCTTGGGCGCCATCAGCCGCGAGGATGCACACCAGGCGATCAGCACGCGCGGGTAGCGGGGTCGGCGCCGTTGGCGTGCGGCGCGAGGGCACGCGCGCCTAGGGGTGGCAGCGCCGACGCGCGATCACACGTCCTACCTCTTGACAATCTTGTTGTATTCATACAACATCGCGTCATGAACGCACGCCATCGCCTCGCCGAACAGCGTCCGGACCATGAGTCGCCGGACCCGGCGGCTCCTCGTCCTCGAGACGCTCCTCGCCTACCCGCTGGTCGTGATCGGCTACTCGACGCTCGTCGCCACCGGCCGCATCCCGGCGGCGCTCTGGGCGCCCATCGCCATCATCCTGATGGCGGGGTTCGTCGGCGGCCTGTTCACCATCTACGCCTACGCCGGCGGCCGCGCGGATCCGCGCAGCCCCGAGCTCGACGAGCGCCAGCGCAGCCTGGCCATCGAGGCCTGGGCGCTCAGCTTCGCGGCCGTGACCTGGTTCCTGGTGATCGTCGCGGTCGTCTGGGCGTTGTGGGTCAGCTTCGTCGGGCCCGTCCTCGTCGGCCCGGAGTTCCTCCTGCCCGTCGCCATCGGTGTGGGCGTCTACCTGCCGCTGCTGCCCCTCACGGCGCTCACCTGGATCGAACCGGAGGCCCCCGCCGAGGAGCCGAACGACGCGGTCGCCGGCCGGCCGGTACGGTGAGTCCGCGCAAGCCCGACCCGCGGCTCCACAACCGGCTCCCCGTCCTGCGCGCCGAGCGCGGGCTCAGCCGCCAGGACCTCGCCGACGCCGTGGGCGTGAACTACCAGACCATCGGCTACCTGGAACGCGGCGACTACAACCCGTCCCTCGACCTTGCCTTCTCGATCGCCGAATTCTTCGGTCTGCCGATCGAAGCCATCTTCTCCAGGGAGCCGTTCGCACCGATGTCAGCCCGGCTCTATGCCCGACACGCCGACCCGCCCCTCGCGGCGGACGGCTGAGACGAGGACGACATGCTCGAGATCGACGGCCTCGAGAAGCGCTACGGCACGGTCGTGGCGCTCGACGGGGCGAGCTTCACCGCCCGACCGGGTCGCCTGGTCGGCTTCCTCGGCCCGAACGGCGCCGGCAAGACGACGACCATGCGCTGCGTCTTCGGCCTCGTCGTCCCCGAACGCGGCGAGACCCGCTGGGAGGGCCGGCCGATCACGGCCAGGGACCGTCTGCGGTTCGGCTACATGCCCGAACAGCGCGGGCTGTACCCGCGGATGCGGGTCGGGGACCAGCTCCAGTACTTCGCGGAGCAGCACGGCCTGTCGGGTCGGGACGCGAGGGCCGCGGCCGCGAGCTGGCTCGACCGCATGGGCCTCGCCGACCGGACGAAGTCCAAGACCGAGGACCTGTCCCACGGCAACCAGCAGCGCGTCCAGCTCGCGACCGCGCTCGTCCACGACCCGGCGCTCCTCGTCCTCGACGAGCCGTTCTCCGGCCTGGACCCGCTGGGCATCGCGACCATGACCGACGTCCTGCGCGAGCGCGCGGCGGCGGGTGTCGGCGTCATCTTCAGCTCGCACCAGCTCGACCTCGTCGAGGACGTGTGCGAGGACGTGGTGATCATCAGCCGCGGCCGGGTCGTCGCGGCCGGCGAGATCGAGGAGCTGCGGGCGCGCTCCGGGCGCCGGCATCTGGACGTCGAGGTCGACGGCGGCGATGGCGGCTGGATCCCCGACGACGACCGGTTCCGGGTCCTCGAGCACGACGGAGGGCGGGTCCGGCTCCTCGTCGAGGGCTCGGTCGACCTGGGCGCGCTGCTCGCCCGCGCCCGCGCGGCCGGCGAGGTCACCCGCTTCAGCTACGAGCCGCCGCGGCTCTCGGAGCTGTTCATGGAGGCGACCAGCGCTCCCCAGCCGGTCGCCGAGGAGGTGGCGTGATGTCGCGCATCCGGTCGACCTGGCTCGTCGCGCGGCGGGAGATCCTCGAGCGCGGCCGGAGCCGTGGCTACCTGCTCTCGCTCGTCGTGACGCTGGTGCTGCTCGGCGCGGGCTTCGGCATCCCGATCCTCCTGGGCAGCGGCGCTCAGACGATGAAGGTCGGCATCATCGGCGCCGCGCCGGCGCAGCTCGAGTCGACCATCCAGGCGACCGCGGCGACCTACGCCGAGGACGCCACGGTCACGTTCACGGACTATCCGGATCGCGCCGCCGCGGAGCAGGCGCTCGACGAAAGGCGATGTCGACGCCGCGCTCGCGGTCCCGGCGGACCTGTCGTCGCCCGGCGAGATCGTCGTCCATGAGGACCTCGACGACACGACGCGTGCGATCCTCTCGGGCTCGATCATCGGCCTGCGTGCGGGTGAGGCGATCACGCCCCCGACCGTCACGGCGCTCGATCCCCAGTCCGACGAGGACCGCACGGCGTTCCTGTTCGCGAACGCCGGCATCATCCTGATGTTCATCGGCATCTTCACGTACGGCTTCTGGGTCCTGGGCGGGGTGGTCGAGGAGAAGCAGAGCCGGGTGGTCGAAGTCGTCCTGTCCACCGTCCGGGCACGCGACCTGCTCATCGGCAAGGTGCTCGGCATCGGCGTGCTGGGCCTCGTCCAGCTGCTCGCGCTCGTCACGGTCGGCCTCGCCGTCAGCCAGCTGACGGGCCGGCTGGCGCTGCCGGCGACCACCGCCAGCGCCATCGCCATGCTGGTCCTGTGGTTCGTGCTGGGCTACGTCCTCTACTCGACCGCGCTGGGCTTCCTGGGCGCGCTCGCGTCGCGCATGGAGGAGGCCTCGAATGCGTCGACCCCCGTGACGATGGTCGCGATGCTCAGCTACTTCGCGGCGATCCTGCTCGTGACGAGCGCGCCCGACGGGCTCCTCGCCCACGTGCTCACGTTCATCCCGCCGTCCGCGCCGATGGTCGTGCCGCTGCGCGCGGCGCTCGGGACGATCGAGCCGTGGGAGGTCGTGCTCAGCGTGGCCATCACGCTTGCGGCGATCTGGGGCCTGTTCGTGCTCGGCGGCCGGATCTACTCAGGGGCGGTGCTCCAGACGGGCAGCCGGATGAAGCTCCGGGACGCCTGGCGCGCGGCCCAGCGGTAGGCGTCAGCCGGGCCGCGTCCGCCGGGACGAGCGGGTCAGCGGCTCGCCTGGACCTCCGACCAGCGGAAGCAGCTGGTGATGTGGTCGTTCACGAGGCCCGCCGACTGCATCAGGGCGTAGCACACGGTCGGGCCGACGAACCGGAAGCCGCGCTGCTTGAGGTCCTTGGACATCGCGCGGGACTCGTCCGTCTCGGCCGGGATCTCACCCATGCGCGTCCATCGGCCGACCAGCGGCGACCCGCCGACGAACGACCACAGATGCTCGACGAACGCCGGGCCGCCGCCCTCCCGCATCGCCAGGACCGCCTTCGCGTTGTCGATGGCGGACGCCACCTTGAGCCGGTTCCGCACGATCCCCGAGTCGCCCATGAGCCGGGCGACCTCCAGCTCGCCATAGCGCGCGACGACGGCCGGGTCGAAGCCATCGAAGGCGCGCTGGTAGCCGATGCGCTTGTGGAGGATCGTCGACCACGAAAGCCCGGCCTGGGCGCCTTCGAGGACGAGCAGCTCGAACAGCAGGCGCTCGTCGCGGACCGGGACGCCCCAGTCCTCGTCGTGATACGCCCGGTACTCCGGGTCGGTCGTGATGGCGCCCCACTCGCAGCGCACGCGGCCGTCATCGATCATCCCATCCCCTCCCCGGCCGCGTGGTCCAGCGGCTCGTCCGATGGCTCGAACAGGCCCGGCGTCCCGCCCGCGTGCCAGAACACCACGCGTTGCCCGGCCAGCGCCCCCGACCGACCCATGGCCACGACCGCCGCGAGCGCCTTGGCGGTGTAGATGGGGTCGACGAGGACCGCCTCGGTGCGCCCGAGGAGTGCTGCCGCCTCATCGGCGGCGGCCGTCGGGATGCCGTACCCGCCGCCGAGCTGGGACGCGTCGAGCGCGATGTCGGCGTCCTGCGGCGCCTCGACGCCGAGCATCCCGGCCAGCGTCGCCGCGGTCGCGGCGATCGCGAGGGCGAGCTCGCCCGGTGGACGTGCGACCACGACGCCGATGACCCGCGTCGCCTGCCCCAGCGCACGCAGGCCCACGAGGAGGCCCGCCTGCGTCCCGCCCGTCGCCGACGGCAGGATCAGCACGTCGGGCGGCCCGCCGAACGCCTCGAGCTGCGCGACCAGCTCGAACGCCGCCAGCACCTGCCCCGCCGCACCGAGCGCCGACGACCCACCCACGGGGATCCGATAGGGGCGCCTCCCGGCCGCGCGCAGCTCCGCGACGACCTCGGCCTCCCGTGCCTCGCGCGCCGCGCGATCCGCCGTCTCGAGTTGATGCACCGTCGCCCCGAGCAGGCGCGCGATCCGCCCGTTGGCGCTCTCGCCGCCCGGCGCCGGCGGTCCCGAGAGCACGAGCTGGACGTCCAGCCCTGCCCGCGCCCCGGCGGCGGCCGTCAGGCGACAGTGGTTCGACCAGCGCCGTCCACTCGTGACGAGGACGTCGGCGCCCTCCCCGAGCGCCTCGCCGAGCAGGAACTCCAGGTTGCGGAGCTTGTTGCCGCCGAACGCGAGCGGCAGCAGGTCCTCGCGCTTCAGCCACAGCTCGAAGCCGCCGCCCAGGGCGTCGGCGAAGCGCTCGGCGGGCTGGAGCGGGCTCGGCCCATCGAGCAGCGGGTAGCGCGGCAGATCGGGCAGGCGGATCGCGACGGGGTCCATGGGCTGCCTATCATCGGCCATGGCCACGCGCATCACGCCCGCCGAGCGCTCGACGTCCGTCGGTCAACACGCCGGCATGGAACGTTCGATCGCGATCTCGGCGCCGCTGGTCGGCTCGCAGCAGCTCTACTCGTCGGTGGTCACGACCGCGCCCGGCGACCGGACCCGGATCCACCATCACGGGCCGTGCGAGACGTCGATCTACATCCTGTCCGGGACCGCGGACTACACGTGGGGCGCCGGCGGCACCGAGCATGCGCTGCAGGCCGCTGCCGGCGACTTCATCTACATCCCGGCCGGCGAGATCCACGTGGAGGCGAACGCCTCCGCCACGGAGCCGCTGGTGGTCGTGCTCACGCGCAACTGCCCCGACTCCCACGTCGTGTACCTCGACGGCGGGGCCGACGGCGCCGAGCGCCCCGACCTGATGGCGGCGCCGCCGCGCGAGACGCTGCCGGAGCTGCTGCGCCGCTTCGATCTCCACATCCTGCCCGAGCACCCGTTCCCGACCGACGGCTGGTCGGGTGCGACGTTCTCGATCATCGAGCGCGACGACGCGCGGTTCGTGCTCAAGCGGACCTCCCCGGTCACCGACTGGATCGTCCGCGCGACCGGCGACACGGCGATCCGCGAGGCGTGGATCGCGGACCGGCTCCTGGCGCGCACCTCGTGGTTCGGGGGCGGCCCGGTCCGGGCGCCATACCTCGGGACGGCGACCGACGGGCGAGGCGACCGTCCTCCTCATGCCCGACCTCTCGTCCGAGCTCATCGCCTGGGACCGCCCGGAGCACGACCCCGTGATCGACCGGGAGACGCTGCGGCAGGTCGTCGATGGCATCGGGCGGCTCCACGCGACGCCGTGGGCCGCGATCGCCGAGGGACAGGCGACACGGGACGGTGAGACCGCGCCGTGGTGTCCCCTCCCCGAGCGACTGCTGCTGCTCAGCCGGCCCTCGGCGGCGCGCTACGCGGCTGACGCCAATCCGGTGGGCGAGCAATTCCTCGCGGGCTGGGATGCGTTCGACCGGCAGGCGCCCGCCGCTGCACGGGACCTGGTCGATCGGCTGGCCGGCGAGGTCTCGCCGCTCGTGCACGCCCTCGAGGCCCTGCCGGTGGTCGGCCTGCACGGCGATCTGAAGCTCGCCAACGTCGCCCTGCTGCCCCACGACGAGGTCGGGCTCATCGACTGGCAGATGACGCTGCGCGGCGCGATCGCCGTGGAGCTCGGCTGGTTCCTCGTGTCCAACAGCGCCGCGCTGCCGCTGCCGCCCGACGAGGTGGTCGACGGCTACCTGGAGTCGCTCCGCTGGTTCTCCGCACGCTGGAGCGCGGAGGGGCACCCCCATACGTACGAGGGACTGATCGGCGATCCGGACGCCCAGCGCGACCTCACGTGGATCGTGGGGCTGGTGCTCCGCGGCTGGCGCAAGGGCCTCGACGCCGAGGCCGGGATCGGCCTGCCCAGCGGGATGTCGGCCGCGGACGACCTTGCGTGGTGGTGCGAGCGGGCGGTCGCGGCGGCGGATCGCCGGCTCTAGATCGGCGTCGCGAGCGGCGTCTCGTCCCAGGCGCAGGACGTGATCTCGAGGAGTCGGGGATACCACGCCGGCGGATCCACGCGCAGGTGGGTGTTGCTCACCACGACGACGATCCGGTCGCCGGCCGGGCAGACGGTGAGCATGCAGCCACTGGCGCCCGGATGCCCGAACGTCGCCGCGGAGGCGGCGGCCGGGAAGAGCGGCGGCACCTCGGGCGACGGCACCATGAACCCGAAACCCCAGGCGATGGGCGTCCGGCCACGCGCCCAGCCGGGCACGGGATGCTGGCCCGGCACGTCGCCGGTCTGCGATCGCGTCATCGCCTCGACGGACGCCTCGCTCAGGACGCGCGGACCGCCCGGGGCGAAATGCCGCGCGAAGCGCACGAGGTCCCGGAGGCTGCTGACGACACCGAACGCCGGATGCCCCAGCGCGAGCGCATACGGGCTGCGGTACATCGCGCCGTCGGTGCCCTCGGCGAGCACGCCGCGGACGACGGCGATCCGGCGCAGCTCGTCGGCCGGCGGGATGAGATACGTGTCCCGCAGGCCCATCGGCTCCAGCACCAGCGTCGCCATGAGCTCCGGGAACGGGGTGCCCGTCGCCACCTCCGCGACCCGGCCGGCGAGCAGGAAGCCGTAGTCGCTGTACGCGAACCCGGTGCCCGGGCGGAACAGCAGCGGCTCGGTGAGCGCCTCCTCGAGCATCGCCTGGAGCGAGGTCCGGGCAGCCAGCCGGGCAGCCATCTCCGCGGATTCGTACGGCAGACCCGAGGTATGCGCGAGGAGGTCGCGGACCCGCACGGCGTCACGGCCGTCGCCGGTGAAGGCCGGGATCAAGGTCGTGACGCGTGCGTCCAGCGCGAGCTCGCCGAGCTCGACCAGGCGCATCACGGTCGACGCGGTGAACAGCTTGGACATCGAGGCGGTGGGCCACAGCACGTCACTCGACGCCGCCAGCCCCGGCGCGGCCATGCCGGCGTAGCGCTCGAGGATCGGGCCGTCGACACCAGCGACCGCGACCGCGATCCCCTCGATCGTGCCGTCGTCGACGTATCGCTGGAGGAGGACATCGAGCCCCGAGCCCATCACGTCGGCGCCGCGAGGTCGCGTCGCGGGAACACGACGAGCGCATAGACCGCGGCCACGGCCGCCACGCCGGCCAGGACCAGCAGATCCACCGGATCCCCCTTGCCACTCGAGGATCCGGCTCGGCTGCAGGTAGTGGAACGGCGAGAACGGCTGGATGCCCTTGGCGTCCGGCCAGACGGAGCCCAGGAACTCGAGCACGTAGCCGATGAGCGTCACGGCCAGCGTCACGCCCAGCGCCGGGGCGAGCCGGTCCGACGAGACCGACGCCGCCAGGCCGATGGCACCCAGCGCGACGAACAGCAGCACGTCGTTCAGCCACAGCAACGGCAGGTTCGCGACCTCGAGCTCACCCGACACGCCGGTCGCGGCCGCCGCGATGCCGACGCCGACGAGCTGTGCCGCCACGGCCAGTGCCACGAACACGACGAGCGCGAGGAACAGCGTCGCGAACACGGCACGGCGCGAGATCGGCCGCGCGAGCAGGACCTCCAGCGTCCCGCGCTCACGCTCGCCGGCGACCGCCGTCGATCCGAAGCCGACCGCGAAGACGCACACCAGCGCGACGGAGATGGGATGGACCATGCCCAGCGCGACCGAGCCGGCCAGGCTGAAGATGTCGCCCCCGCCGGACAGCTGCTGCATCAGGTCGACCATGCCCTGCGGGATCAGGCCGCTCTCGAGGACGGCGCGCAGGTCCCGGCCGAACGCGGCGTAGACGACGACCAGCAGCATGCCGAACAGCGCGAGCGCGACCGCCACCACCAGCAGCTTCAGCGCGCTGCTGCCGCCACGTGAAGGCGAGGAGCGCGCCGTTCACGGGACCGCCTCGGCCGGCGGCTCCGCGTCCGGGTCGGCGTAGTACTCGAGGAATGCATCCTCGAGCCGGGCGGGCTCGATCGTCAGGTCGACGATCGGGGCACCCGCGATCGCGGCCAGGAACGGGCCGACCTCGCCGTCCAGTGACAGCTCGACCCGGCCATCCGTCGCGATCGAGCCCGCTCACGCCCGGCACCTGCGACAGATCGGGCGCCGGGCCGGCCAGCCGGATCTCCACGTGGCGCTTGCGGCGGGCCAGGAGGCTCGCGACGTCCTCGAGCGCGACGAGCCGGCCGGCACGCACGATGGCCACGCGGTCGCAGATGCGCTCCACCTCGGAGAGGACGTGCGACGACAGGAAGATCGTCCGACCCGCCGCACGCAGGTCCTCGAGGATCCCGTAGAACGCGCGCTGCATCAGCGGGTCGAGGCCCTCGCTGGGCTCGTCGAGGATCGCCAGCTCCGGCTCGTGCTGGAGCGCCTGGACGATGCCGATCTTCTGGCGCATCCCGCGCGAGTAGTCGCGGATCGAGCCGCCCCAGCGTCCGCTGGGACAGCTCCAGCCGGTCGCACAGCTCGGCGCGTCGTGGCGTCGCCCAGCCGCCGAGCGCCGCCAGATGATCGAGCAACGCCTGTCCGGTCAGCCCGTCATAGAGCGCGATGCCGCCCGGCAGATAGCCCACGCGTCGGCGGATCGCGACCGAGTCCCGCGCCGTGTCCAGGCCCAGGATCGACGCCGAGCCGGCCGTCGCGTGGAGGAAGCCCAGCAGCAGCCGGATCGTCGTCGACTTCCCCGCCCCGTTGGGTCCGAGGAAGCCGAAGATCTCGCCCTCGCGGACCTCGACCGTGAGGTCGTCGAGTGCCCGCACGGTCGGGCCGCGACGCCCTCCCCCATAGTGCTTGGTGAGGGCCTGGGTGGCGATCGCCGTCATCGACACCGAGCGTACCGGCTCGCCGACTCGGGGCATGCTGTACGCATCACCGAACGCCACACGGAGACCGACCGATGCCCAAGACCATCCCCGACCTGCCCGGCATCCCGCCCAGCGACCTGCCCTTCAGCAAGGTCGTCGAGGCGAACGGCTTCGTGTTCATCGCGGGCCAGGTGGGCGACGCCCCGGACGCGCCCGGCAAGCGCGTCCCGGGCGAGATCCGCGACGAGGTCCGCGCGATGCTCGCGAACGTCGAGCGCCTGCTCACGGCCGTCGGGCTCACCACGCGGGACGCCGTGAAGTGCACGGTCTACCTGACCGACATGGGCGATTTCGCGGCGATGAACGAGGTCTATCGCGACGGTGTTCACCGAGGACCGCCCGGTCCGCGCGACCGTCGGCGTCGCCCGACTCGCCAGTGATTTTCGGTGCGAGATCGAGGTCCAGGCAGCCCGCTGAGGACGACCGCGCGCGGGCGGCTCGTGTCAGCCGCCAGCGGCTAACAGTTGCCCGATTAGCTTCTCACGACGAACGCGTCGATCGACACGTTCGGTCGCCCGGCGGTCCCCAGCACGACGATCGTGATCGTGTGCTTGCCCGTGGTCGCGAACCGCTTGCTGAACACGAGCTCCTTCGCGTGGAACGTCGACGCCCGAAGGTCGACCGTGGCCACGGCCGTGCCGTCGATGAGCACCCTGGCGCGGCCGCGCGTCGGACCCGTCGGGCCGTACCACGCGATCGACCGGCCGGAGAACGTGAGTGACGCCGTCGCGCCGCGGGCGGTGCTGTAGTGGAGCTTCCGGCCGACGTATCCCGTGTGCGACGCGATGTCCCAGCGACCGGCGTAGTGGACCGACGCATACCCATCGCCGATGACCTTCCGGTCGCTGACCGAGCCCGCCGTGTCGGCCATGGCGTAGTAGTAGGTCATGACCTTGTTCACGTAGGTCGTGGCGGTCCTCGACCAGGGCGAGATCCTTCGGCCGTCGCGACCCGTGAGCCACCAGTACGACACCTGGCGCCACGCCCCCAGCCAGTGATACAGGTCGTGGAACTTGCCGCGGGCGACGGTCTCCTGGTTCTGCGGCGTCGGCTTCGCGCTCGCATCACCGAGGTACTTCGCCGCCCAGGCCGGCCAGTTCGAGGGGAGGATCTGGTACTTGCCGTACGCCCCGCTGACGGGGTTGCGGGCGGTGTAGTCGCCGCCCGATTCGACCTTCGCGGTCGCGGCCATGAAGCGGTCGATGCCGGGCGCGTGGGCCATGGTGGCGCCGGGCAGGATGAGGATCGACAGGACGGCCACCAGGGTCGCCGCCAACGATGCCCGCACGCGGGCCGATACGACGCGCAATGTCGCTCCTCTCCCCCGGACCGACGCATGGGGAACGCCGGACGATGGATCAGCCGCGACAGGGCGGATGGGCGCTCGGACACCCGCGATGGTGGGCGTCCACGAACGCGGGCGATGGGCTGCCCGGTCGCGACGTGGGGTGTCTTCGCGGGTTCTCCCCGCGACCCGTGGAGCCGGTCGCCGTGGATGACTGGGGACAGGGCGGCCGGTCAGGTGAGGGCCGGAGGATAGTCGTCCGGGTCAGGCGGTGTCCAGACCCCTGAGGAACGTCGCCACGTCGTCCAGCGCCTCGTCGAGGACGGGGCCCAGACCGTGCCCCACCTTCGGCCAGGTGATGAGGCGGCCGTTGGGCAGTGCCGGCATCGCCGCGCGCAGGAGGTCGATCCGGGCGAACGGATCCGCCTCGCCCGAAAGGAAGAGCGCCGGGCAGGCGATGTCCGGCCAGTGGGCGCGACGGGGGTCCGCGCGGTCGACCGCGCCGGGCGGATGCAGCGGATACGACAGGCACACCAGGGCGGCATAGCGACGCCGACCCGCCGGCGGCGGACAGGCTCGCGACGCGGCCGCCGTACGAATGGCCGCCGACGACGACCCCCGGCTCGTCCGGGACCAGCGCCTCGAACGCGGGGACCGCGTCCTCGGCCTTGCGCTTGGGCAGGTCCAGCGCGAACGCCTGGAACCCGCGCTTGCGGAGTCCCGCGACGTGCGGCGCCATCGATTCCGCGGTCCCGGAGGCGCCATGGCCGAGGTAGATGCGCAGGGTCATGGCGGCGCAGGGTACCCGGGCCATCGGTCCGGGTCGCGCATGACCGATCCGGGCCGTGACATCGTGCGCATCGAGAGGGCAGACTGTGGCGCATGCCCGTCCGACCCCGGGCCGTCGAGTCGCCCATGACTCGCGCGGCCCGCGTGCTGCCGGCCCTGCTGGTCGCGACCCTGGCGTTCCTCCTGGCGGTCACCCCGGTGTCCGCGGTCGAGGCTGCGCCGGGTGCGGGATCCGGTTCGACGGCCACCGCCGCCTCGTCGTCGTCCCCGTCAGGAGCCGGGACGTCGGTCGCGGAGGCGACGACCGGAAGCCTGCCCGCGTCGTTCGCGATCACGGGCCGCGGGTACGGCCACGGCGTCGGGATGTCCCAGTACGGGGCGCGCGGCCGGGCGCTCGCCGGGCAGACGGCGGAGCACATCCTGGCCCATTACTTCCAGGGGACCACGATGGGCACCGTGTCCACGGCCACGATGGTCCGCGTGCTCGTCATGTCGAGCTATCGCGCCGCGGCCGCGACGCCGCTCCGGATCTACGGGCGTGGCAGCAGCTGGCGCATCGACGGCATCGACCAGGCGTTCCCGGCCGACGCGCTGCTGCGCATCTGGCGGGACGTCGAGGGCACGACCGGCGTGTGGAAGCTGCGCGTGACGTCGGCGACGGGCACGGAGCTGGAGCTGCGCCGCTTCAGCGCGACGCTCGTCATCCGGCCCGCCACGTCGTCGACCACCCTGCAGCTGTACTCCAAGCCCGGCACGAACGATCGCTATCGCGGCGTCCTCAAGGTGCTCATCGGATCGACGGCATCGGTGGTCAACAGCCTGTCGCTCGAGGCGTACCTGCGCGGCGTCGTGCCCATGGAGATGCCGTCGAGCTGGCCGGCGCAGGCGCTCCGTGCGCAGGCGATCTCGGCCCGCTCGTACGCCGTCCGCCGCCTCCACCCGTCGACCGGCGCCTATGACGTGTACGACGACACGCGCTCGCAGATGTACGGCGGCGTGAACGCCGAGCGGACGGCCACGAACGCCGTCCTCGCGAGCACGGCGGGCAAGGTCCTGAAGTCGGGCTCGGCGGTCGCCAACACCTTCTTCCACAGCACCGGCGGCGGCGCCACCGAGCACAACGAGAACGCGTGGGTGTCGTCCAAGGGCGACCGGGTGTCGGGTCCGGTCTCGTACCTGCGCGGCTCGGCCGACGTCGACGCGAACGGGAAGCCCTACGACGCGGCGGCGCCGTACGCGACGTGGTCGACCGGCGTCATGAGCCCGTCCAAGCTCCAGACGATCCTCGACAGCGATGCGCGGACGTCCATCGGGACGCTGACCTCGGTGACGGTCATCAGCCGGGGCGTCTCGGGGCGGGTGGTGAAGATCCGGCTCGTGGGCTCGGCCGGGACGAAGGACGTATCGGGTGGGGTGTTCCGCCAGGTGCTGAACGCCAAGCTGTCGAGCGCGTCGCCGGTGCGGAGCACGCTGTTCTACCTCACGCCGGCGGGCTGACCCTCGGTCACAGCTCGCGGCGGCGGAACGCGGCGATCGCCGCCGCCAGCACCAGCACGATCCACGCGATCGACCAGGCGACGAACGGCAGCGGCGGCGGCTCCGAGGCGAAGAAGGGGTTGGCCCCCTGCACCCCGCGGCCCAGCGCGAGGAGCACCGCGAGTGGCGGCTCGAGCCCGAACACGACGCCACGCCACAGGCCGTCGGTGGGGATGATGACCCGCATCAGCTCGGTCGCCCCGGAGAGCCCGGTCGCGTCGAACGCCTCCGCCACACCGCCCAGGACGCCCGCGAACCACGCGAGGCCGAACGCGACGACGGCGATCGCGCCGGCGGCGACCGACGGCAGCCGCGTACCCAGCGCCAGCGCGAGCGTGACGACGACGAGCGCTTCCAGCGACAGGTAGGCGAGCGCGACGACCGGTGTGGGCGGCGTGTAGCCCGCGATGAGGCCGACGACGGCGATGGCGAGCGCGCCCGAGAGCACCGTGTAGCCGACGGTCACGATCGCGAGCCCCAGCCAGTGCCCGACGATCAGCTCGGCGCGCCGGACCGGGCGTGCCAGGATCGCCAGGACGATGCCGCTCTCGACCTCACTGGCGATGGCCGGCGCGGCCAGGAACGCGCCCGACATCGCGAGCACGAAGCTGAACATGAACGCGATGAGGATGAGCACCTGGCTCACGCCGAAGCGGAGCTGGAGCTCGCCGATGCCGTCCTCGCGTGCGGTGCGCACCAGCGCGTCCACGCCCCAGGCGACCAGCGCGACCGAGATGACGGACAGGCCGAGCAGGACCCACAGCGTGCGACGGCGCATCGTCTCGCGCAACGTCAGGCCCGCGAACAGCGCCGATGAGGCGAAGGCTCATGCGGCGGACGGCTCGTCGCGGTCGGGCGTCGAGGCCGCATCGCCCGAGCCCGAGACGATCTCCAGGAAGCGCTCCTCCAGCGTCGACCGAGCCGGGTCGACGGCGTGGATGCGGCCGCCCGCGGCGACCAGTGCGGCCACGGCATCCGGGATCCGCTCGGGATCGATGGGCCGGATCCACCAGCCGCCCTCACCGTCGGGCTCGACCGGACCGAACGGCTGGAGGATGCCCGCCACGGCGCCTCCCAGCCCGGTGACGTGGATGCGCACGCCGGTGTCGCCCAGCAGGTCGCCGATGGCGCCCGTCGGCGACGACGCGACCCCGGTCGACGATGGCGACCCGGTCGCACAGACGCTCCACCTCGCCGAGGAGGTGGGAGTTCAGGACGACCGTCGAGCCCGCGCGCGCGGGCATCGCGGATGATCGTCCGGACCTCGTCACGGCCGATGGGGTCGAGGGCCGACGTCGGCTCGTCGAGGATCACGAGGTCCGGATCGCCGAGGAGCGCGACCGCGAGCCCGAGACGCTGCGTCATGCCCTTGGAGAACCCGGCGACGCGATCGTCCGCGCGGCCTTCGATGCCGGCCGCGGTCAGGACGCGCGTGATCTCCCCGGCTCGACCGGATCGGGGCAGGTTCGCGAGCTCGGCGTGGACGCCGGCGACCTCCCGTGCGGTCAGCCAGCCCGGGTAGCGGAACAGCTCGGGCAGATAGCCGATCCGCCGACGTGCCTCGAGGTCACCCAGGGGTCGGTCGAGGACGCTGCCGTCCCCGGATGTCGCACGAGCGAGCCCGAGCAGCAGCTTGACGGCGGTCGTCTTGCCGGCGCCGTTGGGCCCGAGCAGCCCGAAGACCTCGCCGCGTTCGATGCGCAGGTCGAGGCCGTCGAGCGCGACGGTCTTGCCGTACGTCTTGCGAAGCGCACGGGTCTCGACCGCGGGGCCGATCGCGGGGGCGGGCATGGCGGAAGTGTGGGGCTGTGACACGGGAGCTGTCACAGGACGGGCTCAAGGTGCGTGGCGTGACGGACGCCGGACGTGCGCTCCGGCCGATGACGAGGAGCTGCGCGATGTGCTTCGTGGACTGCCCGGTGTGCGACCAGCCGGTCGCGTTCGACCCGGCCGATGATGACTTCGACTGCCCGGTGTGCGGCGTCGCGAGCGTCGTCGACGAGGTGCCGGTCGTGCTGCTGCGGGCCGCCTGAGCTACCGGGGCGCCGCTCGTGACGGCCTGCCTTGGGCGATGCCGTCGCACACCGCCGGCGTGAGGGCGCCGGTAACGACCGGAGGATGCCTGCGGTGGATGTCCGGGATACCTGACCGAGCTGGGGGATCGGCGCCTCGGCCCACCATTCGTACGATCGCCCGACCGAGGTGCCGACCCGGAGCGCTATGCAGCCGTTTCGGAACTCGGCTGCTCTGCCGGCAGGGTCTCGGCCCCGCCGTCGACGAGCCGCCACGCGCCCCAGCCGATGATCCCTCCCGCGATCGGGCCGACGAGGTAGATCCAGATCTTCGACAGGTCGCCACCGACGATCGCCGACCCGAGCGAGCGGGCTGGGTTCACGGACGCGCCGCTGAGCGTCGCGATCGAGAAGTGGATGGCCACGAGCGTGAGCGGGATGGCCAGGGCCGCGAGCGACGGCACCCGCTTCGTCGATGCCAGGATGACCGCGAGGAAGACGGCCGTCGAGACGGTCTCGATGATCAACGCGCCGATGTCGCTGACGCCCTGGCCGGGCGCGGTGATGCCCGCTTTCACGGCCGCCTGGTTCAGCGCCACCATGACCACGATCCCCGCGGCGATCGCCCCGACGATCTGGGAGACGATATAGCCGACCGCGTCCCTGGGATCCGTCCTGCGGTCCAGCACCATGGCGATGGTGACCGCGGGGTTGTAGTGGCCGCCCGAGATATGCCCGAACGCGAAGATCGCGGCTAGGAGCCCGAGTCCGAATGAGAAGGGCACCACCAGCAGATTGGGGGCGCCTGGCGGGCTCGCCAATCCGAACGCGGGAACCGAGAAGTAGCCGATCGTGAAGAACGCAAACGATCCGACCAACTCGGCAGAGTACTTGCGGAAGTCCGATCTCTCCATAGCCCTCTCACTTTTCCGCTGGCACGCGGCTCGTTCGGCCGCGGCGTCCTCGCGCCGCCAGTGTCCCACCTCGCACGAGCGGGCTGTTGGCGTCGGCGACGCTCGAACCACGAGCTGCATCGATAGGACGGTCGCCGCGCGCGGCCGCATCCGGTACGGGACCGCGAGCCGCCACCAAGGCCTTCGACCCCGCCCGGTTGGTCAGGAGCGCTCCTGCATGGCCGCGGCCTCAGCGTTGGCAGTCTGGTGGAGCGATCTGGGCGGTCTACCGAGCCCTCGATCCGACGGACACCGCCACGGTCTGACGCGCGGACTCGCAACAGGCGCGCAAGCGCGGGAGGGCGTCCGGCCTCGCACCCGCGAGCACACCGGCGGGACCATCCAGCCACATCCGGGCGGTGCGCCGCCTCCACCCCTGCCGCGCCGACGCGGTCCGTCGCTCGGTGCGGTCCGCGATTGGGACTGACCGATGGACCCATCGATCGCCTCGATGCTCGCGCTCGCCATGATCGGCGCGGTGGGCATCGTCGCCTACGAGATGAAGGCGTCGCTGCAGCGTCCGGTCTGCGCCGAGTGCCCGCACTGTCGGGCGCTCGAGCTCGCCGAGCAGCGAGAGCAGGCCGATCTCCAACAGCAGTACGCCGAACGCTGGCGGCTGGGCGACCGCGACGACGACGAGCGAGGCCGGCGCCGCTGACCGAGCGGGCCGCGCGCCGACGATCGAGGGCTTGCGCCGGGCGCCCCGAACCTGCCTAGCCGTCGGAGCGCGTGAACCGGCGGGTGTTGCCCATCGCGGGCCAGACGCGTGCCTGTGCCGAGAGCAGGACCTGGCGCAGGTGGTTCCGGTCGTGGAAGACCCACTCCTGGAGCAGTTCCCCGATGGTCACGCGACCGACCGTGCCGTGGATCGCATGCCGGTCGAGATCGTCAGGACGGAGCGCGCGGACGGTCGCGATGCCGGCCGACCGGACCTCGGCGAGCTCCGCGAGGATGGCGCCGACGGGCCGTTCGACGTCGTTCCGCTCGCGGGCCACGGCGAGCTGGTCCCACCCCTGCTCGGCGACGCCGTCCTGGTCGAGGATCCGCCGGATCCGTCCGCCGAAGCCCCGCCGATCGGCCTCGATGATGTGCCCGACCGCCTCGGTCGCCGACCACTCGTCGGGACCCGGACGCCAGCGCGCGAGATCGTCGCCCAGGGCGAGGAGCTCCGCCTCGATCGCCGCGCGCGAGGCCTCCAGCAGCCCGGCGACACCGGACGGATCCAGGGGCTCGACCGTCGGGTCGCGTGGCGCCTGGGACGGATCGAATGCCATCAGCGGTCTCCGGGATGTGCAGGATCGTCACCCTCGTCACGGAGGGCATCGGCGAGCATGGTCCCACGCGTGACGGTGACGTCCGGCCCGGGTTCGCGCTCCGGCTCCGGCTCGGGCTCGGCGCCGGCGATCGTCCGCGACGGGACGGCTGGCGTGTCCACGGCCTCGCCCGGGTCGGCCACGGGACCCGGCACGGCGTCGTGCACGGCCACGGGCTCCACGGGCACCGCCGCGGCCGGATCGGCCTCCACGACCGGGAGCGCCGCCATCGCCGGCGTCCCGGCGAGCCAGCACGCCGCGAGATGGCCGTCCCCGACCTCGATGAGCGCGGGCTCCTCCACGCGGCACCGATCGAACGCCAGTGGGCACCGCGGATGGAAGCGGCAGCCGCTCGGGATGTGCGCGGCATCCGGCGTCTCGCCCACGAGGATCGTCCGCCGCTCCTCCACGTCGCCTTCCGGCGGGACGGGCGACGGGCTGACCGAGACCAGCGCCCGGGTGTAGGGGTTCTGCGGCGACCGGATGACCGCCTCCGCGGGACCGATCTCCATGATCTTGCCGAGGTACATCACGGCGATCCGGTCGGCGATCACCCAGGCCAGCGACAGGTCATGCGTGATGAACAGGTACGTGAGACCGCGTGCGGCACGCAGCTCCAGCATCAGCCGGAGCAGCTCCGTGCGGATCGACACGTCGAGCATCGAGACCGGCTCGTCGGCGACGATCAGCTCGGGGTCCATCACGAGCGCGCCCGCGATGACCACGCGCTGACGCTGGCCGCCGGACAGCTCGTGGGGGAAGCGGTTCGCGAACTCCGCGGCGGGCCGCAAGCCGGCGGCCTCGAGTGCCGCGATGACCACGGCGTCGCGCTCCGCGGCGGTCCGACCGAACCCGTTGACGACGAGCGGCTCGGCCACGAACTCGCCGATCGTGTGCTTCGGGTTGAGTGTCTCGTACGGGTCCTGGAAGATCAGCTGGACCCGCTGCCGGTACTCGCGGAGCGCCTTCGTCCCCCACCACGTCGACACGTCCGTCCCGTGGAACCGGATCGTGCCGCCGGTCTGCCGCGTGAGCTTCACGATGACGCGCCCGGTGGTGGTCTTCCCGGACCCCGACTCGCCGACCAGGCCCAGCACCTCGCCGCGGCGGATGGTCAGGTCGATGCCGTCCACCGCGCGGACCACGCCGATGGGTCGGCGTCGCAGCCCGTCGATGAACCCGCCGCGGATCGGGAAGTGGACCTCGAGGCCGTCGAGCGCCAGGACGACATCGTTCCCGCCGTCGGGCGACGCAGACCCCTCGGCGGCGCCCGTCGTCGGTGCGGCTCCGATGGTCATGCGGGCGCGACCAGGCCGCTGGACGACACGTGGTCCGCCGACTCGGCGGGGTACAGGTGGCAGGCCACGCGAACGCCGTCGGCGTAGCGGACCTCCGGAGGCACGACCTCCCGGCAGACGTCCATCACGAACGAGCAGCGCGGCGCGAACCGGCACCCGGGCGGCGGGTTGCGTGGATCGGGCAGGCTGCCCGGGATCACCTCGAGCGTCCGGCGATCGGCGCGGATGTTGGGGAACGACGACAGCAGCTTCTGCGTGTACGGGTGCCGCGGCGCCGTGAACACGCGCCGCACCGGGCCCTCCTCCGCGACGCGGCCGGCGTACATCACCATCACGCGATCGCAGGTCTCGGCGATGACCGAGAGGTCGTGCGTGATCAGGATGAGCGACAGCCCCAGGTCGCGCCGCAGCCGCTCCAGCAGCTGCAGGATCTGGGCCTGGACCATGACGTCCAGCGCGGTCGTGGGCTCGTCGCCGATCACGATCGCCGGATCGCACGCGAGCGCCATCGCGATCATCGCCCGCTGGCGCATGCCGCCCGACAGCTCGTGCGGATACGCGCCGACCCGCTTCTTCGGGATCCCGACGAGGTCGAGCAGCTCGGTCGCCCGCTTCATCGACGCGTCGCGCGACTGGCCGAGACGGATCTCGATCGGCTCGGCGATCTGGTCGCCGACCCGGCGCACCGGGTTGAGCGCGTTCATCGCGCCCTGGAACACGATGCTGATCTCGCGCCAGCGGTAGCGCGCCAGCTGTCGCTCGGACTTGGGGACGAGGTCGATGCCGAACAGCTCGATCTTCCCGGACCGGATCCGTGCGTTCGCGGGCAGCAGCCGGACGAGGGACAGCGCCGTCGTCGTCTTGCCACAGCCGGACTCACCGGCGATCCCGAGCGCCTCGCCGTCGCGCAGCCCGAAGTTCACGCCGTCGACCGCCTTGACCACGCCGGACGGCAGCCGGAACCACACGGCGAGGTCGTGCACGGCGAGGAGCGGCGCGTCCGGCACGGCCTGCTTGGGCAGGGGCCACTGGCGCCGGCCACGGATCGACGCGGCGTCATGCGGCCGATCCGCCGCGGCGACCCCGTCGACACCCGGGCGCTCTGCGGCGGGAAGCTCGGATCCGCTCATCGGCGGGTCATCGCGGGTCATCGGCGGCTCAGCGCCCGCGGGTCGAGCACGTCGTCGAGCGCGTTGCCGACGAGCGTGAACGCGAGGACGACCATCACGACCGCGATGGCCGGCGGCGCGATGTACCACCACGCACCCAGGCCCGGCGCGCCGGCCGACTGGGCGTTGTTGAGCAGCTGGCCCCACGAGGGCGCCGTCGGGTCGCCCAGGCCGATGAACGCGAGCGTCGTCTCGGTGAACACCGCGGTCGCGAACGTCAGGACCGCCTGGGCGACGATGAGGTTGATCACGTTGGGCAGGATGTGCCGGCGCATGATCCGCGCACCGCTCGAACCGATGACCCGGGCGCGATCGACGAACATGCGCTCCTTGATCGACAACACCTGACTCCGGATCACGCGCGCGGTCGTCGCCCAGCTCGTGAGCGCGATGACGACGACCACGACGATGAGCGTCGAGCGGATCCCGAACAGCGACGCCTGCGGGCCGATGATGTCGAGCATGATCGGCGCGAGGATGAGTGCCAGGACGATCGTCGGCAGGACGAGGAAGAAGTCGGACAGGCGCATCAGCGCGTTGTCGACGCCGCCGCCAAGGAACCCCGCGACGATGCCGACGAGCGTCCCGATGAGCACCGTGATGAGCGTCGCGAGGAGCCCGATGGTCATCGAGATGCGCGCCCCGTGGACCGTCAGGTTCAGGAGGTCACGACCCAGCTCGTCGGTGCCGAACGGATAGCCCAGCGAGGGCGCCTGCAGCGGCTCGCCGCTCGACGTCGTCAGACCCTCGAGCGGTCCCACGAACAGGTTCGGGAACAGCGCGAGGACCGTGAACGTGAGCAGGATCGTGATGCCGATCAGCCCGTCGGTCCGGCTGAGCAGGCGGCGGAGGAAGTCGCCGGCGCGTCGGATGGTGCCCGTGCGGCGCCCGGCGCCCAGACCGGTCCCGGCGATGCCCGTCGCGCTCATGCGCGGACCCGTGGATCGAGGTAGCCGTAGGCGATGTCCGCGGCGAAGTTCGCGAAGACCACCGAGACGGCGATGAGCAGGAAGATCGCCTGGAGCAGCGGGTAGTCCCGGGCCGCGAGCGCCTGGACCGTGAGCGTGCCGAGACCCGGCCAGTTGAACACGATCTCGGCGGTGATCGCGCCGGCGACCACGTAGCCGAGGTTGATGGCGATGAGCGTGACCATCGGCAGGAGGGCGTTGGGGAACGCGTGCTTGTCGAGGATCCGCTGGTCGGTGAGGCCCTTCGCCCGGGCGGTCGTGATGTAGTCCTCGGAGCGGGTCTCGATGATCGACGAGCGCATCAGGATCGAGTACGCGCCGATCAGCCCGGCGGCGACCGCCGTCAGCGGCAGCACCAGGTGGCGACCGACATCGAACACGGCCTCGAGCGGCGTCTTGTTCCCGCCCGGCGTCGTCATCCCGGACGTCGGGAACCAATGGAGGCCGGCCGCGAACACGATGATCAGCGGCATGCCGATGACGAAGTAGGGCATCGAATAGAGGATCAGGCTGATGCCGTTGCCGATGCGGTCGATCCGGCCACCGCGGCGCCAGCCGGACCGGGCGCCCAGCCACAGGCCGATGACGATCGCGAACGCTTCGCCCAGCCCGATGAGGAGCACGGTGGGACCGGCGGCGTCGACCACCACCTCGGTCACGGGCTGGCCGCGGTACTTGATCGAGTAGCCCAGGTCACCGGTCAGCGTCTCGCCGACGTAGTTGACGAGCTGATCGGGGATGAGCGGCTTGTCGAGACCCCACTTCGCCCGGTTCTGCGCGATCTGCTCGGCGGTCAGGTGCGGGTTCTTGGTCACGCGCTCCGGCGAGCCGGGCATCATCCGGAACAGGACGAAGTTCAGCACCACGATCGCGACGATCGTGGCGAACGCGCCGATGAGCTTGCGGGCGATGTACCGCCCGCTCACGTCCGTCGTCCGGCGGATGGCGAGTGGCGTCATCGGGATCCCCCGCCTACTCGTCCTCGGCACCCCCTCCGGACCTGCGGCGCGCCAGCACGAGACCGCCGCCGATGACGACGATGGCGCCGACGACGAGCAGCAGCAGCAACGGCGTGCTCGAGCCACCGCTCGACGTCGGCGACCCGTTCGTGGTGGGCGACGCGCTGGGCGCAGCCGGCTGACTGGCAGCAGGACCGCCGCTCGCCGACGGCGCCGGCGCCTCGGGCGTGGCCGAGGGCGCCGCGGTGGCATCGGTCAGCAGCGTGTAGTCGAGCGGCCCGTAGGTGAACAACGGCGTGCCGTTCGCGGGCATGTTCTGCCAGCCGGCGAACCGGTCGTTGCGGTACACGTCGAGATTGGCGTCGTAGTAGAGGACGTCGTAGACGGCCTGGTCGTAGATGAGGTTCTGCATCTGCGCCATCGTGGCGTGGCGCTCCTCACCCGACTCCTTGGACTGCTTGTCGTACAGGGCGTCGTACGTCGGGTTGCAGTACTGGCTGTCGGACCCGATGCCGATCTGGTCGCACCGGAAGACCTGCGTCAGGGCGTTGGGATCCGGGTTGCCGACCCAGCCCCACAGCTCGATGTCGTACTTCGCCTTGGCGTCCGGGGGCGGCAGGATCAGCGCGGAGAGCGTATCGCTGTCGTAGCTCTGCAGCGTGACGTCGATGCCGAGCTGCCCGTAATACTCCTGGACGAACTGCGCCGCCTTCGCGTACGCGTCGTCGGTGTCGGGATAGACGAGGCTCAGGCTGATGGGCTTGCCTTCCTTGTCCAGCCGCTTCCCGGAGGCGTCCTTCGGATACCCGGCGGCCGTGAGCTTCTGGTCGGCCAGCGTCGAGGTCGAACGTGCGCGGCTTGTCCGGCTCGACGTGCCAGTCGGAGAGGACCGGCGGCACGATGGTGCGTGCCGACATCGCCGAACCCGCCGAGCACGCGGTCGACGAGCTCGGGCTTGTTCACGGCATAGCCGAGCGCGTCGCGGAACGCGGGATCGAGCAGCGCCTTCGTCGACGGCCCGCCGCCCTCGATGGTCTTGCCCGTGCCGGTGCCGTAGGTGTTGAACGCGAGCTGCGTCCAGCCGTTCGCGGCCCCGGCGACGGCGGTGTACGCCGAGTCGGCCTGGAGCTGCTTGAACTGGTCGGCGGTCACGTTGTGCGCATAGTCGAGCTCGCCCGCCTTCAGCGCCTGGACCATGGTGTCCTGGTTGTCCGGGAAGAAGCGCAGCACGACCTCGTCGGCGAAGCCCTTCTTGCCCCAATAGCTGTCGTTCCGGACGAACCGCGCGAACTGGCCGGTCTTCCATTCAGCGAGCGTGTACGGCCCGGTGCCCACGAGCGGGGCGTCGAACTTGTCCTCCGCGATCTTCTTGTAGTCCTGCTTGCCCCAGACGTGCTCGGGCAGGATCGGCATGTACACCTGGTAGATCCGGTCCGACTGGTCCTTGGTGTACGCGACGAACGTGGAGTCGTCCGGGCATTCGATCTTGGTGACGCCCGCGTCCTTCACGCCGGGATCGAGGTAGCCCGACGCCGATGGACGACTCGTCCTTGATCGCCGCCATGGCGAGGCCCCACGAGTAGCAGACGTCCTTCGACGTCGCGGGCTTCCCGTCGGACCAGGTCATCCCGTCGCGGATGTGGAAGGTGACGCGGTCGTCCGATCGCTCCCAGCTGTCGGCGAAGCCCTCGGCGGGATGCGCGTCCTTGTCGAACTCGACCAGGAGGTTGTAGGTGAGCTGGAACGCCTCGTAGCCGACGACGAGCTCCGTGTTGAACGGATTCGTCGCGTCGAGATCCTGCGTCGTGCCGACCTGCAGGGTCACCGGGCTGGTCTGGGCGGCCGCGGGGACCGCTGCGGGGAGGAGCGCTGCGAACGCGAGCGCCGTGGCAGCGGCGATCCGCAGGCTCCTGACACGCGTGGACCAGGTCATCGGACTCCTCCTGTCCGCGGCCCGCTCGCCTCACCTCGGTCGGGCCACGCGCCTCGCTGCACGACGCCGCGAGCGTTGCATACGGGATATGCAGGCTGCAAGCCGAGCATGGCAGCCTGCATCCGCAGTGCTTGTATCGTCCCATGGAGCGGCCCGGGGTGCAGCGCCGCTCGATCCGGCCCGGCCTCGCCTCGCATCGCCCGCTCCGGCCCAGCCCCGGCGCCCGCGCCGCCGCCGCCGCTGAGCCATCCTGTTGCTCGCCTCCCTCGTGACCGTGCTCGTCACGCCGCCCGCACGAGCCACGTGGGCGACGTGACGTGCGGGGCGGCCGCGGACATGAGCATCAGGGTTGCTCAGGCGCCGGGGCTGTGCCAGGGACCGTTGTACCGCGCCGCCGCTGAGCGATCCTGTTGCTCGCAGCCCTCGCGAACCCGCTGGCCACGGGACCCGCCCGGGTTACCCGAGTGACGTGACGTGCGGGGCGGCCAGGGACACGAGCAGCGACGTTGCTCAGGCGATGAATCTCGTCGCCGGGTCGGCTTCGCGCAGGATCGGCCGGTCGAAGGCGAACAGCCCAAGCTCGGCCTGCGATGGCGTCGAACCGTCGACCACGAGCTCGACGAGGATGCGGCCCAGCACGCTCGCGAACTTGTACGCATGCGCCGACCCGAGCACGAGCCACGACCGCTCATGGCCCGGCAGCCGGTCGAGCACGAAGTCCCGATCCGGCGTCAGCGTGTAGAGACACGTCTTCGTCTGGAGCACGGATCCGCCGGCCATCGCGGGCAGGTGCTCCCCGAGGAACGCGAGCGTCCGTGCCCAGGCGTCCGGATCGCGGTCGAACGTCCGGGTCGCCGGCGTCACGGGCTTGCCACCGACGTCCTGGCCGATCTTCGGGCCGCCCATCGACCAGGTCGGGAAGCCGTAGAAGCTCGGCTCGTCCATCCAGATCCAGATCGGGAAGCGCTCCGGATCGAAGCGCGTCGCGTCGCCGGACGGCGTGAACCACGAGACCTGCTCCTGGGTGACGGTCAGCGGCAGCTCCGAGCCCGAGCGGCGCGAGCAGCTCGTTCGTCCACGCATCCGTCGCGAGGATCACGGAGCCGGCACGGAGCCGTGACCCGTCGGCCAGCCCGATCGTCACCTCGCCGGCCGCCTCGGCCACGTCCACGACCCGCGTCCGGTCCCGCAGCTCCGCACCCTGCGCACGCGCCAGCTCACGATGCGCCGCGTTGCCCTGGGATGGGTCGGCCAGCCCCGCGTCCGCCTGGAACAACCCGGTGTGCCGCTCGTCCAGTCGCCAGGCCGGCCAGCGGCGCATGATCTCGTCGGCGTCGAGGCGCTCGAACGGCACGCCCTCGGCATCCATCGCCGCGACGTACGCCGAGAGGTCGATGGCCACGCCGGCCGCGGTCTCGCGAGGTCCGACGTCGAGCCCGCCCGTCCGGACGATGACCTGCCGCTGCGCTTCCCGTTCGACCTCGCCCCAGGTCTCCAGCGCCCGGCGGGCGAGCCGCACGTACTCGCGACGGTGATAGGACAGCCGGACGATCCGGCTCACGTCCTCCGACGCACCGTAGGGATGCCCGAGCTCGTACTGCTCCAGCGCGACGACCCGCAGCCCCGGACGCCGGCTCGCCCAGTACGCCGCCGCCGAGCCGAGTGCGCCCAGGCCGACGATCGCGAGATCGGCCTCGCGGGACGGTGACGAGGTCACACGAGCTCCCGGATCTCGACCGTCGCGACCCGCCCCGCGACCTCGACCGTGCCGTCCGGGCCGGGCTGGGTGTAGAGCTCGGAGCCGACCCCCTGGTGGATCTCGAGCGGCCGCCCGAGCCGGTCGCCGATCGCGACGGCCGCCGCCCCGGTCGCCTCGTCCTCGTCGATGCCGAACTCGCGCACGAAATAGCGGGCGCGAAGGATGCCGGCCGCCTCATCGATCCACGCCCACGGGTACCAGCTCTCGTGGTCCGGCGGGGCGCCCGTGAGCGCATCGACGTCGGCGGCGCTCGGCAGCTGGTCGAACTCGATCGGTTGGACCCACGACGCCCGCGCCCGGATGTGCGCGAGCCCGCCGCCGTCCCACGTCGCCACGTCGCCCGCGGGCGGCCGCAGCACGCTCGTCCCGTGGCCCAGCCGTCGCAGCAGCCAGCCCGTCCCGACCGTCGGGTGGCCGGCGAACCGCAGCTCGCGCGCCGGCGTGAAGATGCGGATCGCGCCGGTCTCGGGATCGTCGACGAAGACGGTCTCCGAGAAGCCCAGCCGGGCGGCCATGTGCTGGCGCTCGATCTCCGGCACGGACCACCCGTCGACGACCACGCCGAGCGGATTGCCGCCGCGTCCGTCCTCGCCCACGAACACCTTCAGCACATGGAGTCGCGTCACGGATGCGACGGTAGCGCAGCCGGAGCGGCTACCTCGCCGCGTCGCGAGGGGAGCTCAGCGACGCGCTCGCTCCAACGCGACGCGCGCCAGGCCCGCCACGCTCATCACGTCGGTGAGCTCACCGGCATCGATCATGGCGATCGCCTCGTCCAGCGTCACCCACCGGACCGCCAGGTCCTCGCTGGGCTCCGGCGTGGCCTCGCCCGGCGTCAGCCCGGTCGCCAGGAAGATCGCGCCCACCTCGTCGGTGACCGAGTTCGACATCGAGAAGCGGAACAGCAGCCGCCACTCGGCCGCCTCGAAGCCGGTCTCCTCCCGGAGCTCACGCTTCGCGCCGTCGAGCAGGTCCTCGTCGAACGGGACGCCGCCCTCCGGGATCTCCCACGAGTACGCGTCGAGCGTGTAGCGGTGCTGTCCGACGAGCAGCACGCGCTCGGCCTCGTCCAGCACCACGACGCCGACGGCCGCGTTCCGCAGGTGCACGACGCCGTAGATCCCGGGCGAGCCGTCCGGTCGCAGGACCTCGTCGTGGAGGAGCTCGAGCCACGGATTGGCATACGCACTCCGGCGCGAGAGGCGCCGCCATGGCCCGACGGTGACGGGCTCCCGCGGCGGCTCACCCACCGGCGTCCTCGTCCAGCGAACGGCTCCGGTACGCGATGACCTCCACCGGCTCCGCGGTGATCAGGCCGTCGGTCAGCATCGCCTCGAGCTCGGGCAGGATGGCTCGCAGCCGATCCTCCTGGTCGACCACCTCGATGACGATCGGCAGGTCCTCGGACAGCCGCAGGATGCGCGTGGTGTGGATGTGTGCCGCGCGGCCGAAACCCTCGATGCCGCGCAGGACGGTCGCGCCCGCGATCCCGCGGTCGCGCAGCAGGTGGACGATCGCCTCGTAGAGCGGACGGCCGTGCCACTGGTCGGCCTCGCCGCAATGGATGCGCAGCCGGAGCGCCGGTCCCTCGATCTTCATGCGACGAGGCGACCCAGCGTGAGCCCTGCGACGACGGCCACGATGCCCGCGACGAGGGAGCCCGCGGCGTTCGCGAGGGCCAGGGCGACGGCACCGTCCTCCGCGAGCCGCCAGGTCTCGAGCATCAGGGTCGAGAACGTCGTATACGCGCCGAGGAACCCGATCATCACGGGTGCCCGGATCTCGCGCGACAGCACGTCGCCCTCGATCGCCAACGCGAAGAGGAGCCCCAGGACGAACGACCCCGAGACGTTGATCACGAACGTGCCCCACGGGAACGTCGCGCCGGTGCGCTCGACGACGAACCCGTCGACGAGGTAGCGCGCCACCGCGCCCGAAGCGCCACCGAGAGCGATGAGCAGGATGGTCACGGCCCCGGAGCATCCGTGGGCACCAGCGTCGTGTCAAACAGGCGCCGCGGTCGGTCGCCCTCGCGCGGGCCTGGGTCAGTGGGCGCCGTGCACCATCGCGTGACCCCGGCCGCGCGCGATGAGCCAGCGGTTGACGAGGAACGTGATCGGCCAGGCGATCGCAAGCCCGAGGATGAGCGCGCCCCAGAACAGCGGGTCGCCGATGCCGGCCTCCATCGCGCCCGGGACGGCGACTGCGAACCCGTTGTCCACAGCCTCCATCGTCACGATCGAGACGGTGTCGGCGGCCAGGGCGGTCGACAGGGCGCGACGCGGGGCGACCCCGCTCCGCACGAGCGGGACGACGGTGAACGAGTAGCCGAACACGAAGGCGAGCGCGATCGCGAGGAACAGGCCGGGGGCGAGGGCGAGGCCCAGCGCGGTCGCGATCGCCACGCCCAGGATCTCGCCGATGGCGCAGCCCGTGAGGCAATGGGTCGTCGCTCGCGCGGCGAGCCGCGAGGTGGGGTCGTGCGTGATCGCCACAGCGCGAGGATACTCCCCCGGAGTATCCACGCCGCAACCCGCATCCGCACCCCGGTTCGACCCGCCTACCCTCGCAACATGACGGAGCGGACCGCGTCGGCAGCCATCCACGACGTGACCGTCGTGTGGGACGTCGCGATCCCGGCGCGGGACGGCATCCGGCTGTCGGCGAACGTGTGGCGGCCGACCGGCGCGACGGCCCCCGCCCGGGTCCCCGCGATCCTCGAGCTGATCCCGTACGGCAAGGACAACTGGCGCCGCAACGCCGATGTCGCGCATGGTGAGTACTGGGCGGCTCGCGGGTACGCCTTCTGCCGGCTCGACGTGCGTGGGACGGGGAGCTCCGGCGGCATCGCGCTCGACGAGTACACGGCAGCCGAGACGCTCGATGGCTACGACGCGGTCGAATGGCTCGCCGCGCAGCCATGGTGCGACGGCGAACGTCGGGATGTGGGGCATCTCGTATGGCGGGTTCACCTCGATCCAGGTCGCCAAGCTGCGACCGCCCCATCTGCGCGCGATCGCGCCGCTGTACGCCACCGACGATCGGTATCTCGACGACGTCCACCTCCGTGGCGGCTGCATGGTCGTCTCCGAGCTGAGCCAGTACGCGGTCAGCCAGCTGGCGATGAACGCGATGCCGCCCGATGCCGACTTCTGGGGACCTGACTGGAAGCCGCGCTGGCGGGAACGGCTGGACCGGACACCGCCGTGGCTGCTGACGTGGCTTCGGAACCAGGTCGACGGGC
Source organism: uncultured Chloroflexia bacterium (assembly GCA_963778025.1). Lineage (GTDB taxonomy): Bacteria > Chloroflexota > Limnocylindria > Limnocylindrales > CSP1-4 > CAVZTA01. The sequence goes on along the minus strand of CAVZTA010000004.1, from coordinate 8,909 downwards.
CCTATTGGCGGCAGGGCTCGCTCGCGCCGGACTACGACGCGATCGAGGCCGCGATCTTCCACATCGCGGGCTGGAACGACTCGTACGTCGACCCGGCCTTCCGGATGCAGGAGCGATGCGTCGGCTCGCCGTCGCGGCGGACGCTGGTCGGCAACTGGGTGCATTCGTACCCCTCGGACGCGTACCCCGGGCCGAACCTCGACTGGCTCCACGAGCTCACGCGGTTCTTCGACCGTCACCTGAAGGGCGTCGCCAACGGCTGGGACGAGGAACCCGGGCTGATCTGGTTCGAGCGTGACTTCGCGCCGCCGGAGCCGTTCCCCCGGCAGTGGCCGGGCCGCTGGCGCGCGGCCGAGTCGTTCCCGGCTCGAGGGACCGTGACCCGGAGCTGGGCGCTGGCCGCCGACGGACGGCTGGTCGAGGGCGGTGGTCTCGAGGCCGGGACGGTCGAGCTTGTCCATCGCGCGTCGGCGGGAACGGCCGGTCCCCTGTCGTGGGGCGCCGGGTGGCCGCCGAACGGGCTCGCCCGCGACCTCCGCCCGGACGAAGCGAAGGGCGTGACGTTCACGACTGCGCCACTGGTCGAGCCGCTGTCGATCCTGGGCGTGCCGGTCGCCGCGATGCGACTCGACGCATCGATGCCGATCGCGACGCTCGGCGTCCGGTTGTCCGATGTGGCGCCCGACGGGACGTCGTCGCTGGTCGCGCAAGGCGTCCTGAACCTCACCCATCGGCGGTCGCACACCTCGCCGTCGCCGTTGGACCCGGGCGTCGTCGAGACGGTCGACGTGCCGCTTCGCACGAGCGGCTACCGCTGGGCGCCGGGGCATCGGATCCGCCTCACCCTGCTGTCGAACCTGTGGCCGGTCACCTGGCCCTCGCCGTTCACGGGCACGCTGACGATCCACCCTGGGTCGTCGCTCCGGCTGCCGGTCGTCCCGCCGGCGGAGTTCGGACCCGCCGGTGCCCGCCTTCCGGCTCGAGCCGCCGTCCCTGCGCGCGGTCGGCGGTCCGGGTTCGGAGGACGCTCCCGAGTGGCGCATCGAAGAGGACGTCATCGCGGGCACGGTCACGGTCCACATCTACGAGGGTGGGTCCACCGTCCTGGACGACGGGCGCGAGCTGTACAGCAACGAGCGCCTGACGATGACCACATCCGACGCCGACCCGGCCCACACGCGGTTCGCCACCGAGGTCGTCTACCGCTGGCGAACCGCCCACGCCCTGACCGAGATCCGGGCGACGGGCTCGATCGTCAGCGACGAGGCGGCGTTCGACGTGGATCTCGCGATCGACGTCGGACGTGGACGGCGAGCGCTTCTGGGAACGCACGTGGCAGGAGCGGATCCCGCGCCAGCTCGTCTAGTGCGGGACCGCCGCATCGAGGTGGCGAAGGTACTGCTCGAGCCCGTCCGCGGTCTCGGGGCGGCGACTCGGCTCCATGTGCGTCACGATCGCGTGGTAGCTCACGGCGTGGTACGCCGCGGCGGCGATCCGCAGCGCGGGCCGTGCCGCGTCGGCGCGCTCCGGCGGGCACACGTCCGCCCACGCTTCCAGGAAGGTGTGCCACGCGCGTTCGGCCCGCTCCGGGTCCTCGTCCTGGAGCCACGACACCCACGTCATCGCATCGACGATGGGATGGGCGATGGCGGCGTCCGACCAGTCGAAGATCACCGGGTGACCGTCGTGCACGGCGACGTTCGCCGGGTGGAAGTCGCCGTGGACGAGCGTCTCCGGGAAGCCCAGCGCGTCGATGGTCGCCGCGGCCACGTGCACGGCGTCGACCAGCGATCCGATCCGATCGGGCTCCAGGCGGACCCATGTCGCCGTCTCGGGATCCCGGAGCGACCGGTCGAGCGCCTCGGCGACCTCATCGAACGGCCGTCGCGGCACGCCGGTGGCCGTCACCGCATCGAGGTCGCCCACGAGCCGGCGTTGCAGCGCGACGAGCGCCGCGATGGTCGCGGCGTCCGCGTCGGCTCGGTCGACGACCATCGTCGACCCGACGTCCTCGAGCAGCAGCCAGCCCTGCGCGTCGTCGTGGGCGAGCACCGGCGCGACCGTATCGGGCGCTTCGCGGGCGAGGAGGGCGGTGATCCCGGGCTCGGCCGCGAGCAGCGGGAAGACGGCCTTGAACCAGACCGTGCCCGGCTGCGTCGGCGCGCGCATCAGCGCGGAGATGCCCCAATGGCGGACCTGCTCGATCGGCCCGGTCGGCGGTCGGCCGAGCTCGTCCAGGGTGCGGAACATCCAGCCGGTCGCGCGGGCGTGCCAGCCGGTACGCGCCCAGCGCGGTCGCAGGCTCGCGAGCGGCAGGTCGCCACGGCGTTCCGCGAGGAGCTCGCCGAGTCGGGCGGTGAGCCCGGACTCCACGGCGGGATCGGCCGCGGCGAGCGGCGCCCAGGCGACGCCGTCCGGCGCCGACCAATCCTCGGACGGCGGCTCGACGACGATGAGCGCCGGGACCCCGGCCTCGCCCTGGCCGTCGTGCGCCGAGGCCCAGTCGAAGTGGACCTCGAGGATCGGGACGTCGAGGGCGAGGTCGTCCCGCATCGTCCGGACGGCGCCCTGCACGGTGGTCTCGCGTTCGTCGAGCGTGACGGTCCGGGTCGGCAGGGATCCGTCGTCAGTGAGCAGGAGATTGCCGCCACCCACATCCGGGACGAGGTAGTGGAGCAGGCGGACCTGGTCGGCCATCGGCGGGATGGTCGCATGTCGGCGGGGCGCTGTGCCCGGCACGCGGCGTGGACACCGGACGCGGCCCGATCACGGTCGCCCGATGCGTGCCCGGGCGGCCGGCACGGGTGCGGCCGCGCCGTACACTCGGCCGCGTGACACGCCCGCCCGGGATCCGGATCAGCGCCAAGGCCGAGCGCTTCACCGAGTCGGTGATCCGCGAGATGAACCGTCTCGCGATGGTCCACGGTGCCGTCAGCCTGGCCCAGGGCTTTCCCGACTTCCCCGCCCCCGACGAGCTCAAGCAGGCCGCCGCCGACGCCCTCTTCGCCGACGTGAACCAGTACGCGATCACGTGGGGCTCGAAAGCGCTGCGCGACGCGATCGCCGCCAAGACCGCCCGCACGTATCCGGGCTGGGACCCCGACCCGGAGACCGAGATCACCGTCACCTGCGGCGCGACCGAGGGCATGATCGCCGCGATGCTCGGGCTGCTCGACCCGGGCGACGAGGTCATCGTGTTCGAGCCGTTCTACGAGAACTACGGGCCGGACGCGATCCTGACCGGCGCGACGCCTCGCTATGTCGCGCTGCGGCCGCCCGACTGGTCGTTCGACCCCGACGCGCTGCGCAACGTCCTGTCGATCCGCACCCGCGCCATCGTCCTCAACTCGCCGCACAACCCGACCGGCAAGGTGTTCACGCGCGACGAGCTGGAGACCATCGCCGCGGTCGCGCGCGAGCACGACCTGCTGGTGTTCACCGACGAGATCTACGAGCACCTCGTCTACGAGGGCGAGCACATCCCGATGGCGACGCTGCCCGGGATGCGGGAGCGGACGGTCGCGGTCAACTCGGTATCGAAGACGTACTCGGTCACCGGGTGGCGCGTCGGCTGGGTCATCGCGCCACCGACCCTCTCACTGGGCGTCCGCAAGACCCACGACTTCCTGACCGTGGGCGCCGCGGCGCCGCTGCAGGCCGCCGCCGCCGTGGCGCTCGCGCTCCCGGACACCTACTACGCGAACCTCCTCGAGGGCTACCGCGTCCGCCGCGACACGCTGGTGCCGGCGCTCCGCGAGGCGGGGTTCCGCGTCTGGGACCCGCAGGGCGCCTACTACGTGATGACCGATATCGCGGGCGTCACGGACGTCGATGACGTGACGTTCACCCGCCGGATGATCCTCGACCCGGGCGTGGCGGCGGTGCCGGGTTCCTCGTTCTACGCGCACGCGGACCTCGGCCGGACGAAGGTGCGCTTCGCCTTCCCGAAGCGGCTCGAGACGCTGCGCGCCGCCGCCGAGCGCCTCGCCACGATCGCCGCCGCCCGCGTCTGACCGGCGGCGGACGCGGCGCTCGCAGGGGCCGGACGCCCCCCGGATCCAGGATGGTCGGCACGCTCGGTGCGGTCGCCACGCTGCCACGATCGACGCGCGGGGCGCACGCGATGCGCTCGCGACGGATCGGAGGAACCGATGAGCACCTACGTGATCGACACGGAACGCGCGGAGCGCGTCCACATCCGCGGCATGGCCCTGACCAATGACGCGTTCCGGCGCGTCGTCCACACCGGCACGCACGAGCAGATCGTGGTCATGACCCTGCGTGCCAAGGAGTCGATCGGCGCCGAAGTCCATCCCGACACCGACCAGCTGTTCATCATCGTCGAGGGAACCGGTGAGGCGAAGGTCGGCGACCACTGGCTGGAAGTGATCGCCGGCGATCTCCTGTTCGTCGAGGCCGGGACCCGGCACGACATCGTCAACCGATCGGTCGCGCCGCTCCGGCTCATCACGGTGTATTCGCCGCCCGAGCACGCACCCGGCACGGTCCACGAGACGAGGGCGGAGGCAGAAGCGGCGGAGCACTGATCCGGTCCGGCCGCCTCCGGCAAGACGGGGACGTCTCGATCCGGTCCAAGCCCCGTGCTCGCACTCACCATCGTCGGTGGTGCGGCACGGCGATCATTCGCCTGGTCACCATCCACGGTGGTGCCGGGACCGGTCGCGCCGGGTTGCCCGACATGCGGACCACTGCGGGTGGTGAGCGCGGGATCCGGCGAGGGGCGGACCACGCTGAGTGGTAGGCGCGGTGATCCGGCGTCTGGCGGACCGGCTCGCGTCCGTCACGACGATCCGGCGACGGAACCCACGACGTCGACGGCGACGATGCCCGCGAAGACGAGCACCACGACCGCGCCCAGGACCGTGGTCCACGCGCGGAACGACGGCGGCAGCCGGCGATGGGCCACCGCCGAGGCCCCGGCGATCGTCAGCTGCCACGCGAACGACGCCGCGAAGGCGCCGAACGCGAAGGCCAGCTGCTCGCCCAGGGTCGACGGCCGGTCCGGCAGGCCGATGACGAGCGCCGCGAAGTAGATGACCGTGACCGGGTTCACCGCCGTCAGCCCGACGAACGTGAGGTACGTGCGCCACTCCGATCGCGGCGCGTCCTCGCCCGACATGACCGCCACGCCCGTCGGATCCGCCGCGTGCGCACGCACGGCGACCAGCCCATCGCGCAACAGCTTCACGCCGATGACGATCAGGACGATCGCCGAGACGACCCGGAGCGGGAACAGGATCGGTTCGACCAGCGCGGCGACCGCCCCGCCGAACACGGCCGCGGTCGTCGCGTAGAGGCCGTCGACGGTCGCGGCACCCGCGCCGGCCGCGGCCGCCGCGCGGAACCCACGCCGGAGCCCGGCCTCGATGATGAGGATGCCGATCGCGCCGATGGGGACGGCGACGGCGAGACCGGCTGCGATGCCGGCGACGAGCGAGCTGACCACGACCTGACCTCTGGGAAACGGACGGGAGATGCCGGGGCGCGCGACGGCCGGCCGTCAGCGCTCGCTAGGAGCGGCGACCGGCCCGCGGATTTGCCTGGTCGTGGTCGAGGTGGCGACGTGACATCTCGCGGGAACGCTAGCGGATGGTGTCAAGCGCGGCGGCGGCCAGCAGCGCGGTCCCCAGCGCCACGCCCACGCTGGCCAGCGTGCCCAGGAGGTAGTACTCGGCGAAGCCCCGGTCGTCGAGCTGCTTGAAGCGCGCCAGGGTCTTGGCCGCGATGACGAACCCGATCGCGGCAAGCTGCCCCGTGAGCACGAACATCACGATCAGGAGCCGCTCGAGCACGCCGATGGTCGCGCCGATCCGGGCCGGCGGTGTGCGCGGCTGTGGCGCTCGCCCGGCCGGTCGAGCCGGTGGCGCCGGCGCCGCGATCGCAGGCGCGCCCGAGGTCGGCTCCATCGTCGCGACGACGGGTCCGAGCCGGAACGTGTAGCCGACGGGCGGTGGGGGCACGACGGTCGAGGCGACCGCGACGACCGGCGACGGGTCCTCGGGCTCGGGCGTCCCGCCGACGATCTCCCGGGGATGGACGAGCGTCGCCACGAGGAAGAACGCGGCTTTCGTGTTCGCGATGAGGAGTGACGCCGCCACGACCCCCGTCAGGATGACCGCGTGGACGGCCGTCCGATCCCACGCATCGAACAACCGGTCGACCGCGCTCACGAACGCCGGCTCCGGTGGATGCGCCGCGAGGAAGATGAGCCAGGCGATGACGGTGACCAGCAGGTGCAGGGCCTGGTCGAGGATGTAGTGGATCGCCGGCACGGGCGTCCACGCCGAGCCGAGGCCCGACCCGGGCCCATCGCCGCCCGCGTGGAGCTGGAGCCGGCGATGGGCATCGGCGAGGGCGCGCGCCTCGGCACGCCGCGTGGCGCTGACCTTCCACCGGTCGATGAGCACGTGGCTGACGGTCACCACGACGAGGAACGCCAGTCCGGGGCCGCCCCACGCGAACACGACCGGGATGAGGCACGCGCCGACGATGGCGCCGTGGACCGACAGGCCCAGCCACGCACGGCCGTCCCGGCGCGACTTGGTCCCGGCGATCCAGTCGTTCTGGAACGTGAAGTCGGCCATGAGATGCGCGAACACGAGCCACGCGAGGACGAGCACCGGATCGGTCATCGGGAGCCCGCCCCGGTCGGTGATCGCCCCGGGTATCGCCGCCGCGTCCCCGTTCGCCACCGCCTCGCCGTCCCGGAACACGGACGCCAGCCCGGACATCAGGCCTCCAAGCTCGCGAACGTGGGCCCGTTCGGCCATCACCGACACGGTCGCCCGGCTCACCGCCAGTCGCTCTGCGACATCCGCGCGGCGGAGCCCGTCGACCAGGACCAGCCGGGCCAGTGCCCGCTGGCGGTCCGTGAGGTCGCCCAGGAGCGCCGGCAGGGCGGGAGCGAGATCCGCGAGCAGCGCGTCACAGCCGGGATCGCCGGTATGCGCGATGAGTCGCTCTCGCCGCACCTTCGCGCGTTCGATGCGATCGCGCGCCGCGAGGAACGCCTCGCCGGTGCGTTCGATCGTCGGCCCGGAGCCGGCGTCGACCCGGCCGGCGACCATCGCCCAGCGCATCGGCAGGGAGTCCTCGCGGAGGCCCGCGCGAAGCGGCTCCGACGAACGGGTCGCTGCCCGGTGCGAGCAGCAGCTGCAGCTCGTCGCCCTGGGTGAACGCGAAGCGCGCGAGCCGCTGGTCGGACGGGTAGGCACGCTCCAGCTCATCGCGGAGCGCGCGCAGGAACTCGGTCGAACGCGCGGCACCCCGTCGCGAATCGACCACGTCGCCGAAGACGACGATCCCTCGGGATGCGACGGGCACGGCGGGAGGCTACTGGAGCCCCGATTAGTCGTCAACGGCTGATCAGTAGGGTATTAGCCGTATCCGAACGTCACGACCGCGCGCTGGTGGCCGCGCGCTCGAGGCTGGACAGGGCATCGCGCAGCACGGCCGCCGATCGGCGGAGGCCCTCGAGCTCGTCGGCGGCGAGCGGCAGGTGCAGGACGCGCTCGACGCCCGCCCGCCCCACGATCGCCGGCGCGTCGACCAGCACGATCTCCGAGGCGAGACCCCAGAGCACCGCCGCGTAGGCGAACGACGCGCCGACGTTCCCGGTCCCGACGACCGCGAGCTTCGCCGGACTCCCCGGAGCCACGCTCAGCCCGGCGCCGCGTACGACGGGATGACCTTGCCGATGACCTCGGCGAGCTTCGTCCGATGGTCGCGGGTCGTGAACTCGAGCAACGGGTGCGGGTCGAGCGCGTGCTCCTCCGTCCGGCCCTTGCGACGCAGGTAGGCGACCGGGTAGATCGCGCCGGCCCCGTCCGCCTCGACGGTCATCGCGATCGCGTCGGGTCCCCCGGCGTCGAGCACATGGGCGAGCGGCAGGACGCCCAGGTCGCGGATGCCGATCTCGGGCACGATCTCGACGACGCGCGCGAGGTACGCCTTCTGGTGCCACAGCTCCGGCCCCCGCGTCGCCTCGTCGAGCAGATAGCCGAGCAGGTCGGCCTCCTCGATGAGCGGCGGCGTGCCGACGATCCCGAAGTGCTCCTCGGCGACATGCCGGGCGAGGATGCGCGCGTTGTAGCGGGCGCCATGGACCGCGCCGGAGTTCGACGGGATGCCGTGCTTCTTGAGGCCGCCCGACGCCTGGCCGATGGTGCCCCCGAAGTGCACCCCGGGCAGCGTGGCGCTCTCCCAGAACGGCGTGACGGACGGCAGGTTGCTCCGGCCGAAGGTGGCCACACCGAGGGCCGGCAGATCGCGCAGCGGGCACACGAAGCCGGTCGCGGCGATGACCTCGTCGACCTCGAGGTCGACCGGCATCCCGGTGTCGGTCCGTTTCAGCTCGACGCGGAGGCCGCCCTCCGTCGGCGTGATCTGCTCGAGCGCGGCGTCGAGGATCGACACGCCGAGCCCGAGGTAGTGATCCTCGAACGGCTGCACATAGCGCGCCCGGACCCCGACGAGCGACCGCGTCTGGACCGACAGCTTGGCGGGCGACGGCGAGGCGACGACGATCCGCGACGCCCACGCCGACAGGCCCGACGCGAGCTCGAACCCCGAGTTCTGCTTGCCCAGGATGAAGATCCGCTTGCCCGCGTACGTCTCGGCGGCCCGCGTCTCGGCGTAGTGGCGAGCGTGCTCGATGCCGGGCGCACTGGGGCTCCACGGCTCGGCGACGCCCACCGCCAGCACGAGCGCCTGGCAGCGGTACTCGCCATCGGTCGTCTCGAGGACGTAGCGCACGCCGTCGGCGGTCTCCTCGCGGCGTGTGCGCTCCCAGGTGCAGCCGTAGCGCACCTCGATCCGCGCCCGCTCGGCGAACGCCGTCAGGTTCTGCTCCATCTCGGGGCGCGACGGGAAGTACGACGTCCCGTCCT
>CAVZTA010000003.1:0-609206 GCA_963778025.1 uncultured Chloroflexia bacterium | reverse complement strand
CACCGGCCTCGAGGCCAGCTCGAGCGTGACGATCACCGCGTAATGCGGCAGAGCGAGTACAGCCCATCGTTCCTGATCACACGCAGCCTCGGCCGCGCCTTGCCCGAGGGCCGAGGGCGGGAGCAGACTCCGAGCCGACCCCCAGACGCGCTCAGGACCGGAGATGAGTGACGCAGGATGAGGTTTCGAGCGCGCTTGTCCGCCGCTGCTGACACCGTGACCGGCAACCGCTACCCGCCCGTCCGGAGCGACCGTTCGCCGGTCCTTGCGATCCTCGCCTCACTCGCGGTCGGACTCGCGCTGGCGATCGCGTTCGTCCTCGGCCCGGCTGCAGGCAGGTCCGAACCGGTCGTCACCGGCTCGGTGATGCTCGCGTTCGGGATCGGCTGGGGCCTGATGGCCATCCTGACGACACGGTCCAGCGCGCAGCCGCAGCCGTGGATGGCCGTCCCCGCCGTCGCGCTCGGACTGGTCGGGCTGGGCCTGATCCTGTTCCGACCGGGACCAGCCGCCATGGACGTCCTGAGCTGGGTGTGGCCGGTGGGCCTGATCGTCGTGGGGGCTTGGATGGTGGTGCAGGTTCGGCACCACCTCACGGGCTGGGGACGCTGGCTCGTCATCCCGCCGATCGCCGTCCTCGTGCTCATCGCGCATCGGTGGAGCGATGGAAACCCTGGTCGCCGCATCCCAGCCGGCGAGGGACAGCGGAAGCGGCCAGCTGATCGATGTCGGTGGCCGTCGGCTGTACCTCGAGTGCTCGGGGTCCGGGAGCCCGACCGTCGTCCTGCAGGCGGGTCTCGGCGCGTCGTCGTCGTCCTGGTCGCGCATCGCACCGACCATCGCCGCATCGACGAAGGTTTGCGCCTATGACCGGGCGGGTCATGGCCGGAGCGACGAGTCCGGACCACAGGACGGCATCGCGCTCGCGACCGATCTGCAGACGCTCCTCGATCGCGCCGGCGTGGCTGGGCCGTATGTCCTCGTCGGCCACTCGTCGGGTGGCGACTACGTCCGGGTCTTCGCGGGGCGCTATCCGGACCAGCTGGCAGGGCTCGTCCTCCTCGACGCCCAGCCTGCCGACGCCTTCACCGCGCTGCCGGACTATCCGACCACCTACCGACTCGTGCTGCGGCCGCTGGCCTCCCTCATCGCGCCGCTGGCCCGCATCGGCGTCATGCGGCTGTTCGGCGATGAAGACGCGACTCCCGCCTATGGGCGGGCGTATCGGGACGCGGTCGTGGAGCTCCCCGACGTGCTCGACCAGGCGCAGTCGGTGACGAGCCTCGGCTCGCTGCCGCTGATCGTGGTGAGCGCCGGAAGCGGTGGGCAGCCGGGCTGGGGGGCCGCGCAGGACCGGCTCGCGGGACTCTCGACCGAGAGCGTCCACCGCATCATCCCGGCAGCCACGCACGACTCGCTCGTCTCGGGTGACGACGCGTCGGCCTCGAGCCAGGCGATCCTCGACGTCGTCGCTTCGATCCGCTCCGGGACAGCCCCGCACTGACCCGGCGGACCGACGCACCGCGTTCCTGACACGACGGGTGTACGTTCGCGGATCCGGCACCACGCACGGCCCGCTGCGCGCCGCCCGGCCGGAGCCAGCGAACCGAGGATCGGGACATGGATGCAACCCTCGTTTCCGGGGTCGTCGAGGCGGCGCGGCGGGTCGTCGCGAGCGGAGCGATCTCGGTCAACGGGCACGGCAATGTGAGTCTTCGCGCCGGCGATGGCGACGAGATGTACTTCACCTCCGCGCCGTCGCTGCAGGGCGTCGGGCCGGACGACGTCGTCCGCGTCGGTCTCGACGGCACCCTGCGCGAGGGCACGCTGCCGCCGATCCAGGGTGCGGTGGTCGCGATGCACACCGCGCTCTACCAGGACCACCCCGAGGTCGGCTGCGTCGTGCATACCCACTCGCCGTTCGCCACCGCCTTCGCGGTCGCGCGACGGCCCATCGACTGCTGGATCGAGGCTCTCGCGATGTTCGGCCTCCCGAACGGCGTACCGGTCGCGGCCTATGGTCCCCGCGGTTCGGAGCAGGCGGTCGCGAACATCCGGGCCGCGACAGCCGGCGGCGCGCCGGCGGTCCTGCTCGCCAACCACGGCGTGCTGGTCTTCCATCGGACGCCCGAGCTGGCGGTCCAGGTCGGCGGCATCGTCGAAGAGGCGGCGATGGCGGCCATCCGTGCGATGACGGTCGGCGGACCGGTCGAGATCCCCGAGGAGATGCGCGAGGCCGCGCTCCAGCGTGCGATGGCCTTCGCCGCGGCGGGCACGGTCCGGGCCTGACCGCCGTTCGGCGGCGCCCGACGGATGCGCGACTGGGCCCGACGGGGACCCATGCGGAGGTCCTGACACGCCCGGGTGATAATCCGGTCGAGGATCAGGACGACCCGTCGATGCAGCCACGACCCGAACCAGGACATCACGGACTTCGTGTCCGTCGCCACCTAGGTCGCCTCGGCCTCGCTGCCGGGGCTGCGTGGCTCGATCCTGACCGTCGCCGGCACCTCCGCTCCGCCGACCGATGCCGCGGACCCCAGCCCGAGTCCCTCGCCGAGCGGTCCGAGCGCGTCCCCGGCGGCGGCCGGCGACCCGTCCGCGCCGGTCTACGTCATCACCGCGACCGGGGTCGTGGACAACGTCATGGCCGGCTACATCGAGGCGGCGGTCGATCGTGCCGCCGAAGACGCCTCACCGGCCCTGATCGTGCAGCTCGAACACCCCCGGTGGCTCCCTCGATGCGACGCAGCGGATCGTGTCCGCGCTGCTCGAGGCGCCCGTCCCGGCCATCGTCTGGGTCGCGCCCAGCGGTGGACGTGCAGCCAGTGCCGGGACGTTCATCACGCTGGCGGCCAACCTCGCGTACATGGCGCCCGGCACGAACATCGGCGCGGCGTCCCCGTCGGCTCCGGCGGCGAGGACCTCACCGGCACGATCGGCGAGAAGGTCAAGAACGACGCGATCGCCAACATCCGGTCGGTCGCTGAGACACGAGGCCGCAACGTCGACTGGGCCGTCTCGACGGTCGACAAGGCCGTCAGCTCGTCGGCCGTCGAAGCCGTGCGCCTGGGCGCCGTCGACGGCATCGCAACCTCGATCGAGGACGTGCGCCGACAGGCGGATGGCCAGGTCGTCACGGTCGCGTCCCAGCCGGTGACCATCGACATCGCGGACGCGCCCCTCGTCGACCTGCCGATGAACCCGTTCCAGTCGTTCATCCACCTCCTGTCCGACCCGAACGTCGCATTCATCCTCCTGACGATCGGGTTCTACGGCCTCCTGTTCGAGGTGCAGAGCCCGAACTTCGTGACCGGCATCGTCGGTGCGATCGCGCTCGTCCTCGCCTTCATCGGCTTCGGCAGCCTGCCGCTCAACGTGGCCGGTCTCCTGCTGATCCTGCTGGCGATCGTCCTGTTCGTCCTCGAGTTCACGGTCACCAGCCATGGTCTGCTGGCCATCGGCGGGCTCATCTGCTTCGTGCTGGGCGCGTTCACGCTGTACACGGCTCCGGGCAGCCCGACGGCTCCGGATGTGACCGTGGCCACGCCGTTGATCCTGGGCATGGCGATCGCCACGCGGCGTGTACGTCGCGCTGGTGCTCGTGACGGTGGTGCGGGCCCGGCGACGGAGCTACGCGTTCGGCGCGACGTACGGCGCCGGCGGCAGCCACATCGTGCCGGCTGGGAGTGACGCCCTGGTCAAGACACCGCTCTCCCCGCTCGGCGTGGTCTACGCTGCCGGGGAGGAGTGGACCGCCCGGTCGGCCAGCCCGATCGGTATCGCCCCCGGCGCGCACGTGCGGGTCGTCGGCCAGGAAGGGCTGACGCTCATCGTCGAGGCGGGATCGGCGGGCACCGCTTCGACCGGGGAGGCTTCGTGACCATCGACCAGGTCGTGCTCGGTGCCATCGTCGCGGGGGTGGTCATCTTCGTCGTGGTCGGGGTCTTCAGGGCGGCATCCCGCAGACGCGGAGCGAACGAGGACGCATTCGGCGCCGGTGGTGTCAGGGAGGTCGCCCTTGGAGAGCTCGGTGTGGCCAAGACGGCCCTTGCCCCTGCGGGTGTCGTCCTGGCCGCCGGGGAGGAGTGGACGGCGACGTCCACCGACGGAGCGCGGATCGAGCAGGGACGACCCGTTCGCGTGGTGGGCCAGCGCGGACTCACCCTGATCGTCGCGCCCGAGCCGGTGCCGACGGCGCCGGCGCCGGCGGGAGAGTAGGAGCACCCGGATGGAGATCGTCGCGATCGCGCTGGCCGTCCTGTTCATCGTCCTGGTCGCGCTGTTCGTGTTCTTCGCGGCCATCAAGATCGTCAACCAGTACGAGCGGCTGCTGGTGTTCACGCTCGGTCGGACGAGTCCCAACGAGGTCAAAGGCCCCGGCTGGGTGTTCGTCGTGCCGGTCGTCCAGCGCGGCGTGCGGGTCGACCTGCGCGAGCAGTTCATCGAGGTGCCCAGTCAGACCGGCATCACCAAGGACAACGCGCCGATCAGCATCGACTTCCTGATCTACTGGCGGATCGCCGACCCGTACCGGAGCGTGATCGAGGTCCAGAACTTCAACGGGGCGCTGCAGAACATCGCCACGACGACGCTCCGCGCGGTGGTCGGCGACATCCTCCTCGACGACGTGCTGTCGAAGCGCGAGCAGATCAACGAGGTGCTCCGCGTCAAGCTCGACGAGGTGACCGAGCGCTGGGGCGGCAAGGTCACGACGGTCGAGATCCGCGAGATCACCCCGCCGCGTGACGTCCAGGACGCGATGAACCGGCAGCTCTCGGCTGAGCGGACCCGACGGGCGGTCATCACCGAGTCGGAGGGCAGCCGGCAGTCCGCGATCAACGTCGCCGAAGGGACCAAGCAGGCCGAGATCCTGCGTGCCGAGGGCGATCGCCAGGCCGCCATCCTGCGGGCCGAAGGGTTCTCGCTGGCGCTCGAGCGGATCTTCCAGGCGGCGTCGCAGATCGATCAGAAGACGATGGCGCTCCAGTACCTCGAGGCGTTCAAGGCGCTGGGTCAGAGCCCGTCGACCAAGTACATCTTCCCGCTCGAGTTCACGGAGTTGGCCGACGCGTTCCGGGGCTACCTCGAGGAGGCGAATGCGCTCGGACCCGGGGGCGGGGCGCGTCCGACGAACCCGGGCGATGCGGGTGCGGGAGCGCGGTCGGGCTGACATCGGCGCGCGGCGGGCAGGTCGTGAAGGTTCGGTGTTAGTGTCTCGAGCGTGGGGGCGCCTGCGCTCACCCGAGAGGTCGTCACGTGACGCTGTTCTGTGACCACTTCGAGACCGAGATCCAGGTCGACCCCCCGCTCGACGTCTGCTGCGTCGTGCGTCGAGACCGATGACGTCTGGGTGCACCTGCGTCAGTGCCTCGTCTGCGGCCGGACGAGCTGCTGCAACGAGAGTCCCAACCGACACGCGACGGCGCACTTCCGCGAGACGGGCCATCCGATGATCCGGTCCGCGCAACCCGACGAGGACTGGCGATGGTGCTACGTGGACGACCGCCTCTACGCTCCCGGGTCTCCCGGGCTACCCGACCGCCGAGCGGTGACCGTCGCGCGTGATCGAGCAGCGCATCGACCGACCCCCACGGTCCGCTGGCGAGCGTCCTCGCCGTCCGCCGGGGCAAGGACGACCCTGCCGGCGGCGGTCTCGAGCACCGCGAGGCGCTCATCTACACGCTCGGCAAGGCGCGCGGAGCTCGAGCACCTGGTCATGCTCCAGTACCTGTTCGCCGCGTTCTCGCTCAAGCAGAGCGTCGAGGAGGGGCTGACGCCCGACCGCTGGCCGCGGTCCACCGCTGGCGCAAGACGCTCCTGTCCATCAGCGAGCAGGAGATGCTCCATCTGGCGCTCGTCCAGAACCTGCTGACAGCCGTCGGCGCGGCGCCCCGCCTCGCGCGCCCGAACTTCCCGATGCCTGCGTACAGCTACCCGGCCGGGGTCCGGATCGAGCTGGTGCCGTTCGGCGAAGCGGCGCTACGCCACTTCGCGTTCCTCGAACGACCCGAGGGCATGGACATCGAGGACGCCGAGGGATTCGAGGCGATCGAGCAGGCCGTGGCGCTTGCCCCACGACGACCAGGACGAGATCGTCCCGTCCCTGCAGGAGTTCGACACGATCGGCCAGCTCTACCGGTCGATCCAGGCCGGGTTCGAGCGACTGACCGAGCGCCTCGGACCCGAGCGGCTGTTCATCGGCCCACCCAGCGCGCAGGCGACCGAGGTGCACTTCCGGTGGCCCGAGCTCGTCGCGGTCACCGACCTGGCCTCGGCGCGGCAGGCCATCGACACGATCGTCGAGCAGGGCGAGGGCGCACGTGGCGAGTGGCGCGACGCCCATTTCGGGCGCCTGCTCGGCATCCTCGACGACTACCTCGAGGCGAAGCGGTCAGACCCGGCGTTCGAGCCCACCCGGCCGGTCGTGGCGGCCAACGTGCGGCCCCAGGCGACCGGCGTCAGCGTGCCGCTCATCACCGATCCCGGGACGACGCGCGCCATGGACCTGCTGAACGTGGCGTACGAGGTCCTGCTGCAGCTGCTGTCGCGCTACTTCGCGAACACCGATGAGACGCCCGAGCAGCTCGAGGTCCTGGCGAACGTGTCGGTCGGGATGATGTACACGGTGATCAAGCCGCTCGGGTCCATCGTCACGACGCAACCCGTGGGACCGGACCGGCCCGGTGTCACCGCTGGCCCCGGCTTCGAGCTGTTCTACGCGGTCGACTACCTGCTGCCGCATCGCGATGCGGCATGGGTACTCATGGAGGAACGGCTGCGGGACGCGGCGTCGTTCGCCGTCCGGTGCGGCGACCTGTGCACGCTCGCCCTGATGGAGCCGCTGGCCAAGGTGGCCCGAGCGCTCGAGTCGTACGCCGACCAGCTCCACGCTGCGCGCTGAGGCTCGGGAACCGCCGCTGGGTCAGCCTGCACCGGGCTCTGGCGAAAGCGACGATCCCAGCTGCTCACGCAGTCGGCGATGCGCCCGCCGCATCCTCGTCTTGACGGTCCCGATGGGCCAGCCCAGACGTGCCGCGATCTCCGATTGGGATAGGCCCTCCTGGTAGGCGAGGAGGATGACCTGCCGCTCGGGCGACCGGAGGACCGCCACACCGGCGGCGAGCGCTTCGCGTGTCTCCTTGGACGACAAGGCCGCCTCCGGATCGGGCTCGGGCGCCGCGGCGGCGACGAGCTGGCCGGACCGCTCGAGCCAGTCGGTCGACGCGTCCGTGGCATCCGCTTCACCGAAGGCGGAGAACGGTGCCGCCACCGATCGGCGGCGTGCGGCGCGGTAGTGGTCGACGGTCCGGTTCCTGGCGATCGTGGACAGCCAGGCGATGAGCGAGCCGCGCGATGGATCGAAGAGCTCGGCCCGGTTCCAGAGCGCGAGGAAGGTCTCCTGGACGACCTCCGCCGCGACCCCACGGTCCTGTGATGCCTGCTGGGCCGTCGCGAAGATCGGGGCGCTGTACCGGTCGTAGAGGGCGGCGAAGGCCGCTTCGGACCCGCCGATCATCTCGCGGAGGAGACATCCGTCGGCGCACGCGTCGCGCACCGATCGATCCACAGTGGGAGGGGCTCCGCCGAGCGTCCCGGTTGCAGCCATCGCTTCACTCCTGAGATACACGCGAATATCTTTCTCGCGAGATAGATACTCTCATGCGACAGAGGTGCGATTACCATTGGGCAAATGTCCGACGACTTCACCGACAAGTTGCTGGCCAAGTGGGACAGCGCCCGCCCCGACCTGGACGTGGGATCGCTCCAGGTGACCGCACGCTTGGCGCGGATCGGGCCGCACCTCGCGCGGCGGCAGGAAGCCGTCTTCGACCGGTTCGGGCTGAGCCGTGGAGAGGTCGGGATGCTGAGCGCGCTGCGAACGGCCGGACCGCCGCATCGCTTGTCCCCGACCCGGCTCGGTCACGGGCTGATGCTGTCCTCGGCGGGCGTGACCAGCCGGCTGGATCGGATGGAGCGTCGCGGATTTGTGCGGCGGCTGCCCGATCCCGAGGACCGCCGCGGGGTGATCGTGGAGTTGACCGACGCGGGTCTCGAGATCGTCGATGCCGCCGTCGAGGCCAACTCCGTCAGCGATCGGGAGCTGTTGGAGCGGTTCGATCCGAAGGAGATCCAGACGCTCGAACGGTTGCTACGCAAGCTCCTGGCCGGCCTGGAGTCGCCCTTCTGATCCTTGTCGAAGGCACCGTCCGGGAAGGACGTGCCGAGACGTCACCGGGGTCGGATCCGGGCCAGGAGCGCGGTGACGCGCTCGCGTCTGGCTGCCTCGGGACTGGGAGCGTGCACCGCGCCTGTCGGCCGCAGGTGCGACGCCGTTTCCGGCCCTCCATCCGCCTCCTGCGACCCCGCAGGCGGTAGCGCGATCGCTTCGGGAGCGCGCTCCATCATGGGTTCGTCGTCATCCCAGATGTCATGGAACAACGCGGTCATGTCGTCTCCTTGAGGGCTGCGGCTGTCGATCCACGTCCCCGCTACGGAGTCGACATCCGGCCTGGATCTCCCTCGGGACGGGCATCCCGCGGGCCCACGGACGGCGGCACTCGCTGAGAAATCCGGTTGCCACCGGTGTCCCGTTTCCCCTTCGACACGTCATCCCCCACCGACCACGTCCGGCCGATGAGAGACATCGGATGGCGGTAGGAGATGAGATGACACGAAAGACACTGCTGGCGGCGACCTCCCTGGCGGCACTCACCGCGGCGATCGCCGTTCCGGCCGTGAGCGCGGCGCCCGCCGTTCGGGCAAAGGTCGTCGACGGCACGCTCCGCGTGACCGGTAGCCCGTTCGCCGACCGGATCGCGCTCCGCCTGAGCGCAACGGACCCCACCCAGCTGCACGTCGACATCGACGCCGATGGCTCGGCCGACGCCACCTTCGACACCGCCCGCTTCGGATCGATCGTCGTCCAGGCGGGACGCGGCAACGACTTCGTCCTCCTCGACACCGCCAACGGCGCCTTCACGACCGCCAAGCCGACGATCGTGTCCGGTGGCCGAGGCGACGACATCCTCCTCGGCGGCAGCGGCAACGAGACCTTCTTCGGCGGTCGCGGCAACGACTTCGTCGACGGCAACGGCGGCGCCGACACCGCGTTCCTCGGGTCCGGCGACGACACCTTCGTGTGGGACCCGGGCGATGGCTCGGACACCGTCGATGGTGGGCCGGGCTTCGACACGCACGTGTTCAACGGATCAGGCGGCAACGAGGTCTTCGCCGCGACGGCCGTGGGTCACCGGGTGCGGTTCACCCGGAACCTCGGTGGCATCGTCATGGATCTCAACGACATCGAGGCGCTCGACGTCAACGCCCTCGACGGGACCGATAGCGTCACCATCGACGATCTGGCTGGCACCGGCCTGACCGATGTCAGCGCGGACCTGGCGAACAGCCCCGGCAGCGACTTCTCCGACGGCGCCGCCGACGCGGTCCAGATCGAGGGCACGGCCGGCATCGACATGATCGCGGCCACCGCGAACGGCGGAGCCGTCGACGTCGCCGGCCTCGCGGCCTCGGTGCGGATCGCGCATCCAGACCCCGCGCTCGACCGGCTCACGATCGACTCCCTCGACGGAGCCGACGACGTCTCGGTCGCAGCAGCGGTGAACGGCCTGATCCAGGTCACGGTCAAGTAGGTCTCGCCTTCGCTCGGATCGGCGGGGTCCACGGTGGATCCCGCCGATCCGGCGCGCCCGCCGGCCGCCTCGAGAGGATCAGTCCAGTGTGACCCGCAAGCGGTGCGTCAGGACCCGGCCCTGGCCGTCGACGACGCACCAGTGCGTGGCCAGGATGTCCCCGCTGCGCGACCGCAGGAGCGAGCCCTGGCCGAACCGGATCGCGTGGGCGAACTCGAAGAACGTCTGCCCGTCGTGCGTCTGCTGCGGCATCGAGCCGCCCCAGATCGTGCGTTCCGCGATCGGCGTCCAGCGATCCCCGGTGAAGTCGATGACGCCGAACGACCAGCCCGACGTCGGCGCCGCGGTGGCAGTGGATGCTGAGCAACCGCTCGCCGCCCAGGTACAGGAGGTTCGCGGACTCGGCCTGGTGCCCCGTGTCGATGGGTGCCGACCAGGTGTGCCCGTCGTCGTGCGACACCGTCACCTGGTTCGAGAGGTAGCGGCCCGCCGCGATGTCGAACGCCCAGCAGATCGCGACGAGGCGGCCGGGCTGCATCTCGCACACGTGCGACTCGTAGGCGGCGATGGAGTGCTGCGGCGAGTCGAAGTAGCGGACCCCGTCGTCCCAGGTCTGGCCGCCATCCGTGCTCCGGAGGAGTGGCCCGAACTGGCCGCTCGGACGCGACCCGTCGGGCATCGTGAACAGGCCGGCCGTCGCGACGATGTCGCCGGACGCGAGCTGCACCGAGCGCGACGGGATCTCCAGGAGCTCGGGCGTGCGCCGCGGGATGATCCTCGCCGCGCTCCACGTCCGTCCGTCGTCCGTCGAGGATGCGACGATGTCGTCACCGGGCAGCGCGCCATCGGTCTCCTGGATCGCGATCGTCTGCTCCGGGTCATCGCGATGGAAGCGGTAGCCCAGCGCGATCAGCGAGCCGTCCCGGAGGACCAGCGGCTTGAGGAAATCGCTGGTCGGACGGCTGTCGCGCGACTTGTCCAGGAGCGGTCCTTGCAGCGTCCAGGTCCGGCCGTCGTCGGACGAGCGAGCAACGTGGGTGGTGAGGTCGACGGATTCGAACGCCTCGCCGATGACCAGCAGCGCGAGCAGCTCCCCGGAGGCGAGCTGCACCAGACCCGGGAAGTAGCCGTGCCGGCTGCGCAGCATCGGCTGGGGGTTCTCGTAGACGACATGGCTCTCGATGTGGTCGATCACGGAGGAAGACGTTGACACAAACGAGTGGTGCGTTCTCGATCCTCACCGCCGCTCGGCTGTTCGATGGGACCGGCGCGCCGTCACTCGAGGACGCCGCCATCCTGCTCGAGGGCTCGACGATCCGGGCCATCGGGCGGCGGGCCGACGTGCGGCCCCCGGACGGCGCGAGCGCCGCGACCCACGACTACGGGGACGCCACCATCCTGCCGGGCCTGGTCGACGGTCATACCCACCTGGCGGGCATCGGGGATGGCACGCGCGGCGACGACGTCGCGGCGCAGGGCGAGGAGCTCCTGCTCGTCCGGGCCGCCGTCAACGCCCAGGCGATGCTGCGATCCGGTGTCACCACCATCCGCGAGAACGGCTCCATGGGTCGCGTGGCGTTCGTCATCCGCGACGCGATCCGGCTGGGCATCACCGAGGGCCCGCGGATGGTCGTCGCGGGGCGCGCGGTCACGATCACGGGTGGCCACCTCCACTACTTCGGCGGTGCGGCCGACGGGGTCGAGGGCGTCCGATCGGCGGTCCGCCGCCTGGTCGCCGAGGGCGCGGACTTCATCAAGGTCATGTCGTCGGGCGGCAGCACCCGGACGTCGCACCCGTTCCTGCCGGCGTTCACGCCCCCGGAGCTCGAGGCGCTCATCGACGAGGCGCATCGCCACGAGCTGCTGACGGCGGCACATGCCGTCCCGAACAGCGCGATCGAGGCGGTCCTCGACGCGGGGATCGACATGGTCATCCACTGCTCCATGGCCGAGGCCGACGGGACGTACCGCTGGCGGCCCGACCTCGCCGATCGGATGGCCGGATCGGGCGTCTGGGTGAACCCGACGATGCACGACCTGCGCGCCTGGCTGTGGCGGTATCGCGACGATCTGGCCGCCGGGCTGACGCCGACGCCGGAGGATGTCGCGACGCACACGGAGCTCTCGCGGCTCTACGACGAGAAGCTCGACACGGTCCGCCGGCTCCACGACGCGGGCGTCCGATTGATGGCGGGCTCGGACTCCGCATGGGGCTACTACCGGGCGGGCAACAGCTGGCTCGAGATGCACGCGCTCACGGACGCCGGGCTGTCCACGACCGAAGCGCTGGTCGCGGGAACCTCGGGTGCGGCGGAGGCGATCGCCGTCGGCGAGACCGTCGGCCGGCTGGCTCCGGGACGTGATGCGGACATCCTGGTCGTGCCGGGCGATCCGGTCGCGGACCTCGATGTCCTCGGCCGCCCGCTCGACGTGTTCCTGGCCGGGCGTCGTGTCCGTCGCCTCGCGGCGGAGTGATGCGATGAAGGTCGGGCTGCTGCTGCCGCAGGGCTACTTCAACGAGTTCGAGGGCTGGCGGCCGGCCGACGCCTGGGCCCGCATCCTCGAGATCGCGCGGCTGGGCGAGCGCCTGGGCTTCGACTCGCTGTGGACGGGTGAACACGTCCTCGCGAAGTGGGACCCGGAAGGACCGGCCTTCGACTGCGTGACCATCCAGACCGCCGTCGCGGCGCTGGTCCCACGGGTCGACATCGGCTTCTGCGTCATCAACTCCACGTTCCGGAACCCGGCGATGACCGCCAAGATGGCGGCGACGCTGGACACGATCAGCGGCGGGCGGCTGGTCCTGGGGCTGGGCGCGGGCTTCAAGGACAACGAGGCTCGGGCGTTCGGACAGCCGTACCCCGAGCTCAAGGAGCGCCTCGCGATCCTCGTCGGAGCACTTCGAGATCGTGAGCCGCATGACACGGCGCGACGAGGCGCCGTTCACGTTCACCGGGGCCCATGCGCACGTCGAGGATGTCGCCAACGCGCCACGCACCGGTGGCGGCGACCACATCCGGTTGCTGGTCGCCGGGCACGGGCGGAACGTGACCTTCCCGCTCGCGGCGCGGTACGCCGACGAGATCAACATCGACGCGGCGGTCGACGAGATGGCGGACGCCATCGAGGCGGTCCGCGGGCGGTGCGACGAGATCGGCCGAGACCCGGCGACGCTCAGGATGGCGACCGGGACGAACCCGGCCTGGCCGTATCCCGGGCTTCGCGTCACCGGGCGGCAACGGATGATGCGTCAGGAGGACCTGCCGGCCGTCATGGCCTACGACTTCAGCACGCTGCTGCCGCGCGCCGAGGAGCTCCGTCGGTGGGTCGAGCTGGGCCTGGATCGCGTCGTCTGCGGGGTGCCCGGACTGGTCGACACCGATGAGGGGCTCGACGAGCTGATCGATGACTGTCGAGAGGCCGGCATCGCGCTCCCCGTGCCCTGAGCCACGGTGCGCGGCCCGGCTCGGGCGGACGGGCGCTACGTCGCTGCGGCCGAGGGTGTTCGTCTCGGCAGGAGCAGGGCTGCGACCAGGCCGATGACGGCGACGCCACCCAGCACGATCAATGCGTAGCCATACCCTTCTGAGCCAGTGAACGCGCTGGACACGACGACGCTTCCGGCGATCGCGACCCCGAGGGACGATCCGAGATTGGACACGGCACGGGAGAGTCCCGAGATCTCGCCCTGGTCCGCCTCGGGAAACGACGATTGGACGATGTTCACCGACGCCGTGAGCATCACCCCGATCCCAAGTCCGGTCAGCAGCAGGCCCGGGATGAAGCTCGCGAAGCTCGAGGTCGGCGAGGCGAAGAGCACGAGCAGGACGATGCCCACGATCGTGGCCACGAACCCTGCCTGGACCAGCAACGCCTGAGGGCGCCTGCCGGCCATCCGCGGCGCCGCCAGCGAGGCGGCGAGGATGCCGATCGTCGCGGGCGTGAGGACCAGTCCGGTCTCGATCGGACCGAGCCCACGGACCGTCTGGACGAACACCGACACGACGAACGCCAAGCCCTGCAGGATCATCCATTGCGTCTGCTGCGTGATCAACCCGAGGTTCGAGACGCGGTTCCGGAGGATCCGAGGGGACAGCAGCGGCGTTCCGCCCGAGCGCTCGACGACGCTGAGATGTCGCACGAACAGGCCGAGGAAGACGAACCCGAGCACGACGAGGGGCCAGACCGGCGAAAGGCTCCCCGGTGCCAGCTCGAGCATGCCCGCCGGCGTCGTGCCGGAGACGGTGATGCCCCAGCCGTACGTGCCGGTCAGCAGGATCCCGACGACCAGCAGGACCAGTCCGAGCGCCGACAGCGCGGCACCCGCCACATCGAAGCCGTGGCGCGACCCGCGGGCTCGCGTATCCACGAGCCGGCGGCCGAGGAGCAGAACGATGATCACGATCAGCGCCTGGACGCCGAAGGTCACACGCCAGCTCGTCAGGCTCGTGATCGTCCCCCCGATCAGTGGCCCCGCTGCCGAGCCGATGCCCGCGGCCGCGCTGATCGCGCCGAAGATGCGCGCTCGACCGACCGTGCCGGTGACGAGCACCGTGGCGAAGATGTAGACGGGCGGGATGAGCAGCGCCGTCCCGACGCCCTGGCCGATCGAATAGCCGAGCACGAACATGCCCGGTCCGCCCGACGTGGCGGCGATCAAGGCGCCGGCCCCGTAGACAAGCAGGCCGACCGCGAAACACCGCTTTCGCCCGACGATATCCGTGAGCTTGCTGGCCGGGATCATCAGGGCCGCCATCGTGAGCGTGAACAGCGTGATCGCGGTCTGGATCACCTGGACGCTCGTCCCGAAGTCGGTGGCGATCTGCGTGATCGCGACGTTCGTGCTCGTCCCCGCGAAGCTGCACAGGAACTGGGCCAGGACCAGTGAGAACAATGCAGGCCGCAGCGACGGCGCGAGCGGCTCCGCCGACTCCGACACGCCTGGCGTGGCGGCCGCAGGCGGCGAGCCGGAGGGAACGGCGACCGGAGGACCTGCGGCCATCGTCAGCATCAGTCCGACCTGGCGCTGGACAGATGACCGCCGGTCAACGGAGGGTCAGCCATGCGCTCGGGCATGCTCGCCAGCATAGCCGGAGATCCGGGATCGACGTGCCGGCTTCTGCGGCCGGGCGCTCATCGCCACGTCGCGGACGGCATCATCTCCGGATGCGCATCAGCGGCATCACGTCGCGGATCATCAGCTACGACGTGTCCGCCATCTACGGTGATGTCCGGATGTCTCGATCCTCGTCTACAACACCGAGCGCATCGGCCGCGTGCTCGACGCGACCCGGATCCGCGCGATCGCCGAGGCGGTCCCGTCGGTGATCGGATCCAAGTACGACGGCTGGGATCCGGCCGAGTTCAAGGCGATCTGCGACGCGACGCCGGGACTCGTCCACCTGCCGGTCGACGTCGGGATCGGGCCGTCGTCCGGCTATCCGTCGGTCGCGTTCTGCTCATGGATGGCCAACCTCAACCCAGCGTGGACGGTGGACTGGTGGCGCGCGATCGAGGGGGCGGACTGGGCCGAGGCGGACCGGCGGACGGCCCTCGCGAAGGGGCTCATCGCCGAGTGGGAGGCCTGACCGGGCACCTGACGGCCTCGGCGGCACTGGCGAAACTGTGCGCCCGGGCGGGCATCCTGCCGGACATGCCGCTCGGGGTCCGGGCGCCGTATCGTGCGGGCACCGAGGACGACGCCGTCGCGCTTCGAAGCCTCATCGAGCGTCGGTACCCCGAGCTGGCCTATCGGCCTTGATCGGATCCGGCTGAAACCGATCAGCCGGTCGTTGCCTCGGTGGATCGAGCGGACCGTGCCGGCGTAAACCACACGGAGACCGGAGCACGGACGCCGAGGAGGTTGCCGTGGGTAGCGACTGATCGGTCGCTCGATCCCCGGATCCCATCCGGGCTGTCGCGGATCGTGATGGTGATCCCTGCCATCGTGCTCGCCGCATGCGGCGCTACGGTTTCGACGCCGGGTCCCTCGGCATCGGAGCGAGCCGTCCCCGGATCCGTCCGGCCATCGCCGTCAGCCGGCGTTCCGTCGAGTCTTTCAGCAACGTCATCGCCCAACGCCGCAGTGGCGCCCGCCTCGTCGAGCGGTGCCCCTGCGACGATCGATCCGGCCGACTTCGTGGCCAGGGTCGACAACCCGTGGTTCCCGCTTGCACCCGGGACCGTATGGACGTACCGCGGTGTGAAGGACGGCGAGAAGGGCGTCGACACGATGAGCGTGACGCCCGACACGAGTTCGATCGCCGGTGTGACCTGTGTCGTCGTCCATGACGAGCTGGTCCAGGGCGGAAGCGTCCGCGAGCGGACCGATGACTGGTATGCCCAGGACCGGGCCGGCAACGTCTGGTACTTCGGCGAGGCCACGGCCGAGCTCGACGACGCGGGCAAGGTCATCTCGACCGAGGGTTCCTGGCGGACGGGCGTCGATGGCGCGCTCCCTGGGATCATCATGCCGGCCGACCCGCAGATCGGCGCCAGCGGCGCTCAGGAGCATTACCCGGGCCATGCCGAGGACTACTTCGTCGTTCTCCTGACCGACGCCGACGTCAAGGTCGCGGCGGGTTCCTACGCGGCAGCCCTGATCACCGCCGAGTGGACGCCGCTAGAGCCGGACGTCCTCAGCGAGAAGGCCTACGCAAAGGGCGTCGGCGAGCTCCGCGAGGCTGACGTGACGGGCGGGGACGAGCAGTTCGAGCTCGTGAGGATGACCTCGCCGTAAACCCTGTCGGGGTTGTCGCGCCCGACGGCGCCCATCATGCATCCGATGCGTGTTGCGACGAACGTACGGTCACACCAGGTGCCCATACCGCCCGGATCACGTCCTCAGCCGACGGGCGGCGCATCGGCTGCATGGTCCGACGAAGGACGGCCACGCCGACCAGCGGACGACGCCCGCGCGACGCCGTGCTTCGTCGTAAGGCGCATCCGATGCATAGCGCGCCCGGCTACGAGGCGGCCCAGGTCACGACCCGGGCGAGCCGGCCCGGCCGAGGCGTCGAAGGATGTCGTCGACGAGCACCGGCGGCGGGCGGTCGGCGGGGATCTCGAAGCCCGGTTCGTCGTCTCCGAGCGGCTCGAGCGCGTCGAGCTGCGACTGGAGCATCGACGCCGGCATGTAATGCCCATGACGTTCCCGCAGCCGCTCCTCCAGGACGCCACGAGGCACGTCGAGGAATACGAACCGGACGCTCGGGTGCCCGTCGCGCAGGACGTCGCGATAGCTGCGCTTGAGCGCCGAGCACGCCACGATCGCGTCGTGGCCATCCTGCTCCTGCTGGCCGATCCAGCGGGCGATGGCGCGGAGCCACGGCCAGCGGTCGTCGTCGGTCAGCGGGATCCCGCTGTGCATCTTCGCGATGTTCGCGGCGGAGTGGAACGAGTCCCCGTCCGCGGACACCGCGTCGAGCCGCTCGGCGAGCGCCTCCATGATCGTCGTCTTGCCCGACCCGCTGACGCCCATGATCACGAGCGTCAGGGTCCGGGCCGGATCAGGCATCGGTCATCGCGAGCGCGGCGGATAGCATCGCCGTCCAGTGTCCCAGCTGCGGTTCGTTCAGGCCATCGTCGGCGAGGATCTCGAGGATCCGGAGCGACGGGAGGATATCGAGGAGCGCGCGGGTCGCGGCGTCGCGGTCATCGAGACCCGCCCTGTCCGCGAACGCCGTCCAGGCCGCCGGCAGCGCCGCCGGGTGGTGGTAGCCCACGATCCAGCGGAACCAGGCCGCATCGAGCAGCCGATCACCGACGCGAGCCGTCTCGAGGTCGACGAGGGCCGCCAGGCGGCCCCCGTCGACGAGCACGTTCACCGGCGCAAAGTCGCCGTGCACGAACCCGATCGATCGGCCGCCGAGCAGCGACGGGAGGCTCGAGATCCATCCGTCCACCCGGCACCGCTGGTCCGGCGCGAGCCGCCCCTCGGCGCTGGCCGCCCAGCGGCGCGCATGCGACGCGAGCTCGATCGGCGTCGACCACGAGGCATCGAGCGGCAGACCGGCCGGATCGACCGAGCCGAGACGCTGCCACGCCGTCCCGAGCAAGGTCCCCATCGCAGCCGGCCCGCCCGGCTCGCCCAGCAGCTCCGCGGCCGGGCGGCCCTCGACGAAGCGCGTCACCACGATCCCCGGCCCAGCGCCTGGCAGGTCGACGACCTCGGGGACCGGGATCCCGGCCGCGGCGAGCCGCGGCCCAGCCAGCGTGAAGATCCTCCGCAGTCCAGCCGCGGCGTCCTGCCGAGCCGGTCGCATCACGGCGAGTCGCAGACCGTCCGCCGTGTCGACCCGCCATGTCTCGTTGCTGAAGCCCCAGCCCAGGCGAGCCGCCGCGACGATCGCGGTGCCACCCACGGCGTCAACGAGCCAGGCAGGCGCCGTTCCGGTCACCGCGAGGTATTCGGTCGGGCCGGTCATCGCGTGGCGAGGGCGGCGATCTCGTGCATGTCGAGCGCTCGGCGATCCAGGCGCACCTGACCCATGCGTCCCTCGAATCGGGCCCGCGGCCCGTCGCCCAGGACGAGCGTCCCGGAGCCGAGGTCGAGCGGTGCCGCGCCGTCGCCGGCGCGTGTGCGGCCCACCGAGCGGCCGTCGACGAACAGCTCGACGGCGTCGGCCGTCCGGACCGCCGCGATGTGGCGGCGACCGGACGCGAGCGCCCGGTCGTCCGTGGCCACCAGCCCTGCCTGCAGCGAATGGACTCGGCCCGATGGCAGCGTGCCGCTGAACAGCCGGCCTGCGAACACGACCATCGATGCGACGCGGCGATACAACACGTCGGGCGTCGAGTCGATGGTCCCGACGCGCGGCCATCGATCCGGGCCATCGAACCGGTAGATGTGTGCACCGGGCAGCGTCCCGCCGTAGAGCTTGCCGTTGAAGGCGAGGAGGTTCATCACCTCCGTGTCGTCGCCGAGTCGACCCTGCCCGATCCAGCGCGCTCCGCCGCCGTGCCGGAAGACGAGGCCGTTCGGCCACGTCCCGATGAGCATCTCGCCACCGTAGGTCTCGATCGAGTAGACCTGGGTCGTCTCCGGTTGCAGCCCGAGGCTCGTCCAGCGCCCATCGCCGTCGAACCGGAACATGCCGCCGCCACCGTCCGCGGAGCGCGCGGGCACGACGATCCCAGCGGCGGTCTGCGCGATCGCCGAGGCGACGTCCGCGTGGTCGTTGCCGGCGCCGTACAACGCGTCGTCGTGGACACCCAGGGCGAGCAGGCGTCGCCCCGGCGAGCCACACGCCTGCCAGCCGCTCGGGCCGAGGCGGAACAGCCCTTCGGAATACATCGGGATCGCGTACAGGTCGCCGCCATGGGGCACGAGGCCCGCGATCGAGTCCGCGCCCTCGAGCCCTCCCAGGTCGAGCCATGCGTCACCGCCCTGATAGCGGAAGACGTGTCCGCCCGGGACCGTATTGGTGGAGTCGGGCATGCCCGACCCGCCGCCGCGCAGCCGCGACGCACCCGCGTAGAGGTGTCCGTCGTGGACGGCAAGACGGGTGACGGCGTTGGCCCCGCCGGGCGTCCCGCAGTCGATCCAGCGACCGCCGTCCAGCCGGTAGACGTGGCCCGTCGCTTCAGGATCGCTCTCCCAGGTCGCGGCGTACAGCGCACCCTCGAAGATCGCCATGGCGCAGACCATGATCGTCGTCGGGCTGGGCCGCCCGTGGTCGGTGAAGCGTGGCTCGGTGCCGCCGTCGATCCCGAAGAAGAGGTTGCGGTCGTTGCCGTGATTGCCGCACGGAGACCCGTGGTGGAGCCCGATCGAGAATCCCCGGCGTGTCTCCGGATCGAAGAGCGCAGCGAGATCGCCGATCCCGGATCGGAGCACCGCCGGGACATCGATCCACGCCGTGAGCGTGAAGTCCTCCGTCCCGAGGACGATCCCCGGTACCTCCCGCCGGCCGCCGGCCGCGACCTCCCAGGGGCCGCTCAGCTCGGTCGCGCTTGGCAACCCGGTCATCGGATCATCCGCCCGCGTCGTGGACGACGTGACCGGCGACGATCGTGCGCATCGGCTCGACGGCGGCGCCATCGGCCGCCACGCGGAACGACGCGACCGTGGCGGCGGCACCGACCCGCAGGCTCTCGTGCCCCGCCGCGGCCGGCAGACCCAGGAGGCGTGACGGGTTCGCCGTGACCATGCGCACGGCGTCCCGGAGCGTGACCCCGGCGTGGCGGACCGCGTTCGCGACGCACACCGGCAACGCAGCGACCGCGCCTGCGAGGTACGGCGTGCCGCGCAGCGACAGCCGGCCGGCCTCGTCGAGCTCCACCTCGGCGCCATCGGGCAGCTGGTAGACGCCGGGCGCGAGGCCCGCGACGTAGACCGCATCGCTGACGAGGACGCTGCGTTCGACGCCCTTGGCGCGCACCACGCTCTTCATCACAGCCGGCGGCAGATGCTGCCCGTCGAAGATGAACCCAGCGCTGAGACGGTCCTCGGCGAGCTGGTCCCAGACGTAGTTCGGATGGCGCCGGATCATCGCGTGCGCCCCGTTGCCCAGGTGGGTCGACCACCGTGCTCCCGCATCGACCGCGGCCCGGATCTGGTCGCTCGTCGCGGCCGTGTGGCCGATCGACGCGATCACGCCGTCGGCGGCGAGCGCCTCGATGTACGGGATCGCCTCGTCGTACTCGGGGGACAGCGTGACGATGCGGATGCGCCCGCCCGCCGCTTCCTGCCAGCGGTGGAACTCGGCGACGTCCGGCGGACGGATGTACCGGAGCGCATGCGCGCCACGGGGACCGTCCTCGCGCGAGATGTGCGGACCCTCGACGTGGATCCCGACGACCGCCGCGTCGACGAGCGGGTCCGCGCAGGCAGCATCGACCGCCCGGAGGCAGCGAACGATGTGCTCCTCGGACTCCGTGCAGATCGTCACGCAGCCACCGGACACG
Source organism: uncultured Chloroflexia bacterium (assembly GCA_963778025.1). Lineage (GTDB taxonomy): Bacteria > Chloroflexota > Limnocylindria > Limnocylindrales > CSP1-4 > CAVZTA01. The sequence goes on along the minus strand of CAVZTA010000003.1, from coordinate 588,645 downwards.
CCGCTCCGCCACATCGCACGGACCATCGAGGCCGTCGTCTGCGCATCGGCATCGGCAGCGTTGGGGTCATGCCCGTCGAAGCCGTTGATCTGCATGTCGAGCCAGCCGGGCGACAGCCACGCGCCTTCTGGCGCGGCGTCCATGGCGCTCGAGCGCGACGATCAGCCCGTCGTCGACCGTCAGGCGGATCGGCTCGCCAGTCTCGGTCGACCGGCCCTCCAGCACCAGAGAGGACATCAGCCCTTCAGACCGGTGAGCGTGATGCCCTCGACGATGCGTCGGCGGAGCAACAGGAACGCGAACAGCGTGGGCAGCATCGCGACGACCGCCGCAGCGCTCGTCAGGCCGAAGTCGACGCGGGTGTTCGCGAACTGCGACAGGCCCAGCTCCATCGGGAACAGGTCCGGCTTGTTCAGGATGAGCAACGGCCAGATGAACGCGGTCCACGCCTGGATGAATGCGAGGATCGCCAGCGCGGCGATCGCCGGCGCGAGCAGGCGCGGGACGAACTGGACCATGATCCGCGTCTCCGACATCCCGTCGATCCGTGCGGCGTCGAGGAGCTCGTCCGGGACGCTCGTGAGCGTGTTCTGGCGCATGAAGAAGATGCCGTAGCTCAGGACCAGGAACGGCAGGTACAGCCCGAGCGGCGTGTTCACGAGCTTCAACGCGTTCATCTGCGTGAACAGCGGCACCATGTAGATCTCGAATGGGATGATCGCCGTCGCGAGGACGAGCAGGAACAGCAACGTCCGGCCCGGGAACTGGAACTTCGCGAAGATGTAGCCCGCGGTCGTCGAGGTCAGGATGATCGCCACCGTCGAGATCGTGGCAAACACGACGCTGTTCCACAGGTACGTGACGAGGGGCGCCGACGCGAAGGCCTTGGCGTAGTTGTCGAGCGTCCAGTGCTGCGGGAGGAGCTGGGGCGGGATCAGCAGGAGCTCCGGCGCCGGGCGCAGAGACGTACTGAACAGCCAGAAGATGGGGAAGACCATCACGATCCCGCCAACGATGAGGAACGCCACCGTGATCCAGTGGACGATCCGTCCGAACGCACGTGACGCCGTCATTGTTCGACCCCCCGACCGGGCAGGAAGCGGAACTGGATGACCGTCAGCACGATCACGATGAGGAACAGGTATACGGCCTCCGCCGCGGCGTAACCCATGTTGAAGAAGCGGAAGCCGTTCTCGAAGATGTCGTAGACGATCACACGCACAAGCTTGCCCGGCGCGCCCTGCACATCCGAGGCGAGGACGTACACCTGCGTGAACACGTTGTAGGACGAGATCGTCGTGATCACGATCACGAACAGCGTGACGGGCGCCAGGAGCGGCAGCGTGATCCGCCGGAACTGCTGCCAGGCGTTCGCGCCGTCGACCGCGGCGGCCTCCTGATAGATGCGCGGGATGGCGCGCATCCCGACGAGCAGGATGATCATGTTGTAGCCGAGCTGCTTCCAGACGGACAGGATGATCACGGCCACCATGGCCATCGTCTGGTCGGACAGCCACGGCTGCTTGGCGACGCCGAACACGCCCAGGACGGCGTTCAGGATCCCGTGCTGATAGTTGAAGATCTCGCGCCACCCGAGGGTGACCGGCACGAACGGCACCAGGACGGGCGCGAAGTACATCAGCTCCAGGACGGCGCCCAGCCGACCGCGGACGGTGCGGGCGAGCAGCGTCGCGAGGAGCAGCGCCAGGATGACCGAGATGATCGTCGTGAAGAACGCGAACACGGTCGTGTTGAAGAACGCCAGCCGGAAGTTCTCGTCCTTGAGCAGATTCGCGTAGTTGTCGAGACCGAGGAACTTGTCGGCCGGCTTGATCAGCTGCCATCGGAAGAAGCTCATCAGCAGCGCCTGGGCCGTGGGGACGACCCGCAGGTAGAGGAACAGCGCCATGACCGGCGCGAGCACGAGGAACACGAACCGGTAGCGGACCCACCGTCGTCGGGGGATCGCTCGGACCGCGGCCAGCGGGGAGGTCAAGCTCGAAGCCATCGCTGGGTCAGGATGTGCGTCGAGGGCGCCGCGGATCGCTCCGCGACGCCCTCGGACGTCAGGTCCTCAGCTTCCGTGGCCGTTGGTGGCCAGGATCTGGTTGGTCTCGTCGGCCCACGTATTCAGCAGGGCCTGGATCTTGTCGGGCTGACCGGCGAGATTCGCGTAGTCGGCGTAGCCGTCCACGAGATGGGTCGCCAACTTGGTCTCGAGCTCGTCGAACTCGGCGATCGGCGGGGTCAGGACGAAGTTCATGCCGTCCGGCTTCTTGAGGAAGCCCTCGTAGCCCGGGTTCGCCGCCAGGAAGTCGGTGAGGTCGAGGTCCGCGCGCGCCGGCAGCCAGCCGGCGATCGGCGGGATGGTCAGCTGCTGCTCCGGATCGGTGAGGAACTTGATGAAGTCCCACGAGCAGGCGGCGTTCGGTGCGGACGCCGGGACGAACATCGTCTCGGTGCTGGTCCACTCGCCGGCCGGCAAGCGAGATGCTGCCGTAGTGACCGACGAGGTCGGGCGCATTCGTGGCGATGTCCGCGACGACCCACGGCTCGCGCGCGAACATCGCGGTCGCCTTCGTCTCGAACGCCTTCGCGTCGTGGTCGATGTTCGGTGAGTCGATCTTGTCCCGCAGGGAGTCGACGTAGATCTGGAAGAGCTTGACGCCATCCGGACCGTTGTAGTCGGCGGCCCAGTGGCCGGGCGAGGTCTCCTTCAGCAGCTGATGCCCGTACTGGAGGAGCAGGATGCCGAACTTCTCGGCGACGCCGCTGCCCTGCCCGGAGAGGCGGAAGCTGTGGCCGGAGCGGGTGACGTTGCCGCTCGCGTCGACGACGGCGAGCTTCTTGGCATCGGCCCACAGCTCGTCCATCGTCGTCGGCGGGTTCGCGATCCCGGCGTCGGCGAACATGTCCTTGTTGTAGTAGAGCGCGGTGCCGGAGATGAACTCGGGGACGCCGACGATCTTGTCGTTGTAGGAGGCGTCCGCGATGGTGATGTCCTTGTACGTCGGCGCCTTGATCGTCGACAGGATGTCGTCCGGGATCGGGGCGAGCAGGCCCTGGTCGATGAACCGGGCGAGGAAGTTCGCCGTCCGGATGACGACGTCACCCGCGGTGTTCGACGGCAGGGCCGTCGTGAGCTTCTGCTCGTACCCGCGGAGGTCGGTGCTGAAGACCGTGAACGAGACGTTCGGGTGCAGCGCCGTGTACGCCTCGCCGGCCTTCTTGTAGACGGCATCCATCTCCGGATAGCCGCCCCAGATGTTCAGCGTGACCGGCGCGTCGCCGCAGGCGTTGCCCGCTGCGGATGGGCTCGCCGCGGGCGAGCCGCTCGCCGCGGGCGAGCCGCTCGCGGCGGTGCTGGCGCTCGGTGCCGCGGAGCTGCCGCCGCGGTGCTCGCGCTCGGTGCTGTGCTGGCGCCTGGGCTGCACGCCCCGATCGCCAGGGCGACCACCGCCCCCAGGGCGAGCCTCCGCCGCCATCCCTGATGTTGCTGCATGCCGCTCCTCCTCCGTGGTGCCGGGACCAGCCAGCCCGGCAGCGACTCCTTGTGCGGCGTGATGCCGCCTCGATCGTCGTACTTGCTCATCCCACCTCTCGATCGGTCCCCTGACGAAGTCGTCCCGCGTCCGCGGTGCGGCGCGGATGCGGGATCGTGCCGGACGGCCACCGTCCGAGCCCGAATGTATGCGCGTCCGGCCTGCGCTCCCGATGCGAGTCGAGTGGCGCCATCCGGGTCATCAGCAGCTCACCGCCCTCGATCACGTGCGTCCGCACCGCCCCCTCGAGCAGCTCCGGATCGCACAGCTCCACGGCGGCGGCGATCGGCTCGTGCTGCGCGATGAGCGTCGGGGCATCGGCGGACCACAGCTGGTTGGTCAGGACGATGCGCCGGGACAGGACCTGGAGCGACTCCAGCTGCCCGAGCAGCATCTCGTGACCGCAGCGCTGGAACACGGCGCGGTGGAACCCGACGTCGGCATCGGCCACGATCTCCGGATCCCCGGTCGCGACCGCGTCGTGCAGGACCTGGAAGGCATCGCAGACCTCGCGCTGCATCGCGGGCTCTGCGCCGTGCGCCTCGAGCGCAAGCCGAGCCGCGTATGGCTCGAGCAGCGCCCGAAGGCTGGTGATCTCCCAAGCCGCGCGGACCGACAGCTGCGACACGAAGACACCCCGGCGCGGGATGACCTGGACCAGGCCGGTCTCCGCCAGGGAGCGGAGGGCTTCCCGCACCGTCCCTCGGGACGTGTCGAGGTCCGCCGCCAGCGACACCTCCGGCAGCCGGGAGCCCGGACTGAACTCCCCCCGGACGATCGCATCCCTGATGTACGACGCGACGGCGGTCGTCAGCGTCTCCGGGCGGCGCAGGGGCATCGACGGTGTGCTCCTCGCGGGCTGGCGATTGTCGGACAGTAGAACACCCGACATCGACGGCGCAAGGGGAGCCGTCATCGCGCTCAGAAGTTCCTGATCCGGTGGCCGTAGCGTGCGTAGATGTCGACGTTGGCCTCGTCTCCACCCGGGCTGTTCGAGCTCTTCCAGATCGGCGGCTCGATGCCGCGTGACGCGAGCTCCGCGATCGCCGAGAGCATGATGGAGTTCACGGCGTAGGCGTTCAGGATCGTCGATACGGGCCCCGCCATCTCGTGCACGCCGTCGATCGACAGCACGGCATCGCCCAGCGGCATCTTCGTGTCCACGACGATGTCGACGAGGTCGCACAGGTCCTGGTCGCTCGGGTGGCGACTGGGATGACCCGGCGGCAGGCCACGCTGGTTGGCGAGCGACGTGACGCCGATCGACGTCATGCCCTTCTCGCGTGCGTAGAGCGCGCTGTCGATGGTCGCCGAGTTGATGCCGTAGGCGTTGACGATGATCAGCAGGTCGCCGGAGTCGAACGCGACCTCGTCCAGGAGGGCGCGCGCGTAGCCCGGCGTCCGCTCGATGCGCATCGACCGACCGGCGCCGTGGCCGAGGTAGAAGCCGTCATCGATGAACGCGTAGATGCACGCCAGGCCGCCGGCCCGCGAGAAGGCTTCCTCCGCCCCGATCTGCGAATGACCGCCGGGTCCGATGACGTAGATCAGGCGGTCCTCCGCGATCCGGTCCGCGACGGCCTTGCCCGCCCGCTGGATCGCGTCGCCCTCCTCGGTGCTGAGGCGCGTAAGGAGCGCGATCGCCTCCTGGCCGTAGGACTCGTGGATGGGCGTCGTCATGCGGTCCTCCAGGTCATGGCGTGGTCGGCCGCGGGTGCGGCCGCGGCCAGCTCGATCATCGCGTCGGCCAGCCGCTCGCCCTGACCGGCGACGAGGACACTGGCATTCGGTTCGTAGCCGCCGATCTCGAACGCCTCGGCGGTCGGGACGTAGCCGACGCAGCCGTCGCACAGCGCGGCGACCATCGTGGTGTCGTCCCCGAGCGCGCTGCGGATCCGCTGACCGAGCCCCACGAACAGCTCCCCGCCCACACCGACGTGCAGCAGGGGCCCGATCGCCAGGGCGCTGATGCGGACCGGGACCGGCTTGTCGCGATCGGGGTCCTCGGCCTGGCACGCGATGAGGTCCGCGTACGCCGCCGACACGAGCGCGTGGTACGTGGCATCGCTCGACAGGTCCGCCCCCGTCACGAGGGTCGCCGCCTCTGCCGCCTTGTCGGCGGCGGCGCGCGCGGCGGCGGTAGCCGGCAGGGGCTTCCGATCGAGCTCGACGACCCGCGACGTGCCCCACACGCGCTCGGAGGGAGCGGGCTGAAGCGTCTCGTGGACCGCCGCCGCGACGGCGCCGATCGCCTTGCCGTATCGCTCGGCTGATTCGAACGTGCGCCACGGCACGACGATGCCGACCATGCTGCCCTCGGGCGAATAGCCGCCCGGGTTCACGTCGCCCTGCGAGCCCGTCGTGAACATCGCGATGCCGCCGACCGCGTCCTGCACCGCGGCACACGCGACACCCGGGAAGTCGGCCGTGTACAGCGTGTTGTCGGGCCCGAGCGTCGTCGCGTGACAGCCGTAGTTGACGAGCGTCGCCAACGGCCGCTCCTGCGTCATCGTCGAAGCGGGCGACCGTGACCCGATCGTCGACCGGCCCGCCGTTCGGCCGCCGGTTGGCGGCGATCCCGTCCACCCGTCCGACCCCGATCGCCGCCGTCGCCTCACGCCGTCCGCGCCACGCCTCGTCGACGGCGGACGCGATCCGCCGGCCTACCTCGGCTTCGACGTCCGACGGCTCGGGGAACGCGGGACCGCTGTGGGTGTGCGTGCCGGCAAGCTGGAGCCGCTCGCGCGGGATCCCCGTGGTGCGCCGGACGTCGGCGGCGATCGCGGCCTGGAGTCGCGGGTCGATCTGCAGGAGGTCCGCGACGACGAGCGCGACGGCCGTGCCGTCCCTGCCCTCGGCGACGAGCGCCCGAGCGTGCAACGGGTCGTGGACCCCGGTCGCGCCGCCGACGCGGGCGCCGAACCCGTCCATCGGATGACCCAGGGGCGGCGTGATGTCCACGACGGCCGCGCCGACCTTCATGCCGGCACTCGCTCCAGCACGACGGTCTGGCCCGTGCGGCTGGACTCGTAGGCGGCCACGATGACCTCGACCGCATCCCGCCCATCCTCGCCGGTCACGAACGGCGGACGGTGCTCGCGGACGGCCGCGATGAAGTCCCGGTACTGACGGATGTAGCCGCTCGCGGTCGTCCCCCAGGTCGCGCTGGGCGCCGGCGGCGCGGCGCCGGCGGGCGCGCCGGATGCACCCGGCACGTGATCGGCAGCGGCGTCCGCGGCCGGCCGCGGGCGATCCGGCACGTCCCACACCACGACCTCGCCGCCCGAGATCCTCACCTGGCCACGGTCCCCGATCACCCGCAGCTCCGAGGGGGACTCCCCGGCCGCCGAGGTCGTCGCCACGATCTCGCCGAGCGCGCCGTCGGCGAAGCGCACCGAGACGGTCGCGACGTCCTCGGCCTCCATCCGATGGGTCCGGGTCGCGACGTGTCCCGCCACGGAAGCCACCGGCCCGCCCAGCCAGCGGACGAGGTCGATCATGTGGATCGCCTGGTTCATCAGCACGCCCCCGTCGAGCGCGACCGTCCCCCGCCATGCCGCGCTGTCGTAGTACGACTGCGGCCGGTGGTAGATGCCCTCCGTAAGGATCAGCGCGATGGTGCCCAGGGCGCCGGCCGCCACCGCGTCGTGGAGGGCGCCGATCGGTCCCTCGAAGCGCCGCTGGCTGACGGTCCCCAGGGTCAGGTCGCGGGCCCGTGCCTCCGCGATCACCGCTTCCGCATCCGGGACGGACAGGGCGATCGGCTTCTCGACCAGGACGTGCCTCCCGCGGCGCAGTGCGGCCATCGCCTGTCCCGGGTGGAGCCCGGATGGGGTGAGGATCGAGATCGCGTCGATGTCCTCGCGACCCAGGAGCTCCTCGACGTCCGTCGTCCACGGCACGCCCCACCGCTCGCCGGCTGCGCGCGCCCGATCGAGCGACGCGCTCGCGACACCGCCCAGGCGCGCTTCGTCCAGCGCCGCGATCGCCTCGAGGTGCTGCGTCGAGATCGCGCCGCAGCCGACGATCCCGAACGTGACGGGTCGCGCGGTCTCGGTCACGCCCGCGCTCGAGCCACCTTCGCCACGGCCTCCACGACGTCGTCGAGGTCCGCACGTCCGCCCATCAGGATGGGCAGGCTGAACACCATGACCTCGTCCGCGGCCGCGCGCTCGGCGCTGGGACACGGATCAGGCTCGTGTCCGCCGAGGTGGCGGATCTCGTCGACGATGGCCTTGTTGCGGTTGAGCGGCACGTAGCCGGCGAAGACCGGGATGCCCTCGGCCGCGAGCGCCTCGGCGAAGACCGGCTTGGAGAGGCCGCCGTGCGCGGCACCCAGCCACCGCCAGTGGTACGTGTACCAGCTGTGCGCAGTGACGCCATCGGGCACCCGGACCGGCACGACGCCCGGGATGCGCGAGAGCTCGCTGTCGAGATAGGCGGCCGAGGCGGTGCGATGCGCCTGCTGCTCCGGCATCCGATGGAGCTGGCCGATGAGCACGGCCGCCTGGAACTCGGAGAGACGCAGGTTCCAGCCCAGGCGGACGTGCTCGTACCAGGCGCCGCCACGGCGACGACCGACGTTCCGCAACGACCACATCAGCTCGTCGAGCGTGTCGTCGTCGGTGAGCATCATCCCGCCTTCGCCGGCGTTGACCGGCTTGGTGGACTGGAAGCTGAACACCCCGATGTCGCCGATCGCGCCCACCGGCTTCCCGCGCCACGCCGCGCCATGCGCCTGTGCAGCGTCCTCGATGACCTTCAGTCCGTGGCGCTCCGCGGCCGCCATGACACCGTCCATGTCGGCGGGTGAGCCACCGTGATGGACGGGCACGATCGCCTTGGTACGGGGCGTGACCGCGGCATCGATCAGCGCCGGGTCGATGAGCAGCGTCTCGGGATCCACGTCGACGAACACCGGGATCGCACCGAGCATCAAGGCGGCACTCGCCGTCGCGATGAACGTGTACGGCGGGACGAGCACCTCGTCGCCCGCCTGGATCCCGATCGCCTTGAGCGCGATCGACAGGCCCATCGTGGCGTTCACCGTGGCGACCCCGTGGCGGGCATCGTGGACGTCGGCGAACTCCTCTTCGAAGCGCTTCACGAACGTCCCGTCGATGGAGCCCCACGTCCCCGAGCGGAGTGCGCTCAGCAGAAGCTCCTCCTCTTCCTGGCCGAAGACCGGCCAGCGGCCGATGGGGGTCGTGCGGACGGGCGTCCCGCCGTGGATCGCGAGCGTCGTCGCGTCGGATCGGATGGCGGTCATCGAGCGACCTCCGAGAACGCCGCTTCGTCGAGGAACATCACCGCATCGGGATGGCGGCGCAGGGCCGATGCGGGACAGGCGGTTTCGATGGGACCCTGGAGCATCCGGGCGACGGCCGTCGCCTTCTGCGCTCCGGGTACGACGACAGAGATGACGCGGCTCGCGAGGATCGCCGACATCGTCACGGTCATCGCCAGCTGCGGCACCTCCTCGAGCGAGGGGAAGGCGCCATCCCGGACCTGCTGGCGACGGCTCGTGTCGTCGATGGTGACGGGCTTGACGGTCAGCGGATCGGCGAAGTCCGCGACGTGCGGGTCGTTGAACGCCAGGTGGCCGTTCTCCCCGACGCCGATGAGCGCGAGGTCGATGCCGCCGTCGTCGATGAGTGCGCCGTAGCGGCCGCATTCGGCGTCGGGGCCGTTCGCGGCGGCGCTGCCGCCGTCGAGCTTCTCGATCCGGCCGGGCTGCACGAGCGTCCAGATGTGCTCGTCGAGCCAGGTCCCGAACGATCGCGGGTGCCCGAGCGTGAGGCCGACGTACTCGTCGAGATGGAACGCCTCGACCCGCGACCAGTCGATCCCCTCGGCGGCCGACAGCGCCGTCAGGAACTCCGTCTGCGACGCGGCGGCGGCGAAGATCACCCGGGCGCGGCCCTGCGCGGACAGCAGCTCGCGGAGGCGCCCGGCCGCATACGTCGAAGCGGCGGCGCCGAGGGCCGGACGGTCGGCGAGGACCTCAGTCCGCAGCGTGCCGTGGGAGCTGGCGATCACGGGCGCTCCGGGATGAACACGACGAAGAAGACGTAGTCGAGCGGGTCGGAGCCGGTGTTCGTGATGAGGTGCTCGGTGCCCAGCGGGATGAGCACGACGCTGCCGGCCTTGACGTCCGTGCGGACGCCGTCGAGCTCCACGAAGCCCGAGCCCTTGGCGACGTAGTAGACCTGGTCCTCGTCCTGGTGGGTGTGCGCCGGCACCGTGTCGCCGGGGTGGATGCGGACGTGCGTCACGTTGAGACGCTTCGTCTCGAACGCCGGGCGGTAGTCCGCATACGGCTCGGGGTGGACTTCCAGGTCGTCGAAGTGGTTGATCACGGGCGCTCCTCCGGTCTGCTCGAACGAGCGACGTCACGACGCGCCGAGCGCCGGCGTCGGTCTCGACCGTGCCGAGCCGCACGGCGTCGAAGTCCCAGCCGTTCAGCGCACACATCGCCCGGACATGGCTGTCCCAGGTGGGCTCGGCAGCCGGTGGCCCGGCCGTGAAGCAGTCGATGCTGAGGTAGACGAACCGCTCCGCGCCGGTCGCACGGACCGCGTGGTACGTCCCGGGCGGGGTGCGGACGAAGTCGCCCACGCGAAGCGGCACGCGTCTCGGCTTCGTCCCGACCCACGGTCATCGTCCCCTCGCCCTCGAGGATGTAGAAGACCTGCTCGGCGTCCTCATGGACGTGCAGCGGCGGTGCCTCGCCCGGCTCCAGGACGACGAAGAATGCCTCGGACGCCGATGCCGTCACGCCGATCCATGATCAGGTCGTTCGTGTGGGTCGGGAAGCGGTAGCGGATCACGCGGCGGGTGTCGAACACGTACTGGGTCAAGTCGCCCCTCGATGAGCTGGGCCGGCGCGCTCGGATTGTCCAACAATAGACGCTTGGACAGCTGACTCGCAAGGCCTATGCTGGCGCATGATGTCGTCGACCACGCACCGTCCGGCGTCGCGCCGCGCCCACGCGCGCGATGTCCGGGACGAAGGAGCCGCACGGCCGATGCCCAGCAGTCACCTGTTCGACCTGAGCGGTCGCGTCGCGGCCGTCATCGGTGGGACAGGCGTCCTGGGCGGCGCGATCTGCCACGGCCTCGCCGACGCAGGCGCCGCGGTGGCGGTGCTCGGGCGTTCGATCGAGCGAGGTCAGGCACGGCTCGCCGCCCTCCAGGCGGCCGGCGCGTCGGCGATCGCGGTGGCGGTCGATGCGCGCGATCCGGACGCCGTCCGGGCCGCCATCGACGAGGTCGAAGCCGGCCTCGGGCCGGTCGACATCCTCGTGAACGCCCCGGGCGTGAACAGCTCGACGCCGTTCTTCGAGATCGGCCTCGACGAATGGCACGACCTCATCGACTCGAACCTGACGACGGCGTTCGTCGCCTGCCAGGTCGTCGCGCGCCGGATGGTCGCTGGCGGACGTGGCGGGTCGATCATCAACATCTCGTCCGCATCCTCGGGTCCGCCGTTGACACGGGTCCTGACCTACGGTGTCGCGAAGGCCGGCCTCAACAACCTGACCCAGTACCTCGCGGGCGAGCTCGCGCCACATCGGATCCGCGTGAACGCGATCGCGCCGGGCTTCTTCCCCGCCGAGCAGAATCGACGCCTCCTGTCCGACGACCGCGTGCGTGCGATCGTCCGACACACGCCAGCGGGCCGACTCGGCGAGCCGGACGAGCTCATCGGCGCGGTCGTCTGGCTCGCGTCGGAGCAGGCGTCGGGCTTCGTGACCGGCTCGATCGTGCGCGTCGACGGCGGCTTCAGCGCGATGACCATCTGAGCCCGGTGGCCCAGCCCGAACAGGTCGACGACGTCCCGACGGTCGGCGGGATCCCCGACGAGCGACATCCCCTCGACGTCTTCCGGCACGACCGGCTGCCGCGCTGGGCGCTCGTCCGTCACCGGTTCGACGACCGATCGATCGCCGACGTCGACGCCGCCGTGGAGGCGGCGTTCGGCACCGTGCCCGGGACGATCCGTGCGGGCCAGCGCGTCTGCCTCGCGGTCGGCAGCCGCGGGCATCGACCGGATCGCCGATGTCACGCGCGCCGCCGTGTCGGCCGTGCGGACCCGTGGGGCGGAGCCGTTCGTGGTGCCCGCGATGGGCAGCCATGGCGGCGCGACGGCGGAGGGGCAGCTGGACGTCCTCGCCTCGCTCGGGGTCACCGAGGCGACCATCGGCTGCGAGATCCGCTCGAGCATGGAGACGGTCCGCCTCGGCGATGTGGGCGGCATCCCGGTGTTCCTGGACCGGCACGCCCACGACGAGGCCGATGCGATCGTGCCCATCAACCGCGTGAAGCCACACACCGACTTCACGGGTCCGGTCGAGAGCGGCCTCTCGAAGATGATCGCGATCGGCCTCGGCAAGCAGAAGGGCGCCGACACGTTCCACGGCCAGGGGTTCGCGACGTTCGCCGAGCTGATCCCGACGGTCGCGCGATTCATCCTGTCGAAGGCGCCGATCCCGTTCGGCGTCGCGCTCGTCGAGGATGGCAACGCGCGGCTGGCGCGGATCGAGGCGATCCCCGCCGCCTCGATCGACGCTCGGGAGCGCGAGCTCCGGGACGAGGCCGATCGGCTCCTCGCGCGTCTCCCGCTCCAGGCGTTGGACGTCCTGATCATCGATCGCATCGGCAAGGACATCAGCGGCCTCGGGATGGATTCGAACGTCGTCGGTCGGTACTACACCGGTCCGACGGGTCAGCCGCCGCTCATCCAGCGGATCGTCGTCCGCGACCTCACCGATGAGACCGAGGGGAACGCGGTCGGCATCGGGATGGCGGACGTGGTCCTCCGCCGCGTCGCGGACCGGATGGATCCGGTGAAGACGTACATGAACTGCATCACCGCGAAGACGCCGGAAGGCGCCCGCATCGCACTGATGGTGGACACCGACCGCGAGGCCATCGATGTCGCCATCGCGTGCTGCCTCCAGGTCGACGCGGAGCGGGCGCGCGTCGCCCGGATCCTCGACACGAAGCACCTCGAGTGGTTCTTCGCCAGCGAGGCGCTCCTCGAGGAGCTGGCGAGTGACCCGCTGACCGAGGTCGCCGGTCCCGCGGAACCGATCGCCTTCGACGAGCGCGGCGATCTCGTCGACCGCTTCCCCGCCTGACCGGGATGTCCGGGACGTCGGAGCTGGGCAGCCGGCTCGCGACGCGAGCCCGGCCCCTTCGCGAGCCCGGCCCCTTGCGAGCCGCGGGCCAGGCCCTGACGGGGCCGGCGCCTTAGTCCGCCGGGCAGGCGGCGTCGGCGACCTTCATCGCGAACTGGATGCCGATCGCCGCCTTCGCGCCCCAGCCCGGGATGAACGCGATGCCGCCGACGACGACCTCGAGCGCGCCGCGCATGTTCCGGTACGCCGGGCACAGCGTTTCGACGTCGATGTCCGGCAGGTCGAGCCCGAGCGCGGCTTCGTCGACCGGCGCGGCGTCGATCTGCGCCTGGATGGTCGCGAGTGCCTGCTGCAGTTCCTGGTCGCTGGGGATGTTCGTAGCCATCGATCCCTCCGTTCTCGATGTCGGACGACTTGCACCGCCAGCGTCGTCGGAGGCTTGGGCCTCGCCAATGGGGCGCGCACCCGGGACGCGGGTCTGAGACCATGGCACGGTCGGATCGCCGCGATCGGGGGTGACGGATGCTCGCGAAGTGCCGGGTGCCGATCCTCATCCAGGATCGGTCCCGCGGCGGCTCGTTCGAGGAGCTGACGCAGGACTACGACATCGAGGAGCCGTTCTTCGCCGACGGCCCGGTGACTCGCCGGCTGGCGGTCGTCGATTTCGACCCCGTCACCGGGGCTCGGACGCAGCCGGTCAGGCTGATCCCGCCCGCCGGCGGCCGCCGCCTGTACCGCTACGACCTCCCTGCGGGGCCCGAGGCGATCACGTCCGAGGCCTTCCTCGCGATCAACGCGTTCGGGGTCGTGACGCGCACGATGCGCATGTACGAGCACGAGGAAGTGCTGGGCCGGCCGATCACGTGGGGCTTCGACGGACCGCAGCTGCTGATCGTCCCGCGCGCGGGCGTCAAGGCGAACGCGTTCTACGAGCGCCCGTCGCGGAGCCTGCAGTTCTTCCAGTTCGCGGCCGACGGGCGGGACATCTTCCTCAGCCTCTCGCGGGATGTCGTCGCGCACGAGACCGGCCACGCGATCCTCGACGGCCTCGCGCGCGACCTGTACAACTCGCTGTCGCCGCAGGGTCTCGCGATGCACGAGGGACTGGCCGACATCACGGCCGCGCTCATCGCCCTGAGCTCCGGCGAGCTGCGCGCGACGGAGCTCCTCCGGACCCACGGCCAGCTGCTGCAGGCCACCGCCTTCTCGAACGTCGCGGAGGAGTTCGGCCAGGCGAAGGACCCGGCTCACCAGGCGGCGGCGCTGCGATCGTTGGTGAACCAGGCATCGCTGGATCCCGCGGCCGGCCCCGACTTCGTGGCGTCGCGCGCCCCGCACGTCCTGTGCAACGTCCTGACCGGTGCGCTGTGGAAGCTGTTCCTGGCCATCTACGACGAGCGGCTCGCCCTCGCGCTGGCGGAGGGCCGGACCCAGGAACGTGCCGAGGGGTTCGCGCTGGGCATCGCGAGCGAGCGGTTCCGCGGGACGGTGCTCCGGGCGCTGGACTACCTGCCGCCCGGCGAGCTGACCTTCGCCGACGTCGGTCGTGCCATCCTCGCCTCCGACCTCGCCGCCTACCCGGACGCGACGACCGAGCCTCGCGTCATCGCGGACGAGTTCGTCCGCCGGAAGATGGCGACCGCCGACGAGCTCGCGCTCGATGACGCGAGCGCGTCCGCGGCGTTCCTGGAGCAGGACCTCGACGTGCTCCGCAAGAGCGAATGGGCGGCGTACGACTTCGCGCACCGGAACCGCGACCTGTTCGGCGCGCCGTCCGACGTGCCGCTGTTCGTGCGGCCGCGGCTCGACGTCACGCGGCTGTACCACCATCGGGAGGGTCCGGTCCGGGTCCGCGAGCTGCTGTTCAAGGTGTCGTGGGATCGGGTCGAGCCGAACCCGGCGCGCCTCGGCCTGCCGTCGGCGCGCCAGATCACCGTCGGGACGACGATCGCGGTCGACTGGCCGAGCCGCCGGATCCGGGCGCGGATCCCGTCCATCGCCGTCCTGGGCGACGAGCGCTCGCGCCAGGACCGCGACGACCAGCTGCGTGACTGGCGTGTCGCGGGGACCCTCCGGATGGGTGACCCGACGGCCCTCGACGACGGCTCGAGCGCTCGGATCGAGGTCAACGCCGACCTCATGCGCGTCCGCGATTCGCTGCGCACGATCGACCTTGCGGAGCGCGGGGCATGAGCGAGCTGCGCATCCGCCTGTACGACGTCCATTTCGGGGACGGGATCCTGATCACGGTCGCCGACGAGGGCGTCGAGCCGCGGCACCTGCTCATCGATGTCGGCAACCTGCTCCACGGCAAGCAGCTGGCCGGCGACGACGCGGTGTTCCAGCCGGTGGTCCAGGACATCCTCGCCGAGCTGGGCGGCCGATCGGTCGACCTGTACGTGCTGACCCATGAGCACCTCGATCACGCCCAGGGCCTGCTCCTCGCCAAGGAGCGCTTCGGTCTCGAGGTCCCGGTCGCCCGTGCGTGGCTCACCGCCTCGGCGGCGCTCGACTACTACGACCGCTTCCCCGATGCCGAGAAGCGGCAACTCGCGATGGATACCTTCGCGATCGCCGAGACGCTGGCGGCGGCCGAGGACGACGACGCGGCCGAGAACGGCCTCGGTGCGCTGTTCCTGAACAACGATCCGCGCAGCACGACGCAGTGCGTCGCCTACCTGCGCACGCTGGGTGCCACCACCCAGTTCGTGTCCCGGGGTGCCGCAGCCGACGTCGGCAGCGCGACGGTGCACGCGCTCGCGCCCGAGGAGGACACGACCGTCTACTACGGCCGATCGCTGGCGCTCGACGCGGGCATCGGCTCGCCCGGGGTGACCGGGGTGAAGGCCGCGGGCGTGCTCGAGCCGCCACCGGGCGTCGACGCGGGCACGTACGCCGACCTTCTCGCACGTCGCGCTCGATCGGTGGGCGGCAACCTGCTGGCGATCGACAAGGCGAACAACGACACCAGCGTCGTGCTGCTCATCGAGTGGCAGGGGTGGCGGCTGCTGTTCCCCGGCGACGCCGAGCAGAAGAGCTGGTGGCAGATGCACGAGCTGGCGGTGCTGCAGCCGGTCCACGTCCTCAAGGTCGCGCACCACGGGAGCTGGAACGGGACGCCGCCGGACGACGTGCTGGACTCGATCCTCCCGACCGTGCCGCTCGATGCGCGGCCACGGCACGCGCTGGTCTCGACGCACCCCGGCGGATACGCGTCCGTGCCGGATCAGCCGACGCTTGACCGGATCGGCGCCCGCGCGACGCTGCTGAGCACGCTCGATGACGACACGCTGTGGGTGGAGCTCGCGCTCGACGCCGATGGCACGGCGACGGTCCGCCACGGGCCGCCGGTGGCCTGATCCCCCGGATCGCTGACGGCGCTCAGCCGCTGCTGCTCACGCCCGCCACGCGACACACGAACGCCACGACGGGGTCGCCGGATCCCCCGGCGACCGTCGCGGCGAGCGGTCCGAGCCCGGTGATGAGCACGAGCGCCGCGACCCCGACCACCACGCCGCTCCCGATGCGCGGATCGGGCCAGCGCTGCGTGCGGTCGTGGACCTGGACCGCGAGCAGCGCCGCCACGCCCATCAGCGGATGCCCCGCGGCGATGGCGACGGTCATCAGGCCACCGCACGTCACCATGCAGGCTCGCGCGGACCGCAGCCCGAACCGTGCCGCCGCGACGTCCGCGCGCCGGCCGCGGCCGCCCATCGGTTCGTGGCTCGCACATCGCGACAGCGTCCGTCGACGCCGCATCGATCGGTGCCAGGCGACGGCCGCGGCACTGACCACGATCAGCGTCGTGAGCGGCCCGACGACGGCCGCGGCGATGCCGATGACGACCATCAGCGCCAGGCCCACCCCCGACCAGGCCGCCACGAACGACGCGAGGAACACCGCCGGCCCGCGGACGCGCCGGTCGGCCCGCCCGGCCAGCGACACGTAGCGCGCCGCGGGCGCGGCCATCGGCGCCATCATCGCCAGCGTCATCAGGACCGCGGCCGCCGCGAGCCCCGGCACCGCGGCGGCGTCGAGCGGCGCTCCGACGTGCAGCCCACCCTCCCCCAGCGGTCCGGCATGCTCACCGGGCGCCACGGCCAGGACGACCCAGGCGCCGGCCGCCAAGGCGTAGACCCACCACTCGGGGTGGCTCCGCCGGGCATGCGCGGCAGCCGCGCGAAGCCCCGCCGGCGCCCGCCGATCCGCCCCGAACGCGATCGCCATCAGCCGAAGAACACGCCGATCTGGCCGATCCGCAGGTCGCTCGTGTCGTCGAGGCCCAACGCACCCTCGTCGGCCGTGCCGGTATCGACGGGCGTGACCGTGACCCGCAGGTCACCCGGCGCGCGCCCCTCCGGATCGAGCCGCCGGACGATCGGCGTCACGTCGAAGCTCACGGTGAGCCCGGCACCGGTCCGGGTGGCGCCCACGACACCGAACGTCGAGAACCGTCCCGCCAGCAGCTCCGGGTGCGCCACCGGGTCCTCGCCCTCCGGGACGCCGACGTGGACGGCGTACGTCCGGTCCCGCGTCGTCGTCGCCTTCACGTTCTGGAGCACGACATACACGTGCTTCGGGCCCTCCTCGTCGAGGCCCAGCCCACCCGCCGGCTCCACCCCGATCGTGACCTCCGCGCGGTCTCGCCCGATCGGCACCTCCTGCTCGGTCGCGCCGACGAGCGTCGGCTCCACGTCCTGGGGTGGCTGCTGTCCTGCGTCCAAGGCGAACCCTCCACCGGCCTCCGGCGGCACGAACACCGGGACGCCTTCGTACTCGTACTGGAGCGGGCTGGTCGACGTGTCGACGATCTGCGATACCGCGAGCGTCGTCTGCGCGTCGCCGAATCCGAACTCGAACGCCACGCTCTGCCACTCGTCGTCGGGCGGGTCGGCATGGCCGGGCTGGTTCCGCCAGACCTCCCAGAGCCGGTCGATGTTCGCGTGGTGGAGCCAGAAGATCGCGTCCTGCCCGGCGGTCTCGAAGGCGCTCATCAGGCCGCCCGGCCCACCGACGTCGACGTGGACGGTGCCGTGGGGGACGCCCTCCACGTGTCCGACCGCATCGCCGAAGTGGCTCCAGCCGGTCTTCGGCCCGCCGAACGTGGGCACGAAGATCGAGCTGCTCGTGAACAGGTCGGGCCAGCCCGACAGGTCGACATCGCCGTCGGGCACCGGGTCGCCGTCGAGGATCGACAGCGCCCGCTCGTTGCGGTAGAGGGCGTTGTCGCCGCCATCAGGTCGCTGCGGCTGGAGGAAGGCCGGCGGCAGCCCCAGCGTCTCGGGTCGCGCCGGGTCGTAGTCCCAGAACGGCAGCGCCCAGTCGGCCGGGCCCTGCGCCGCGTCGATGAATGTCCGGAGGATCGTTTCGTAGTAGTGGAGGTACATCCGGTGCCACGGCAGGAAATACCAGCTGAAGTGCTGGCAGGCGTTCCACGTCGACGGCCCCACAGCGGCCGGCCAGTCCGCCGGGTCGGTGTTCGTGCCGTGGATGTTGGCGATCGCCTCGAGGCTGAACGGGTCGCTGCTGTCCACGTTGTCCCGGAGCTGCCGGAACGCGTACTCGTACCACGAGATCGTCGGATGCCACGGATCGCTGTCGCTCAGGCTCCAGATGTCCTGACGGACGCGCACGGCGCCCCCGACCATCCCACCCATGTGTCGTCCTCCCCATGCGACCTGGTCGTGAGCCCCCAGTCTGGTCCCTTGGACGCCCCAAGGGAAGCGGCGAGGTGCGCGCTCAGCTCGACAACGGCTCCTCCGGGAAGGGCCAGACCGGCTCCGCGAGGTCCGCGCCCAGGACGTAGGACCGCAGCGCCGCATCACTCACCGCGTAGCCCCAGTTCACGACGCGCTTGACCACCGTCGGCTCGAGCTTGGCCATGCGGGTCGGCAGGTCGGCGAGGGCCGTCGTCACGTCCGGACCGGGCTGATACGCCGACCGGATCGGGTAGTCCGCGATCGCCGACCGGATGCCCCAGTACGCGCCGGCTCGTTGGCCGGTGGCGAAGCCGCTGATGATCTGGCGCTTGCGGAGCGCGCGGACCTGGCGGTCGATGGTGCTCGTGACGCGCAGCGTGAGCTGGATCGGCTCGCGCGTCACGCGCGACTGCTGCCGGAAGGTCCCGCCGCCGTCGCTCACGAGGATCGTGGCGTGGCGCTTCCAGGCGGTCTCGAGCCCCAGGTTGTCGTAGATCCCGCCATCGCCCAGGTAGGCCGTCCCGCCGGGCGCGCGACGCAACCGCAGCGGCGCGAAGAACGGCGGGAACGCGGACGAGGCGGCGACGGCGGTCGAGACGCGCAGCTTCGGCATCGTCGTCCCACCCCCGAGGTAGTCGCCGACGAACCCTTTCGAGAAGCGCCACAGCACGCCGTTGCCGAGGTTGGTCGCGTTGAACACGAACGCCGGCCTGTCGGGCAGCTCCCCGAGGGTCAGGCCGTGGAGCAGGTGCTCGTCGAGCCGCTTCGCGAACTGCTCCCCGGGCGACGTGCGCGGGACCATGCCGCGCAGGAACGACGGGATGTCGAGGGTGTGGGTGGTGACCGCAAGGAGCGGGTCGAGGATGCCGGTCCGGAGCTCGGCGGCGGTCGGCGCGTGGCCGGCGTCGACCCAGGCGCGGGCGAGGAGGCCGGACATGATCGACCCGCCCGAGACGCTCGAGACGGTGTCGAGCTGTTCGAGGAGGCCGGCCTCCGCAAGCCGCAGCAGCGCGCCGGCATGGAACAGCAACGCGCGCGAGCCGCCGCCGGAGAGGCACAGCGCGGTGCCGGTCCGGGTGCCGACATCCTCCGACGGGACGACGACGCTTGGGTCGCCGGCGGGCGCCGTGTCGGGCTGGGCGGGTTGATCCATCGGGCGTCCCTCCCTCGGCAGCGGATCCGAAGCCGACCGGGTCACGGTACTCCGCCGCCCGGGCCCGGGAGCCGCCGGTCAGCTGCGGATCGCGAGGCGGACCTTGACGACGTCGCCCTGCTTGAGGCCCTCGTCAGCGCGGACCTTGTCCTTGAGCGGCACGACGTAGCGGCCGTCCTTCGGGAACAGCGCGGTGTCGAACTCGGTCGTCCCGATCCACACGCGGACCGGGATCATCCCCCAGCCGTAGGTGACCGCGGAGGACATCGCCTTGATGACCTCGCTGGGCTCGGCCGGCACGGTGACGAAGTGGAACGGCGACGGCCCGCGCCAGTACCAGATGTCGCCGCTGAACTCGACCTCGAGCTCCGGGCCGTCGCCGGGCATCGGCTCAGCGGACGGCCGGGGCGAGGATCGCGTACTCGCCGTGATAGCGGACGCCCAGGGCGTTGTTGAACAGGTTGAGCATGTTGATGTAGCCGATGAGGAACGTCAGCTCGACGAGCTCCGGATCGGTGAACCGCTCGCTCAGCTCGGCTTCGAGCGCCGGCGGGATCCGGTTCGAATCGTGCATCACCGCCCGGGTGTACTCGATCGCGACGCGCTCCCGCGGCTCGAGCGTCGGCGGCAGCTCGATGAGCTGGAGCGGCTCGTCGAGGATGTCGGCGATGTCGACCAGATCGCAGTGCGAGTTCGTACAGAACTGGCAGTCGTTCTCCGTCGACGCGGTGATGATCACCAGCTCCTTCACCCGGCGTTCGAGCAGGCCGCCCGGATAGACGCTGTGGCCGAATCCGGCGAACGCCCGCAGGAGCTCGGGGCGCAGGCACATCGCCTGGACCATCTCGACCGGTGGTCGACCACGCTCCCAGAGGCCGCGGCTCTCGTCGAAGGACGGGTCGTCCTTCACCGCCTCGAACGCGGTCCGGATCTGCTCGGGGGTCACGGTGACGCGCATGCCAACCCTCCTGCGGAGCCGCAGCGTAGCGGACGTCCGCCCGGAGGATGCGGTCCGCGCGCTGACCGCGCGGCTCGCCGCACCGCTCGTCCGCCGCTGACCGGCGCCTGGCGCCGGCCCCCGGCGCAGCGGCATCGGACGTGCGCAGCGGCGAGCGGTCACGCCGGCTGTGCGACCGCATCGCCCGCCCCTCCCAGAGCACGTGCTCCGGGGTCTCGAGCTGGAACGTCGAGTGGTCGATATCGAAGTCGCCCGCCAGGCAATCGCTCAGGTGGTCGATGAGGCGCCCGGGGTCGGCATCCTGGCTCACGACGACATGCGCGGACACGACGTTCATGCCGCTCGTGATCGTCCAGGCGTGGAGGTCGTGGACCGCGGTCACCCCTGGCGCCTCCAGGATGTGGTGCTCGACCTCCGCGAGGTCGATGCCCTTGGGAGTCGCCTCGAGGAGCACGTCCAGGCTCTCATGGAGCAGCCGCCACGTCCGCGGCAGGATGAGGACGCCGATGAAGATCGCCGCGACGCCGTCGGCGCCGTAGAAGCCGGTGGTCGCGATGACCACGCCCGCGACGAGGACGGCGGCCGCGCCGAGGGCATCGCTCAGGACCTCGAGGTACGCGGCGCGGACGGTGAGGCTGACCGCCTGGCCACGGCGCAGCAGGGCGGACGCCGCGAGATCCGCGACGAGCGCGCACGCCGCGACCACGATCATGAGCGACGACCGGACCTCCGTCGGTTCCCGGAGTCGCGCGATGCCCTCCCAGATCACGAACGCCGCGATCACGAACAGGAGCACCGCGTTGAGGGCCGCCACGAGGATCTCGAGGCGATACAGGCCGAAGCTCCGACCCGCCGTCGGGCGTCGATCCGCGACCCAGACGGCCGCCGTCGCGAGGAGCAGCCCGGAGGTGTCCGCGAAGACGTGCCCGGCATCGGCGATGAGTGACACCGAGTTGCTGAGCACGCCGGCGATGAGCTCGACGACCAGCACCGCGGCGCTCAGCATCACCGCGCCGATCAGGCGCGAGCGATGCCCGTAGGCAGCCGAGTGGCTGTGCTGCATCGACGCAGTATCGACCCGTCGCGACAAGGGTCGACCCCGGCGTGGTCCGTCGCGTGGAACGCATACACGCGGGGGGAGGACGCGCCGGGGTCGGACAGCTGCCGATCGTCGATCGTCGTGAGGGGCGACGTTCGGCGACGCGGCGCATCGTCTCGCGCGTGATGCGCGCGCGCATCACCCGGTCGACGTACCCATGGGCACCACATCGAGGGATCGGGGTGTCAGCCTGCCGACAGGCGACGCGGCCGTGACGCGGCGGATACGCCGACGTCGCGCGGCTGCGGCTCATCCGCATGCCCGCCGCAACGCGGGTGCGGCGATGATGCGCGCGGAACGAACTCGGGAGGTCACGCTCATCGCCACATCGGAACGGGGCTCGCGTCGCAGCGCACCGCCCGCGCGCAACTCGTCACGGCCGGCGACCCGGGCCGCGACACGCTCCAGGACCTCGCGCACCACCCGGCAACCGGCTCGCGGAGCGGGCGCTCGTTCGGCTGCCGCCAGCGACCCTGACCGGCTGCGGATCCGCCTCTTCGACGCCGACCGCCAGGACCACCACGTCGACTGGGCGACGGCGCTCGCGAAGCGCCCGACCGGTCGGCAGCTGCTGTGGGTCGACATCACCGGCGAGCTCACCCCGACCGAGGCCGAGGAGCTGTGCGAGCGCTTCGACCTCGACGACCGTGCCCGTGAGTCGCTGACCAAGCCGGCGACGGACCCGCACCTGGCGCTCCACGGACGGTTCGTGCATCTCCGGGTCGCCGTGGAGCCGCCGGACGATCGACCCGACGAGGCGCCCTGGCTCGACGTCCTCGCCGGACCGGACATCGTGATCACCGGCCATGTCCAGCCGGTGGCGTTCATCGCCGGCATGGACGACCGCATCGAGCGGGACACGACGCTGGGCCTCCTCCGGCCCACCCAGTTCGTGGCGTCCCTGCTCGACTCCGTCGTCACGACCTATTACCGCGCCGCCGACATCATCGAGAGCGACGCCGACAAGCTCGACGCCGTCGCGTTGCGCGACGAGGGGCGACGCCAGCTGCTGGAGGACCTGGTCGCGGTCCGTCAGCGCGTCGGGCGGTTGCGGCAGCTGCTTGCCGCGCACCGGGATGTGTTCGCCTCGCTCGCCGACGCCGATTTCACCGAGGTCGCCGGCGACCACGAGAGCGCGCCGGCGTTCCAGGCCGTGGCGACGCGCTTCGAAGGGGCGTTCGCGGCGGTCGGCAGCGCGCGAGAGGCGATCCTGGGCTCCTTCGACATCTACATGACGCGGACCGCCCAGCGGACGAACGACGTGATGAAGGTCCTGGCGCTCGCGACGGTGCTGCTCCTGCCGGGCTCGATGATCGCCGGGCTGCTCGGGATGAACGTCATCGTGCCGCTCGACAAGGACTCGCCGATGAGCTTCTGGGTCGTGGTCGGCGGGGTCACCCTGCTCGCGATCACGATCCTCGGCATCGCCCGCACACGCCGCTGGTTGTAGCCCACGCCCGCCGGCCGGTCGCATCGTGCGCGACCGAGGTCCGCGGTGCGGAACGTGGGGCGAGGATGCGGGCGTGCGACCCTCGCTGAACGTCCTGTCCGACGACCTCATCGGCCGCATCCTCGATGAGGCGAAGCGGATCCTGGCCGAGGTCGGCATGGAGGTCCGCGGGCCCGGGATGCGACGCCGGCTCCTGGAGGCCGGCCTGCCCAGCGACGCCACCGGGACGCGGGTGCTGTTCCCGCGCGACGTGGTGGAGCGAGCCATCGCGAGCGCGCCCAGCTCGTTCGTGCTGTACGACCGCGACGGTGCGCCGCACGCGGACCTGGGTGGCGATCGCGTGCACTTCGTCCCGGGCAGCTCCGGGCTCAAGGTCCTCGATCACCGCACCGGCGAGACGCGTCTCGCGAACACGACCGACTTCGTCGAGTACGTCCGTGTGGCCGACGGGCTCCAGCACATCGCCTATCTCGCGACCGCGTTCTCGACCAACCAGGACATCGAGGCGCAGGTGTCCGACGCGTGGCGGCTGTTCCTGGTGCTCACGAACTCCAAGCGGCCGGTCGTCTCCGGCGCGTTCACCGAGCACGGCGTCACGCGGATGGTCGAGATGATGGCGCTGTTCCGCGACGGGCTCGACGACCTGCGCGCGCGTCCGATGTCGATCTTCACGATCACCGCGACGGGCAACTTCCGGTACAGCGAGGACAGCTGCCAGAACCTCATCGACTGTGTCGAGGCGGGCATCCCCGTGGAGATCGTCCCGGTCACGCTGATGGGCCTCATCGCGCCGGTGACGCTCGTCGGCGCGACGGTCTTCCACACGGTCGACGTCCTGGCCGGCATCACCATGGCCCAGGTGATCCGACCGGGCACGCCCGTCCTGTTCGGCGGGGCGCCGGCGACGTTCCACATGAAGGTCGCGTCGTCGCCGATGGCCGCCATCGAGGCGCTCCACCTGGACGTGGCGTACGTCGCGGTCGCCAAGGCGCTGGGGCTGCCGACGCAGTCCTACATGGCCCTGAGCGATGCCAAGATCCTCGACGCCCAGGCGGGCGCCGAGACGTTCGCGAGCGCGCTCCTCGCCGGGCTCGCCGGCGTGAACTCGGTGAGCGGTCCCGGGATGCTCGACTTCCTGCTGGTGTTCTCGCTGCCCAAGCTCGTGTTCGACGACGAGATCTGCGGCCAGACGCTTCACTTCCTGCGGGAGATCCGCCCGGCGGACGACCTGCCGGCTGGGCCGCTCCTCGAGCAGCTGTTCGCCGACCAGCACCTGATCATGGCGCCGCATACCACCGCCCACTGGCCCACGGAGCTGTACCTGCCCTCGCCGATCGTCGAACGCGACAACCGCGAGAACTGGACGAAGGCGGGCGCGACCGACACGTACGCGCGGGCGACCGCCGAGGTCGAGCGGCGGCTCGCCCGCTACCAGCCGATCGAGACCGACGACCGCGCGGTCGCCGAGCTGGAGCGGATCATCCGAAGCGGGCTCACCGCGCAGACGGAGCTGCCGTTCGTGGCGCCGGCGCCTGCGCCCGTCGCCGACGAAACGCCCGGCGGCGGCCGGCGCCGGAACCCGCGTCGGGGCGGCTGAACGGAGGTTCGCCGTCGCCCGCGTGGTGCGTCCACGCACGCATCGATGGGCTAGCCCGCCGGTACCACCGGCCCACGGACCCGCATCGTGCCCGGCGAGAGGCTGCGGACGGATCCCGTGCCGGAGATCGACCGCGTGCGTCTGTTCGCGAAACGGCTCATCACGTCGACGCTGGCCATCGCGTTCGCGCTGGTCGGGTTCGCCGTGCCTGCCAGTGCGGCGGTCTGTGCGACGTCGACGAATCGATCGCTCGACGAGTGCGCCGTCAGCCCGGGTTCGGGGACGACCACCACGACGTTCACGTTCTCGGTCCTCTACCGCGACAAGCTCGGGCGCCCGGGTCCGCACGTCTGGGTCAGGATCGACGGCGCCAGCCACGACATGACGCCGAGCGGCCCGGTCGACCTCGTCAACGGCACGCGCTACGTCTATCCGACCAAGCTCTCGAGCGGCGACCACCAGTTCCGGTTCGCGACCCAGATCGACGGCTCGTCGATCATCCGCAGCGAGTGGGTGGCGTTGTCGGTCTCGAACCCGCCACCGCCTACGCCCTCCCCGACGCCCAAGCCGACCCCCAAGGCCACGCCGAAGCCGACGCCCAAGGCCACGCCGAAGCCGACCCCCAAGCCGACACCCAGGGCCACGCCCAAGCCGACGCCGCGGCCCACACCGCGTCACACGCCCCGGCCCACGGTGAAGCCCCAGCCGAAGCCGCAGGCGACGCCCAAGCCCAGGCCGCGCGCGACGCCCAAGCCGTCGCCCACGAGGCGCCCGAGCCCGAAGCCGAAGCCCTCGCCCACGGCGACGCCGCTCGTTGCCGCGATCCTGCCCGGTGACCGCACGTCGCCCGACCCGGCCGACGACGATCGGCTCGCGGCCGGCGGTCCTGACGACGGGGCGCTCGGTGACGGCGACTCGTTCCCGCTGGTCCTGCTGGCGCTCCTCGTGGCCATCATCGGGTCGTTCGGCCTGGCGATCGCTGCGCGCCGGCGACGTCGCCCCGACCCCGCGGCGACCGCCGTGGCGGTCGCGTCCGCAGACGCGGGTGTCCCCGGGAGCCTCGCCGTGCCGCCGCCGGCCGGACTGCTGGAGCGAGCCGCGATCGCGCCGCTCGTCGACGCGGCCGAAGCGCACATGCCGCGCTGGCGGCGTCCGTCCGTCAAGGCGGGCCGGTTCGGCGGCGCCCCGCGGTCGGCCTCAGCGCAGCGGCGGCCGCCGCTGCTGTTCGTCGGTCCCCCGTCCGCCGATGTCGAGCGGTTCGAGGTCCGCTATGACGTCGTCGTGCTCCTCTCCGAGCCTGACGAGGTCCACGGTCGACCGGTCGAGGAGCTGGATCTCGGCGATGAGATCGAGGTGCTGTCGCTCGGGTCCGCATGGGTCCAGGCGCGGACGCCGACGCGCCATCAGGGCTGGCTGCCCCGGATGACGGTCGAGCCGCTCGTCCCGTGGGATGCCCGGCGCGGAGCCATGCTGCAGGCGCAGGCGCCGGTGCCGACCCCGGACGAAGAGCCCGAGGAGGAACCCTCGCAGCTCGACTCGCTGCTCGCCGCGATCCTGGCGGACCGCGCGCGTGCCACCGAGGCCACGCGGACCGACCCCGAACCGCCGCTCGAGCCGGTCGTCGATCAGCCGGTCGTCGAATCAGCCGGTCGTCGCCGCATCGGTGGAGGGCATCGAGGCGATCGACGCCGTCGGGTCGGTCGAACCGGCGGCGCCCGTCGATCCCGTCCCGACGACGTCCCGCACCACGCGTCGCCGGCGGGGCACGGCCCCGGCCGCCGCCACCGCGACCGCCGCGACCGCCGCCACGGGCGATGGCGCGACGCGTCCCACCCGCACTCGCCGCCGCTCGAATACCGACCGGCCCGCCGAGGGCTGACCCGCCCCGTCCGTCAGCCCAGCCCGAGTCCCAGCTGTCCCGGCGCCTGGATCGCCGCGCCGATCGGGATCGCCAGGGCGGGGTCGGGCGTGAGCCGCACCGTGCGTCGGTCCTCCACGCCGATCCGATGGCGCAGCTCGTCGACCCGCCGCCGGATCGGATCGCCCACCTCCTTCGACACGTAGGCGCCGCGCGCGTACAGCCGCTCGTACGTCGGCAGGAGCTCCGGCCAGTCGCGCGCCAGGTGGTCGAGGAAGTGCTCGCGCGTCCCTGGACGCAGATACAGGACGTTCGCCCACAGGCTCGTCGCGCCGGCGTCCCGCGCCGCGCGCACGACGTCCGCCAGGAGCTCGGGGGTATCCGAGAGGCCGGGCAGGATCGGTGCCATGCCCACGCCCGCCTTGATCCCGGCATCGACCAGCTGGCGCAGCGCGCGCAGGCGCTGGTGCGGCGGCGCCGTCCCCGGCTCGGTGAGGCGATGGATGGTCGGGTCCAGCGTCGGGATGCTGAACGTGACCGACACCTCCACCCGGCGCGCGGCGTCCGACAGCACGTCGAGGTCGCGCACGATCATCGGCCCGCGGGTGATGAGGCCGAACGGTGTCGCCCCGTCCGCCAGCGCCGTGATCGCTCCACGGGTCAGCCGGAACCGGCCCTCGGCCGGCTGGTACGGATCGGTGGCGCTGCCGATGGCGACGGTCTCGTGCCGCCAGGACGGACGAGCCAGCTCGCGGCGAAGCACCTCGACGACGTTCGGCTTGACGCGGATCGACGTGCCGTAGCGCTCGTCGGCCGGGCGATCGGCCATCTGCTCGAAGGCCCGGACGTAGCAGAAGGTGCAGCGATGGGCACAGCCCATGTACGGGTTGAGCGACCACCGGAAGGGCATGCCGGTCACGCGGTTCAGGGCGGTCCGGCAAGGCTCCAGGCGGTACTCGGCGGCCATCGTGCCGCCGAGTATAGAACATCCGTTCTATCTGGTCAGATCGCCCGCATCCGGTTGTTCTTGGCGTCGTGGGTGACCTCGGCCAGGCCGAGCGCCTCGAGCAGCGGCGGCATGTACATCCCGAACCGGCCGCGATAGCCCTTGCGGGTGCCGTACCAGCCACCCACCGGGTTGCTCTCCGCGCGGCCCCAGGCCTCGACCGTCCCGTCGGCGGCCGGCTTCTGCTCGTCGGCCGCGCCGAGGGGCACCCAGTCGCCCTGCGCCTTGAGCCAGGCGTGGAGGTCCTCGATCGCCCGCGCCTGGTAGGTCAGCTTCGTCGAGCCGACCATGCACACGATCTGGTCGCCGTCCTTGTACATCGTGTAGTCGGACGTCCCCGGCGGGGTCTTCAGGACCCACGGATCGTCCTTCGTGCCGGTGCCGGTGGCCATCACGGTCCTCCCCTGTCGACGTGTGTCCTCGTCCCGCTGAGGCGTCAACGGTAACAGACCGGTTACCGATGCGCCGCACCCTTCGGCATGGTCGCAGGTCGACGTAGCATCGTGCGGTGGTCCGCGAGCTGCCACCCTTCGACGTCGAAGGACCGGTCCAGGCAGAGGTGTTCGTCGTCTGGCTGCGGGACGACCATCTCGAGCTGACCGGGCCGTGCGGTGCGGCGCCCTGGCTCATCGAGCTCGGCGCGGACGATCATCCGGTGGCCGTCGTGGATCGCCTTGTCCGGAACGTCATCGGCGAGCCGCTGCTCGTCCACTCGACGTCGTGGCGCCGCGACCATGACGCGGTCATCCTGTCGTTCGTGGTCGTCATCGATCGTCGACTCGTCGGGGCCATGGCCAGCGAGCCGGTGACCCGCGCCGAGCTCGCCCGTTCTGCGGCGACCGCTGCCCCGAAGGCGATCGGTCACCTCCAGGTCGTGGAGCACGGGCTCCGCCACATGGCGTGGCTCGCGGAGGACGATCCGGTCGTCCGGTCGACGCTGTCGGACGGCTGGAAGATGGCGCTGCGCGGCTACGTCCCCGAGCCGTTCCGCGGGCTGGGCTGAGGAGAGCAAGGCGATGGGCGAGGAGCTGACGAAGGCCGGCTGCGTGTGCGGCTGGACGGTCGAGGGTCCCGAAGACCAGGTCGTGGACGCGGTCATCGATCACGGCCGGACGATCCACAACATGGAGGCGACCCGTGAGGACGTGCTCGCCCGGATCCACGCGCCGCGGGACGACGCCGGGACGTCCGCATGATGCGGGTGGTCGTGACCGGCGGCAGCGGCAAGGCCGGCCGCTGGGTCGTGCGTGAGCTACGCGAGCACGGCCACGAGGTCCGGAACGTCGACGTCGTGGGCGACAGCACGCAGCCCGGGTCGACGCTCCTCACGGATCTCACGGACCTCGGCCAGACGCTCGATGCGCTGAGCGGGTTCGAGGCCGTGGTCCATCTGGCGGCCATCCCGGCGTCGGACCTGCGCCCGGCGGGCGAGACGTTCCGCGTCAATGCGCTCTCGACGTACCACGTGTTCGCGGCGGCCGAGCTCCACCGGATGCGGCGGGTCGTGTGGGCGTCGTCCGAGACGGTGCTCGGGTTGCCGTTCGACACGCCGCCGGCGTTCGCCCCCATCGACGAGACGATCGAGCCGCGGCCGGAGACGTCGTACGCGCTGTCGAAGCTCGTCGGCGAGACCATGGCCGCCCAGTTCGCGCGGCGGACCGGGATCCCGTTCGTCGGTCTGCGGATCTCGAACATCATGGAACCGCCCGACTACGAGCGCTTCCCGTCGTTCTGGGACGACCCGATGCTGCGGAAGTGGAACCTGTGGGGCTACGTCGACGCGCGGGACGTCGCCCGCGCCGCGCGCCGCGGACTCGAGGCGGACATCACGGGCGCCGCGGTCTGCATCGTCGCCGCCGCTGACACGGTGATGACGCGACCATCGGCGTCGCTCATGGCGGAGGTCTACCCGTCAGTGCCGCTCCGGCGCGAGGTCCACGGCCGCGAGACGCTGCTCGCGATCGACCACGCTCGCCGGCTCCTGGCCTATGAGCCGGAGCACCGCTGGTCGGATCATGTCGCCGACCCGGGGGATGGCTGACGTCACTGGACGGTCGCGAGATAGCGCATGAGCGGGGTGCCCGCGGCGAAGGCGTCGGCGATGATCCTCGGCAGCTCGGGGCTCATCGCGTCGCCGTCGGAGAGCCGGCGGCCGAAGGTCACGTTCTTCTTCCTGAGGAGGTCGGCCGCCGGGTGGTCGGCCGGGAAGCCCGTCGGGACGCGCTTCAGGGACTCGCCGTCGTCGCCCACCGCGCCGAAAGCGTCCTTGAACGTCGGCGCTTCGACCACCCGCTGGAAGCCCTCGTAGTCAGCGACGATCCGCTGCCGGAACGCGTTGAGCCATGTCGCGTCGGGGTGCCACACGCCGCCGCCCACATAGATCTCGCCGGGCTGCAGATGGAAGTAGCCGCCGCTCGCGTGGACGTTCTCGGTATGGGATCGACCGGCCGCCGCGTCGACGCCGTCGCCCGCCCAGCCGAAGCTCGCCGCCACGGCGGTCTTGTAGGGCGCCTTGTCCTTTGCGAAGCGCACATCGCGGTAGATGCGGAACGGCGACCTCGCCGGGTCCGCGTGGAGCGGGATGTCCCGGTCGCGGAACTGCTGCTCCAGCGCGACGCAGAGCTGCTCCATGGGCTCCTTGAGCAGTCGTTCGTAGTCGCTCTTGCGCGGCTGGAACCAGTCGCGCGAGTTGTTCTCGGCGAGGTCGACCAGGAACTGGATCGCCTCGGGCCGGAAGCCCTGGAACGTGGTGGACGGATCGGCTGCGACGGCCATCGGATGCCTCCTGTGCGCTGCATCTTCGCACCGGACGGTCGCGGATAAGCGCGGGGTGAGTCGCGGTCGAGTGGCCGCGAAGCGGCCGTCGTCAGGATGCCGCGCATGCCGAAGTCGAAGCGCCATCCAGGGCACCAGAAGCGACCGAAGGGTCGTCCGCACGACCGCCGGCCCGCGCCGGAGGTCACGTTCTTCCCGGGGCCGGTCGCCGGACCGGGTGTCTACGTCCCCAGCCCCGAGCAGGTGCTCGAGGCGATGCGCGACTTCCGGCTCGATGCGCCCTGGTCGGAGCTCGCGGTCGACGTCCTCCCGATGTTCGAACGACGGCGCCCGCTGCCACCGGGCACGACCCCACCGATCTCGGTGGTCCTGCCGCCCGGCGTGACGGTGGGGTTCGGGATCGATCTGGGACCGGCGGCGGTGCGCGTCACGACGTCGCTCGTCGAGGGCTGGGGCGTCGACGTCGCGGACGTCACGGCGACCGCGCTCGTGAACCTGCGCCGGCGGGCGTTCGCGCCGGCGTTGCCGCCGCTCGTCCGCGAGCCGATCGCGGGGCACCCGACGATCGCCTTCCAGTCGGACGACGGGTGGGCCTCGACGCTCCTGCTGGCGCCCGACGCGCTGGAACGGGTGATGGGCCCGGAACCGCGCCTGTTCGTGGCGCCGATGCGCGACCTGCTCATCGGCCTGCCGCCGGACGTCGACCCGGAGCTGGCGTGCTGGCTGACGGAGGAGTTCGAGGCGCTCGACCCGAACGCCCTCGCGCTCGAGGGATTCCTGTGGCGCGATGGGCGCGTGGTGACGGTGCCGATCCGGACGGCCGTGCTCACGGCATGACGCCCGTCTAGATGTCTAGACATGCCTCGATCGGCGATGCGATGATGCCGGCATGCCGAACCTCACCGTCGCCGACGTCACGTATGAGCGCGTCGCGAAGACGATCGACCACTCGCTCCTTCGTCCCGAGCTCACGCTCGACGAGATCCGGGAGGGCTGCGAGCTCGCGGCCCGTTACCACGTCGCCTCGGCGTGCGTCCGGCCGGCCGACGTGACGCTCGCAGCGGGCCTGCTGCGCGGCACCGATGTCGCCGTCGGCACGGTCATCGGCTTCCCGCACGGCAGCCACCACACGGCCACGAAGGTCTTCGAGGTCGGGCAGGCGCTGGCGGACGGCGCGACCGAGCTCGACATGGTCATCAACATCGGCTGGCTGCGGTCGGGCGAGGACCGTCGGGTCGAGGACGACATCCGCGCGGTCGTCGAGGCCACCGGTGGCCGGGCGCTGGTCAAGGTCATCCTCGAGAACGCCTATCTCTCGAAGGACGAGATCGTCCGCGGGTCGAAGGCGGTCGAGGCGGCAGGCGCCGACTTCGTGAAGACGTCGACCGGGTTCGCGCCATCCGGTGCGACGCTCGACGACCTTCGGCTCATGCGCGCGAGCGTCTCCCCGCGGGTGCGGGTGAAAGCTGCGGGTGGCGTGCGTTCCCTGGACGCCCTGCTCGAGGTGATGAGCGTCGGGGCCGACCGCTGCGGCGCGACCCGCACGGCCGAGATGCTCGACGACTACACGGCGCGAGTGGCCGGTCTGGCGCCGGTGGCCGCGGCCGCCGATGGGGATCCGAGCGCGTACTGACCACCCGCGCGCATCACGCGGTGATGCCTGCCATGAGCGCGTCGTACCCGGCGAGGGCGGCCCCGATCGCACCCGCCTCGGGGCCGAGTCGCGCCGCGACGATCTCGATGTCCTTCGCGCCGACGATCGTCGACCGCGCGCGGGTCGCCTCCCGGATCGGGTCGAGCACCAGCTCGCCGGCGGCGGCGATCCCGCCACCGATGACGATCCGGTCGGGGCCGAGCACCGCGAGCACGTTCGCCAGCGCGATGCCGAGGTACCGCGCGACCTGCCGGATGGCGTCGATCGCACGCGCATCGCCCGCGGCGGCCGCGTCGTAGACCTCCTCGGCGGTGGCGCGGCCCGCGAGCCGGGCGAGGGTCGCGGCCTGGGTGAGCGGCTCGACGCAGCCGTGATTGCCGCAGCCGCACGGCGGTCCATCCGGCTCGACGACCTGGTGACCGATCTCGCCGGCCTTGCCGTTCCGCCCGAGATGGAGCCGGCCGTCGATCATCACGCCACCGCCCACGCCGGTCCCGAGCGTGACACAGGCGACCGTCCGGCATCCGCGTCCGGCGCCCACACGGCCTTCGGCGAGCGTGAACGCGCGGGCGTCATTCACGATCGCGACGGGCAGCCCGAGCCCGCGAGCCAGACGCTCGCGCAGCGGGAAGCCGGGCCACGGGCCAGGAAGGTTCGGGAACAGCTCGATGGCGCCCGTCGCCGCGTCGAACAGCCCCGGCACGCCGACGCCCGCAGCCGCGATCGGCCCGTGCGCGGTGATGGCGGTCCGGCCCGCCACAAGGAGCCGCTCCGCGACGACCTCCGGACCGCCGTCCGCGTGGGTGGGCTCCCAGCCGCCGGCGATCGACTCGACCTCGTCGCCAGCCCGGACCTGGAGCACGGTCCACTTGATGTTCGTGCCGCCCAGGTCGAGGCCGAGCACCCGGTGCGCGTCACCTCGCGCCGGATCCCCGCGATCCGGACCGCTCACAGGATGCCCACGCTGAACGCCGCCCCCACCGCGACCACGGCCAGGCCGAGCACCAGATGGAGGCGCGGCCGCTGTTCGTGGAGCACCCAGCCGTCCAGCGGTCGGACCGGCAGCAGCGCGTAGGCGACCGCCGCGAGCTCGACCTGGGTCGCCAGCCGGAGGATCGGCAGCGGCTCGACGAGGAATGCGAGGTACGCGAGGAGCCCCACCAGCGCGCCGACGAGGGGTGCCACCAGGTGGAGTCGCCACGCCCGACGATGGCCGCCGGCCGGTGACCGGATCCGCGCGCCGGGGAACGGACCGCTCGCCGCCTGGAACGGCAGGGACAGCACCGCGACGGCCGCGCCTGGTGCCCACGCCGCCGGGATGAGTCGACCCCGCTGGAGCCGCGCCGCGACGAACAGCACCATGGCGGGCATCGCGAAGGCGAGTGCGACCACCACCAGCGTCGCCGTGACCGCGGCGGCGGCGACCGCCGGACTCGCCTGGGCCGCCTGCAAGCCCGTGACGACGGCGACCGTCGCGAGCACGCCAAGCCAGGGCAGCCATGCCCGACCGAACACCGGCGTCCGACGCCGGATGCGCCGGACCCGAGACCGCCAGTGGACGGATCTCGTCCGCCGTTCCAGCCACGCCTCGACGTCGGACGAGGTCGTGGTGAGCGCCCCGCCGGCCATCGTCGCGGGGAGCTGGGCGAGCGTCGCGACGGAGGCAGCGCCGGCCAGGACGACGGCGCCGATGCTGAACGAGCGACCGATCGCCCCACCCTCGGGCACCGCCGCCCCGGTCTCGAAGGAGAAGCGGTACGTCCGCTCATCGGTCCGATAGTCGAGCGGAGCTGACGCCAGTGACCGGTCACGGGCGATCGCGTCGGCCAACGTGAGCTGCCCCTCGACGAGGCCGGCCGGCCAATCAGCCAGATCGGCGATGCCGGCGTTCCAGCGGGCCAACCCGTAGTCCGGTGCGGCCGACATGGCTGCGGCGAACGCGGCGCGACCGCCCGCCAGGTCGCCGTCAGCCGCGAGCAGCACGCCCAGGTCGTTGAACGCGGGATAGAGCGTCGGATCGAGTCCGACGGCCATCTCGAGCGCGGCACGGGCGGCTGCGGCATCGCCGAGCAGGCGCGCCGACCACCCCACGTTCATCCAGAACGGCGCACGCTCCGGGTCCGCCGCCGCGGCCGCCGCGGCGTCCTCGCGCGCGAGCTCGCAGCGGGCACGCGCCTCGCCGTCCGCGCAATCGGGCGGGGCGTCCGGCGCCGGCTGCAGCGCGCGAAGGCGCGCCACGGCTCGATCGTTGCGG
Organism: uncultured Chloroflexia bacterium; assembly: GCA_963778025.1. Taxonomy (GTDB): domain Bacteria; phylum Chloroflexota; class Limnocylindria; order Limnocylindrales; family CSP1-4; genus CAVZTA01. The sequence goes on along the minus strand of CAVZTA010000003.1, from coordinate 554,457 downwards.
ATGACCGCCGCCAGGCCGCGCGCACCGAGTGCGGTCGCCATCCACCCGTGGTAGTCCCCATCACGCGTGAGGCCGTTGGCGTCGAGGGCAGCCAGCGCGAGGTCGTACCACGCCACGGCGGCCGCGGGGTCGGCGTCCAGCCGCAGGTCGCCCGCGCGCATGGCGGCGCGTGCCCGGAGCCCACCTGCCGCTTGATCGTCGCCGGCCGTGTCCGCGTAGCCCGCCATCGCCCCGTCGGCGTCGCCCGCGGCCTCACGGGCCACCGCGAGCGTGAAGCGAAGGCCCGGGTCGAACGTGTCCCCGGAGGCCTCCACCTGCTCGTAGCCCGCCTCGAGATCGGGGATCGCCGCCTCGAGGTCGCCCGCGAAGTACTCGGCGACGCCGGTGCACGATCGGTCCTCGATCGCCCGGCACAACGAGGCGAGCTCGCGGAACCGGCCGGCCCGGCCGAACGACTCCTGTGCGATGTCCAGGCCATCGGGCTCCTCCAGGACGGTCGGGTCCTCGGCATCCTCCCTCGCCGCCTGCAGGGCGGCGTTCGGGTCGTGGACGAGCTTCGCGGCCTCGACCCACGAGTCCCACTCCTCGGCCCACGGGAACGCCCAGCTGCCGGCCAACGCCTTGGCGCGAGGTACATCGCCCCGGACGACCGCCGCGGCGAGGGCGAGCCGCCAGGCGGCCCGGGGTGCGATCGTCGTCGTCAGCAGCTGATCGATGCCCGGATCGGTCGCCGCGATCGGACGATCGATCACGACGGCACCGCCACCCTGCGCCGCGGGCACCTCCTCCGCCGAGACCCCCACGTGATCGGCGATGCTGCCCACGGACCAGCCGAGGAGTCCGCGATCGTCGGGGAACGGATCGTCGTCGGCGTTGGGCGACGCCATCCAGCGGACGGTGGAGAGGGGCGGGTCCCAGCCCGCCGTCGCATCCACCGCGGCGTTCGCCGTCGCAGCTGCCCGAGCGATGTCACCGCCGAGCTGGGCCAGGCGAGCTCGGTCGACGAGGAGGTCGAGCGACGAGGGCGCGAGCGCCGTCGCCTGGTCGATCGCGCCGGCGGCACCCGCGACATCGCCGAGGAGCTCCAAAGCACGCGCCCGGCCCGCGAGCACGCCCGCGTCCGCGGCACCCGCCCCGGCACGTTGGTACGCCTCGAGCGCGAGGCTCGCCTGCTGCCGGGCGAAGGCGGGTGCGGCGTCTCGCTGGATCGATGCCGCGGCGAGGTGCGCGTCGCCCGACAACGCCTCGCCCAGCGCCATGGTCGCCGGGTCGTCGCGCAGCGGCGCGAGCGTGGCGAGCGCCTGCTCGACCGCGTCGAGCGACCGGGGATCCGTGGCCTGGAGGTTCGCGAGCAGGGCGCGGGCGGTGACGTCCGTGGGGTCGAGCGCGAGCGCCGCAGCCGCCTCCTCGGCGCCGGCGTGGTCCCAGCCGGGTGTCACGCTCTTGAACAGGGCGAGGTCCAGGAGCAGCGCGCGGTGGTCGGGATAGCGCTGCTTCGCGGCCTCCAGCAGGACGATCGCCGCGTCGGCGTAGGAGGAGACGTCGGCCTCGTCCTCGTCGCCCAAGTCCGTCTCCCCGACCGACCCCAGGACGCCCCGCGCCCACAGCGCGACCGCGGCATCGGTGACGCGGTCGGCGTTCGCCGGATCGTCGCTGAGGGCGGCCACGAGGCGATCCGCGACCTCGCGACCATCGGGACCGGTGACGGAGACCTCCGGGTCATCCGGCAGCGCGACGAACGCGTCGATCGCCCGGCGGTCGCCGCTCGTCGTGGTCAGCCGGCCGATCGCGGCGTCGAACATCCCGGCGAGCGGCTTCGGCGACAGCAGGCTGCTGCGCCGCCAGGCGTTGGCCACCAGGCGGTCCTTCTTGTCGGGACCGAGATCGACGACGATCGGCAGGTGGTCGATGGGTGCCGTGCTGACGGCCGACGCGGGCGGAGCCGGCGGGTCCAGCGCGTCGCTCGCGGCCACGGCGGGACGGGCGCCGAGCGCGAGGGAGCCGAGCACCAGGACGCCGACCCCCGCGAACACGCTCAGGCGGAACGGCAGGGAGCGACGACCGGGCGCCACGGGTCCCTCGGTCAGGCCGAGCCGCTCAGGTCGTCCCGGCGAAGCAGCGCCTCGAACGCGTACCGCTCGGCCGCGTAGAGCGTCTCGGTGTGCTCCAGCGGCGTGCCGTCAGCGTCGCTGATCGTCCGCCGCTCGCTCAACACGACGCCCGACTGCGCCAGGCCCAGGAGCCGTCGTTCCCGCTGGGTCGGGCGCCGCGCAGAGACCTGGGCGGTGGCGGTCGTGGGCACGCGACCCAGCCGCTCGAACGCCGCGTGCAGCGAGCCGCCGGCCAGGTCGTCGTCGAGGACCGCGGCACAGGCCGGACTGACGACCGCGCGTTCGATGGCCATCGGCCGGCCATCGGCGAGCCGGAGGCGCTCGATGCGCACCGCGCGCTCATCGGCGCCCAGCCGGAGGGCGCGCCGCTCCTCGGCCGTGGGCTCGACCCAGCCGGCCTCGAGGAGGCGGGAATCGGCGCGCAGGCCGCGGCGGCGCATGTTCTCGGTGAACGACAAGGGGGAGCCGAGCACCCGCGGGACGACGCGCGGCGCGATGAACGTCCCCTCCCCGCGGCGCCGGACCAGGAGACCCTCGTTGGCCAGGAGCTGGACGGCCTGACGAGCCGTCATCCGCGACACGGAGAACCGTTCGCACAGCTCCGCGTCCGACGGCAGCCGGTCGCCTGGGCGACCCGCACCGATCTGGCGTCGCAGGGCGTCCGCGATCTCGAGATAGCGGGGCGTGCTCTCGGCGGTCATCAGCGCAGCGAGTCTAACCAGAACCTGTCTAGACATCTGGACGACCCGGCAGCCCGCGTCGGCGCGCCGCGCGGCGATCCGCAGCGCGCGGTCGCGCGTCCTCGGCCGGGAACCGCCCGCCGCGCGCGTGCGCCCGGGTGGCCCGGGCCGGTATCGTCGGGTTCGTCAGCCCGCGCGCCTCCACGGGCCAGCGCGCGGCGGACGCTTCGGAGGAGTCGATGACCTTCGCGGACATCAAGGCGGCCGTCGTCGGCGTCGGATTCATCGGCGTCGCGCACGTGGAAGCGCTCCGGCGGCTGGGCGTCGACGTCGTCGGCGTCGTGGGGTCGGATCCGGGACGCGCCGCGAAGAAGGCGGCGTCGGCATCGCTGCCGCGCGTCTACGACTCCCTGGACGCGCTGCTCGCCGATCCCGCGGTCGACGTCGTCCACATCGCGACCCCGAACCACCTCCACGCACCCCAGGTGCGGGCGGTGCTCGAGGCCGGGAAGCACGTCGTGTGCGAGAAGCCGCTGGCGCTGACCGCCGCCGACGCCCGCGACCTCGTGGCACGGGCCGACGCCGCGGGCAGGGTCCACGCGGTGTGCTTCAACCTTCGGTTCTACCCGCTGTGCCACCAGGCACGCGCGCTCGTGCGCGAGGGTGCGATCGGCCAGCCGCGGTTCATCACCGGCCACTACCTGCAGGACTGGCTGCTCCTCGACACCGACTGGAACTGGCGGCTCGTCCCCGACGAGGCGGGCCAGCTTCGGGCGGTCGCCGACATCGGCTCCCACTGGCTCGACCTGTCGCGGTTCATCAGCGGCAAGCGCATCGTGGAGGTGATGGCCGACCTCCACACGTTCGTGCCGGTCCGCCGCCACCCGACGGGACCGGTCGAGACGTTCGCGGCCGCCGCGCCGACCGGATGAGCTCGTCGAGGAGCGGATGACGTCCGACGACGGCGCCGGCGCGCTGCTGCGGTTCGAGGACGGCGCGCGCGGCACGGTGTCGATCTCCCAGGTCAGTGCGGGTCGCAAGAACAGCGTCTCGATCGAGGTCGACGGCTCCGAGGCCGCGCTCGCCTGGTCGTCGGAGGATCCGGACCGGATGTGGATCGGGCATCGCGGCCGCTCGAACGAGATCCTCCATCGCGACCCGTCGCTCAACGCGCCCGAGGTCCGGCGGATCATCGGCTACCCGGCTGGCCACGTCGAGGGCTATCCGGACACGTTCCGGGCGCTGTTCTCGCAGGTCTATGCCGACATCGCGAACGGCGCGCCGGCCGCGGAGCCCACGTATCCGACGTTCCGCGACGGGCTCGATGCCCTCGCCGTCACCGAGGCGATCGCGACCAGCTCGGCGACGCGGCGATGGGTCGCGGTCGAACGTTGAGCCACCGCCAGGACATCCCGACAGGAGCCCGTCGATGAAGCTCGGTTTCCTCACCGCGCCGTTCCCCGAGACGCCGCTCATGGAGGTCGCCGACTGGGCGGCCGGCAACGGCTTCGAGGTCCTGGAGATCGCGTGCTGGCCCCAGGCGACCGGGCCCACGCGCCGCTACGCGGGCACCTCGCACATCGATGTCGTCAACGCCTCCGAGGGCCAGCTGCGCGAGATCCGGAGCGAGATCGAGGGCAAGGGCCTGTCGATCTCGGGCCTCGGCTACTACCCGAATCCGCTCCACCCGGACCCCGCCACGCGCCAGCAGATGATCGACCACATCAAGGCCGTCATCGTCGCCGCCGGCCGGATGGGCATCCCGTTCATGAACACCTTCATGGGCGGCGACGCGTCGAAGTCGACCGACGAGAACTGGGACGAGGCGCTCCGGGTCTGGCCCGACATCGTGAAGCACGCCCAGGACAACGGCGTGAGACTCACGATCGAGAACTGCCCGATGATCTTCAGCCGGAGCGAATGGCCGGCCGGCAACAACATCGCCTGGTCGCCCTACATCTGGCGCCGGATCCTGGAGCAGTGGGCCGGCACGATCGGGCTCAACTATGACCCGTCGCACCTCGTCTGGCTGATGATCGACCAGGAGCGGTTCATCCGCGAGTTCGGCCCGCACATCCTCCACTTCCAGGCGAAGGACGTGCTCATCGACCGCGACGGCCTCTACGAGCGCGGCACGCTGAGTGGCGGCATCGGCTGGCAGATCCCGCGGCTGCCCGGTCTGGGCGAGGCGCCCTGGTCGAAGATCTTCGCGGCGCTCTACCGGGCCGGCTATGCGGGCGACTGCATCATCGAGCACGAGGACCGCGACTTCGAGGGCACGGACGAGCTGGTCAAGCGCGGCTTCCTGCTCGCCCGGAACGTCCTGCGCCCGTACTGCGTGTAGCCAGCGTCCGTGGACGACCGCGTCCGCGTCGAGGACGTCGCGCCGCGGCTCCTCGCCGCGGTCCACCGTCGCGCCCGGCCCGCGGACGTCGGCGCCGTCTGGCGCCCCGCGCTCGACCAGGTCTGGGCGCTGCTCCGTCGGCGCCCGGAGCTGCGCACGGACGGGCACAACGTGTTCGTCTATCGCCAGCCCGACCGGCCGGGCGATCCGCTGGACATCGAGTTCGGCGTGGAGGTCGTGCGCCGGTTCGAGCCCGAGGGCGACGTGCGTTGCATCGACGCACCGTCCGGCGAGGCCGCGACGGTGACCCATGTCGGACCGATCGACGCGCTCTCGACGGCGTACGCCGCACTCGACACCTGGAGCGCGACGACCGGTCGACGCTTCGGCGCCGTGTCATGGGAGGCATACGGCGACTGGGGCGACGACCCGGCGACGCACGAGACCCGCGTCTTCCGACTCCTCGCTGACGCGGACGGAGCATCGCAAGCCAAGGGTTGACCGCTGGTCGCTTGCGGATCGCGGCCTTAGCGGCGGCCTTGCTTGGGGACGCGAACGACGCCGCGCTCCGGCGCCACGGGTGACCCATCGCGGGCGGCTCAGCGGGGCTTCGACACCCAGGTGTCGTCGTGGGCTTCGAGCCAGTCGGTGATGAACCGCGGGTGGCCGTGGATCGCCGTCAGGCGCAGCTCCCCGGGACCCGTGTTCGTGAACCCGTGGGCCACGTCCGGGGGACCGACGACCACGTGCCCGGCGGGCACGACGACCTGCTCGGAGCCGAGCGTGAACGTCGCCTCGCCCGCCTCGACGATGAACACCTCCGGGTACGGGTGCCGATGGACGGCCGGACCACCGCCGGGACCGGTGTGCACGAGGATCACCGAGAACGGCACGCCGCCGTGCTCCGCGCCGACGAACTCGTGGGAGTGCTTCGACGGGTCGAGGTCGGAGAAGGGGATGACCTTCGCGTCCATGCTGCAGCGCCGCCTCAGCGTCCGGCGACCACGCGGTCGCTGAAGTCGCCCGTCGTCGGGTCCTTCACGATGAGCTTGTGGCGTCCGTCGGGCAGGATCTCGCGCTTGATGACGACCATCCCGTCGTACAGCTCGGGCGTCCGCTCGATGCGCGCCGCGTCACCACCGCGCCATTCGAACAGCTCGACCGGGACCCACGCCTTCTCGCGCGACGACCGATAGGCGGCGTCCATGATCGCGTTCACGACATAGCCGTCGTAGAACGTCTCCCGCGGCGCGGCGCCGCCATCGATCGAGCGGAACATGTCGGCGAACATCTCGGTGTAGCCGAGCTCGGAGATCTCGTCACCGACCGGGAACAGCCAGCCGGCCGATGTCTCGGCCTTCTCGGCGACGTAGCCGCCCTGACCACCCGCCGTGAACATCTCGAACCCGGTGCGCAGGAAGTGGTTCAGCCAGATGGTGCCGTGCGTGCCCGCGACCTCGTCGCGCAGGTCCATGCCGCCCCGGAACGTCCAGCTCACCTCGAACTGGCCGATGGCGCCCGAGGCGAAGCGGATGAGCACGATCGCGTTGTCCTCGTCCTCGATCGGATGGACGAGCGTGTCGGTGACGCCGAGGACCTCGAGCGGCCGATTCCCCTTGCCCACGAAGTTGCGGATGATCTCGATGCAGTGGCAGCCGAGGTCGACGATCGCGCCGCCACCGGTCATCCGGCCGTCCCAGAACCACGCGCTGTGGGGCCCGGGATGCGTCTCCCGTGAGCGCACCCAGGTGACCTGCCCGACCGCGCCGCCCTCCACCGACCGGATGGCCTTGAGCGTCTTGGGCGTGTAGCACAGGTCCTCGAGGTACCCGCCGAACACGCCCGCCCGCTCGACCGCGTCGAGCATCCGGCGTGCCTCGTCGGCGTTCCGGCCCAGGGGCTTGGTGCACAGGATGGCCTTGCCGGCGGCCGCGGCGACCGAGACGGCCTCCTCGTGGAGGTGGTTGGGGACGCCGATGACGACCACGTCCGTCTCGGGATGCTCGATGGCCCCGCGCAGATCGGTCGTCGACTCCGGGACGCCCCACCGCTCCCCGAAGGCGCGGCCGCGCTCCTCCGACCGCGAATACACGACCCGGACGCGGTCGATACCCCGCTGGCTGTGGAGCGTGTTGGTGTAGAAGTCGCCGATCAGCCCCGTCCCGAGCATCGTGATGGAGTGCGCCTGCATCGCCCGCCCCTTCGTCGTCCACGTCGCGTCCTGGCGATGGTATAGACATCCGGACGACCCTCGCCGAGCCGACGACCGGCTCCGCCCGTCCCCCTGGGAGCCCGTCGATGACCCCATCCACGATCACCGGGCTGCTGCTGATCGCGCTGCCCATCGCGTTCAACGTGGCGTTCACCGGCCTCGCGCGCCGGTTCGAGTACCCGGGCATCCTCCGTCAGCCGGTCGGCACGATCCTCGAGAAGTTCAGCGCGGGTGGCGCGGGCCTCGTGACGCTGTGGTGGGTGTTCGCGCTGATCGCGCTCGCGTTCGTGCCCATCGCCGCCGCGGCCGGTGCGGTCGTCCGCAGCTCGTCGACCAGCGAGCTGGGTGCGTGGCTGGCCGAGGTCAGCATCGCGCTGGGCATCACGGCGGGGCTCGTCCAGACCCTGGGGCTCATCCGCTGGCCGTACCTCGTCCCGGAGCTTGCCCGGCGCTATCACGGCGCCGCGGATCCGGCGGAGCGGCGGGCCGCCGAGGTCGTCTTCGCGGCCGCGCACCGCCTCCTTGGCGTGGGCATCGGCGAAGGGTTGGGCTACCTCGCGACCGGCCTCTGGACGGTCGTCTTCGGGCTCGCGCTCCTGGCGAGCGGCACCGTGCCGGCGATCCTCGGGTTCATCGCGATCCCGGTCGGCCTCGCGGTCGCACTGGGCACGTTCGAGTTCGCCGGCAGCCACGAGCCGGAGGGCTCGGAGCGCATCGGGACGATCGTGCCCATCGCGTACATCGCGTGGTCGATCTGGCTGCTCGCGGTGGGCGTCTGCCTCGTCCTGGGCCTCCGCTGAGCCACCCGGCGCCTCGCACGGCTCAGGCGGCCTTGGCGACCTCATCGCTGCCGGCCGGTACCCGGTCGTACGGCTCGAACGTCCACGCGAGCGTGCCGGCGAGCTTCCGCGCCCGGTAGAACTCGAGCGTGAAGTGGTCGTACGCGTCGCCGATGAACGCGACAGCGGCCCGATGCGCGGGCATGCCCGACGCCGCGCGGGCGGCCTCGCGTGACGTCCACAGGCAGAACGAGAGACAGGCGCGGTCGACGGTCAGCGGGCCCTTGAAGTAGTGGACGAAGCCCGGCGCCGACATCGCCTCGTCGTGGGCGGCGTCGTCGTGGCGGACGAGCTCGGGCTCGTCGACATCGGCCCGCCGGATCGACCGGAAGACCACGAGGTACCAGTCGGCCGTGGCCTCGACCGACCCCGCGGCGACCCAGGTGATCGCGTCCTCGATGGGCCGCATGGGGTAGTCATCGCTCGCAGCGATCAGCCGATCGAGCTGGAACCCGGTCGCGTCCATCGGCGCGACCATACCGCGTCGCCGTCTCGATATCCACAGCTTTTCGCAGTATCTAGTACTAGTCCTTCTCGGAGCGTGAGATTACGCGGAGACCTCCTCGTCGAGGGTGCCCGACAGGGCCTTCGCGCCGGCGAGGAGCGCTCGCCGGGCGCGCGTTCGCCAGGCCAGTCCGCAGCGGGCCGCAGGTCCGGCGACCACGATCGCGCCGACGATCCCATCCTCTCGCATGATGGGAACGGCCATGCTCACGAGCCCATCGGCCTGCTCGTCGCCGCTGGTCGCGATGCCGGCATCGACGATCCCGCTCAACGCATCGCGCAGCTCGGCGACCGTGTCCTCGTCCGCCACGGACAGGTCCTGCGCGATGACCTCGTCGAGGAGCTCCTCGGGCGCATAGGCCAGCAGCGTCCGCCCCGCGGCATCGGCGTGGAGCGGCATCACCGAGCCCGCCGGGATGGACACCCGGAGCACCTGGTCCGTCTCGACCTGCACGAGACAGACGGCCGCCAGCCCGACCCGACGCACGACCAGCGCGGTCTCACCCGTCTCGTCGACCAGCATCCGCAACACCGGGTCGGCGTGCCGGATCAGCCGCTCCGACGTCACCGTCGAGCCCCCGCCGATGACCAGCCGCGGGCCCAGTGCGTAGCTCCCGCCCCGCTTGTCCACGAACCCGAACTCACCGAGCGTCCGCAGGTAGCGGTACACGGTCGAGACCGGCATCTCGAGGATCACCGCAAGGTCGTCGGCACGCACCTCGCCGCGGTCGGCGACCGTGAGGAGCAGCCGCAGGCCGCGGGCCAAGGAGGTATCGATCGCCGCCTCTTCGGGCGGCCGATCCCGGGCAGTCACCATCGGCGATAGTCTCGCCGAGATTCACGACGGACGGATGTCAGGAATCCGGGAAGACCTCCCGGAAACGCTTCGCCCCCTTCGAACGCATGCTCGCGGCCATCGATCCGGATCGACGTGCCGTGGTGGTGCTGCACTACTTCCTCGCCCGTCATGCATCGGATGCGGCGTGCGACGAAGGGCGCGACCCAGTCGGGCCTTGCGATGCCGCTCCTTCGTCGAACGACGCACCCGATGCGGCAGACGACGAACGTCGGCCCTTCACGCCCGGGCGGAGCGGTCCTGCTTCGTCGCAACGTGCATCAGATGCACACGAGGCGAGGCGTACGGCCCGGAGCGGTGTCCCTTCACGCCCGGCCGGCGATCTCGTGCTTGCGCCGGCCGATGAAGGCGTCGAGCGCTTCGCGGACACCCGGGTCCAGCGGCGGCGGCGACGCCTCCGCGAGGAGCTGCTTCCAGATCCGGTTCGCGCGTTCGGTGGCCGTCCGCGCCCCGTCCTCCTGCCACGTCTCGAAGTTCCGCCAGTCCGACACGAGCGGCCGGTAGAACGCGGTCTCGTAGCGCTCGAGCGTGTGCGGCGCGGCGAAGAAGTGGCCGCCTGCGCCGACCTGGGCGATGGTGTCGACGGCGAGCGTCGCCTCGGACACGTCGATCGGCTGGAGGACCTCGGCGATCATCTGGAGGATCTCGGCATCGACGATGAGCTTCTCGTATGACGCCGTGAGACCCCCTTCCAGCCAGCCGGCGCCCTGGTACAGGAGGTTGACGCCACCCATCACCGCGCCCCACACGGCCATCTCGCTCTCGTAGGCCGCCTGGGCATCGACCACGTTGGACGCCGTCGCGTTGGAGCTCCGCCACGGCAGCCCGTACCGGCGCGCCAGCTGCCCCGACGCGAGCGCCCCCTTCACCGATTCCGGCGTGCCGAACGCCGGCGACCCGGTGCGCATGTCGACGTTCGAGGTGAACGCGCCGTACACCACCGGCGCCCCGGGCCGTACCAGCTGCGCGAGCGCGATGCAGAACAGGGCCTCGGCGTTCTGCTGGGCGAGCGCGGCGGCGAGCGTCACGGGCGTCATCGCACCGGCCAGCGTGAACGGCGTGGCGACGACCGCCTGACCGGCCTCGGCCATCGCGATCAGCCCGTCGGACATCGGGCCGTCGAGGCGAAGCGGGGAGTTCGTGTTGATGATCGTGATCAACGATGGCTCGAGGACGAGGCGATCGCGGTCCACGCCCCTGACGATCGCCGCGACCTCGATGGCGTCCTCGACGACCGTCCGGCCCGCGCCCAGGCAATGCCACGTCTTGTCGAGCAGCGTGGCCAGCGCGTGGTACATGTCGAGATGCCGGGTCGCGACCGGCAGGTCGGTCGGCTCGAGCGGTCCCCCACCCTCCTGGTGCAGGATGTCGAGCGTGCCGATGAGCCGGACGTAGTCCAGGAAGTCGGCGTGGTTGCCGGGGCGCCGGCCGCGGTCGAGATCGCTGACGAACGCGGGACCGCCGACGGAGCAGAACACGAGGTCAGCGCCACCGAGCTGGATGTCGCGTTGTGGGTTTCGGGCGTGCAGGGTGAAGGCCGGTGGCGCGAGCGCGACCAGCTCCTCGACGCGCGCTGGATCCAGCCGGACGGTCCGCGTCCCGCGGTCGACCGCCGCGCCGTCGGCGGCGAAGCGGTCCAGCGCCGCCGCGCCCAGCACCTCCAGCCCGATCTCGGACAGGATCCGCAGCGAGGCTCGGTGGATCGCCTCGACCTGGTCGGCCGACAGGACCTCGACCGGTCGGAACGGGTTGACGACGCGACGCCACGGAGAACGGTCGATGGCGCCGACCGTCCGTCGCGGTCGCCGTCGAGAGCCCTCCGCCGTCACCGGGCGAGGGTAGAGGAGGGCGGCGCGGGCCGGCGAGCGAGTCGCACGGCCCGCGCTGAGCGCTGCTCGGGTGGCGCGTCAATCCACCGGCGTGAGCCGGCCGCACTCCACGTCGTAGATCGCGCCGTGGATCGGCACGTCCTTGAGCCACGGGTGCTCGCGGATCCGGCGCAGCTGCTCGCGCAGGTTCGACTCCAGCTCCGGGAAGGCGAGGAACGCGATGTCGAGGTCCTGCCCCGTCTCCTGGGCCAGCTTCCGGCGGACGTCCTCGTCCTGGAACGTGAGCATCCCGCAGCCGGTGTGCTCGATGACGATGACCTCCTCGGTGCCCAGGAGGTTCTGGCTGATGACGAGGGACCGGATCGCGTCGTCGGTCGCAAGGCCGCCGGCGTTCCGGATGATGTGGGCGTCGCCCGTGCGCAGCGCGAGCACGTCCTCGACGGTCAGCCGTGCGTCCATGCACGCGAGGACGGCGAGCTTGCGGCCCGGCGGCAGCGGCAGGGAGGAGCGATCGAACTGGTCGGCGTAGCGCGCGTTCTCGGCGAGCGCGCGCTGGAACTCCGGCCCCACGGCCGGACGGGTGGCGAGGGTCATGACGGGTGTCTCCTGGGTCGGCGGGGCAGGTCGACGCGACGCGGGTCCGGGACCCGCTCGGGACACCTGCAGCGGCCCACGACGACGGAGCGGGCCACGTGGCCCATCGACGCGAACGGCGTGCGGATCGTCGCCTCAGCGGATGCGGACGAGCGGGATCCGCTCCACCGCGGGCGGCACACCGAGCACCCGGTCGTAGAGCGCCGGCACGTACCACTTCAGGCCGTAGAGCTTGCAGCCGAGGCAATAGCCGGTCGCCGCGAGGAGGGTCTGGAGCCCGGCGACGGCGAGGGTGAGCAGCCAGCCGAGCGGCGCCAGCCCGATGAGGAACGCGAGTGTCGCGAGCGCGAGGAACGACGCGCCCATCGCCTGGGCGAACCGCGGCGGGACCTCGTGCTCGAGCTCCAGTCGGCGGTCCGAGGCGGAGCAGCCGCCGGACGGCCGGCCACGGGCGGCCGAACACGAAGTAGCGGGTGCCGAGCGCGGAGCTGACGCCGAGCGCGAGGCCGACGAGCGGGACGACGACGACCGCGGCGGGGGCGACGGTCAGCCCGAGGATGGTCGCAAGACCGAGGGCGATGGCCGACAGGCCGGCGCCGAAACGCTGACCTCGAGGGTCGATGCCGCGGGGCGTCGCGGCAGGGACAGGGGCGGACACGGAGGACCTCCGATGGACGCGAACGCGAGAGGTGGGACGAGGACGGGCGGCCAGGGCGCCCGTCGGTTCGACGCGAGCGATGAGCGAGGCGCACGGCGCCCGACGCTCAGGCTCGCCGGCGACACCTGCAGCGGCCCGTGGTTCGCATCGCGTCGGAGCGGAGGTCAGCCATCGGCCAGCCAACGCTCGAAGGCGGACAGGGACGGCGGGAGCACCGGCGCCAGCCCGCCCTCACCGGGGCGCGCGGGAGCGGGCTCCACGCCGTGCGTCCGCGCGGCCGGCGTCTTGAGGCCGTTCCCGGTGAGCAGGACGGCGACCTCGTCGTCGGGCCGGATGACCCCGCGCGCTCGCGCCTGCTCGGCCGCCGCGTAGGTCACGCCACCGGCGGTCTCGACGTAGATGCCCTCGGTCGCGGCGAGCGTCCGGATGGCGCGGGCCGTGTCCTCGTCGCTCACCCCCTCGACGCTGCCGCCGCTCGCACGCGCGAGCTCCAGCGCGTACCGCCCGTCCGCGGGCGAGCCGATGGCCAGGGAGCGGACGATCGTGTCGGGCCGCTGGACCGGGGTGATGTCCTCGGCGCCGCCCGACCACGCGGTCGCCACCGGCGAGCAGCCGGCCGCCTGCGCGCCGACGAACCGGATCGGCGTCGGCTCGATGAGCCCGACGGTCGCCAGCTCCCTGAACCCGCGGGCGAGCTTCGTGAACAGCGCCCCGGACGCGATGGGCGCGACGACGACATCGGGTGCACGCCAGCCGAGACCCTCCGCGATCTCGAACGCGAGGGTGCGGCTGCCTTCGGCGTAGAACGGACGAAGGTTCACGTTGACGAAGGCCCAGTTCTCCTCGTCGGTCAGCTCGAGGCACAGGCGGTTGACGTCGTCGTACGTGCCGTCGATCGGGACCACGGTCGCCCCGTAGGCGAGCGCGTGCTCGATCTTCTCGGGCTCCAGATCCGCGGGGATGAACACGTACGCGGGGAGCCCTGCCTTCGCCGCCGCCGCGGCGGTGGCGCCGGCGAGATTGCCGGTGGACGCGCAGGCGAGCGCCTCGAACCCGAAGTCGAGGGCCTTCGCCGTGGCCAGTGCCACCGCCCGGTCCTTGAAGCTGAGGGTGGGGTTCCGGGAGTCGTCCTTGAGGTGGAGGCGCGCGACGCCGAGCCGCTCCGCGAGCACCTCGGACTCGACGAGCGGCGTGGACCCGACGGCGAGCGTCCGGGCCGGCTTCGCCTCGACGGGCAGGAGCTCGAGGTAGCGCCAGATGCCGGCGGGCCGGCTCGCGATCGTCGCGCGGTCGAGCGTGATCGACGCCAGGTCGTAGGCGACCTCGAGCGGACCGAAGCAGGCGCTGCACACGAAGGACGGGCCGAGCTCGGTGAGCCGCTGACAGTTCCGACAGCGCAGACCGAGGATCCGCGACGGCGTGGACGCGCCGCCGTCCGCGCTGGGCGTGGCCGGATCCGCGACGCCCATGCGCATGCCGGCCGGGCGCGAAGTCGCGGGGGCGGTCGGCAGCGTCTCGGTCGTCATGGTCGGCTCCTCGTCGGGCACGTCTCACGGGACGCGTCACCGGTGGCTGGTCGAGAGGCGGCCGACGGACCAGGAGGGGCGGAAGAGGTCCCGAGAATCGGAACGACCCTTCCTGCCGAGTGAAGGGTCGTGGGGACGCCCCTTATCTCGCAGGTACCACCTGCCCGGATTTGGCACCTTGCCGGCGTCGCCGCCGGTAGGTTGTCGTGGCTTCACAGGGCCGGTCCCTCCGCCACTCTCGATAAAGGCTCTTCAGTTGTCCTGACATCCTAGGAGTGACGTCGGTGTGGCGTCAACCGATGTCACCGAAGCGCGACCTTGCGCCTACCATCGCCTCGTGACCGAGCGCGCCGTCACCTACGCCTCGTACCTCATGGTCGACGAGCTCCTGGCGCTGCAGCAACCCCGCTCGGATGGGCCCGAGCACGACGAGCACCTGTTCATCGTCATCCACCAGGTGTACGAGCTGTGGTTCAAGCAGGTCCTCCACGAGCTCGCGGCGGTGCAGCGGGTGCTCGAGGCGGGCGACACCGACGCCGCGCTGCACCTGCTCAACCGCGTCCTCAAGATCCTCAAGACGCTCGTCGCCCAGGTCGACGTGCTCGAGACGATGACGCCGCTCCAGTTCCTGTCCTTCCGGGGTCGCCTCGAATCGGCGAGCGGCTTCCAGTCGGCGCAGTTCCGCGAGGTCGAGGCGGTCCTGGGCTCGCGCGACGGGTCGGCGGTCCGGGCGCATCCGCCGGGCCCGGGACGCGACCGGATCGTGGCCGCGCAGGGTCGGCCGTCAGTGTGGTCGTCGTACCTGCGCTATCTCGCCGGGCGGGGCCATCCGGTGCCCGCGGCGGTGCTGGAGCGGGACCCCGCCCTGCCGACCGAGGCCGATGCCGACGTGCAGGATGTCCTGCTCGCCGTCTACGGCCGCGACGCCGACGCCGCGCTGGTCAGCGAGCGCCTCGTGGACCTCGACGAGGGGATCCAGGAGTGGCGCTACCGCCACGTGAAGATGGTCGAGCGCACGATCGGCACGAAGCGCGGGACGGGCGGCTCTGCCGGGGTCGAATACCTCCGCGCGACACTGTTCCAGCCCGTGTTCCCGGACCTGTGGGAGATCCGCTCCCGCCTGTGACCGCGCCTCAGCCGCGCACGACCGCCAGCGCCGTATCGAGCGCCGTCGCCAGGACCCTGGAGCTCAGGTAGTCGAGCGCGTCGTGGGCTGCCGTGAGCCCGGTCGGACTCGCGACCCGACCCCAGGTCTCGACGTCCTGGACCTCGACCGTGCTGGGTGGGAGCGGTCGATACCGTGACGCCATCTGGACGTGTCCGGCCGTCGCCGGATCGTCGCGCGTCCACACGTTGACCCACATGGCGAGCTGGCCCGGCACCGGCGTCCGGTTCGAGGGCGGAAGACCCGCCGGAGCCGTCGCCTCGATCCGCCGGTAGAACGACGGCATCGCAAGCGGCGACCCGATCGTCAGCAGCGCGGCGACCGGCAGCGTGCCGTCCGCCCGCAGCGTGTCGTAGGCGACGATGCTGCCCATGCTGAAACCGATGACGACGACCTGTTCGGTGGGCTTCAGCCCCGAGCGGATCGCGGACACGAGTCGCTCGTTCGTCAGTCGATGGAGCTCGGGTTCGGTGAAGTAATCGTCGAGGTCCCGCAGCAGCAGCTCGAGGAGGCCCGCGCCGACGCCCAGGTGCTCATCGAGCCACAGTGAGAGGTCTCCGACCCCGGCGAGGGCCAGGGCTTCGTCCGGCAGCGCCGGCTCGATGACCGGCAGGGGCTGCTGATAGTCCGGCCGCCAGATGTCCCCGTAGAACGCGAGCTCGACGTCGACGTCCTTGTCCTTGATCGAGGACTCGACACGTTGAAGGCCGAAACGCAGCGCATCGTCCCAGTCGCGGCGCATCGTCGCCGGGATGTCGAACTGAGCGGCACGTCCGTGCACCAGCACCACACGCATCAGGGTCCCTCCGAGCGTCCTGTCGCCCAGTGTGGACCACGCCACGGCTCGGCGCTCACGAAACTGTCGAAACGCGGCGCGCTCGTCCGTCGACCTCGTGTCCATCCATCCGGCGGAGGATCCACCGATGCGCTTCCTGCTCCTGCTCCATGGCGACGAGGCGGCCGAGGAGGCCCTGCCCCGCGAGGAACGGCTGGCGATCGTCGAGCGGCACGGCGCGTTCAGCCGCCGGCTCCGCGACGCCGGCAAGCACGTGTTCGGCGAGCCACTGGGCTCGTCGCGCGAGGGCAAGATCGTCAGCAAGCGTGGCGTGAACGACGGTCCGTTCGCCGAGACCAAGGAGCAGCTCGGCGGCTTCTACGTCATCGAGGCCGACTCGATCGACGAGGCGGTCGACTGGGCGAAGCAGGTCCCCGAGAGCCCGGGACTCCAGGTCGAGGTCCGGACGATCCCCGACTTCTAGGTCGCTCCCGCCACAAGATCGCCGCGAGCGATCGCTCGTCCTTCGGATCGTCACCCGGAACGGCCGGCCCGTGATGGCCGCCCGTAGCAGCCGGATCGCTCGTGTCCGCGCTGAGCGCGCTGGTCACGCTGCCCGTGGCGCAGCCATGGGCGACGTGGCGAGCGGGGTGGCGTGGGATCCGAGCAGCCGGATCGCTCGGGCCGGGGCGGGCGCGACCTCGGGCCCCATGATGGCCGCCCGTAGCAGCCGGATCGCTCGTGTCCGCGCTGAGCATGCTGGTCACGCACGCCGGTCGCGCCCATGTCACGACCGGCACGCGGCGAGCCGCTGGGCGGCTCAACGGACGATCGAAGCCCCGGGTGTTCGCCAGGCGAACCGCTGGGCGGCTCAGGCGACCGGTTATCGCCTCCTCAGCCGTCAGGCGAACCGCTGGGCGGCCCGATCGACCAGGTCGACCGCTCGTTGAGCCGCCGGGCGACTCGCCGGCTGAGCGAACGCGAGCGCCGCCACGCACCCCCTGGGCGACGTGGCGAGCGGGTGGCGTGGATCTGAGCAGCCGGATCGCTCGTGCCGTCGCCTCGGCCGACCGGCGCGGCGATCGGCGGCGGGCGCCGGTGCGGCGCCGGCCGCGTATCCTGCCGCGGTGAACGCGCATCGGCGTGAGCTCCTGGCGGGTGACCGCTTCGCCTTCGGCGCGAACTGGCGGCGCTACCTGGAGCTGATCGACGACGAGCGGATCGAGCTCGCGACCCGCGAGCTCGCGACGATGCTCGAGACCGAGCGGCTCGACGGCCGGACCTTCCTGGACATCGGCTGCGGCAGCGGGCTGTCGAGCCTCGCCGCGCGACGGCTGGGCGCGAAGGTCACGGCGTTCGACTACGACCCGGCGTCGGTGGCGACCGCCAGGGCGCTCCGAGACCGGCTGGCACCCGGCGACGACGACTGGACCATCACCGAAGGCTCGATCCTCGACCCGTCCTTCGTCGGTGGCCTCGGGCAGTTCGACATCGTGTACTCGTGGGGCGTCCTCCACCACACCGGTGATCAATGGGCGGCGCTCGACCTGGCGGCCGGTCGCGTCGCACCCAACGGCCGCCTGTTCATCGCGCTGTACAACGATCAGGGGCTGGCGAGCCGGCTGTGGCAGCGCATCAAGCACGCGTACAACCGTGGCGGCGCGACGACCCGCCGCTGGCTCCTTGCGGGCGCGATCCTCTGGTTCGAGGGCCGGTCGACGATCGGCAACCTCGCCCGCGGGAGGTTCGACCAGACGTTCCTGTTGTGGCGGCAGACGCCCACCACGCGCGGCATGTCGCCGCTCCGTGACATCGTCGACTGGACGGGCGGCTACCCGTTCGAGGTGTCCACGCCGGCCGCGGTGTTCGCGTTCTGCCGCGACCGCGGATTTCGCCTCGATGTGCTGACCACCGTCAGGGGTGGCTCCGCGTGCAACCAGTACGTGTTCACCCGCAGCTGAGCGCCACGGAAGCGCGTTCGAGGCCGGACTCGCCCCGTCCCGCTCAGGCGCGAAGCTCCACCGGCTGGACGTCCACTCCCAGGAGCGCCTCGCCGCGCGCAAGCCGGACCGGCACCCGCTGACCCACGAGGTCGCCGTCGAGGATGCGCTGCAGGTCGCCGACGCCCTCGACCGCCCGACCGCCGAGCTCGACGATCACGTCGCCCGGCCTGATGCCGGCGCGCGCGGCGGGCGAATCGTCGAGCAGCTGGACGACCTCGAGCCCGCGTGGCCGCGAGAGCGAGGCCGCGACGGCCGTCGGCAGGGGACGCGGCCCGCCCACGATGCCCAGGTAGGCCCGCCGCATCCGCCCGTGCTCGATGAGCTGGGTGACGATGCGCCGCGTTCCCGCGTCGATCGGGACGGCGAGCCCGAGGCCGACGCCGGCGACGGCCGTGTTGATGCCTACGACCCGGCCACGTGAGTCGGCCAGCGCGCCACCGGAGTTGCCCGGGTTGAGCGCCGCGTCCGTCTGGATGACGTTCTCGACCAGCCGGCTGGCCCGCCCGTCACGCGACGCCATCGACCGGCCCAGCGCCGAGACCACGCCCGCCGTCACCGTCCCGGCGAACCCGAGCGGGTTCCCGACCGCGATGACGAGCTGGCCGACCTTCAGCCGCCCGGCATCGCCCAGCGGCGCTGGGCGGAACTCGCCCTCGGTCGCGCGGATCGACCGCGAGGTCGCTGAGCGGATCGCGCCCCACGACCTTGGCCGGTACCTCGCGGCCGTCCACGAACACGGCGGTCGCGCGGTCCGCGCCCGCCACGACGTGCGCGCTCGTGAGCAGCACGCCGTCGGCGGTCACGACGACGGCCGAGCCCGCGCCGCCGCCCGGCCAGCCGCCGCCGTTGCGCGTCACGCGGAGCGACGCGACCGACGGGATCAGCCGCTCGGCGGCCGCGCTGACCGCCCGCGAGTACGCGTCGAGCAGCTCGGCGTCATCCTCGGGCGGCGCATCGAGCGGGTCGCGGCCGTCGAGCGCGCGCCCCAGCTCCAGGACCATCGCCTACGCCTCCCCCTGCGCGTCGCCGCCACCGACCGAGACCGTGCGCTCCTCGGTCGCCGCGGACCAGCTTGACCTCGAACGGGAGCTCCACCTTGCCGAGGAGCTCGTACAGCGCATCGACCTCGCTCACCGCCTGGCCGCCGACCTCGACGATGAGGTCGCCCTCGAGGATGCCGGCCTTGCGACGCGAGGCTGTCGTCCTCGACGCCCCGCACGAGGAGGCCCTCGCGGGCGGGCAGGCCGACCGACTGCCGCATGCGGATGGCGATCGCGCTGGGCGCGACCGCGATGCCCAGCCGCGGGCCGGCTGGGCGCCTCGCCACGGGCGAGGGCGTCGACCCGCTCCTGGAACGTGGCGTCGGCCGGCAGCGCGAGATAGAAGCCCTCGCCGACGCGGTTGGTGTTGAGCCCGACGAGCTTGCCCGCGGCGTCGACGACCGCCCCGCCCGACGAGCCGGACGCGAGCGGCGCCGTGTGCTCGATCGAGCCGGCGATCCGCCGGCCGCCCGGGCCGCGGAACGCGCGCTCGACGCTGGAGACGAAGCCGACGGTGACGCGCGGCGCGCCGCTGGGCGTGGCCGCGGCGCCGAACACCGCCGCGCCGACGCCGGCTGCCCGTCGCCGTATCGCGAGCGGCGTGGCGCCGGTCGTGTCGACCTCGACGACCGCGAGGTCGCCGTCCCAGTCGACGCCGGCGACCCGCCCGGTCGCGGTCCGGCCATCGGCGAAGCGAACGGTGGTCTCGCCGCCGCGCAGGTTGTGGGCGTTCGTGACGACGCGGCCGTCGGCGACGACGACGCCCGAGCCGCGCTGCCGCTGCCCGATGCCGACGACCGCGGGACCGACCTGCTCGCGCGACCGACGCGACGGCCGCCTGGAGCTCTTCGAGGACGCTCATGGTGCGAAGGGTCTCCTTGGTCGCAGTGAGTAGGTGACTAGTGACTTGCAAGTTACTACCGGCACAGCGAGCGATGCAACCCCCGGCGAGTACCATCTCGCTGCATGCAGGAGCCCGCGGCCGCGGCCGCCGTCACCGCTCGCAGCCGCCCTCGACCGGGTCGGCGATCGCTGGAGCCTGCTGCTCGTCGAGGCGCTGCTCGATGGCCCGCGCCGCTTCAACGAGCTGGGCGAGCGCGTCACCGGCATCGCCCCGAACATCCTGACCGACCGGCTCCGCCGGCTCGAGCGGTCGGGCATCGTGCGGGCCGTCCCGTACTCGCATCGGCCCGGTGCGCATGGAGTACGCGCTCACGGCCGACGGCGCCGAGCTGGCCGGGGCGCTGCGCCTGCTCGCCGACTGGGGCGTCGCGCGCGAGGGACCGGACGCGCCGGAGCCGCTCCGCCACGTCCTGTGCGGGACGCCGCTCGAGGCCCGCTGGCATTGCCCGACGTGCGGGCTCGTGGTCACCGAGCGCGAGGCGATCACGCTCGACGTGATCTGACGCGGACGTTGTCGATGAGTCCGGGACCGAACGTCGTCTGAGGTGAGGGCCGGCACGCACCGGTGGTTCGCGGCGCCATGGGCGCACGAGGAGGACGCAGATGGGTGATCGGATCGCGCTCCTGGTCGGGACGCGGAAGGGGGCGTTCGTCCTCGAGTCCGACGCGCGCCGGCAGGACTGGTCGGTACGGGGGCCGCTGTGCGAGGGCATGCCCATCCACGACATCGTCCACGATCCGGCGACCGGCCGGACGTACGCCGCAGGCGGCAGCCCGTGGTACGGCGCGACCGTGTTCGCATCCGACGACCTGCTGCGGACCTGGACGCAGTCGAGCGCGGGCCTCGCGTACGACGCCGGCAGCGACCCGGTGACCACCGTCTGGAGCCTGGCGCCGGCGAACGGGACGCTCTACGCGGGCGTGGAGCCGGCGGGCCTGTTCCGAAGCACCGACCGCGGCGCGACGTGGGAGCACGTCACGGGGCTCACCGAGCACCCCTCACGTCCCGAGTGGGTGCCCGGCAACGGCGGGCTCATCCTCCACACGATCGTCCCCCACCCCACCGACCACGACCGGCTGTGGGTCGGCATCTCGTCGGTCGGGGTGTTCGAGACGCATGATGGCGGCGCGTCCTGGGCGACGCGCAACCAGGGAGTCCGCGCCGACTTCTACCCCGGGCCGCCGCCGGAATTCGGCCAGTGCGTCCACAAGTTCACGCTCGCCGCCGGTGAGCCGGAGCATCTGTACCAGCAGAACCACTGCGGCATGTATCGCTCGCTCGACGGCGGCGGCGACGTGGCAGGAGATCACGGGCTCGCTGCCGTCGGACTTCGGGTTCGTCATGGCAGCCCATCCGCGCGACCCGAAGGTGGCCTGGACCATCCCGCTGAGTCCGCCGGACAAGGGCCGCACGATGCCCGATGGCGGCGGCCGCCGTGTACCGGACGGTCGACGGCGGCGATACCTGGGAGCGCCACGCCGACGGCCTGCCGCAGGAGCACGCCCACATCGGCGTCCTCCGCGAGGCGATGGCCGTCGATCCACTGACGCCGGCCGGCGTCTACTTCGGGACCTCGACCGGATCGTTGTTCGGCTCGTCGGACGAGGGCGTCTCGTGGCGCCGGATCGCCGACGATCTGCCGGCCATCTGGTCGGTCGAGACGGCGGTCGTCGACTGACGCGGGTCCGCGATGTCCACGGTCGTGCTGCCGCGCTCGCTCGTGGCGCTCGTCAACGGCTCGGAGCGGCGCGCCGAGGTGGACGGGGCCACGGTGGGCGAGGCGCTCATGGCCCTCGACGCCCGATGGCCCGGGCTGCTCGACCGCGTGTGCGACCCGGGCCCGGTCCTGCGCCGGCATCTCAACGTGTTCGTCGACGGGGAGCGTGCGGGCCTCGAGACGCCGCTCCCGCCGGGTGCGACGCTCCATGTCATCCCGGCCGTCAGCGGCGGCAGCGAGACGGCGACACCGTGGCGAAGCGCCATCGTAGGGGCGCCCGGATGATCTCGTAGCCGTCAAGCCGTCCCCGGACATCACCGAGGACGACGACTGAACGTTCTGCCACGGCGCCGGCGTCGTATGGGGCGTGAGCGAAGTACGGATGACCAGCCCCACGCTGGAGCGGCCCGCGCCACGGATCGATCAGCGCGAAGCGCGCTTCATCCGCTACGTCGAATCGCGCCTCCACGACCACTATCGGCTGGCGTCCGTGATCCTGGGCGATGAGACCGACGCCCAGGACGCCGTCCAGGACGCGATGGAGCAGGCGTGGCGTGGCTGGGGCGCCCTGCGTGATCCTGAACGGTTCGACGCGTGGGTCGCGCGGATGGTCGTCAACGAGTGTCGCGACCGGTTGCGCCGGCGCAGGCGCCGACCCGTGACGGACATCAGCGAGCTCATGGCGGCCACCCTCGCCGCGCCGGACGCGCTGCGCGACAGCGTGGAGCGTGACGCGATCGGACGCGCCTTCAACGTGCTCAACCCGGACCAGCGGATCGCGGTCGCGCTGCGCTTCTATGCCGACCTCACGGTGGATCAGATCGCCGATCGCGTCGGGGCGCCGGCCGGGACGATCAAGTCGCGCCTGCACCACGCGCTCGAGTTGCTCCAGGCCGAGCTCGCGAGCGCGACGCGGGGGACGAGTGATGGGCACCGAGATGACCCCCGAGCTCGAGGCGCGGCTCTCCGCGTGGCTGGCCGGCCGCGCCCCGGCGTCGACGCCGCCGGAGTTCGTCGAGCGCGTGCTCGCCATCCCGCGCACGATCCCGGTCGCTGACCGGCCGCACGGGATCCGCGTCATCGACGGCGGACGCCGGCGGATGCTCCTGCTCGTCGCTGCCACCCTCACGGGTCTCGGCGCGGTCGGAGGCGGTCTCCTGATCGCCGGGATGGAGCATCGCGACACGCCGCCCCCGATCGTGCGCGTCACGGCGGCACCGGTGAGCGCCCCGTCGAGCAGCGCGACGGCCGATGGGCTCGGGACCACCGGCGTCGTCCCCACGGACGTCCCGACCGGGATCGCGCACGGCGCGGTCGACACGCCGCTCGGGACGGCGCGCTGGGTGCATTGGCAGGGCGACGGCACGACCTTCCCGGATCCCGTCCCGTTGCGGTTGCCCGACGGTCAATTCCTGTGGTTCAGGGGCGGCAGCTCGGGGTTCGACTGCGCTCCGGACAGCACGGAGCTGCGGTGCACGGATCGCACGCCCTCGCTCTCGGTGTCCGAGGGTCTCCTGACGACGCGCCGGCCGATCCCGCTGCCGACGACGGACCCGAACGCGTCGTTCTTCGTCAGCGGCGATCGCTCATGGTTCCTGTCGGGGCATCCAGCCGGGGTGTGGTGGTCGGACGACCTGGGGCCATGGCAGACGGCCGACGGCAGCGCGATCCGCTCGCCCGGACCCGCCATCCCCTGGGACCCGGATCTCCCGAGGCCGGTGACCATCGCCGGGCACCCGGCCATGTGGGTCCGGTTCACCGCCGCGGACCCGGGCGCGTTGCTGGGTCATCCGGGTGAGCCCGTGGCCCTCGCGCAGGACGACCATGGCGGCTATATCGCGCGCCTGAACCGGCGAAGGAGCGAGGGCGGCCCGAAGGATCTTGGCCCGATCACGGTGCGGGAGGCTGCCGGAGCGGTCCGGTTCCTCGATGCCCATGGCCGCGAGGTCGGGCGCGTGGAGGGCGTGGACATGGGCTTCGTCGATGCCTGGGTGCGACGCGGCGAGATCGTGGAGCAGGGACTGTTCCTGCTCGACGGCGATCGATGGGTACCGGCCGACCTGCCGGTCGGTCCGAACGCCTTGCCGGGCATCGTGGATGACGGACCCGACGGCGCCGTCGCCATCGCCCCCGACGCGACCGGCCAGGTGCACCTGTTCCGGTCCACGGATGGGCGCACCTGGACCGGTGGGGATGTCCTTGTCGCCACAGACGGGGCACCGCTGGTTTCGGACGACCTCTGGGTCGACGAGACCGACGGTGTCAGGACCTACATCGTGAACCGCGACGGCAGCACGAGATGGGCATCCACCGACCTCGAGACCTGGACGCTCGGCCCCTTCCCCGAACGCGCCGCCAGGGATCAAGGTCGCCGGAGGCTGGGTCAAGACGCCCGACCAGTCCGAAGACGGCTTGTGGCAGGTGTCGCGCGACCGCGAAACGTGGGAGCCGGCACGCTTGCTCTCGAGCGTCACCACGAAGATCGCCCCGACCGGTGCCGGCGGGTCGACCGAGACGGCGCTCGGCGACGCGGTGTGGTTCACCGTCGAAGAGGCCGAGGCGCCGTATACCCGAGACGTGTGGGTGGTCGAGTTCGACGCCCCGGCGAACTGATCCCTCGATCGGGCAGGGTCAGGTCCGGCCGGCGCGCGCGGCGAGCGGATCCGGGCCGCTCCGTTCGGTCACCCGATCGGCGCCGAGGCGATGGGCCCGGTCGATCGTGATCCCCGACCCGAGGACGGCGCGCCAGCCGTCGGTCGACAGCGACTCCAGGGTCTGCCCGGCGACGGCCGCGGTGCGTCGGGCATGCTCCGCCACCTCGCCCACGAGCGGACCGGCGTCACGCGAGGAGCCGAGCGATCGAGCGACCTCCGCGGCCATGCGGATCGCGATCGAGCGGCGCGCGAGGCCGGGGCCGGCCTGCCGGATGACCAGTCCCACCTCGCCGAGATGCGGCAGGAGCGCCGCCACGAGCGCCGACCAGCGGGCGCTCGCGCGGTCGTCACCGGGTGGCTCGATGAACGCCAGGGGGTGCTCCGGGAAGAGCGCCCGACGGAGCGCGATCTCGCCCGCGGCGCGTGCCACGCCGGACGCCTCGCTGAGCGCCCAATCCGGGAGCGCCACGACGACGGCGCGCTCCGGCTCCAGGCCATCACGACGCGCGAGCGCGACCGCCAGCAGCTGGAGGGCCACCGCCCGACCCGCGCGGGTCGCGTGATCGGACGCCACGCCCGACTCGAGATCGGGCGCGACGACGAGCGGGCCCGCGCCCAGGACCACCGAGGCACCGGACCGGCCGAGCAGGCGATGGGCGAACACATGGTCGGCGAGCGCGCGATCGGGGTCGATGCGGCCCGCCACGATCTCGGCCATCACGTCGGCGATCACGAGGTCGATCCGTTCGAACGCCGCGACGACCGCCTGCTCGGGCGCGGCGAGGCCGGGCGCTTCGGTCGCCAGCCGGACGTACGAGCGCCGGCCGGCGGCGGTCTCGTCGACGGCGCGGCGGAGCACCGCGAGCGCACGCTGGGATCCCGGTCGGGACCTCCTCGCCGCCGTCGATCGAGCCCGGCGCGACCCGGGAGCGCGGCCGGGGCCGCCAGCCCTCGACCTCCAGTCCCGCATCGGCCAGGCGATCGGCCAGCTCCCGCCCGACCGGGACGTCGATCCGCAACAGGTCGACGCCCGCGGCGACGCCCTCGCTCGCTTCGTCGAGCGCGTCGGCCAGGGCGGGCTCCTGGAGCGTCGTCCCGATCCACGGCCGATCGGCGTCACCCAGCAGGTCCAGCAGCTCGCGGCGGGCGAGGCGGTTGGCATCCATGCGCTCGAACGCCCCGCGCACGAGTCGATCGAGCTCCGCCTCCGCGACGGCGCGCCGATCCGGCTCCCGGAGCAGCTCCCCCTCGGCGCCCAGGTCGACGGCACCCGACGCGACCTCGAGCGCCAGCTCCTGCGGCGCCAGGTCGTACTCGACGAGCGCCATCGCGAACGGCATCGCGATGCCGCCGGCGAGGCGTCCCGGGTCCGGCGCGAGGTAGTGGTCGACCACCTCGCCGGCGAGCGGGCGCCCGGCGCGATCCAGCCCCGCGACACCGAACAGGCGCAGCAGCGCCCGCTCCTGGCCGACCGTCGTGGCGCGGTCCGCCGGGACACCCCATGCGACGGCGATGGAGGCCGCTCGCTCACGCAGCGCGTCGAGATCGCCGAAGTCGTCCGGACGAGGCGGCATGGCCGGAAGTATCGCGCTCGGCCGGGCCGCTGAACGGTCGTGTCCGCGTGCCCGGGCATGGTTCGGTCAGTCGGCCGGCGCGACACCCGCCTGCGCGTCGGCGCGCTCACGGCGCCCCTCGTCCATCACGCCCCGCACGCGGCCGGCGAACGTCGACACGTCGAACGGCTTGCCCTCGAACGCGTCGCAGCCCGCCTCGAGCGCGGCCTCGATCACCTCGGTCTGGAGCGATGCCGAGCAGGCGAGGAGCACGGTCCGCGCGACCTCGGGGTCGGGATGGGCGCGGACCCGCCGGGCGACCTCGAACCCCGACATCGCGGGCAGCCGCAGATCCAGCACCACGGCGGCCGGCCGCAACGCGACGATCCGCTCCAGGGCCTCCTCCCCCGTCCCCGCCTCGGCGACGCGGAGACGGTCCCGTTCGAGCACGCGACGCATGAGCCGCCGTGTCTCGGGCGTGTCGTCGACGACGAGGACCAGCGGCAGTGGCTCGCTCATCGGGTCGCGGCCTGGGCCGACCGCGGGCGGCGAGGTCGAGACGGGTGTCCCGACCGCCGTGCGCGGGGCGATCCGCCGTGGCAGGCGAAGGCAGAAGCGACTGCCGAGGCCGAGCGTGGACTCGACGGTGACGTCGCCACCGTGAAGGCGCGCGAGCTCACGACTGATCGCCAGGCCGAGCCCGGTCCCGGCGTACTGCGGACCGCCGAGACGGGCGAACTTCTCGAACACCCGCTCGTGGTCGATCGCCGCGATGCCGATGCCGGTGTCGGTCACCTCGACCGTGCCCCAAACGTCGTCACCGCTGACCGTGATGCGGACGGCACCGGTCGCTGGGCGTGAACTTCACGGCGTTGCTCAGCAGGTTCAGGACGATCTCGTGGACGCGACCCGGATCGGCCTCGACCTCGACCGGCGTGCTCGGCTCGACCGACAGGGTGACGCCCTTCGCTCCGGCGAGCGCGCGGACCTCCTCGACCGTCGTCCTCGCCAGCCGGTCCAGCTCCACGACCTCCGGCGCCAGCTCGATCCGCCCGGTCTCGATCCGGCTGACGTCGATGAGGTCGTCGATGAGCTCCATGAGGTGCCGCGAGCTGCGGACGACGGTCTCGAGATCATCGCGCTGACCGGCGGTCAGCGGCCCCTCCGACCCGGCCAGCAGGAGCTCCGAGAAGCCCAGGATGGCCGTGAGCGGTGTCCGCAGCTCGTGGCTGACGTTGGCCAGGAAGGCGGTCTTGGCCTCGCTCGCCAGCTGCAGCTCTCCGACCACCTCCTGGAGCTGGGCGGTCCGCTCCGTGACGGCGCTCTCGAGCGCATCGGTCTGCGCCTCGAGACGCTCGACCGCCTCGGCGCGGGCCAGCGCGGTCGCGGCGATCGTCGCGAGGCCGGTCAGGAGCGCCTCGCCCCGGTCGGCGAGGAACGCGTCCGCCGCCCGGACACCGACGCCCAGGAACCCCCACACCCGGTCGGCCAGGAAGATCGGCGTCGCCAGCATGTGGACCATGCTGCCGACGAGTGGCGCCGGGAACATGTCGTCCGCGATGGGCTCCTCGAGCTCCACCATCCGGCCGGCCGCGAGCTCGCGCGTGACGCCGAACCTGTCCGTGACGGGTTCCAGCCGACCCAGCAACGCCAGGCGCTCGGGCGACAGACCGGCCGCTGCCGCGATCGCGAACCGCTGCCCATCGAACCGCCCGACGAGCGCCATGCTCGCCCCGGTCGAGCCGAGGAGCGCCTCGCCCATCGCCCGCGTCACGGCCCGGGTATCGGTCAGCCCCGCCAGGCCCTCGCTGACACGCAGGAGCATCCCGGCCAGCTGTGCGTCACGGGACGAGTCCTGCCGTTCGCGCTCGAGGGCCGTGCGTGAAGCGAGCAGCTCGAACGCCAGGCCTGCCTCGGCCGCCAGCTGCCGGAGGGTGTCGCGGTCGCCGTCCTCGAACCGCGCGCTCGTCGGGGAACATCGCGGAGAAGGTGCCGACGACGCCGCTCTCGCCGACGATCGGGACGGCGAATCCGGAGCGCGCGGCATACGCGCCGATCCGCCCGCGCGCCGCTTCGTCCCTGTCGCTCCAGAGCTCTGCGCCGGCGATCACGCGGGCGGCCAGCGACCCGGCGGCATCGCGTCAGCCTCCGGATCGTCGCGAGCTCCTCCTGCGAGACCCCGGAATGGGCGACGATCCGAAGCCGCCCGTCGTCGATGAACCCGACCGTCCACTTCCAGGGCCGCGCGATGCGCTCGAGGGCGGCCCCGATCTCGCCGGCGAGCGCGCCCTGGTCGTGGGCTCGCATGAACGCCCGGCTGGTGGCGAGGAGGGTGGCGGTCTGCTCGGGCGTCATGTGGGCGGCGCGGGCGACCGGGCAGGGACCGGCGCGGCGTGCCGACTCCCCCCGCTCACCGACGGGCTCATGACGCGACCGGAACATCGACCCGGTTCGGCGTGCATGTACGTCCCTGCGATCGGTTGGCGAGCGCACAGGGTACGCACTCGGGTGCGCGATCCGCATCCGTCAGATGCGGGAGACGGCGGGAAGTCGCGCGGCCTCGGCCTCACCGCCGCGGCGGGCCCCGCGTGCCCGAGGCGGTCAGTCGACGATGGAGGCGAGGCGGATCCCGGCGAGGAACGCGCGGTACGCGGTGATGACATCGTCGGCCTCGATGCGGATGCCGCGATCGCCGACGCGCTCGACGAGCGGCACGATCGCCGCATGGTCCGCCTGGACGGCGCGCGCGTAGTCGACCTCGATGACCACGGGCGGGTCGATGACGAGCGGTCGCAGCTCGCCGGCCCGCGCCCGCTCCGACGGCACGCTGCGCGCCCGCGCGGACCGCGTCGCGGGCACGCTCGGGGTGGAGCGACGCGGCGGCGTTGCCGCCGATCGCCCGCTTGACCTCGACGCGCTCGGCCCATGGCAGCCAGTGTTCGACCTCAGCGGCCAGCGCGTCGTCACCCGCCACGAGGCCGACCGGGATGCCCCACGCACCGAGCACCGCGGCGTTGAAGCCGTACTCGCCGGTGTCGCGGCCGCCGAGTCGCGTGCGCGTGGGGCGCATCGAGTACGTGTGCGCGAGCGTGCCCGTCGGGTGTCCCGCGCGAGCGTGGTAGCCGATGAACAGGGCGACGCCGAACGGCCCGAGGTCGGCGCCCGGATCCGCCCCCGCGAGCATCGACCACGGCTTCTGGCCCTTGACCACGACCGCCGCCGGGTGGAGCGCCGCGGACAGCAGGTTGTCCATGCCACCGTGGCTGTCATTCACGACGATGTCCGTCGCGCCACCGGCCAGCGCGCCTTCGATCGCGGCGTTGGCCTCGCCCACCATGAGGTCGACCGCGGCGGGATAGCCGCTGTCGCCGCGCTCGGTGGGTGCCGGCGCGCCGACCCCGGCGATGCCCTCCATGTCGACGGAGATCCAGGCCCTCATGCGGGGCTCCCCTGCTCGTTCGGTCCCGTCCGTGCCGGCTCGCCGATCCACACGTGTCCGTCGCGGAACCGCTCGGCCTTCCAGATCGGGGCGCGGGCCTTGGTCTCGTCGATGGCGTAGCGTGCCGCGTCGAACGCGGCGTCCCGGTGCGGCGATACCGCCACGATCGCGACGGACGGTTCGCCCAGCGGGACGTCGCCCGTGCGATGGACGATGGCCAGCCGCTCGACGCCGAACCGGTCACGGACCTCGTCCGCGATGGTCGCGAGGACCTTGAGCGCCATCGGCTCGTGCGCCTCGTACCCGAGCGTCTCGACCGCGCGACCCTGATGCCGCGCCGCCTCCGCCTCCTGGCCCGGCGCGGGCGTCCCGGGCGTGGACCGGGTGCGCCCGATGAAGCCGACGATCGCCCCGTCGCCGTCGGTCGCGAGGGCGCGGCCGAGCTCGTCGAGGATGTCGGCGCCCAGGGGCTCCTCGCGGAGCTCCAGGATCCGGTGCGTGCCCGTGGCCGTGTCGCTCTCGCCGCCGCTCACCGGCGGGATGCACGCGAGCTCGGCGCCGTCGTGGAGGGTCGCGCTCGCATCCGCATAGTCGCCGTCGACCGCGAAGCGCACGGTCTCGCGACCCGGCGCGAGGGCCGGCACCTGCGCGACGAGCGCCGCCCATGCGTCCTCGACCGTGGCGTCCGGCCGGAGTGTCAGCGTCAGGAGCTTCGTGCCGGCGAGCTCGCGCTGCATCGCGAACAGCCGGACGCGCACGGCGATGGACGATCCGGCATCCACGGCGCTCACCCCGGTCACACGAGGAGTCCGCCGGCGAAGTACAGGCCGGCAGCCAGGATCGTGCCCGACGCGATCGCCCCGACGTCGATGTACAGCAGCCCGGTCGCGGACTCCATCGACCGGCTGCGCGCCGTCTGCACCGCCGCCCAGCTCAGGACCAGCGGGAACGCCAGCCCGACCACGAGCCGCAGCCACACGAACAGTGCCCACGGCCCGATGAGGGCGGCGAACGGCCCCTCGCCGCCGCCGCCCGGACCGGCGCTCGTCGCGAGCCACACGAGCGCGAGCAGGAGCTGCAGGCCGACGAGCCCCATGAGGATCCGCGCGAACAGCACCAGCGGTGCCTCGTGCAGGCGCGGCGTCACCAGATACCAGTGGCCCAGGATCATCGCCGCGAAGACGCCGCCGGTCACGGCGGCGAGGATGACGAGCTGCACGGCCAGCGGGGCGCCCGAGAGGACGCCGCCGCCCCACGTCGCCGCACCGAGCAGCAGCGTCGCGACGCCCGCGATCGCCCCCGCCAGCCCCAGCCGGCTCGCGCGCCGGCCGCTGGCGAGTGCGACGACCATCGCGCTGGCGAGCAGCAGGAACGCCGTGAGGGCCACGCGTCGGGGCACGTCCCATGCGGCATCGGGGGCGACGGGTCCGCCGTCCATCGCCGGCGGCAGCCCGAGGTCCGACAGGAGCGCGAGGACGCCCAGGCCGACCGCACATGCAGCCGTGAAGGCGAGGAACCCGCGGGTCGCGTCGGTCCGCACGCGAGCGAGGACGACCGCCGCGAACGAGCCCACCGCGAGGCCGGTCAGGACCGTCCAGTTGATGAACGCGAGGTTCGCGGCGATCCGTTCGGCGGGCACGACCGTGAGTGTATCGGCGCGACGCATGACGCCCCGTGGGGCGATGATGACGGGAGTCGAAGGAGGACTCGCCGATGCCGCTGGGTCGCGACACCACCATCACCTGGTATGGCCATTCCGTGGTCGAGATCCGGACCCCGGGCGGGAAGACCGTGATCATCGATCCGTGGTTCTCGAACCCGAAGAGTCCCAAGCCGGCGGACCAGGTGACGCAGGCCGACGTGCTCCTGGTGACCCACGGGCACTTCGATCACTTCGGCGATGCGCTGATGGTCGGCAGCCGCACGCGCGCGACCTGGCCATGCGTCCACGAGCTGTCGCTCTGGCTGGGCCGGAACTTCGCCCACAAGGACGTGGTCATCGGGATGAACCAGGGCGGCACGGTCGAGGCGGCCGGGATCAAGGTCACGATGGTCCCGGCGATCCATTCGGCGGGCGACATCTACGGGGGCGCCGAAGCGCCGCTGTACCTGGGCACGGCGGTCGGCTTCGTGCTCGAGCTCGAGAACGGCTTCCGGATCTACCACGCGGGCGACACCGTCGCGTTCCGGGACATGGAGCTCATCCGCGAGCTGTGGAAGCCGGATCTCGCGATGCTCCCGATCGGCGGCCACTTCACGATGGGTCCGCAGGAGGCGGCCCTCGCCGTCGGCTTCCTGCGCGTCCGCGACGTGCTCCCGCTGCATTACGGGACGTTCCCCATCCTCGCCGGCACGCCGGCGGCGTTGCGCGAGGCGCTGACGGCCCGCGGCATCGACGGCGTGACCGTCCACGAGCCCGCCCCCGGCGGCACCATCGACTGACCTCTTCGGGGCGGTCCAGACGGTTGCGGGGTCGCTGTGTTGCCCCGGTCGGTGCGCCCGGGCGGGACCATCGGGCATCTCGTCACGAGGCGCCTCGGCGCCGTAGCGTCGTCAGGCGCTCACGAGTGTCGGGCGCGGGCCTGCTCGTTTCAGGGGCGCTGCGGACCGATCAAGGCAAACCCGGGGTGACCCGGGGACGCAAAGCCACGGGACTGGGAATCTCCCCCAGTCAGCCGGGTTGCCGGAGGCAGAGATGGCGTACTGGGATGGGCGCGTTTGGGTCGATGAAGCGCCCGCGCCCGCGCGAGGGACGAAGTCGAGTCGTCTCGGGAAATGGGCCGCGACCGCCGTGATGATGCTCGGCCTCGTCGCGCTGGTCCTTCCGTTCGCCGGTGTGTCGGCGTCTACTCGCAAGGGGACACCGACCCTCAGCGTCGGCTGCGCCTCCGCGTGCCTGGCAGGCGCGATGACGGTGGGCAGCTCGCTCGACGTGCACGGCCGCAACTTCACCCCCTCAGCTGGCGGCCAGCAGGTCATCCTGTGGATCGAGTATCCCGGTGACTATTGTGTCGGCAGCACCTGCCACGGCTTCTACGCCTACCCGTGGGTCCGCTCGGACGGGACGTTCGATGTGTCGTATGACAACGCGACCCTCCAGTCAGGTCAGGGCGGCGTCAAGGCGACGCAGTACAACGCCCGCACCGATAAGTGGGTCAGCGTCTCGTACGTCGACTTCGACGTGAACTGACGCTCGATCGACGAGCAGACGAAGAGGCGGCCCGATCGGGGCCGCCTCTTGCGATTTCCGGGTCCGCGCCGCCAGGGCGGCACCGCCAGCGGCTGCTAGTTGGTGTTGTCGTTGTCGATCGAGAACTGCTCGACGCAGTTGGACACGGCGCCGTTGTTGTTGGCGTCACCGCTGTACACGGCGAGCCACTTGTAGGTGCCCTCGGCGGTGGCCGTGTAGCCACCGTTGGTGCCGACGCGACGCCCGTCGTTGTCCGTGGCCGCGCCGTTGCTGACGAGCGTCTTCTGCTGATGGAAGTTCGCCGCCGCCTTGGCCGTCGTCGTGTTCGCGCAGGTGTTGCCCGGCGCGAACAGGTAGAAGTCCACCGTGCCGGTGGCACTGGAGCCGCCACTCAGCGTGAAGCTGTCGTTCGGGATCAGGTTCTGGGCGGTCGACGCGGTCGGGCTGTTCTTGCCGATCACGACCGGCTCGGCGCGAGCAGCCGGAGCTGGCCGCGTTGTTGTTGGCGTCGCCGGCGTAGTCGGCGGTCCAGTGGTACGTGCCGGCGACCAGGCTGACGTAGCCCTTGGGGTCGGTCGTCGCCGTGTTGGCGCCGCTGCCCACGATGGCCTCGGTGTCGGTGTAGACCGCCGTGCCGGCGCACGTCGCGTCGCTCGGCGCGAAGAGCTTGAACACGATGTTGCCGGTCGGGCTCGATCGCGCCGCTGAGCGACGCGCTGTCGTTCAGGGCTGTCGCCGATCGCGCCGCCCGACGGGCTGGGCGTGGTGCCCAGCGTCGATCTGTTCGATTGTGCCGCGACGGGCTGTTCTCGCCGATCTGCCGGCTCGCCGAGCAGC
This sequence comes from uncultured Chloroflexia bacterium, assembly GCA_963778025.1. Lineage (GTDB taxonomy): Bacteria > Chloroflexota > Limnocylindria > Limnocylindrales > CSP1-4 > CAVZTA01. Next base: position 521,027 of record CAVZTA010000003.1, on the reverse strand, counting down.
CCGAGCTGGCCGAGTTGTTGTTGGCGTCGCCGGCGTAGTCGGCGGTCCAGTGGTACGTGCCGGCGACCTGGCTGACGTAGCCCTTGGGGTCGGTCGTCGCCGTGTTGGCGCCCGTGCCCACGATGGCTTCGGTGTCGGTGTAGACCGGCGTGCCGGCGCACGTCGCGTCGCTCGGCGGGAAGAGCTTGAAGACGATGTTGCCGGTCGGGCTGCTCGCGTTGGTCAGCGACGCGCTGTCGTTGAGGGTGTCGCCGATGGCGCCGCTCGACGGGCTGGGCGTGGTGCCCAGGGACGGGCTGTTCTTGCCGATCGTGACCGGCTCGGCCGAGCAGCCGGAGCTGGCCGCGTTGTTGTTGGCGTCGCCGGCGTAGTCGGCGGTCCAGTGGTACGTGCCGGCGACCAGGCTGACGTAGCCCTTGGGGTCGGTGGTCGCCGTGTTGGCGCCCGCTGCCCACGATGGCTTCGGTGTCGGTGTAGACCGCCGTGCCGGTGCACGTCGCGTCGCTCGGCGGGAAGAGCTTGAAGACGATGTTGCCGGTCGGGCTGCTCGCGTTGGTCAGCGACGCGCTGTCGTTGAGGGTGTCGCCGATGGCGCCGCTCGACGGGCTGGGCGTGGTGCCCAGGGACGGGCTGTTCTTGCCGATCGTGACCGGCTCGGCCGAGCAGCCGGAGCTGGCCGCGTTGTTGTTGGCGTCGCCGGCGTAGTCGGCGGTCCAGTGGTACGTGCCGGCGACCAGGCTGACGTAGCCCTTGGGGTCGGTCGTCGCCGTGTTGGCGCCGCTGCCCACGATGGCCTCGGTGTCGGTGTAGACCGCCGTGCCGGCGCACGTCGCGTCGCTCGGCGGGAAGAGCTTGAAGACGATGTTGCCGGTCGGGCTCGATCGCGTCGGTCAGCGACGCGCTGTCGTTGAGGGTGTCGCCGATGCGCCGCTCGACGGGCTGGGCGTGGTGCCCAGCGTCGGGCTGTTCTTGCCGATCGTGACGGCCTCGTCACCGCAGCCTGGAGCTCGACGCCAGGTTGTTGGTCGTCACCGCTGTAGCTGGCCGTCCAGTTGTAGGTGCCGGCGGCGGTGGTGGTGTAGCCCTTGGGGTCGGTCGTGATCGTGTTGGCGCCACCGCTGACCACGTTCTCGACGTCGGTGTACAGGAGATGCGCGGCGTCGCACACCGTGCCCGAGTAGAGCCTGAAGGTGATCGTGCCGGTCGGGTTGGTGCCGCCGGTGATCGTGGCGCTGTCATTGAGGACCGCGCCGATCGCGCCGCTCGACGGGCTCGGGGTCGTCGGCAGGCTGGTGGCGAGCACGATGACCGCGGCCGCGGACAGCGAGCGGTCCTGGTTGCCCAGGCTGATCGGCGTGCCGTTGACGATGATCGACTTGATGCGCATGTGGTACGGCGAGCCGCTGATGCCCGACGCGGAGCGCGCGCCGTCGGCGCAGCCCCAGTCGAACTTGGCGGCGATGTGGCCGCCCCACGCGAGGACCGGCGTGGCCGACGTCGCGGTGAACGTGACCGAGATCTGCTGCTCCTGGTCACCGCTCTTGTCGAGGATGTTGGGGGCCGGTCCGACGTACTTGATGGCGGCGGTGTCGCCTGTCGGGATCGTCGGCGTGGCGTCGAAGAACTCCATCACCCGCTGCGCTGCGGGGATGGCGTTGAACGACGTCTTGGGCTGCTCGACGGTCCCCGCGTGCCCGGGACGGCGACCGCGCAGCCGCTGTCGAGGTTCTTGGTCTCGTCGACCGCGACGTTCGTGCGTCGGCTCGGGGATGGGCGCCGTCAGGAGGTCGGTCGTGCCGTCGCAGCCCGTGACCGTCGAGCACGGCAGGTCGGGCTTGGCCGCGACCGTCGTCTCGGGGCTCTGCCAGCGGTTCTTGTCGGTCAGGAAGTCGATGGCATGGACGCCGCTGTGGACGACGTCGTAGCCCATGATCAGGGTGACCACGTCACCGCTGTTGAGCCCGCTCAGGCGGGCGCGATACGAGATCGACTCGCCTTCGGCGTAGTGGGCGTTCGAGGCGCCCGCGTTGCCGTTGACCCAGCCGTCGTTGCCGCTGCCACCACCGGCGCACTGGACCGAGGTCTGTACGCCCGGGCTCGCGACGAGACCGCCGTTGCGACACTGGTCGAGGTCGACCGCGGCGCTGCTGTTGACCGGCTTCGCGGCCACCGTCACGCTCGAGAGGAGCATCGCTCCGACGACCGAGAACGCCCCGGCCACCGCGAGCATCCGGCTGCGCAGGCGGACTGGCGTCCGCCGCTCCCTACTGATCACTGCCAACGAAGATCCCCTTTCCCCTGCAGACCACCGGGAGGCCCGCCCCGAATCGAGCCTCGCGGTGGATGACCCCGGTCTTCGCCCTCTGCATCGGCCGATCACGGGTCGGGCGACCACGCCCGTGATGGGTCGATCCGGCAGCCGCTGTCCGCGATGACGTTGCCGCCGATCGGCACCTTGACCGCCTGCCTTACCTCAGGCGTCGGACTCCCTCATCTGGCTCATGCCAAGTCACGTGACGCCGTCCAGGCACGACGGCGCGATCCGAGGGTTGGCAGGCGTCGGAGCGACGCGAAGGCGCATCGACGTCCGCACCTCGCGGACATTCGAGATCACGGACCCCTTCGGCCAAGCCTGCGGCCCTTCTTCCCCCGGTTCGGAAGAAGAGATGGCCCGGCGACCGAGCGCCGGGGTCGACCCGCCTTGTGACGGCTACGAATGGCGCCCCCGCGGTCCCCACTGCGCGCGTTCGAGTCCGGGAGGATGGAGGTACGGAAGTACCACGTCAAGGCCCAGGACCCCGGTGCGGCTGTCGTCCCGGCGACTCCGGCCACTTGTGCGGTGCGTGATGACACCGTTCCACATCCCTGCAGGAACAGAGGCAGCCCGATGGCCGCCTCTGTCGAGTCGGGCGACGGGTCGTCGTCTCGTGCTAGTTGGTGTTGTCGTTGTCGATCGAGAACTGCTCGACGCAGTTGGAGACGGCGCCGTTGTTGTTGTCGTCGCCGCTGTACACGGCGAGCCACTTGTAGGTGCCCTCGGCGGTGGCCTTGTAGCCACCGTTCGCGAGCGACGCCGTCGTTGGTCGTCGCGGCCGCGTCACTCGCCAGCGTCTTCTGCTGGTGGAAGGCAGCCAGGCCTTCGCCGTGTCGGTGTTCGCGCAGGTCGTGCCCGGCGCGAACAGGTAGAAGTCGACCGTGCCGGTGGCGCTGGATCCGCCGCTCAGCGAGAAGCTGTCGTTGGGGATCAGGTTCTGGGTCGTGGCGGCCGTGGGACTTGCCTTGCTGATCGATCACGGCCTCGTCACCGCAGCCTGGAGCTGGAGGCGAGGTTGTTGTTGTCACCGCTGTAGCTGGCCGTCCAGTTGTAGGTGCCGGCCGCGGTGGTGGTGTAGCCCTTGGGGTCGGTCGTGATCGGTGTTGGCACCGCCGCTCACGACGTTCTCGACATCGGTGTACAGGAGGTGCGCGGCGTCGCACACGGTGCCGCTAGTAGAGCCTGAAGGTGATCGTGCCGGTCGGGTTCGTGCCGCCGGTGATCGTGGCGCTGTCATTGAGGACCGCGCCGATCGCGCCGCTCGACGGGCTCGGGGTCGTCGGCAGGCTGGTCGGCGAGCACGATGACCGCCGCCGCGGACAGTGAGCGGTCCTGGTTGCCCAGGCTGATCGGCGTGCCGTTGACGATGATCGACTTGATGCGCATGTGGTACGGCGAGCCGCTGATGCCCGACGCGGAGCGCGGGCCATCGGCGCAGCCCCAGTCGAACTTGGCGGCGATGTGACCGCCCCACGCGAGGACCGGCGTGGCCGAGGTCGCGGTGAACGTGACCGAGATCTGCTGCTCCTGGTCACCGCTCTTGTCGAGGATGTTGGGGGTCCGGTCCGACGTACTTGATCGCGGCGGTGTCGCCGTCGGGATCGTCGGCGTCGCGTCGAAGAACTCCATCACCCGCTGCGCTGCGGGGATGGCGTTGAACGACGTCTTGGGCTGCTCGACGGTCCCCGCGCTGCCCGGGACGGCGACCGCGCAGCCGCTGTCGAGGTTCTTGGTCTTGTCGACCGCGACGTTCGTCGTCGGCTCCGGGATCGGCGCCGTCAGGAGGTCGGTCGTGCCGTTGCAGCCCGTGACCGTCGAGCACGGCAGGTCGGGCTTCGCCGCGACCGTCGTCTCGGGGCTCTGCCAGCGGTTCTTGTCGGTCAGGAAGTCGATCGCATGGACGCCGCTGTGGACGACGTCGTAGCCCATGATCAGGGTGACCACGTCACCGCTGTTCAGACCGCTCAGGCGGGCGCGATACGAGATCGACTCGCCTTCGGCGTAGTGGGCGTTCGAGGCGCCCGCGTTGCCGTTGACCCAGCCGTCGTTGCCGCTGCCACCACCGGCGCACTGGACCGAGGTCTGCACGCCCGGGCTCGCGACGAGACCGCCGTTGCGACACTGGTCGAGGTCGACCGCGGCGCTGCTGTTGACCGGCTTCGCGGCCACCGTCACGCTCGAGAGGAGCATCGCTCCGACGACCGAGAACGCCCCGGCCACCGCGAGCATCCGGCTGCGCAGGCGGACTGGCGTCCGCCGCTTAGGTGTCATCATCTCTGCGGCTTCCCTTTCTCACCATCTCCATGGCCCTCATCCACGCGAGGTTCGATCACGTGGGCCCCCGGGTTGCCGCTTCCTGTGGACCGATCACGATCGGAAGCGCGCGCATCGTGACCGTGGTCCGCGAACGACGTGCCTCGTGCGTTCGCCCCCTGACTTCGCCTGCTCCGGAACCACCTCCTGCGTCCGTCGCCGGCCGTTCTCGCCCGACGCGGAGCGTGGAGCCCTCGTGTTCAGGGCACGAGGGCTCCGCTGCCCGGTCCATGGACCGCTATCTCAAGCCCATGCCGGTGCGGCGGCCTGAGCTCCCCGAGACCTGCACCTGATGTCGTGCAGGATCGCTGTGATCGCGGGGATGGGAGCACGCCGATCACGGCCGCACCGCGAATGTGATCCCCCGGCGGACGCGCGGGAGCCCATCCCGCTGGCCGATCCGCTCCCTCTCCCCCGAGGAAAGGGCGAGCCCCCTGCAGGCCGACCCTCGGTCCGGCCGATCGACCGTGTCGCGCTCGCGTTCCGCCACGGTCGCCCCAACGTGCCGCGACGTCCCCTCGCGCGGCGTGGTGATGGGAGTGGTGTAGCAGGGTGGCGTCCTGGCGTCATCTGTCGGCATACCGACGGCGCGGTGTGGTGCGCGCGAACACCGGATGCGCGCGCGGCGCGCCAACGCGAGACGCCGAAAAGACGGGCTAGGGCGCCGCCTCGTGGGTCTTCGGGCCCTTGCCGGGCTTGCCGTCGGCCATCCACGGCTTCCAGCCGGGATGCCGCTCGCCGACGACGAAGGGCCCACCGGCCCACGGCGGCTTGCCCGCCTCGCGGATCGTCGTCCCGTTCGCCGAGAACACCTCGATCCCGTGCTCGCCCTCGGCCTCGCCACGGATCGTGGCGGCCTTGCCGACGAACGGTGCGAGCGGATGCGAATCGCCCCAGAACCACCACGGGCCGGTCTCGAGCTGATACACGACCGACCCGACGGTGAGCGTGTAGTGCGGGTGCTTCTCGGAGGTCTCGACACCGACGACGCCGGTCAGCGTGATGGGTGGTGCGTCGGCCTCGTCCGCCTCACCGTTCTTGTCCTCGTCACCGTCGGTGCCGCTGCCGGCGGGCGCGGGCGCGGCGGTCGAGGCAGGGGCGGCTGTCGTCGACGGCGCCGCGGTCGATGCGGACGTCGCGCTGGGCGCGAGCGACGGAGACGATGCCGTCGAGGGACTCGCCTCGGGCGAGGTCGAAGCGCTCGCCTCGGGCGACGTCGACGCCGACGGCTCATCGCTCGGCGACGGGCTCAGCTCCTGGGCCAGCGCGGGCATCGCGAGCAGGCCGGCGAGCGCGACGGCGCCGATGGCGAGCGCTGGGCGTCTGGCCCGGGACGACATGGCGACATCCTCGCGGGTGGGCCCGCCGAAGACAATCCCATCGGTGCGGGGCTGCACCGCATCACACCGTCCCGCAGCCATCTCCGGGGTCACGGACCTTGACCCACGCCGCGGGCGCGCCCAGACTCGGGGCTCGGCCGCGCGACCCGGGTCGCTGACGCGGAAGCCGCCAGGCCGAACAAGGTTCGCGGTCCCCGAGACCGGACGTGGGGCCTCCGCCCGGGGGCCCCACGTCGTTCTTTGTCCGGGCCGCGATCAGGGGATCGTCACGACCAGCTGCGGGTCGTTCGTGTTCTCCTTCGTCTGGAACCCGGCGACATCGGTCGACCCCCCGCTGATCGCGAACGCGTAGCGGCCGTTGCCGGTCACGAGCGTCCCCAGGTCGATCTCGACCCACGCGCCGCCCGTGGTGGCGGATACGGACCGGTACGCCGACGGCGGGAGCGCCGGCGCGTTGTTCCAGGTGACCCCGCTCTCGGTCCACGTCGTGTTCGTGAGGACGTAGAGCCCGGATGCGGCCGTGGACGCGTCGCTCACCCATAGGCGCAGCTTCGTGTTCGTCGGCGTGGCGGTCAGTCCGGTCACATCGAACATCAGGTACGAGCGGTAGGCGTTGTTCCCGGACCGGACCTGCATCGTGGTGGCGGTGCCGAAGTTCTTGCCGGCCTGGTTCTGCCGCGTCTCGGCGTCGGCGAGCGGCGTGAACACGCGCGACGAGGGCACATACATCGCGGTGTACGTCGTCGCCGTGGTCGGTGCCGTGATCGTGTGCGCCCGCGCTCCACCGTCGGACCACGACGCGAAGGCGTAGCCCGTCGCCCCCAGCGTCTGGGTCGCCGCCGCGGAGAGCGAATGCGCGGATCCGATGATGACCGTCCTCGAGAACGGCGCGGTCTCGGACGTTGCATCCACGCTCAGCGACAGCCCGGTCGGCGAGGTGGCGAAGGTCAGCACGACCGTCTGCGGATCGAGCCGCCGGGTGACCGACGCAGCGTGGCCTGCACTGTCGGTCGCGGTGAGCGTGAGCTCCAGGTACGACGGGTAGTCGTGATCGGGCGTCACGAGCGTTCCGGAGGCGACGCCCGGCCAGCTCTGGATCGGATGGGTGTGGCAGTTGGACGGGCAGTGCTGCAGGACCAGCGACCAGCTCAGGCGCGATGCGGCGAGCGTCCCGTCCTCGGCATCGGTGGCGTGCCCGCTGAACGGGATCGACTGCCCGACCACCCAGGTGGTACCCGACGCGGGGCTGTCGATCACCGGCACAGGTGGCGAATCCACTGGTCCGACGGTGATCGTCGTGGTGTCCGTGTCGGTCGCGAGCTGCGGGTCGGAGACCCGGAGCGTCGCCGTGTAGGTGCCCGTCGTGGGGTACGTGAAGTCGGCCGATGCACCGGTGCCGTCGTCGAACAGCCCGTCGCCGTCGAGGTCCCACGCGTACGTCAACGCGCCCGCCTCGGGATCGCTCGAGCCGGTGCTCACGAAGTGGACCGCGAGGGGCGCGGGGCCCGAGGTGGGCGAGGCGCCGATGACCGCGTTGGGCGGTTGGTTGCCGATGCTGTTGGCGGCGATCCGGCGCACCGCGCCGCCGTCGAAGTCGACGTAGTAGAGGTTGCCGTCGGGCCCGTACTCCAGGTCCACGGGGTTCGACGCCGCGTTCACGAAGACGGTCCGGGTCGCCGGATCCGGCAGGCCGTTCGTGCCCCGGGTCATCACCCAGATGCAGTCGCGCGAGTTGTCGGCGAAGAACAGCGCCCCGTCGTAGCTGTCCGGGTATGGCCCGTTGGGATAGAACGCCATGCCCGCGATCGCGGAGCTGCCCACCGGGCACGTCTCGTTCGCGACCTTCGCGCTGTGGTTGTACGTGTAGAACGGCGCGACGACGGCCCCGGTCCCCTGCGCGTAGAGGCCTTCGCAGATCGGCAGATCAAGCCCGTCGTAGCCGGATTGCCGCCCGGCGCCCTCGTAACACGGCCAGCCGTAGTTCGTGACCGACGTGAGGGTCGTGATGCGGTCGATCTCCTCCCACGTGCTCCAGCCCACATCGCCCGCCCAGATCTCCGACGTGCCGGGCCGGAACGTGAACCGGAACGGGTTCCGGAAGCCGTGGGCCACGATCCGGCGGGCGTTGGCGTCACTGTTCGACGCGAGCGGGTTGCCGGGCGCTGCCGCTCCGGTGGTCGGATCGAGCCGCAGGATCGAGCCATCGAGCGTGACGGGATCCGCAGGCCCACCACCGCCGCCGCTCCCGCTGCGGGCCGCGTAGTGGGCGGCGACGCGCGAGGCAGTCAGCGCCGTCGGGTACACGGCGAGCTCGTCGAGCGAACCCTGGAAGAAGGCGCCCGACGGGCCGTTGCCGTACGCGCCGAAACGGAGCGGATTCGTCGACGAGACGAAGGCCACATCGGCCGCGGGCGCGGTGACGTCGACGCCATCGCGGTAGATCCTCGTGGTCGCAGGATCGTGGACGATCGCCCAGTGGTGCCACGCCGTGTCCGTCGTCGCGACCGACGCCCGCGCCGCGACCGTGGTGTCGTCATCGACCTGGAGGATGTTGTTGGTCGGGAACCAGACGGCGAACTGCCGGCCTCCCTTGAAGGCGAGGTACTCCTCGGCGTTCGTGCGAGCCCGCTTGGCGAACAGCTCGAGCGTCCAGGTGTCACCGACGTCGAGCGACGCCGAGTCGGCGACCCCGATGTAGCCGGTCGTGCCGTCCAGCGTGACCGCGGTGTTCGTGTCACCCGTCAGCGCGCCGGTGACGCCGCGCGTGATGCCGCCCGCGTACGTCCCGGGGTTCGCCCCACGGGCGTCCACGGCGGCAGACCCGGACGCCTCACCCAGCCGCCAGTAGGAGACCGGGCTGTCGGCGAGCACCTCGGTGCTGTACGCGCCGGTGGGCGCACTGGGCATCGTCCGCAGATCCTGGCTGCGCAGCGCGCCGCCTTCGGATGCCGGGTCGTTGCACGGGTTGACGGGGGTCACGGGGGTGGACGGAGGCGGCGGTTGGGTCCCGCCGAACTGCCCGTAGTCGGCCGCGTTGAAGTTCGCGCCTTCGCCGCCGCTCAGGTAGAGCATCCCGTCCGGTCCGAAGCGCAGGTCACCGATGCTGTGGCTGGGGAACTGCTGGCACCAGTCGTTGATCAGCACCTGCTCGGCGCCCGTCATGACGTTGCCGGATGCCTGGAGCCGCGACAGCCGGGCGCTCACGACGCACCCGTCGGTCGTCGGTCCTGGAGGGGTCGGGCACGCGTCACCCCAGGTCGGCGGAGCGCCGCCGATCGGGGCGTCGTAGGTGTACGTCACGTAGACGTACGGGTTCGTGGGGAAGTCCGGGGGCAGCGCCAGCCCCAGCAGGCCGCGGTCCCAGTAGTCGTGGACCTTCGACTGGAGGTCGGCGAAGACCGTCGGCGTCGTGTCCGTGAGGTTGTCGAAGACCTTGATGACGCCGCGCTTCTCGGCCACGAACACCCGGCCGTCGGGCGAGAAGCTCAGATGGGTGGGGAACGTCAGCCCGCTGAACACGACCGACTCCGTGAAGCCGGTGATCGGCGTCCCCAGCGGGACCAGGTCGCCGGGCCCGGTCGCCGCCTCGCGGAGGAAGGGGCCACCCTTCGGCCCCGGCGGATCCTTGGCGATGGCCGCGGCCGGCCCGAGCAGGGTCGCCAGCAGGGCGACCGCGACCGCGGAGACGCTGGACTTCATGACTGCACGCACGCCGCACCCTCTTCGTCAGGGCCCCCGCCCCCGACCCCCTCACGCCGGCGTCGTAGACCCCCACGATCACGACCCGCGCGGCCTTCTGGCTTGCTCCGGAGCCTAGCGAGCCGCACCGGGCAGGACAAGACCGCGGTGGTGCCTGGCTGCACCGGGCTCGCCGCAGCCGGGAATCGAACGACGGGGAGCCCCTGCGGACTCCCCGTCGTTCAGCGCCTGTCGCCGCGGGCGATCAGGGGTTCATCGAAGCGATGTACGTCTGGATGGTGCCGCTCGAGCTGCCCCACGTGGAGGCGAACATCACCTTCCGGCCGTCCCGGCTCGGGACGCCCATCGGGGTCTGGTCGTACGTCGGGCTGGGCGGGTTGTGGCTGTTGCCGAAGGCCTCGACCTTGCCGCTCCCGTCAAGCTTGACCGCCACGAGCTGGTCCGAGCCGGGGCTGGAGTTCGGGCCGACGTAGGTGCTGACGTAGACCCAGCCGTCGCGAGCGAGGTTCCGGCACGACACGTGGCTCTCGCCGTACGCGGAGTTGCCGCCCGGCAGCAGGATCGTCTGCGCACCGGTGTCGAGGCGCCAGCTCGGCAGGTCCGGGCCGGACTGCACGTAGACGTCGTGGCCCGCGGCGTCCTGGCACAGGTCGCCGTGCTGGCCCCAGTCGGAGATCGTCCGCTGGTAGGCGAGGGTGCGGCTGTAGATCTCGACGTTCGAGGAGCCGCCGGGGCCGGCGCGGCCGGCCCAGTTGACGAAGACGTAGTTGCCGGACGGCGAGATCGCCGAGTTGTTGGGCCAGTAGCCACCCAGGTCCTTCTCGGCCACGACGACGTTGGCCTGGACGTCGTAGACGATCAGCGCCGTCTTCGACCCGTTGCGAGCCTGGAGCGCGACGTAGTGATCGTCGTCGGACAGGTAGCCCTCACCCTCGCCGAGGGAGATGGACGCGTAGTTGGAGAACGTGTGCAGCACCGTGTAGGCGCCGCTGTTCACGTCCATGCGGACGAACTGGTTCGTGCCGCCGTACGTGCCGTAGAGGATGCTCGGGTTGACGTTCGACCAGGTGGCGTACGACGGCTGGTAGACGTTCTTGATGAACGCGTAGGTGCGGGCGTCGTAGAGCGGCGCCGGGTACGAGTAGCCGAGGAGGATGAGGCTGCTGTCGCTGTTCCACGGCTGCGTGCGAGCGTAGGCGTGGCGACCGCTGTTGCTGATCCGCTCGATCTTCGTGCCGAAGTTCGGGTCGGTGATCGGCGACAGCAGCGCCGGCTTCGCGATCGACGGCGTGGCGACGTAGCGGAGCGTCGAATTGGGCGGGTAGGCGCCGGCGGGGGCCGGTGTCGCGGTCGGGGCGGGTGTCGGCGTGGGCGTCGGGACCGGCGTCGCGGTCGGGGTCGGGCCCGTGGTCGGCGTCGGCGCCGGGGTCGGCGCGACGGTCGGTGTGGGGGTCGGCGCGGGGGTGGCCGCCGGATCGGTGGTGAAGGTCTGGTCGCTCGAGAACGACGTGATCCCGTCCTGGTCGGTCGACACCACGCGGAAGTGGTAGAGCGTGCCGGGCTTGAGGCCACCGACGGCCTGGATGTGGTCCTGGTAGTCGAACGACGCCTCACGCGTCGAGACCAGGCCGTAGCTCGTCGTGGTGCCGTACTGCGTCTGGCCTGTGGCGGGCTCGCTCACGTGCCAGGTGATCTCGACCGAGCTGGTCGTGATGTTCGTCGCGTCGACCGCGCTGATGATCGGCCCGGTGTTCGGGGTGGCCGTGGGCGTCGGCGCGGGTGTGGCCGTCGGTGCCGGCGTCGCGGTCGGAGCCGGCGTCGCGGTGGGCTTCGGCGTGACCGTCGGGGCCGGCGTGACCGTCGGGGCCGGGGTCGGGGTCGCCGCCGGGGTGGGGGTGGGGGTCGCGGCCGGCGTGGGGGTGGGGCGTCGCCGCCGGCGTGGGGGTGGGCGTCGGCCGGCTCGGGGCGGTGTGGCGGTCGGCGCCGGTGTGGCGGTGGGCGCCGGTGTCGCGGTGGGCGCCGGTGTCGCGGTGGGCGCCGGTGTGGCGGTGGGAACCGGGGCGGTCGTGATCGCCGGCGACCCGGACGGCGCCTGTGACGGGGCCGGCTTGTCGCGGCCCTTGCCCTTGCCCGCGGGCTTGACGCTGAGCGACAGGGTCATGATCGGGCTCGCGGCCGCGCTGATGTGCGGACGCTTGTCGCCGGCGCGCACGTAGGTCGAGGCCTCGGATCGGGTGATCCGCATGAGGGTCAGCTTGTGGGCGCCCGTGCGTGCGTTCTCCGGCACCCGGAACCGGGCGCGGACCTTCCCGTCGCCATCCGTCCAGATGAGGCGCAGAGCGCGGGCGTAGCGATCCCACTTCAGCATGTACACCGCGTTCCGGGCGAGGCCGTGGGCCCGGAGGGTCGCGCCATCACCGGCGACGATGGGCGCCTCGACCCACACCTGCCGCGCGGAGGCATTGTCCGCGTCCTCCGGCATGGTGACCACCGGCGCCGCCCCTAGCTGCGCTCCGACGAGCACGGCGATGACCAGCAAGGACATCGCCGCGGCGAACGGGACGTGGATGCGGCGCCGGACCGGCGCGCGCACCGGCTCGACCTTCGATGTACTGACCTGCTCGCGTTCATGGATCCAGCGCGTGCCATCCCAGAACATGCGATCTCGGCTCCATTCGGCAACCCGGCTGACCACATGGGTCCCGTGGCTTTGCGGCCCCGCCTCGCGACGGGTGTGCTAGTTCGTGGGCCGGTCTGCGCGCGCGGGTTGCGCGCTGACGACCGATGATTCGGGCAGTCACGACCTCCGCGACTGGGCGGGCGGTGCGTGAGGGCGCATCGTCATCGGCGACGGCCGATCCGGCAACGGCGCGATGGTCCCTGCGGAGGAGACCCGCGGGTCACCCCGTGCTCGTCGGTCTGGCGTAGTGCGTAGCGGTCAGTACGGGACGCGGCCGCCGTCGGGCGAGCGGTGCGGGGCGGGCGCGCACCACCCTCGGGCGCTACTCCCCGATCCGCGAAGTGCGCGAGCCGCGGTCCTCGAACCCCACCGTGTCCGCGTAGGAGTTGCCGACGAAGCGGTTGCCGGTCCCCTCGACGATCACCTTGCCGAGCTCGAAGCGACAGCCGATGACCTGCGCGAACGACGTCCGGATCACGAGGACCTGGTCGCCCCCCTCCGCGGCGCACCCCATCAGGAGCGCGGTATCGCCGGCCCCGATGTCGAAACCCGTGGTGCCTCCACGCCCGCTGACCGTCGTATCGAACACCCGGTTGGCATTAGGCTGTGCGTCGCCTGCCGACCACCGGACGCCCGTGGAACCCTCGGTCGAGCAGTCGACCCAACAGGAGCGCACCGAGTTGAAGTACGTGCTTCCCGTGCCTCGGAACTCGATGCCCACGCCGCTCGCCCCGATCGCCTCGAAGCGACACCGGTCGATGAGCGTGTTGTAGAGGTTCTCCAGGATGACCCCGCTGGCCGAGCCGTCGACGCTCCCGTTCGAGATCGTGAGATCCCGGATCGTCGTCTGCCGCCGCACCTGCCCCGGGTCGTCGTTGCGGATCGCCGCACCGTCACCGCTCCACAGCAGCGTGGTCGCACCCTGGCCCGCGCCCACGATCGTGACCTGGTCGCGCGTCAACAGGACGGGCGCGTCCAGCTCGAACGCGCCGGCCTCGATCGCGACCGTCCCGCCACCGTCGGGCAGGGCGTCGATGCGCGCCTGGAGCTTCGCCGTCCAGCCGTCCGGCGTCGCGCTGCGCGCCGGGGCCTCGGTCGCACCGGACGTGCCGGGCGAGGGGTTCTGGGCGGGGAACGTCGACGAGCCCGGGCGGGGGAACCGCGTCCCGTCGACGACGGCCCACGCGGCGAGCGGCACCGCCGCAGACGCGCCCGCGATGAGGAACTCCCGCCGATTGATGGGTGCCAGGGTCCGACCCCTCCTGTGGCGTTCGAGGCAGCACAGCATATCGGCGCCCGCCCGCAGCCACCGCCGCACGGTCCGTGCCGGCACGTCATGCGGGTCCGGAGCACGCGACGGCGAAGGACGGCGCAGGTGACGGCGCCGCGCTTCACGGTGTTCACACCGAGTCACGATCGCGCGCACACCCTCGCACGCGTGCACGAGAGCCTGATGGCTCAGACGAGCCGCGACTTCGAGTGGCTCGTGGTCGACGATGGCTCCAGCGACGACACCGCCGCGCTGGTGGACGGATGGGCCGCGACCTCGGACGTCGCCGTCCGGGTCCTGCGGCAGCCACATGGCAACAAGCACGTCGCGATGAACCTCGCCGTCGCGGAGGCGCGCGGCGAGCTGTTCCTGACCCTCGACTCCGACGACACCTGCGTCCCGTGGGCGCTGGAGCGGCTGGCCGAGCGGTGGGACGGCATCCCCGTGGCGGAGCGCGAGCGCTTCGCGGGCGTGACGGGTCTGTGCGTCGACGAAGAGGGCGAGGTGGTGGGCGAGACCTTCCCATCCGACCCGCTCGACTCCGACCCGCTGGAGGTTCGGTACCGCTACCACGTCGGCGGCGAGAAGTGGGGCTTCACGCGCACCGATCTGATGCGCGCCCATCCGCGTCCCCAGCCTGACGTTCCGGCGAAGCGTGCCAAGCCGCCCGAGGGGCTCGTGTGGGATGCGATCGGGCGCACCCACAGAACGCGCTACGTCAACGAGGCGCTGCGCACCTATTACCGGGATCAGGGGGCCGCCCTGTCCCGACCGGCGGGCGTGCGGCGCGACGACGTGGGTCTCCTGATCGGCTACCGCACGCTGCTCGACGAGGACATGCGGTGGTTCCGCGATGCGCCAGTCGCATTCGTCCTCGAGGCGGGACGGTACGTCCGCTTCAGCCTGCTGGCCGGCATCGGGCCAGTCCGTCAGGTGCGAGCCCTGCGCGACCCCCGGGCGCGACTGCTGTGGCTGGCATCGTGGCCGGTGGGCATGGTGATGCTCGCGCGAGACCTGCTCCGGGAAGCCCTGCGCAAGCCGCGATGGCGCCGGTGAACGCCGCACAGGAGCCGTCATGACCTCGCCTGCCCCCCGATCGCCCGCCGCTGTTCACGGTGTTCACGCCCACCCGGAACCGGGCCCACACGCTGCATCGCGTCCACGACAGCCTCATGGCGCAGACGCTCAAGGATCTCGAGTGGCTGGTCATCGACAACGACTCGACCGATGGCACGGCGGAGCTCATGGCCGGCTGGCAGCGATCGTCGCCGTTCCCGATCCGCTACCTGCGCCAGGAGAACCGCGGCCTCCAGGTGTCGTGGAACCGTGCGCCGCGCGAGGCGCAGGGCCGGTTCATGGTCACGCTCGCGTCCGACGACGCGTGCAACCCCGATGCGCTCGAGCGGCTCGCGGCGCTCTGGGAGGGCATCCCCGAGGACCAGCGCGACCGATTCAGCGCGGTGACCGGCCTGTGCGTCGACGAGCAGGGCCGACTCATCGGCGACCGCTTCCCCAGCGACATCCTCGACTCCGACCCGATCGAGCTCCGCTTCCGCTACAAGGTCCACGGTGAGAAGTGGGGCTTCCAGCGCGTCGACGTGATGCGCCAGTTCGAGCTGCCGATCATCGAGGGCTACAGCGGCTACATCCCGGAGACGCTGCTGTGGGACGCCATCGGTCGGCGCTACCGGACGCGCTACGTCAACGAGGTGCTTCGCACGTTCACGCTCGAGGAGGCCGTCGGCACGCTCTCGCGGCCGCGCAACCCGGCCGACAACGCCCCGGGCGGCTACCTCGAGGCGCGGACGGTCCTCGACAACGACATGCGCTGGTTCCCGGTCGCCCCCATCCAGCTGTTCGGCCGGGCGGCGAAGGTGGCACGTTCGGGGTTCCACTCGGGACACGGGCTGCGCGACCAGTGGCGCGACCTCCACGATCGACGCGGCAAGGTCCTCTGGCTCGTCGCCTGGCCGGCGGGGCTGCTCGTCTACCTCGCCGAGCGGCTGGGGCTGCGGCACATCGGCCGACCCCGGGTGTCGAAGCTGCTGACGCGTTGATCGAGGTGCGAGGCACGGGCCGGTGCCGCTCGTGCGGGGCCACGCTGGATCCCGCGGTCCTGGACCTCGGGGCGCAACCGCTCGCGACGCGCTTCCCGCTGCCCGGTGATCCGCCCGACGAGCGGTGGCCACTCGCGGTCGGGCGGTGCACGTCCTGCGGGCTCGTGCAGCTGACCCTGGAGGCTCCGGTGGTCGACGAAGCGGGGCCCGAGGGCCTGGCGCTCCTGTCGACCACGCTCAACGCGCACGCCGAGCGGACCGCCGCCTGGCTCGTCGAGCGGTTTTCGCTCGGACCGGGGAGCCGGGTCCTGGAGGCCTCGTCCCACGGCAACCACCTGGGCCACCTGCTGGCGGGTCGCGGGATCCCGGTGGTCGCCCTCGAGCCCGACGTCGCGGTCGCCGACGGTCTGCGGGCGCGCGGCATCGAGGTCCTCCCGACCTCGGTCACCGCACCCGAGACCATCCTGGCCGCCGGTCCCCCGGCCGACCTCGTCATCGACGGCTTCCACCTCGCCCATGCCCCCGACCTCGGGGCCGCCCTCGCCGGCGCGGCGCGCATCCTCGCGCCGGAGGGAGCGCTGTACGCGCAGATCCACGACGTGAGCCAGGTGCTTGCCCATGGCCATTGGGATGCCTTCCGGCATGGCCACTTCACCTACCAGTCGCTGTCGACACTGGAGCGCGCCGCGGAGCGCCACGGTCTGGCCGTCGTGGACGCGACGCCGCTGCCGATCCACGGTGGGAGCGTGGGCGTCGTGTTCCGGCGGTCCACCGCCGCGCCGTCGCGCACGGGCGGCGACGTCGGCCGGGCGATCCGGGAGCACGATGCGACGGTGGCCGGCCCGGAGGCGCTCGTGCGCCCTCGGGGCGGCCATGGCGCGGTCGGTCGGATCGTTGCGCGCTCGACTGGGCGAGGCGGCGGCCGCGGGCCGCGTCGTGGCAGGCTACGGGGCGCCGTCGCGTGCCGTGACGCTCCTCAACGGCGCGGGCATCGGCCCTGAGCTCCTGCCCCGCACCGCCGATGCATCCACGGCCAAGCATGGGCACACCGTCCCGGGGGTCCGCGTCCCCATCGTCGACCGGGCGTCGCTGATCGCCGCGCCGCCGGATGACCTCCTCATCCTCGCCTGGACCGTGGCCCCCGAGATCGTGGCGTCCCTGCCGGAGCTCCAGGACCACGGGACCAGGTTCCTCGTCCCGCTGCCCGACGTACAGTCCATCCCGCCCGTCCGTCCGACCGTGGAGGCCCGCTGACCGTGACCGCGTCCCCCGACTCGCCGCCCATCGTCGTCCTCGGCACGGGGTTCGGGGGCTTCGGTGCCGGCCATCGGCTCGAGGCCGCCGGCGCGCCCTACGCCGGTCTACGACCGGAACCCGTACATCGGCGGCCACACCTCGAGCCACCAGCTTCCGGGCGGATTCACCTTCGACGACGGGCCCCACGTGTCCTTCACCCGGGACGAGCGCCTCCAGGGCATCTTCGCGGACGCGGTGGGCGGCGACTACCAGCAGGTGCCGATCGGGCTCGACAACCACTGGAAGGGGCGCATCCTCACCCACCCGCTCCAGGTCAACCTCCACGGGCTGCCGACCGACGTGATCGTGCCGGTGCTGACCGACCTCGCGAAGGCCCACGCGGCGGCCGCGGCGGCCGGCGACGAGACGCCGCCCGCCGACTACGAGACCTGGCTGCGGCAGGCCTACGGCGACACCTTCGCCGAGACGTTCCCGATGACCTACGGGCGCAAGTACCACACGACGGAGATGCGGAACCTCACGACGGACTGGGTCGGTCCGCGGATGTACCGCCCGTCGCTCGAGGAGGCGCTTCGCGGGGCGCTCGAGCCCGCGCCCGTCCGCGACCTCCACTACGTCACCCACTTCCGGTACCCGACCCACGGCGGCTACAGCGCCTACATCGCGGGCTGGGCGGCTCGCGCGGGCGTCAACCTCTCGCACGAGGTCACCCGCATCGACCCGGCGGCGAAGGTCGTCACCTTCGCGACCGGTGACACGATCCGCTACGCCGCGCTCGTCTCGAGCATCCCGCTGCCCGATCTCGTGCCCCTCATCGTCGGCGCGCCGGACGAGGTGGTCGCGGCAGCGCGGCGCCTGGCCTGGACGTCGGTCGTGCTCGTGAACGTCGGTGTCGACCGACCGGGCATCGGTGGCGACACCCACATCCGCTACATCTACGACGCCGAGATCCCGTTCTCGCGGATCAGCTTTCCGCACCGGTTGTCGCCCACCGTCGTGCCCGACGGCGCATCGGCGATCCAGGTCGAGTGGTACAGCTCGGAGAAGTACCAGCCACTGGGATCGCTGCCCGAGGACCATATCCCGCCGACGCTCGAGCATCTGCGGGCGATGGACCTCATCCACCCTGACGACCGGATCGTCGTCACCGAGGCGACGTTCACGCGCTTCGCGAACGTCATCTGGGACCGTGATCGGGCGCCGGCCGTCGCGACCATCCACGGCTACCTCGACGAGGTGGGCATCCTGCCGTGCGGTCGCTACGGCGAGTGGAACCACCTCTGGACGGACGAGTCGTTCCTGAGCGGCGAACGCGCCGCCGACCGCGCCCTCGGCTCGAGCTGATCTGCGGGCGTGCCATCCGCGGGCCATGCCGCTCGCTCACGCCGGCGCCCATGGGCTCGGTCTCATGGCCGGCCCACGGGCTCGCTGGAGCTCGAACGCTGAGCGCCTCACTGGGCGAGGAGCCCGGTCCCACGAAGCGCTAGCCCGAACGTCGTAGGCACCGCTCCCCCGACCGGGCTCTGCGCGGCGCCGGTCCCGGCCGGTAGGATGGGCGACGTCCCGGCCGCGGGATGGGCCCGACCGACAGTGGCTCCCCACGGCACCACCGCATCCCGTCGCCCCATCACGCGATGCGCCCGTCGACCGCCCGCCGGTCGGCTCCACGGGAGGGTCTCACCCTTGCGCGTCTCTCGTCCCCTGCGCCGCTCGATGCTGCTCGCCGTGCTGGCGGCCATCAGCCTCGCCACCATCGCCGCCCCCACGGCGGCAGCGTCGTCCGTGTCCGTCGGCGGCTCGGCCGTCGCCGGCGGGTACTACAAGGTCTACGGCAGCGGCTTCACGGCCGGCGCCGGATACCTCATCCGGCTCGACACCAACAGCACGGCCACGAAGATCGTCCTGGCGTCGTCGTCGGGCACGTTCCTCACGCGGGTCCCGATCCCGACGAGCATGTCGCTTGGCACGCACCGGATCTCGTTCTACCGTGTCGCGCGCTCGAGCGCGGAGTACTGGATCGCCCACGGCTCGAAGCCATCCATCCCGTCCACGAGCGCGTCAGTACAGCCGCACGTTCCCCGTGGCGCGCTGCCCCATGGCGCCGGCGCCGACGGGCTCGGACCAGACGGCCGCGCTCCAGCACTGGATCGACTCGCGGCCCAACGACTCCACGCTGTGCTTCTCGGGCACGTATCGCGTGGACGGCACCCTCAAGATCAGCCATCGCTCGTGGCTGACCCTCCGGGGCGGCACGTTCCAGCGGGTGGCCGGCGGCGTGCCGCACTCGATGTGGCAGGTCATCCACCACAGCTCGTACATCTTCCTCCGCGGGATCACGGTCACCGGCGGCGCGCGCGCGGGCGACTGGAGCAATTCGACTCAGTACGAGATGGGCTTCGACGTGAAGGGCTCGTATGCGGTCGCGGTCGACGGCGTGACGGTGCGCAACATGCGTGGCGACGGCGTCCATGTCGCGTACGACAACTCGGCCGGCGGCGACAACTCGTGGGCCGACCGCGTGACGGTCACCCGCTCGACGTTCGTGGGGCTGGGCCGCCACGGCGTGTCGGTCACCGGCGGCCGGCGGGTCACGGCGACCCGGAACACGATCGACCAGGTCGGCGTGTACTCGTTCGACGTCGAGCCCGACGGGCTTTCGTACGGCGTCCAGACCGGCGCCGCCACCCTCGACTTGTCGTACAACACGGTCGGCTCGAACGGCATCGATGGCGAGTACTCGGGCTACGTCCTAGGCGTCGGCGGGTCACGGTCCGATCAGCGACCTGCGGTTCGTGGGCAACCGGATGTCCGGCGGTCTGACCGTGACGGTCTCGAACCAGACGCACCGCCCAAAGCGCGTGACCGTGGCCGACAACGTCAGCCGCGGCGGTGGCATGTCGTTCACCGGCGTGGACGGCGTCACCGTGAAGAACAACGACGCCGGCGCACGCTTCAACGGCTGCACCTCGGTGACCTACGTCCCGTAGCCCGACGGTGCTCAGGCTCGCCCCGCGCGAGCGAACGATGCCTAGCGGCCGGCCAGCCGCGCGACGATCGGCGCGACCGCCTCGACGTCGCCGCCCAGGTTCCAATAGCTCAGGCCGAAGCGCTCGCGGTTCGCCTCCAGGCGCTCCACGCACGCCTCCACGCTGCCCACCAGCACGGCCGGCGAATCCGCCATGGCGGCCTCGTCAGCCGCGAGCCAGCCCGCGAACGAGCTGGTCGCGCGCGCCCCGGCAGGACGGGAATCGGTGATCGCGACGAGATAGGCGCTCGCCTGGAGCTCGGGGCCGCCCGCGGGTCGTCCTGTAGCCGACCACGCCGCCTGCACCCAGCCGACCTTCTCGCGCGAAGCGCTCCGCGCGCAGGTCGGCCGCCGCGTCCGGGCCGAGGGACCCCTCGGCGAGCCGGGCGTGGACGCCCACGATGTCCGCCAGCCGCCCCGCCATCGCGAGCGCCTTGGGGCCACCGCCGCCCAGGAGGATCGGCGGCCGGGGGCGCTGGACCGGTTTGGGCAGGCCATCGAGGCCGCGGATCGTGTAGTGCCGGCCCGCGTAGTCGAGCGGCGCGATCACCGAACAGGCCGTCGATCACCGCGACCGCCTCGGCGAGACGTTCCAGGCGGATCGCCGGCGGGTCGAACGGGAAGCCCGCGGCCTCATAGTCGCTGGCCATCCAGCCCGCGCCCAGGCCGATCTCCACCCGCCCCCCGCTCAGCACGTCGAGGGTCGCGAACGCCTTGTGGACGGGAACCGGGTGGCGGAAGTCGTTGCCCAGCACGAGCGTCAGGAGCCGGATCCGCGAGGTGACCTCGGACGCCACCGTCAGCGCGGTCAGCGGGTCCATCACCCAGCCCGCCGAGAGGTGGTCGGAGATCGAGAGCGTGTCGAAGCCGAGGTCCTCGATCCGCCGGATCGCGTCGCGCCACACCGCGGGCGAGCCCATCAGGCGCGGCATCGGCGCGATGAACCGGAAGGGGCGCGTCACGGGCAGGGGACGATGCCGGACCGGTGAGCCGCCGCCCGCGTCAGGGATGCCCGGACGTGACGTGCGTGAACCGCAGATCCGGGGCCAGCGAGCCGTCGGCGAGGAGCGAGCGGATGTGCCCGATCCGCTGGTAGCGGGGACCCTCGAACTCGTCGAGCGTCACCCCGACCGCGCGGTAAGCCTCCAGGAGCTGCTCCGCCCCGGCGCGCACCGTCCATTTCGGTTCGAACCCGACCGCATCCCGGAACCGGTCGCACGAGACGCGGTAATCGCGGGCGTCGGCCGAGGCGCCGGGCGTGATCTCCAGGGTCGAGCCCGGGACCACCTCCGCGACGATCCGCGCCACGTCCCGGATCTGGTAGTTCTCGCTCGACGAGCCGACGTTGAACGCGCGGTCGTGGACCACGTCCCGCGGCGCGTCGAGCACGGCGAGGAAGGCGCGCGCGATGTCCTCGACGTGGATGAACGGCCGCCACGGCGTCCCGTCGCTCTTGAGCAGCACCCGGCCGGTGGTGTACGCCCACGCGACGAGGTTGTTGACGGCAAGGTCGAACCGCAGCCTCGGCGACACCCCGTACGCGGTCGCGTTGCGCAGGAACGTCGGCGAGAAGCTGTCGCTCGCGAGCGCACTGACGTCACGCTCGGTCCGGACCTTGCTGATGCCGTACGGCGTGACGGGATTGAGCGCCGCGGTCTCGTCGAGCAGCTCACGGCCGCCGGCGGCCCCGTAGTTCGAGCATGAGGACGAGAACAGGAAGCGTTCGACGCCCGCGGTCCGGGCGAGCTCGCGCCAGCCGCACCGACGCCCGGTGGTTGATGGCATACGTCAGTTCCGGGTCCAGGTCGCCCAGCGGGTCGTTCGACAGCGCGGCGAGGTGGATGACCGCCTCGACGCCCGCGAGGTCGTCGACCGTCACGTCGCGCAGGTCGCGTCGGATGGCCGGCACATCGGGCACGCCGTCGTCCGGGCCGAACGTGCAGCCGCCGTACAGATCGGAATCCAGGCCCACGACCTCGTGACCCGCGCGCAGGAGCACGGGCGTCAGCACGGTGCCGATGTAGCCCAGGTGGCCGGTCACAAGGATGCGCATGGGACGCCTCAGATCACGAGCTTGCGGACATGGAACGCTTCCGCGTAGCCCTCGGGCGCCTTCGCCTCGAGACCGCGGATGCGGAGCAGCGACAGGAACGTCTCCTCGCGGAACCAGGCGCGCCCGCCCTGCGACGGGAAGCAGCGCACGAGGAGCTCCGCCTTGCGACGCGCGGTCCCGTCGCTGAGCCACACGAAGACGTTCGGCTGGCCGAGGTCGCCTTCGAACTTCGGGATCTCGTAGCTCCAGATGGCGGGCGTCCGCACGACCTGCCACGCGAGCTCCGCGAGCAGCCGGTGATCCTGATGGACATCGTGGAGCGCGGGCGCCAGGACGAGGTCCGCGGCGAAGCCGTCGACCGCCGCGATGAGCTGCGCCTTGGCGGCCTCGAAATCAGCCGGGAACCAGGCGTCGCGGAGCGTGCCGACGCGGACATCCACCCGATCGCCCGCGAACGCCCGGGCCGCATCGTTCGCCTCGATCGCCCGCTGGTCGTCGCCGCTGAGGACGACCCAGCGCGTGTCGAGGCCGTGCGGGGCCTCCGCCGCCAGCCGGAGCAGGAAGCCGCCGGCACCGATCTCGAGGTCGTCCGGGTGCGCCCCCAGCGCGAGCAGCCGGAACGGCCGGTCGGCAGGGTAGGCGAGCTGGAGGGGACCCGTCATCGTGGGCGGGGCGGTGTGGCCGGCGTCATCGGGCGGGCTCCCGGGTCCGCGACCAGAGCGCCCACGGCGGGTCGCCGGCCTCCCACTGCGACTCGAGGTTCTGGACGTCCTTGAGCGTGTCCATCGGCGCCCAGAACCCGTCGTACCGGAAGGCGTGGAGCTTGCCCAGCTCGATCAACCGCCGGAACGGCGCCTCGACCAGCTCGTCGCCCGGCTGGATGTGGTCGAAGATCTCCGGCCGGAACATGAAGTAGCCGCCGTTGATCCACATGTCCGCGGTGCGGACGTCCTCGATGCCCTCGACGCGGCCGTCCTGACCGTGATGGACGAGGTGGAACGAGTAGCTGGTGGGCTTGACGCTCACGAACGCGGCGATCGCGTCCGACGCCCGGAACCGCTCGACGAGCTGATCCAGCGGCGCGTCGGTCAGCGTGTCGCCGTAGTTGGCCAGGAAGATCTGATCGTCGTCGAGGTAGCGCCGGACCGCCCGCAGGCGCTGGCCGAGGTTCGCGTTCAGGCCGGTGTCCACGAAGCTGATGCGCCAGTCATCGAGGTCAGTGCTGAACAACTTGATATGGCGAGCGCCGTCCTCGAGACACGAAGTCGTTCGAGCGGGTCTCGTCGTAGCGGAGGAAGTACTCCTTGATCACGTACGCCTCATAGCCCAGCGCGAGGACGAAGTCGCTATGGCCGAAGTGGGCGTAGTACTTCATCACGTGCCACAGGATCGGCCGGTACCCGATCGTCACCATGGGTTTCGGGATGCGACTCGCTGTGCTCGCGCAACCGGATGCCCAAGCCGCCGCAGAACAGGACGACCTTCATCGCGCGACGCGCCCCGGCGGGATCATCCCAGGATCTCGACCTCGGGGATCGGGACCGCGAGCCGCACGCCACGATCGACGAGCGACCCGAGCTGCGCGCGGATCTCGGTCCGCAGGTTCCAGGGCAGGATGAGCACGACGTCGGGCCGGTCGTCCAGCAGGCGCTCCACCGGATGGATCGGGATGTGCGTCCCGGGCGTGAACCGGCCGTGCTTGTACGGGTTGCGATCGACGGCGTACTCCACCAGGTCGGACCGGATGCCGCAGTAGTTCAGCAGGGTGTTGCCCTTGCCGGGCGCGCCGTAGGCGACCACCCGATGACCCGCATCGCGCTCCGCGATCAGGAAGCGCAGGAGCGCCCGCTTCGTCGCCTCGACCCGGGGTCCGAAGCTCCGGTGACCCTCGAGCGTCGTCCAGCCGCCCGCCACCTCGGTCGCCAGCACGCGGTCGACGACCGCCGCGCGGGCCTGACGCCCCGTCGCGGCGTGCTGCGCATAGATCCGCAGCGAGCCGCCGTGGGTCGGCAGCTCGTCGACATCGAAGACCTCGAGGCCGTGACGTCCCAGCACGGCGCTTGCGGTGTGCAGCGTGTAGTACGTGAAGTGCTCGTGGTAGATGGTGTCGAACTGGTTGCCTTCGACGAGCCGCAGCAGATGCGGGATCTCGATGGTCAGGACGCCCTCGGGCGCCAGCAGCGCCGCGAGACCGGCGGTGAAGTCATGGATGTCCGGGACATGCGCGAACACGTTGTTCGCGACCACGAGGTCCGCGGCGCCCTGCTCGGCCGCGACACGCCGGCCGAGCTCGGCCCCCAGGAACTCGCTGATGGTCGGGATGCCCTTCTCGCGTGCCACGTCCGCGATGTTCCGCGCCGGTTCGATGCCCAGGACGGTGAGCCCCCGCTCCCGCGCATGCTCCAGGAGATAGCCGTCGTTGCTGGCGGCTTCGATGACGCGACTGCCGGGCGCGAGGCCGAACCGGTCGATGGCCATGTCGACGTACCGGGCGGCATGGGCCAGCCACGAGGTGGAGAACGACGAGAAGTAGGCGTACTCGCCGAAGATCTCCTCGGGCCCGACGTATTCGGGCAGCTGGACGAGGAGGCACGCCGGGCAGACCCGCACGTGGAGCGGGAAGAACGGCTCCATCTCGTCGAGCTGGTCGGCGCGCAGGAAGCGCTCACAGAGCGGTGACATGCCGAGGTCGACGAACGTCTCGCTGAGCGGCGTCCCGCAGTGGCGGCAACGCGGGAGGCCTGCATCGGCGCCGGGTTCGACCGCCGTGGGCTTGGTCGCTGCCGACCACGCAGCGCTCACGCCGCGGCCTTCCGCTGGTCCGCGATGATCTGGCCGATCGTGACCTCGAGCGGCGTATCCGGCGCGAACCCCGTGAGCCGGCTGAGGAACGACACGTCCGGCACCCGGCGGCGCATGTCCTCGAAGCCCAGCCCGTACGCCTCGTCATAGGGGACGTAGCGGATCTCCGACCGACTCCCCGCCAGGTCGCGCACGAGCTCCGCGAGCTCCCGGATCGACAGTTCGCTCGGCTGGCCGACGTTCACGACCTGGCCGATCGCCGCGTCGGTCCTCGCGAGTCGGGTGAGCGCCTCGACGCAGTCGAACACGTTCGTGAAGCAGCGCGTCTGGTTCCCGTCGCCATGGATGGTCATGGGCTCGCCGTTGAGCGCCTGCCGGACGAAGCGCGGGACGACCATGCCGTACGAGCCGCTCTGGCGCGGTCCGGTCGTGTTGAACAGCCGGGCGATGGTCACCGGGAAGTTCCGCTCGCGATGGAACGCGAGCGCGATGAACTCGTCGGCCGCCTTCGAGATCGCATAGGTCCAGCGGACCTTCTGGGTGGACCCGAAGATCGAGTCGTCGTCCTCGCGGAGCCGGTCGGCGTCGTTCTTGCCGTACACCTCGCTCGTGGAGGTGAACACGGTCCGGATCCCGCGCTCCGATCCGAACTCGAACACCTGCTCGCTCGCGCGGATGTTGTTGAGGAGCGTGCTCAGCGGTCGGCGGATGACCTCGAACACCCCGACCGCGGCGGCAAGGTGGAAGATCAGGTCGACACCCTCCATCGCGCGCTCGAGGACGAACGTGTCCTCGACGCTGCCCTCGATGAACGTCACGCGTCCCTCGGCCAGGTGCGCCAGGTTGCGCCGCCGATCCGGTGGACAGATCGTCCACCACGACGACCTCGTGGCCGTCGGCGATGCACCGATCGACGAGATGCGATCCGACGAACCCCGCGCCGCCGGTGACGAGGACGCGGCTCATCGGCCGGCTCGCATGCTGGTCGCGGTCGCGCGATCCACGTCCACGCCGGCCGCCACGGCGCCCCGGCGGGCCGCGACGGAGCGTGCTCTTGCGCGTCGACGTCTGGCGCGTCGGTCGGTGGCTGATTGAGGGCCAGGAGCGACTCGAGGACCAGTGCGCCCGAGATGCCGACCAGGGTCACGGCGACGCCGAGCACCGGCAGCGTGTGGCCGAGCGCCGCCGCCACCAGCGCCAGCGCGCACGCGAGCGACGCACCCACGGCGATCACGATCAGCATCGCCGTCGGGCCCAGGCCCCAGCGCAGCAGCCGATGGGAGGTGTGGTCCGTCCCGCCCTGGAACGGCGACCGGCCGCGTCGGACGCGGCTCGTCACGACGAGCGCCATGTCCGCCGCCTGGGCCGTCCACGCGAGCACGACGACACACATCGCGGCGACGGAGGTCTCCGGGCTGGTGGCGAGCCCGGCATCCACGAGCAGGATCGAGGCGGCCGCCAGCGCACCTCCCAGGGGAAGGCTTCCCGCGTCGCCCATGAACGTCCGTGCGGGCGGTCGGTTGAACAGGAGGAACGCGACCGTCGCGCCGGCGACCGCGAGCGGGACCGCGCTCGCGCCACCGACCGCGAGGACGGCGGTCGCGGCGGCAAGCGTGATCGCCGTCACCGTCGACAGCGACGCGGCGAGGCCGTCGGCGTTGTCGACCATGTTCGTGGCGTTGACCGCGAGCGGTACGGCGACGAGCGCGAGGAGCATCGCGAGCACCTGGAGCGGCAGGTCCAGACCGCTGGCGATGACGAGCGCCGTGACGGCGCCGACGGCGGCCTCGATCGCAAGTCGGACGCGCGGGCTCACCTCGCCACGGTCGTCGGCGAAGCCGAGGGCGAACAGGGTGGCGATGCCCCCGGCCACGACGAGCGCGTCGACCGGCGCGAGCGCACCGACGATCACCCCCGCCGCGAGGCCGGCCAGGATGCCGCCGGTGACGCCGAGACCACCGAACATCGGGATCGCCCGGGCACCCCAGCGGTCCTCGCGCGGTCGGACGACGAGGCCGGCGCGGGGCGCCAGCCGGATCGAGATGGGCACGAGCACGAGCCCCACCACGAACGCGACGACGAGGGGCAGCAGGGTCGTCGCGGTCATGACGTCACCCTGAGTGCCGAGGCGCGGCGCTCCAGGAGCGCCTCGCGATAGAGCGCATCGAGATCGTCGACCAGGCGTCGTGCGTCGAACGCCGTCGCGCGGACGGGCGCCGCGGCCGCCATCGAGGCACGCAATCCCGGGTCGGTGGCAAGGCGGACCAGGCGGTCGGCGAACCCTGCGATGTCATCCCGGTCGACGACGAAGCCGGTCTGCCCGTCGACCACGATGTCGGCCACGCCGCCGACGTCGCCCGCGACCACGGGACGGCCGCTGGCCGCGGCCTCGATGAGCGCGAGCGGCGTCCCTTCGCGATCGGAGGTCAAGGTCACCACGTCCGCTGCGGCATACCACGCCGGGCTATCGCTCGACCAGCCGGCGAACGTCACGATGCGCTCCAGGCGTCTCGACACGACTCGCCACTCGAGCGCCGTCCGCTCCTCGCCGTCGCCGACGATCACGAGCCGCAGGTCGGGGATGCGCGGCGCGGCGATCGCGACCGCCTCGATGAGCCGATCCAGGCGCTTGATCGGCACCAGGCGGCCGATGGCCAGGACCACCAGCTCGTCCTGCGCGAGGCCCAGCCGCTCCCGGGCGGCGGCCCGGTCGGGGGAGGCGAATTGGGCGAGGTCGAGGCCGAGTGGCACGATCCGGATCCGGTCGGGTCGTCCGATGCCCAGCTCCAGCAGCTCCGTGCGCTGGCGGTCGCTGAGGGCGACGATCCGGTGGGTGGAGCGACCGAGGCCGCGTTCGAGCGCGAGGATCGCCTGTGACATGCGCGGCGAGAAGTAGCCTCCGAAGACGTTCCCATGGAAGGTGTGCACCCGGACCGCCGGTGATGCGGCGAGCGCAGCAGCCCGGCCGACCAGCCCCGCCTTCGAGAGGTGGGTATGGATGACATGGGGCCGGTAGGTGCGCATCAGCTTCGCCAGTGCCACCAGGCTCCGGACGTCGTCCACGGGATCGATCGCGCGGTGGAGCGTCTCGAGCCGCCGGTCGGGGAGACCCATCGCTGCGATGTCGATCTCGGCCTCGCTGGGCTCGACGACCCCGTGCACGAGCTGTGTCTCCCAGCCGAGCGCGCGCAGCCCGCGGTCCGCGACCGTGACGTGCGTGGCTGGACCACCGACGTTCAGCCGCGTGATGACCCGCAGGATCCGCCCCCGAAAAGGCCGTCCGTCCGCGCTCCCGCTCACCTCCCGGGCCACATCGACGGGCTCATCGGGCAGCACGGCGCGGGCAGCGCTTGATCCGCCCATGACCCCCTCGACCATGCTCCGCTCGAGCCTCCCGTGACGTCCGTGACCGCCGGGGACGACACGGACGCGGGGCCGCTGACCGGAGGCCTCGGCATCGTACACGCCAGTCAGCCAGGGTAGGTGCGCGTCCGCACCGGTACGGATGCCGGGTCCGCGTGGCCGAACGTCCCGAGCGGACCGGCCATCGGCGTCCCGGTGCGTCGACGCCTCCCTGCCCCATCGATGTCGCCCACCGCGAGCGCGAGCGCGGGCGTCTCACCGCCGTTCGAGGCCTGCCACTCGCCGATCGCGCGACCGCGCCGGACCGCGGTCACGTCGGCCATCGTCATCGACCGCATCCCGTGCTCGTCCCGGGCGCGCTGGAAGAGGTCGAGGAGGCGGTCCAGGAACTGGAGATTCTCCTCCTGGTTCGCCCCGAAGTTGTGGGGATGCCACCACACGTGGACGATGGCGTCCTCGCGAGCCGCCCGCGCGAACGCGCCTGCCAGCCGTCGCCACCGGAAGGGCTCGAGACGGGCTCGCCGCGCCGACCAGGGCCGCAGGAACAGCGTGGCCGGGATGTCCAGCACGCCGCCGCGGGTCTGGAGGTCGGCGAAGCGGGTGACATGGAGCGGCCGCGGCCCCGCGTACTCCTCGAGCCCGCGCGCGAGCTTGCGCGGCAGCGTCACCCGGCCCTCGGGGACGGGGTGATGGGCGAGCCGGGGCTGCGTGCCCCGGAAGGACGTGATACCGGCCGCAGCCAGGATGGGCAGCACGTCCCCGCGCACCTGGTTGCGGGGGAATGCGAACGAGCGCAGACGCTGGCCGCGAGCCTCCGCGATCCGGACCGCGGCCGCCAGATCGTCGCCGAAGGCCTCCGGTGACGCCCCGGGCTCCAGGCAGTAGTAGTGCGACCACGTGTGCGACGCGACCTCGTGCTCGCCGCGCTCGACGATCCGGTCGATGAGCGACGCGCCGAAGTGCAGCGGGTCGGTCGCCTCGTCTTGACCCACGGGCTCGCGATACGGATCGAGGTTCGGGTCGCGGTAGCCGGGGGCGATCCGCGGCCGGTACGCCTCCTGTTCGTCGCGGTCGCGCGCGAACAGCATCCCGACGATCGCCCAGGTCACCTTCACGCCGCCCGCGTCGAACCGGTCGAGCATCCTCGGGATGACCTCGCGAGCGCCCACGAGGTTCTGGTGGTACGGACCGTCGGGTCGGTACAGGTCGCGGACGCCCCAGTGGAGCTCGAAGTCGAGCGAGATGACGAGGGCGCCGTGGCCCATGGAGCCGGTCATCACGCGGACGCGTCCGACGGGGCGCGCCGCCAGGGCCTGCGCGGTCGGGCGCGCTGCCGCCGAGCCGCGAGAGCCTCGTAGATGTGGGCCATGCCCTCGACCATCCGGTCCATCGGGAACGACTCCTCGACGCTGGTGCGGGCCGCCGCCCCGAGCCTTGCCCGGAGCTCGGGATCGCCCGCGAGCCTCGCGATGCCGACGGCCATCGCGCCCGGATCGCCGACCGGGACGAGGATCCCGGTCTGCCCATCGGTGATGATCTCGGGCGTTCCTCCGGCCGCTGTCGCCACGATCGCGACGCCCGCCGCGGCAGGCTCCAGGACGGCGTTCGGAAGGCCCTCCGAGTCGGACGCCTGGACCGCGATGTCGAACGCCCCGTAGAGCTTCCGCGCATCCGGCTCGATGCCATGGAACCGCACGACGTCGCCCAGGCCGCGACGCGCGACGTCGGCCTCGAGCGCGGGACGGGAGACGCCGTCGCCGACGATCACGTAGCGGAGCCCGGGCTCCCGCGCCCGCAGACCCTCCGCGACATCGATCAGCAGCTCGAGGCCCTTGCCCGGCTTGACGCTCGCGACGCAGCCCACGACGACGTGCTCGTCGCCCCAGCCCCAGCGCGCTCGCCACGCCTGTCGGTCCGAGAGCGACATGGGGTCGGGCAGCAGCACGCCGTTGCGGACGACCTCGATGCGCGCCGGAGTCGATCCCTTCGCGCGTCGCGACGTCCTCGCGCACGATGTACGAATTGGCGACGAAGGCATCCGATGACCATGTCGCGACCTTGTCGAGGCCGCGTTCGAACGGGCCGAACTGCTCCTTGTAGTCGCTCAGGCTCCGGCGCCCGGAGATGAGGATGGGGATGCCCACGAACGGCTTCAACACCGCGGTCAGCGCGTAGGCGTGGTACAGCCATGCATCGGCGATGTCGTAGTGGCCGCCGCGCAGCCAGCGCATCATCCGAAGTACCTTCGTCAGGACACGAACATGTAGATCGGGAACGGCGTGGAGCGCCGGTAGCTCGAGCCCAGGGCTCGCACCGCGCACTCCGGCCGCCTCGACGACATCGGCCCCATCTCCTCGCTCGGTGAGCAGGACGAACTCGCACTCGAAGCGATCCCTGGG
Source organism: uncultured Chloroflexia bacterium (assembly GCA_963778025.1). GTDB lineage: Bacteria > Chloroflexota > Limnocylindria > Limnocylindrales > CSP1-4 > CAVZTA01. Next base: position 490,455 of record CAVZTA010000003.1, on the reverse strand, counting down.
CAACCGCACGGCGAGCTCGACCAGCTGGCGCTCGCTGCCACCCGGGTCGAGCGCCGCGGTGACGAACACGATCCGGAGGGGGCGTTTCACAGCCGTCATGTTCGCCGTCCCGCCACGCCCCGCAGGCGTGGCACGACCCGCTCCGCGAGGAGCGCCCGGGCTCCGTCGATGCGACGTGACGACCTCGGGCACGCGCAGCCATCGGGCGATCGCCACATAGGCCAGCGCCAGTCCCGCGAACGTCATCGCCAGGGCGACGAGGCGGGCAAGGAGCGGCGCCCCGGCGATGTCGACCCCCCAACCGAGCAGCGCGAGCGGGATGCCGGGCACGAGCGCGATGAGCGTGAGGCGCATCCCGTACCGCATCAGCCGCCCCCACGAGAAGGCAGGGTCGGCGCGACCGAGGCGGAGCCCGAGGAAGGTCAGCACGACGAGGATGGTGACCGATGTGGAGACCGCCACGCCGGCCACGCCGAACGCGACGCCGAAGATCACATCGAATAGCAAGTTCAGGCCGGCGTTCGCGAAGCCCGCGGTCATCAGCAGCAGGCCGCTCTGCCGGGCATTGTGGGCCCCCACGATGACGGCCTGGATGATGGTCAGCACCACGAGGGGCGCAAAGGCGGCGACGACCGTCGACGTGACGGCGGCGTCCTCCGCGTCGAAGTTGCCCCGCCGGAACGCGACGTCGACGATCCATGGCGCCATCACGGCGGCGAAGACCGCGATCGGCACGAACACCGCGAGCACGTAGCGGATCGCCCGGTCCGACGCGGCGCCGATCCCGCCGTCCTCGCGATCGTTCGCCTTGATCAGGGCCGGATACAGCGCGGTCGACCACGCCGGCGCGATGGCGCCCATCGGGCCGCGCAGCAGGCCTTCGCCGTATCGGAGCGCGCTCACCGATCCGACGCTCAGCAGCGACGCCACGGCCCGGTCCCCGAACAGGTTCGCCTGGAGGATCGCCGAGCCAGCCGTGAGCGGCCCGGCGTGGCGCAGGAAGCCGCTGTGCGCATCCCGCGGCGGCCGCAGCCTGAGGCGCGGCGCGACACCGACCCGCCAGGCGCCGATGAGGACCATCAGGAAGGTCGCGGCGGACCCGACCGTCAACCCGAAAGCGAGCGCGTCGACGTCCAGGCGTTCCCAGGCCGTCACCGTGACGACCAGCGACACGACCGGCCCGATGAGCCACCCCAGCGCGATCCACGCGAATGCCTCGCGCGTCTGACAGAGCGCCGTCAGAACGCCGCTCAGCGCGAGGAACACGACCATCGGGGCGACGATCGGCGTGACCTCGACCGCCGCGGCGTGGCCATCGGCATGGAGTCCGGGCCCGGTGAGGAACGCGATCCACTCGTCGGCCGCCCAGATCAGGAGCATGGCCATGGTCGCGGCGATGAAGATCCAGGTGAAGAGCGCGCCGCTGAAGCGCTTCGCGGCCGGAAGGCCGTCGTCCCGCTCGAGCCGTCTGAACGCCGGGACGAGCGCCGCACCCGGACCGCCGGCGAGGAGGCCGGCCACGATGGTCGGCAGGACGAGCGCCACCAGCAAGCCGTCATAGCGCGCGCTCGCGCCCAGCTCGCCGGCCACGAACAGCTCGCGCACGAACGCGAACACCTGGCCCAGCGCGGCGGCCATGGCGAGCAGGCCTGCCGAGCGACCGACGCTCGCGAGCGCGATGGGCGTGCCGGCATCGGCGGCGACAGCTGCGCCCGGCGGGGCCTGCCCGGACGGAGCCTGCACACCCGGCGGGGCCGGGGCGGGACCCGCGGGGATCGTCGAGGTCATCGACCCGCGGTGACGTGATACGACTGGATCGTCTGCTGGATGCCCTCGGGAAACGGCATCACGATCCGGTAACCCAGCTCCGCGACCGCGACGGAGATGTCCGCCTGGCTGTGCGGGACGTCGCCCTGGCGCGTGCCCTCGTAGCGGACCTCGACGCGCCGGTCGAGCCCGGCCTCGATGGCCGCGACGAGGTCGACGAGGGTGAACCGGTCGCCGCAGCCGATGTTCATCGTCACGCCGCTTCGGCCCTCGGTGGCGGCCAGGAGGTTCGCGGACACGACGTTCGCGATGTGCGTGAAGTCGCGTGACTGGCGCCCATCACCGAAGACGGTCAGCGGCCGCCCGGCCATGGCCGCGGTGATGAACCGCGGGATGACCGCCGCGTACTGCGACTCGGGGTCCTGGCCCGGCCCGAAGATGTTGAAGTACCGCAGGACGATGGTCTCGATGCCGTTCAGGGCACCCAGGGTGTGGACGTAGCCCTCGGCGGCGAGCTTGCTGACGGCGTACGGCGACAGCGGACGCGGCACCTGGGTCTCGCGGCGCGGCAGCTCCGCCGAGTCGCCGTAGACCGACGACGAGCCGGCGAAGATCACCCGCCGGACACCGGCCCGGGCGGCCGCCTGCATCACCGTGATCGTGCCCGTCGTGTTCACCTCGTTCGAGGCGATCGGGTCCTTGACCGAGCGCGCCACCGACGGCAGCGCGGCCTGGTGATAGACGACGTCGCAGCCCTCGATCGCCGCGGTCCACGTCGCCCGCGGAGCGGATGTCGCCCTGGACGAAGTGGATGCGGTCGCTGACACAGGTGAGCCGGTCGATCGAGCCCGTCGAGAGGTCGTCGATCCCGGCCACCTCGTGGCCGGCCGCCAGCAGCTCGTGGACCAGGTGGTGTCCGATGAACCCGGCCGCGCCGGTGACGAGCGCTCTCACGCGGTCTCGGCGAGGGTCGCGGCCGGCGCAGCCGCCAGCCAGCGACGCGCCCACAGCTCGTACATCAGGAGCAGCCACAGCCGGTGGCCGTGGTCGATGGTGCCGCCGCGGTGCTCGGCAAGGATCTGCCGGGCGACCGTCACGTCGAGCTGGTCGCGGGTCCGCGAATCGGGCGCCAGGACCGTGTCGCTGAACACATCGCCCAGCGTGGACCGGAACCAGCGAGCCGATGGGCACGCCGAAGCCCATCTTGGGCCGGTCGACGCAGCTCGGCCGGCATCAGCTGCTTGGCGACCTCACGGAGCACGATCTTGCTCGTGCCGCGGCGCATCTTCCGGTGCGACGGCAGCGCCGCCGCGAACTCGTAGACGCGATGGTCGAGGAGCGGCGAACGCGCCTCGAGCGAGTTGGCCATCGTCGCCCGGTCGACCTTCACGTTGAGGTCCTCGGGCAGGTACGTGAGCATGTCGGCGCGGAGGAGCCGGTCGAGCGTGTCGGACGGGCCCGAGCGAAGCGCGCTCTCGAGGTACTGATCCTGATAGCCGGTCGCCGCGTCGCGGAGGAGCGCGGTACGGAGCGGCGGCGTGGTAGATGGACATCAGGCGCGTGTAGCGCGTGTCCGAGTCGAGGGTCGCGAGGCGCCGCCAGTTGTCGGCACGGCGCCGGAGCTTCGACTTGGCGGCCGTCCGCGACAGGACGGCCTGCGCCGCGGACACGCCGGCCATGTGGAGGGGCGTCGGCAGCTTGCCCAGCATCGACATCGCGGCCTCGAACCGGTAGCGGTCGTAGCCGCCGAACGCCTCGTCGCCGCCGTCGCCGGTCAGGACGACCTTGAGCGACTTCGCGGCGAGCTGCGACACCCGGAACGTCGGGATCGCCGAGGAGATCGCCGAAGGGCTCGTCGTAGTGGTCGGCCAGCTCGGGCAGGAGGCTGATCGCGTCCAGGTCGACGACCTCGTCGGTGTGGTCGGTCCCGAAGTGCTTCGCGACGGCGCGTGCGTAGCGCAGCTCGTCGTACTCCTTCTCCTGGAACCCGATCGAGAAGGTTCGGACCTGGCTGGACGCCTCGGCCATGAGCGCCACGACCGTGCTCGAGTCCATGCCGCCCGACAGGAACGCGCCCACCGGGACATCGCTCCTGAGGCGCAGCCGGACCGACTCCCGCAGCACCTCGAGAGCGGCCTCGCGGTCCTCCTCCAGCGACCGGCGGACCTTCGTGGTGTAGTCGGGCTCCCAGTAGCGCCGGATCCGTGGCTCACCACCATCCCACGTCAGGATCGAGGCGGGCGGCAGCTTGTGGACGCCGCGCAGGATCGTCCATGGGGCGGGGATGTACTGGTACTCGAGGAACAGGGCGAGCGCCTGGCGGTCGATGTCCTTGGCGACATCGGGCTCGGTGAGGATGACCTTCATCTCCGACCCGTAGCTCAGCCGCCCGTCGGCGAGCCGCCAGTAGATCGGCTTCTTGCCCAGCCGATCGCGGGCCAGGATCAGCCGCTGGCGCGGCTTGTCCCAGAGCGCGATCGCGAACATCCCGCGCAGGTGGTCGACGAAGTCGTCGCCGAACTCCTGGTAGAGGTGTCCGATGACCTCGGTGTCACCGTGCGTCGCGAGGGTGTGGCCGCGTCGCAGCAGCTCCTCGCGGAGCTCGACGTAGTTGTAGATCTCGCCGTTCTGGCTGATGACGATCGAGCCGTCGGTCGTGGTCATCGGCTGACGGCCCGTGTCGAGGTCGATGATCGCGAGGCGGCGCGAGCCGATCGATCGCCCGCTCGTCGCCCATCCAGTGCTCGTCGTCGGGCCCGCGATGGGCGAGCCCATGCAGCATCTCGACGACGAGCGCCTCGTCATCGCGGCGCAGCCCGTGCGCCGTGGCGAGGCCGGCGATCCCACACATCCGTCAATCCCCCTCGAATGGGTCCGATGCCACGGCCGGACAGGCCGAGCCGGCTTGTGCACGTGCGGCCTCGCCCCGGGCGCGGAGATCGTCCGCATCCCGCTCGAAGACCTCGAGATGCCCGGCGGCGGACGTCGCCACCCGGCGGTAGCCCTGTTCCAGCTGGCCGCGCAACGCGGTCCAGCGCGACGAGGCGAGCACCGTAGCGTCGGCCTCGGAGCGACCGTACAGCAGGAGATAGTCGACGCGCCCGTCGGTGCGCTGCTCATACCCCAGGAGATCGATCTCCGGGGGGATGTGATAGAGGAGGTCGCCCGAGGTCCGCAAGTGGACGTACGGGTCATTCCCGGGTCTGTTGGTGATGGGGTAGAAGGGCACATCGCCCTCGACGCTGCCGAGGTCGTGGCCGCGTGTCGCGGCGCTCAGGACGCCGGTCTCCTCGATGAGCGGGTCCTGCCGGCGAAGCGGGCCCGGGACCACCTGATACAGGTTCGCCTGGAGCATGGTGGACCCCGGCGCGAGACATGACGCCACCGACAGGTAGTCGTTCGCGCGGCTGCTCAGCTCCAGGTAGGCGGGCATCCGCAGGACGACGAACCCCGCGGCGGCGACGAGCGCCACGACGGCCGTCGCGCGCACCAGGCGGGCCGGCAGGTCCTGTGCCGAGAGCCACAGCACGATGCCGTAGATCGGGAACAGCGCCAGGCGCTCGAGCAGGATCCCGCCGCCGCTCGCGACGCCCTGCGGGGACACAAGGAACACGCCGACCGTGGCGAGCGTGAACAGCGCCAGCCCGTCGGTGCCGTCCACCCAGCGGCGCTCGCGCCAGCGCCGTCGGATCACCCACAGTGTGAGCACGGCCACGGCGCCCGCCATCGCGATGCACGCCACCGCCTCGCGGACATCGAACGTGACGAGCGGCCAGATGAAGCTGAGGAGGCCCAGGAACGGCACGAGGATCGGCCGGTAGCTGGCGGGATCGCCGGTCCGGGTCAGGATGAGGAACGGCACGCACAGGACGAGCGATGGCAGGGCGGCGGCCACGACCAGTCCGACGAGGCGGCCATGGCGACGCACGACCTCGCGGAGCGAGCCACGGGTCTCGACGAGGGCGCGCAGCACATCCCAGCCGATGACCGCCGCGATGAACACGAGCGCGACGGCATACGGCACGAGGTGGCAGCTATACGTCACCAGCAGCAGCGCGCCCAGCACGACCGCCCGCCGGCCGGTGGGCCGCTCCCGGAGGCGCAGCGCGGCCGCCATCACGAACAGCGCACAGGCCACGGCGTACGAGAAGTTGTAGAAGCCGTACTGGAGCGTGAACGAGAAGGTCAGCGGGATCGCGAGCACCGCGAGCCACGGCGCGCGGGCCCCGGCCGCCCGGACGGCGGCCAGCATGCCCAGCGGCAGCAGGATGACGTAGCCCGCCACGAGCACCTTCTCGGCCACCCCCGGATCCAGCACCAGCATCAATGCGGCGAGCGCGAGCTCGGGGGTGAGATTGGGGACGGGGTACGGCGTGATGTCGACGTAGTGGAGATGGATGTCCCCGGCGCCCGTCAGCAGGTCGCGGATGAGCCCTGCGCCACCGACGTGGATCGCGCCATCGGTCGTCACCAGGCGCGGGATGAGCGCGAGGACGACGAGCTCCGCGAGGACCGCGAGCGCGATGACGAGCCCCACCGGCCCGGGACGGGCGAGCGACCGGGTCGCCGGGCGCTCGAGCGGCGGCGACGTCATCTCCACCGTCCGGCTGGCGCTGGTCATGCCCGGTGCGCCAGGCCGGGTCCGATGACCGCACCCACGATGACCCACGTGACCCCGGACGCCTGGAGCACGCTGAACGGCTCGGCGATGAGGGCGGCCACGAGGTAGCAGGCGAGCGCCGCGAGCGCGATCGAGCGCGTGCCCGGCACGGCGTCGACGAATCCGCAGGACCGCCACGCCAGAAGGGCGATGAACGCAGCGACGCCGAGGATCCCCTGCTCGGCGAGGATCCGCAGATACGCGTCGTGCGGGTACGTCACGTCGCTGCCCGAGACGTGGAGTGGACTCAGGAACTGGAACTGGCCGAAGCCCACGCCTGCCGATCGGCGAGCTCTCGAACAGGCTGATGCCGGCGTCGAACACGATCCGCCGCGTGAGGTCACTGCTCGTTCTGGCCGATCGTCGCGTTCGGATCGCTCGCGTCGCCGTAGCTCACGTTGAGCCGGGCGTTGAGGAACGCCGGGTAGATGACCACCGCGCCCACACCAGGAGCGCCGCGAGTACGACGCCCAAGGACCGGCTCTTCGCGAAGGCGAGCGTGACGACCCCGGCCGCGAGGGCCAGCAGGCGCCGCGTGAGAACGTCACGAGGATCGCGCCGACCGCGCACACCGCGCCGACGAGGTACAGGATCCGGGCCAGCCCGTGGCGATGGACCGCGAACGCGATACAGCCCGGTGCCGATGGTCGCCGCCAGCAGACCCATGTAGTTCGCGTTGGCCAGCACGCCGACCGCGCCGCTGCAGCGTCGCGGGTCCGGTCGCGAAGACCTGCGCGGCGAACGCGGCGGGCTCACCGCCGAGCGTGCTGAGCACCGTCGCGACGCAGGCGAGCACTCCTGACAGGAGCACGGCGATCGTGTACGGCCCCGACCGAGCGGCGCGCGCGCGACGTAGGCGATCCCACAGAACAGCGCTGCACCGCCCAGGATCTGGAGGAGCTGCGACACCGCGAACTTCGTGCGGTCGATCGGAAGATCGACGAGGGCGGCCGGCAATGTCACCGCGGCCAGGGCGACGAACACGACGAGGCACGCAGCGCCGAGGCCCAGCCGCACGGGAAGCCGCTCGAAGGGAAGACGCAGCGCGATACCGATCATCGACGCAAACAGCGCCATCACGTGGAACCCGAGCGGGCCCACGGGCACACCCAGCTCGGCCTGCGGCACGAGGATGCACATCGCCATCAACGTGACCCGCGGCGAGATGAGCCCGAGCGGCAGCAAGCTGAGCCCCGCGGCGACGGTCAGCGATCCCGACGCCGCTGGCGCGGCCGAGCAGCCCCAGGACCGCGATCAGCGCTCCGAGCAGCTCCGGGAGGTGCTCGAACAGGATCGCCATCAGCTCGGATGGGCGCGCCGCATCCACCTCCGGCAGCACGAGGCGCGGCGGTACGAGCGTCGGACCGCTGGATGGCCGGGCGCCGCGCGTGACGGGCGACGCAGCCTGCTGTCCCGTCATCAGCCCCACGTCGAACCGTCTCCCATCAGCGCGCCTCGGTCACCGGACGCGCACCCTACCACGGACGACCCGCGGATCCGTCCGGGCGGTGCTCGACGGCACCATGGCCGCCGACCACGCTCGGAACGAGGACTCGGATCGGGGCGCGGCTGCGTGGCCGGTGGGCCTAGGTGGGCTCCACGCTGGCGACGGTCGACGGGTGTTCGACGACCGTCTCGACGACCGGCCGGCGGTTGAGGACCGCGCCCAGGATCGGGATCTTCGCCATCTCCAGACGCTCCCGGGCACGCTCCACGGCATCCGTGCCGACGCCCTCGCGCGCGACCAGGATCACGGCATCCATCTGCTGGGCGATCACGCCGGCGTCGGCGAAGGCCTCGAGCGGCGGCGAGTCGACGATCACCACCTCGGCGCCGGCGGCCACGGCGTCACGCACGGCCAGGGCCACCCGCTCGAGCATCGCGCTCACCGTCGGCGCGTGGACGAAGGACGCCGGAACGACCGAGAGATCGGGCACCTGGAGCATCCGGACCGCACGCAGGTGTCCCTCGTCGTCCGCCGCGCGATCGGGGTCGACCTCCCCCAGGCCCAGCCGTTCGGCGACGGCCGGGTGGCGGATGTCGCCGTCGACGAGCACCGTCGCACGGCCCACCTGGGCGAACGACAGCGCCAGCGCGGCAGCGACCGTGGTGCGTCCGTCACCCGCGTCCGGGCTGGCGACCAGCAGGCGGGTCACGGGCGATCCGACCGTCTGGTATTCGATCGCCAGACGCGCGCGCTGCAGGTCGCGTGACCCCTGGATGCGGTCCATGAGGGGGCCCGGGCGCAATGCGCGGAGCGTCCCCAGCGTGGGTCGTCCCAGGATCCCTTCGAGGTCTTCCGAGAAGCGCACCCGGCGCCGGACGTATGCGGCGACGTACACCCCGACGATGCCGCCCATCAGCCCGGCCATGCCGCCGAGCAGGCTGTCGAACAGCGGCCGCGGGGCGATCGGGTCGTCTGGCGGGCTCGCCGGCTGCGCGAGCGACGAGCAGCTTCACCTTCGACGTGTCGACGGTGTAGTCGGGTGATCGATCGATGAGCGTGTTCGCGAACGAGTTCGCGATCAGCGCCGCGGTGTCCGGGTCCTGGTCCCGCGCGATGATGTCGATGAACAGGCTTTCGAGCGGCGCCACCGCCTGGACCGCTGGAGGAGGCGCGCCGACGGGATCCCCGTGTCGTCGGACACGAGGTCCGCGATCGCGTCGGTCTCGACCAACTCCGCGTAGGTCTGGATCAGCCGCTGGGGGGGCGCCACGTCATTCGGGTTCGAGATCAGCGGGGCGACGGCGGGACCGATGACGATCCGCGCTTTGGCCTCGTAGGTGCGCTGCGTCAGCGTGCTCGCGAAATAGCCCAGGAACAGTCCCGCGACCGTCGCCAGGACGATGAGCAGCACACGCCGGCCCAGGTACCGGAGCTGGCGCACGAACAGGATTCGGTCGTTCACGACCGGGGCAGTCTACGCGCCTTCCCCGGAGGCACGGTGCGAAGGGGCACCGTGTCCGCCTCGCCGGCGCTGCCGGAGGCGGCCCGGAGTCGCCGAAGGTCCCATCGGGGTCCTGGTGCGCCTGCGCACCGGAGGCCGAAGCGGTGCGGTCTTGCAAGGTTGGCTGTCCTTGACACCAGCCATTGGTACTGGTTCGATTCCGGCAGCGGTCAGGGGGTATGCCCGCTTCATCTTCAGGGGGCTGTCTTTTTTCTTCGTCGATGTCGCGGGAATCGTATGCCCGCCACTCCGGCATCAGGGGGCAACACGTTGACTCTTCAGGCCGACCGCCCGAGTAGGGCTCGCTCCCGCGTCGTCGACGAGACGCCGGCGGGACGCCTCCACGTCCTCGATCTCCCGGCCGAGACGGCGGCCGATCTCGCTGCGATGGTCCCCGTGGAGGCTCCCACGGTCGCCATCGTCGGGTTGGGCTATGTCGGGCTGCCGACAGCCCTGGGCCTGCACGAGACGGGCGCCAAGCTCATCGCGCTCGAGATCAGCGAGGCGCGGCTCGACGCCATCCGTCGCCGCCACGTCGATCTCGTGGCCGATGATCACACCCGCCTGCGGCTCGCGCTCGACAGCGACGCCTTCCGGCTCACCTCCGATCCCCGCGCCCTCGCCGATGCCGATGCCGTGATCGTGTGCGTGCCGACCCCGGTCGACGCCCACGAGGTCCCCGACCTCGTGGCCCTTCGGGCGGCGTGCGCGTCCGTGGTCGCGAACGCGCGGCCCGGGCAGGTGATCATCCTGACCTCCACGAGCTACGTCGGATGCACGCGCGATCTGGTGGCGACGCCGCTGGAGCAGCGCGGGTTCACGGTCGGGACCGATATCCACGTCGCCTTCAGCCCGGAACGGATCGATCCCGGGAACGTGCGCTTCCCGCAGTCGGTCGTGCCGCGGGTCGTCGGCGGGTCGTCGCCCGCGTGCGCGGCGCGCGCGGTCGCGGTCATCGGTCGCGTCGCGCCCACGCACACCGTGAGCAGTCCCGAGGCCGCGGAGTTCACCAAGCTCCTCGAGAATTCGTTCCGGGCGGTCAACATCGCCTTCGCGAACGAGATGGAGTCGGCGACCCGGGACCTGGGCCTCGAGTTCGATGAGGTCCTCGAAGCCGCCTCCACGAAGCCGTTCGGGTTCATGCCGTTCCGCGCCGGGACCGGTGTCGGCGGCCACTGCATCCCGTGCGATCCGCACTACCTGCTCTGGCAGCTGCGCGCCGCGCATGGTTCGGCGCCCATCCTCGAGGAGGCGATGACGGCCATCGTCGAGCGTCCCGGGGCGATCGTCGCGCGTGCGATGGAACTGCTCGCCGATCGCGGGATCGGCCTGCGCGGGGCTCGGGTGCTCGTCGTGGGTGTCACCTACAAGCCCGGCGTCGACGACATCCGCGAGTCACCGGCCATCGAGATCCTCGAGGAGCTCGTCGCCCGCGGCGCGGTCGTCGACTACGTCGATCCGCGCGTGCCCGAGCTGTCGCTGCCGGACGGCTCGCTGCTGCGGTCGATCGACGACCCGGCGACCACGGACACGGATCTCGTCATCGTCCATGTGCTGCACCCGGCGGTCGATCACACCTGGCTCGCCGGGCGACCCCTCCTCGACCCCTCCGGTCGCGCGAAGGAGATCCTGGCCCGGGCCAGCGGACGGGTCACGCTGACCCTCACCAGCTGACCCATGGCGGTCAGGCGCGGCGGAGGGCGAGCGACGGCCCTCCGTCTCCTCGCGGGCATGCTCTTCGGGGCGGGCATCGTGCTGCTCGCCGGACCACGGCCGACCGTGCAGGCGGCGGATCCCAGCCGCTCGCGGGAGATCACGGGAGCCCGCCCGCTCGGCGCTGACGGCGACCTGACGATCGACGCGCTGCCGGCCGGCTTCCAGGACGCCGTCGTCATCGACGGCCTGTCGTCGCCGACGGCCGTCGCCTTCGCGCCCGACGGGCGTGTGTTCGTCGCCGAGAAGAGCGGCCGGATCAAGGTGTTCTCGGCACTCGACGATCCCACGCCGACCGTGTTCGCCGACCTCTCGAACGAGGTCTACGACTTCTGGGACCGCGGCCTGCTGGGGCTGGCCGTCGCCCCGGGCTTCCCGGCCGACCCGTCGATCTACGTCCTGTACACGTACGACCACATCCTGGGCGACGACCCCGATGACGTGCCGCGCTGGCAGTTCCCGGGCTTCACGTCGTCATGCCCGGGACCCATCCCCGGGCCCACGACCGACGGCTGCGTCGTGAGCGCGCGGCTGTCGCGGCTCACGATGGGCGGCGGCGGCACGTCGACGGGCGAGACGGTCCTCATCGAGGACTGGTGCCAGCAGTTCCCGTCCCATTCGATCGGGACCGTGCTGTTCGGGCCGGACGGCTCGCTGTACGTGGGGGCGGGCGACGGAGCGTCGTTCACGGTGCTGCCGGACAAGGGCCAGCTGGGCGGGTCGGACGGCTCGCCCACGCCGGTGAACCCGTGCGGCGACCCGGAGGACGAGGGCGGCAACCTTCGGTCGCAGGACCTCCGGACCAGCGGCGATCCGCAGGGCCTCGACGGGTCGATCCTGCGGCTCGACCCCGACACGGGCGATGCGTGGCCCAGCAACCCGAACGCGGACTCCGGGTCCGAGAATGTCGCGCGCATCGTCGCCACGGGCTTCCGCAACCCGTTCCGCTTCACGCTGCGCCAGAGCACCGGTGAGATCTGGGTGGGCGACGTGGGCAACAACCGGTTCGAGGAGGTCGACCGGATCCAGCCGGGTGGCCTGCGCAACGCGGGCTGGCCGTGCTACGAGGGCACCGGGCGGTTCGCCGCCTTCGATACGGCCGATCTGCCGATCTGCGAGGATCTGTACGGCGATGGCGCGGGTGCCGTCGTGAGCCCGGTCTACTCGTGGGACCACCGGCGGGAGGTCGTGACCGGTGACGGCTGCGGGGGCAGCCCGACGGGGACGGCGGCGGTCAGCTCGGCGGTCGCGGGCATCTCGTTCTACGACGGCGGCGACTACCCGTCCCAATACGACGGCGCGCTGTTCTTCCTCGACCACAACCGCGAGTGCCTGTACTGGATGCAGGCGGGCGCCGGCGGCGTGCCCGACGCATCCAGCACCGAGCTGTTCGCGAGCGGCGTCGTCTCGCCCGTGCAGCTCGTGAAGGGTCCCAACGGGGATCTGTTCTACGTCGCGTTCGACCCGTCGACGACATCGTCGACCGACGGCGCGATCCATCGGATCCGCTACCTGGGCGCGAACACGGCACCGGTCGCGTCGTTCACGGTGACGCCGGCGGCACCGGCGCTGAACGAGACCGTGACCGTGAACGGGTCCGGCTCGCACGATGCGAACGGCGACACGCTCAGCTACGCGTGGGACCTCGATGACGACGGGCAGTTCGATGACGGGACCACCGTGTCGCGCACGACCTCGTTCTCGACACCCGGCAACCACACGATCCGGCTGCGCGTGTCCGACGGTCACGGTGGCACGGACACGGACGCCAAGACGATCAGCGTCGCGAACGCCGCTCCGGTCCCGGTCATCGACACGCCGTCCAGCGCCGGCAGCCATCCCGTCGGCCAGGTCGTCTCCTTCAGCGGCCATGCGACCGATCCGGACGAGGGGCCGCTGCCTGCCTCGGCCCTGTCGTGGACGATCGCCATCGAGCACTGTCCGAGCGACTGCCACGAGCACATCGTCGACCAGCTCTCCGACATCGCGTCGGGATCGTTCGCGATGCCCGACCACACGTACCCGAGCCACGTGGAGCTGCGACTCACCGCGACCGACGAGTTCGGGAAGTCGGTGACGGTGGCGCGCGAGATCGACTACGCGCTCGCCGTGCTCCACCTGCGCTCGTCGCCGACGGGTGCGACGCTGCTGCTCGACGGCACGACCTACAAGGCGCCCGCGGACGTCACGGTCCTTCGCGGATCCGCGCATCAGCTGGAGGCGACGCCGACCCAGACGCTGAGCGGGGCGCTGCGCTCGTTCGTGAAGTGGTCGGACGGTGGGGCGCGATCGCACACGATCGTCGCGTCGACCGATCGCACCTTCACGGCGACGTACAGCGGACCGGATGTCACGGCGCCGTCGATCTCGCTCCTGCGAGCGACGACGCAGGTGGGCGCCACGGCCGGGCCCAGCGTGCCTGGGCGCATCCGCTGGAATGCCTCGGACAGCGGCACCGGGATCAGCCGGTACGACCTCCAGCGGAGCACCGACGGCGGCGCGCACTGGACGTCGATCACGCTCTCGCCGGTCACGCGCAAGGACGCGTTGGTGACGCTGTCGCCGGGGACCGCGTATCGGTTCCGGCTGCGGGCACACGACCCCTCGGGGAACGTGTCTGGCTGGGCGACCATCGCGTTCCGGCCGGCCGCGGTGCAGGAGAACGCGTCGGGAGTGACGTATGCCGGCTCATGGACGACGGTCTCGTCGACGAACTTCTGGGGTGGCCACCTGCGTCGCTCCGATGCGTTCGGCGAGTCGGTGTCCTACACGTTCTCGGGTCGCGCGGTCGCGTGGGTGGCGCCGGTGGGCTCGGCTCGGGGCAAGGTGCGGGTGTACATCGACGGCGTGCTGAAGTCGACGATCGATCTCGGGGCGACGCCGGGCGCGGTCCGCCGGGTGCTGTACGTCACGGACTTCTCGGCCTCGGGGCGGCACACGATCCGTATCGCGAACCTGGCGACGAGCGGGCGGCCACTCATGGATCACGACGCATTCATCGTCTACGGGAGCTGACCGCCCCCGTCCGTTCCGCGCGCCGCTAGCTTTCCGGGTCGGCCTCGACCTTCGCCAGGGCGGACTCGAACTCGCTCATCGTGACGTCGGAGTACAGGACGACGGCGACGCGCTCGATGTTCGTCGCCCGCTCGAGGGCGCCGCGCAACGCGCGCAGGATCACCGGGGCCGCGAGCTCGATGGGATAGCCGTAGATGCCGGTCGAGATCGCCGGCACGTTCACCGTCCTGGCGCCCTCCTCGTCGGCCAGCCGGAGGGCGGTGCGATACGCGGAGGTGAGCAGCTTGGCCTCGCCGATGTTGCCGCCGCTCCACCGGGGGCCTACCGCATGGATCACCCAGCGCGCGGGCAGGTCGCCGGCACCGCTGACGACCGCGTTACCGGTCAGGCAACGGCGGTTGCGCCCGTAGCGCTTCTCGAGGTCGGCCATGATCCCCGGGCCGCCGTTCCGATGGATCGCCCCGTCGACGCCGCCGCCGCCGGCGAGGGCCTCGTTCGCGGCGTTCACGATGGCATCGGCCGGGAGTCGCGTGATGTCGCCCTGCATCAGGGCGAGCACGCGCTCGCCGACGCGCAGCTCGGTGGTCACCCTCAGAGCCTACTGCAGCGCCAGGGCGCCGAGGCGTTCCGTGAGGCGGAGGTTCTCGCGGTAGTCGATGGGTACCTCGACGAGCGATGGGCCCTCGACGGACAGCGCGCGCTCCAGCGTGGGCGCCAGCTCGGCGGCCGATGCCGGACGGAAGGCGGCGATGCCGAACGACGAGGCCAGCGCCACGAAGTCCGGGTTGCCGAAGTCGACGCCGAACGGGCGCCCGAACTCGTTGCGCTGCTTCCAGTCGATGAGGCCGTAGCCGTCGTCGCGCCAGATCACGACCGTGACGCGCACGCCCAGCCGCACCGCCGTCTCCAGCTCCTGGACGTTCATCAGGAAGCCGCCGTCGCCGCACAGGGCCACGACGCGCCGGTCGGGCCGCACCAGCGCCGCGGCGATCGCGCCCGGCAACGCGATGCCCATCGAGGCGAACCCGTTCGAGATGATCACCGTGTTGGGCTCGTAGGCCTGATACAGGCGGGCGACCCAGATCTTGTGGGCACCCACGTCGGAGACCACGATGTCCTCGGGCCCGAGCACCCGTCGCAGGTCGGCGATCGCCTTCTGGGGGCGGATCGGGAAGCCGTCGTCCGCCTCGAACGCGGCGAGGTCCCCGAGCAGCTTCTGGCGCAGGTCCGCATGGACGAGGATCTCGCGCGACTCGTGGCGCTCGCCCGCGTCGCGCCCGCCGATGCCGTGGGGCAGGACCGCGGCCAGCAGCCGGCGCAGGGTCCCGTCGATGTCGCCGACGAGCTCGACCTCGGGTCGATAGGCCGCGTCGACCTCGGCAGGCGTGGTGTCGATGTGGACGATCCGCTTGCGCCCGTCGGGATTCCAGCGGGCGGGCGCGTACTCCACCGGGTCGTACCCGACCGAGATGATGAGATCCGCGCGGTCGAACCCCGAGAGCACGTGGTCCCGCGCCTGGAGCCCGACGGCCATGAGCGACAGGTGGGACCGGTCGTCGATGGCGCCCTTGCCCATGAACGTCACCGCGACCGGCACGTGCAGCCCGCGCGCCAAGGCGCGCAGCTCGGGCGATGCGTTCCGGCGCAGGACGCCGTTCCCGGCCAGGATCAGCGGCCGCTCGCTGCCCGCCACCAGCTTCGCGGCCGTCGAGATCGCCTCGTCGGTGGGCTCGGGGAAGAAGATCCGCGTCCGCGGCAGTGGCGCGAGCTCGTCGCCGACCTCGGTCGCGGCGATGTCCTCGGGCAGCTCGATGTGGGTCGGGCCGGGCTTCTCGAGGCGGGCCACGCGGAACGCCTTGCGCACCATCTCGGGGATGGCGGCCGCTCGCTCGACGCGTGCGTTCCACTTCGTCACGGGCTCGAGCATCCGGACGATGTCGACGTACTGGTGCGACTCCTTGTGCACCTTGTCGATGCCGGTCTGGCCGGTGAGGGCGACCATCGGCGCGCGGTCGAGATAGGCGTCGGCGATGCCCGTCACCAGGTTGGTGGCGCCCGGTCCGAGGGTGGCCATCGCCACGGCACAGCGGCCGGTGAGCCGGCCGTGGACGTCGGCCATGAACGCCGCGCCCTGTTCGTGGCGGGTGGTCACGTGACGGACCTGCGGGTGACCCGCGAGCGCATCGAGCACGTCCATCGTCTCCTCGCCCGGAACGGAGAACACGTACTCGCAACCCTCGGCCGCGAGGCAATCGACGAGGAGGTGCGCCGCACTGCGGCCGCGATCGCGGATCTCGGTCATCGGGCCGAGTGTATCGGCGGTGGGCGGCTCGACCTGCCGCGGACCTACCGCGTGGGGGGTCGGTCGCGCGCGTCGAGCACCACGAGGGCATCCACGGCCACGACGCCGTCGGGCGACGCGATGACCGGGTTGAGGTCGACCTCGAGGATGTCCTCGCGAGCGACGATGAGCTCGCCGAGCGCGACCAGGAGCCGAGCGACCGCGTCGACCTCGATCCCGGGCCGGCCTCGGAGTCCGTGCAGGATCGCCGCGCCGTGGAGGCGGTCGATGAGCCGTCGCGCCCGCTCCCGGTCGATCGGCGCCAGGGCGACGGCGACGTCATCGAGGACCTCGGCCAGGATCCCGCCCAGCCCCACCAGGACGGCGGGCCCGAACACCGCATCGCGGCGCGCCCCGACGATGAGCTCGACGCCCGGCGGGGCCATCGGCTGGACGAGGACCCCACGCACGGTGGCGCCCGCGGCCGGGCCGGCCGCCAGCACCGCATCCGTCGCGCTTCGGATCGCATCGGCGTCGGTCAGGCCCAGTCGCACGCCGCCGATGTCCGACTTGTGCGCAAGGCCGTCGGCGTCCAGCTTCACGGCCACCGCCCCGCCCCCGAATGCGCGCCAGGCGGCGATGGCGGCGTCCGCGTCGCGGGCGGGCGCGCACCGCGTGACCGGGACCCCGGCCTCACCGAGGAGCGCGAGGCTCTCGCGTTCCGACAGCGCCCGGGGTCGGGCTGCCGCTTCGCTCGAGCGGGCGGCCGGGTCCGGCTCCGGGTCGTCGGCCCAGGCGGTGCGATCGGCCGCCAGCCGGGGCCAGCCACGACGGGCGGGCTCTCGCGTCTGCCGCGCCGCATGCTGTCGCTCCCACCACGCCCGTCGCGCGATGGCCGCGAACGCCTCGACCGCGCCGCGGAGCAGCGGGATCCCACCCGCGGCATCGAGCGTCGCCTGCATCGCGGCACTCACCTCGCCGCTCGTGAGGCTCACGTACACCGGCAGCAGCTCCGGGCGGTCGCGCGTGGCGTCGATCAGCGGTCGCACGACGGTCTCGGCCGTGTCGACCTCGCTCGGCAGCTCGCGATACGGCGAGTCGTGCACGAGCACCAGCACGTCGTACGCACCGGACTCCGCGAGCACCTCGAACGCCGCGCGATACGCGGGCTCGGGATCGTCCGCACCCCAGGGGTCGAGCGGGTTGCCGATGTAGCCCATCGTGGGCAGCCGGTCCAGCAGCGCGGCGCGGGCAGCGTCCGGGATGGGCGGAAGGTCGACGCCGGTCCGTGGCACGAGGTCCGCGATGAGGGAGGCCTCGCCGGTGGACACCGTGACCACGCCGGTCCGGCCTCGGCCGGCACCCCGGCCCAGGCGCCCGGTCGCCGCGAACAGCTCGGCCGCCTCGTGGAGCTCGTCGAGATCGCCGCACCGGACGACGCCGGCGGCCTCGAGCGCCGCGTCGGTGACCCGGTCCTCGCCGGCGAGATTGCCGCTGTGCGCCACGGCCGCCGCCTGCGCCTGGTCGCTGCGCCCGACCTTCACCGCGAGGATCGGCTTGCCGATGGCCAGCGCGTGGTCGGCGAGCGCGAGGAATCGCTCGGGCCGCTTGAAGCCTTCGACGAACAGCATCACGGCATGCGTCTCGGGGTCGTCGAGGCAGTACGCGAGGTAGTCGCACAGGTCGAGCACCGCCTCCGCGCCGACGGACACGATGCGCGAGAACCCGATCCGCGTGCCGGTGTGGATGAACGCATCGGTCACGCTGCCCGACTGCGCGAGGCCCGCGACGTGGCCGCGCGGGAGATACGGCGAGACGTCGCCGATGTACGCCGCGCTCCGCGT
The DNA here is from genome assembly GCA_963778025.1 of uncultured Chloroflexia bacterium. Classification (GTDB taxonomy): domain Bacteria; phylum Chloroflexota; class Limnocylindria; order Limnocylindrales; family CSP1-4; genus CAVZTA01. The sequence continues at coordinate 472,227 of CAVZTA010000003.1, read as the reverse complement.
CGTCCAGTCGACCCAGCCCATGCAGTTGGGCCCGAGCACGGTCAGCCCGTGCTCCTGCCCCAGGCGCCGGACGTCGCGCTGCATCTGCTCGGCCCCGGCGCCACCCTCGACGACGCCGCCGCCCGGGATGACGACGCTGCGCGCACCGGCGAGCGCCGCCTCCTCCGCGAACCGGGCCGCACGCAGCGGGTTCACCGCGAGGATGACCTGATCGGCGGGCTCCGGCAGGTCGGCGAGGCTCGCGAACGTCGGCGTGCCGTCGATCTCGGGGTAGCGGGGATTGACGAACCGGACCGGGGTGTCGCCACCCATGACGCCGACGTTGTCGCGCACCGTCTGGGCGATGCCGCTGCGCGGGCTGGCCCCGACGACGGCGATCGAGCGAGGCGCGAACAGGGCCCCGAGGTCGATGGCGCGCCGGGGCATGCGGGCCGGGGCCATCTGGCCGGCGGGTCGGACGGTCGCGCGGACATCGGCCATGGCTAGCCGACGACGCGATCGACGCCGCGCTTCTCGAGCGCCCGCGCGACGATGAGGCGCTGGATCTCCGAGGTGCCCTCCCAGATGCGGTCGACGCGCAGCTCCCGGAAGAAGCGCTCGGCCGGGTTCTCACGCATGTAGCCGCGACCGCCGAACACCTGGACGACCCGGTCGGCGCAGCGGAAGGCGGCCTCGGACGCGAACAGCTTCGCGAGCGATGCCTTGGCATGGACGACCTTCGCATCCGCGCCGCTGTCGGCGAGCCAGGCGGCCTCGCGGGTGAGCAGCCGGGCGGCCGAGGCGTCGGCTGCCGAGTCCGCGAGCGGGAAGCTCACGCCCTGGAAGTCGTAGATCCGCTCGCCGAACTGGCGGCGCTGGGTGGCGAAGTCGACGGCGAGGGCCAGCAGTCGCTCCATCGCACCGGTGCAGCGGGCGCCGATATGCAGCCGCTCCTCGACGAACCACTCGTTGGTCAGCTCGTCGGCCTTGCCGATGCCGCCCAGGACCGCGCTTGACGGGACGCGGACGTCCTCAAGGACGAACTGCGGGTGGCGATCCGCGAACGTGTGCATGTAGTCGGGGTCGTGCTGGACCCGCACGCCGGGCGTGTCGTAATCGACGAGGAACAGCGTCGGCAGACGGTCCGCCCCTTCGGCCTGGATGACGTGGCAGTGGAAGAGCATGAAATCCGTGTCCGGCGCGCCGGTCACGAACCACTTCTCGCCGTTCAGGACGTAGTCGCCGGTGGCGTCATCCCGAACGGCGGTGGCCGTCAGGGCACGCGCATCGGAGCCGGCGCCGGCCTCCGTGATGGCGTAGCTGCCGTTGCGCTCACCCCGGAGCGACGGATCGAGGTAGCGGCGGCGCTGCTCATCGTCGGCGTGGATGAGCGCGTTGTAGGCACCCGGGATCAGCCCCCACAGGCCGCCCGTGACCTGGCCGAACTGCTCGTGGACGAGCACCTGGTCCAGCGCGCTCCAGCCCTGCCCGCCGAGCTTCGCAGGGAAGCTGCCGCCGTGGAGGTTCGCGGCGATGGCGCGGCGCTTGAGGTCGCGTTCGACGGCTGGGTCGAGGCGGCCGCCGGAGCGCTCGAAGTCGACTTCGAGCGGCTGGAGGACGTCGACCACGAACGCGCGGGCGCGCGCCTGGAGCTCCAGCTGGGCCGGCGTGAGGGCGAGATCCATCGCGGCCGAGTCTCACGGCTCGTGCTCGCGCGTCCCCTTCGTGTCCCGGGTCGCGGGACGCGCGACGCTCATGTCGGAGCGGCGAACCGGGGACGACTGGCGAGCCCTCACGGTGTGCAGGGATCGCCCACTCCCGGTACGGGCGCGGGGATCGCGGGGACCGTACCCGCGAAGAACTCGAACCGCCCGCACACGAGCGTGACGAGGATCAGCGCGCCACTGCATCGCTCGACCCCCGCCGCGGCGGGCGTGCACGTGGCCCCGCCCGGCTCGACCCTCGTCGATCCGAGCACCCGCCCGGTGGCCGACCGCGCCTCGACAGCCCATGGCAGGGGTGGCATCGCCGTGGTCGTCGGGTCGATGGACTGACCGGGCGCAAGCTTGGCGACCAGCTGCCCGTTCACGAACAGCCCGATGTCGAGCTTCGTCTCGTTGCTCGCACCGAAGTCCGGGATCGTCGCCGGGTCCGCGGGTCCCACGCCTGGGATCGCACCACACGCGGCGACGAGGAGCGCCACGAGGGACGCCGCCAACGGTCGTCTCACCGGCTGACCGGCCCTCGAGCGGCCCTGTCGGCCGCCACGCTCTTACTGGGGCCAGGCGAGCACCATGATCCGCAGCTCGGTCATGTCGTCCATCGCCCAGCGGAGGCCCTCACGGCCGAGGCCGGAGTCCTTCACGCCGCCGTACGGCATGTGGTCGATCCGGTAGGTCGGGACGTCGTTGACGATGACGCCGCCGACCTCCAGCTCGCCGAACGCCGACCACGCCGCGCCGAGATCGTTCGTGAACACGCCGGTCTGGAGCCCGAAGAACGAGTCGTTGACCTGCCGGACGGCGTCGCCCAGATCCGTGAACGGGAAGGCGACCACGAGCGGCGCGAACGCCTCGTTGGAGCAGACCTGGGCATGGATCGGGACGTCGGTCAGGATCGTCGGCGGGAAGTAGCTGCCCTCCGCGTGGCCACCGAGCAGCGCCTTGCCGCCCAACGCGAGCGCCTCGTCGACCCAGCGCTGCGTCCGCGCCGCGGCGTTGGCATCGACCATCGGGCCGACATCCGTGGTCGCGTCGAGCGGGTCGCCCACCTTGAGCGCCCGGGCACCCTCGACGAACTTGCCCATGAACGCGTCCCAGATCTCCGCGTGGACGAACATCCGCTGCACGCTGATGCACACCTGCCCCGCGTACGAGAACGCGCCGACCAGCGTCCGCTTGACCGCCCAGTCGAGATCCGCCGACTTGTCGACGATGACCCCGGCATTCCCGCCGAGCTCGAGCACCACCTTCTTCTTGCCGGCTCGCTCCTTCATCCGCCAGCCGACGGACGGCGAGCCGGTGAAGGTGAGCAGCTTGAACCGGTCGTCCTCGACCATCCGGTCGCCCAGCTCGCGGGTCATCGGCAGGATGCTGACCGAGCCCTCCGGGACACCCACCCCGTCGATGATCTCGGCGACGGTGAGCATCGTGAGGGGGTCCTTGGACGGCGGCTTGAGGACGATCGGGTTGCCCGACGCGATGGCCGGCGCGATCTTGTGCGCCGCCAGGTTCAGCGGGAAGTTGAACGGCGAGATGCCCGCGATCGGGCCGATGGGGAAGCGGCGCGTGATGCCCACCCGGTCCTTGGACGACGGCAGCAGGTCGAGCGGGATGACCTCGCCGTGCATCCGCTCCGCCTCTTCCGCGCCCAGCCGGAACGTGAGCGCCGCGCGGTCCACCTCGACCAGCGCGTCGCGGATCGGCTTGCCCGCCTCCAGCGCGATGAGGCGGCCCAGCTCCTCGCGCCGCGCCTTGATGCCCGCGCTGATGTCGCGCAGGATCCGGCCGCGTTCGTAGGCGGGCAGCTTGCGTGTGACGTCGAACGCGCGCTGCGCGGCGGTGACAGCCTGCTCGTACTGCTCGGGCGTGGCGTTGAAGGTCGCGCCCGCAGGCTCGTCGGGCTTGGCGGGGTTCGCCACCTCGAGCGGGTCCGACGATTCGACCCACTGGCCGGCGAGATAGATCGGGTGCGGCTTCGTGCCGGCGACGGTGGCCATCTGGCTGCTCCTGCAGATGCGCGTTCAGGGCGGGCGCTCGCAAGTCTATGCCCGACACACGGCCGACCCGCCCACGCCGATGGTGCGCGGAGGCACCGCCCGACGTGCGACCGGACGGCCACGCGACGGGGCCCGCCTAGAGTCGAGGCATCGGTGCCCGCGTCGAGGGGCGCGGGCCCGGCCCACGCAAGAGGAGGGGCCCGATATGGGTCGATTCGCGGCGCTCGCTGGCGCCCTGGTGCTCCTGGCCGCATTCGCGGGACCCGCGCTCGCCGCGCCCAGCACCATCCGTGCCGTCATCCACGAGGACTTCGGGCGCCGCGCATCGGCACGGCCGTGCACGCCGATCCTCCCGGTGGGCGCGACCTGCGCCGGCGACGGCGTCGTCGCCACCGTCGGACCGGTGACCAGCCTGGCCGATTACGTCCCGGGCCCGACGGTGACCCGGACGATCACGTTCGCCGACGGCAGCACGGTCAGCCTGCTCGAGACCTACAGCGACTCGACGTTCCCGGGCAACTCGGCCAACACCCCGGGCAGTCAGGTCAGCTACGGCAATCCCAGCCGCGCCACCTTCACCTGGGTGATCGTCGGCGCGACGGGCGGGCTCGCGGGCGCGACCGGCGGCGGGACCGGCACGGCGGTGTTCGCCGGCGACGCGCTGACCTTCCGCTTCGAAGGCACGGTCTCCCCCTCCTGACGGGACACGGCGCTACGCTTCGCCGTCGAAGAGGGGTCGATAGCGAACCCCCCGTGCCGGGCGACACGGGGCGACGTAGGGGGTGGGTCCGATGCTTCGTCGGTTCGTGGCGCTCGGTGCGACGGTGTCGCTCCTGGCCGTGCTCGCCGGGCCGGTGCTCGGGGCGACGAGCTCGTTCAAGGCGGTGATCCACGAGGACTTCGGCCGCCGGACCTCCGGCCGGACGTGCGTCGTCGTCGCGGCTGGGCTGCGATGCGATGGCGACGGCCCGGTCCAGGGATATGGGACGGTGTCCTCCCAGGCGATCTATGCCGCGGGGGGCCTCACGGGCGTCCGGACGCTGACGTTCGCTGACGGCAGCACCCTCGACCTGGCGGAGACGCACACGGCCAATGCGTACCCGGGGAACTCGCACGACGCACCCGGCTTGCCGCAGCGCACCGGCCGGCCCAACCGGGACACGTTCACGTGGATCGTGACGGGCGGGACAGGGACCTTCACGGGGGCGACCGGTGGCGGCACCGGCGCCAGCGTCCTCGCCGGCGACGAACTGAACTTCTGGTTCACGGGCTCCGTCAGCCTCCCCTGACCCAGATCGACGGGTAGGCTTCGCCATCGAAGGAGGGATCGATGGCGAAGCTGCCGCCCCTGCGCGACGCGCTGCGCGTGAAGCCCGGGTCGAAGGTCGACCTCGCGACGTTCGACACCGGCGCGACCCACGGCCGGCACAAGGACTCGGCCGCGGCGACGCTGGCCAAGGATCTCGACCGCCTGACCTCGCTGCAGGACCGCCTGTGGGCCGAGGGCAAGCACCGCGTGCTCGATCGTCCTGCAGGGCATCGACGCCGCCGGCAAGGACGGCACGGTGCGTCACGTGATGAGCGCGTTCAATCCGATGGGCTGCTCGGTCACGAGCTTCAAGGTGCCGACGCCCCAGGAGCTCGCCCACGACTACCTGTGGCGCGTCCATCCCCATGTCCCGGGCGATGGCGAGATCGCGATCTTCAACCGCTCCCACTACGAGGACGTGCTCGTCGTCCGCGTCCACGGCTTCGCACCGAAGGAGCGCTGGTCGAAGCGGTACGACCAGATCAACGCCTTCGAAGGGATGCTGGTCGACGAGGGCACGACCATCCTGAAGTTCTTTCTGGCGATCTCGAAGGACGAGCAGCGCCAGCGCTTCCAGGACCGCGTCGACGACCCGACGAAGCGCTGGAAGTTCCGGATGGGCGATCTCGACGAGCGGAAGCTCTGGGACGACTACCGCGCGGCGTATGAGGACATGCTCGACAAGACCTCGACCGAGCAGGCGCCGTGGTACGTCATCCCGGCCGATCGCAACTGGTTCCGGAACCTCGCCGTGGCGGGCATCGTGGCCGACACGCTCGACGATCTGGATCCGAAGTACCCGCCGGTCGAGGAGGACATCCCGAAGGGGTTCGTGGTTTCCTGACCAGAGGCCGCGACCATGGATGCTCGTTCTGCGCGCCAGGCGCCGCAGGAGTGATCACCGGGCACCGACCGACCGCCGTCTTGCGCATCGGGTGAGCAGCCACGCGCGCCGTCAGCCGGCGGCGGCGTCCCGGCGCCACACGAGGCGCACATCCGGCTGACGCTCCTCGTTGCCCGCGCCGTCCGTCAACTCCACCTCGACGAACCCGTTCCGCGCGTAGAAGCGGCGCGCGCGGTCGTTCGCCTGGAACGTCCACAGCTGCAGCTCGCCGGTCGTGTCGAGCGCCTGCGCACGCTCCAGCAGGCGCCGCCCGATCCCCTCGCCCTGGGCGACCGGATCGACGTACAGCTGGTCGACCCAGCCGGGCGCGAGCGCGAGCAGCCCGACGACCCCGCGCTCGTCCTCGGCGACCCAGGTTTCGTGACTCGGGATCAGCTCGTCGCGGATCCAGCGTCGGACGTCATCGTCCGGGTGGGCCGGCGGGAACGCGTACGCGGACGCGAACGACCGGAGCCACACGTCCGCGACGGCCTCGGCGTCGTCTCCGGTCGCGCGACGGATCGTGAGGGTCACGTGCGCGAGGGTCCCGCGGCCGGCTCGACCGGCATTCGCCGGCGGCCCGTCAGCGGTCGCCGGCGGACGCGTACTCCTGGGTGTGCTCCTGACGATCCTTGGCCTCGGTCCGCTCCATGATCGAGATCGTCTCGGCGACCGATCGGCCGTTCTCGTCGGCGGCGCGCTTCAGATCCTCGTACCGGATGTTGGACTCGCCCATGTCCTTGTGGGCGTCCATGCAGCCACAGGTCAGACACATGGTGAAGACTCCTCGTGGTCCCGAGCACGCCGATCGAGGGTCGTCCGGCGCGCGGTGCCGGCGCGCCGCCGGGAGCTCGCGCGACCTGTGAAGTCCGTTGCAGACGCGACGCTCAGCGGCGCTTGCCGAAGATGGTGTCGAAGATGCCCCGGATGATCGACTGGCCGGTCCGCGAGGTGACGACGCGGCCGGCGGTGCGGATGCCCGTCTCGATCGTCTTCTGCCGCTGCCGCTCGTCGGCGCGGCGCGCCCGATCCTCGGCCTTGCGCTCCCGCTCCTCGGCCTTGCGCTGTGCCTCCAGCTCCTTCGCGCGACGCTTGATCTCGCGATCCATCTCGGCCTGGGTCATGCCGCTCGGGTTCGTGCTCGGTGAGGCCGGGTCGGCGGCCCCGGGGATCGCCATGCCCGTCGCCTGTGCCGCAGCGGCCTTGGCGTTGGCGATCCGCGCCGAGATCAGCTCATGCGCGCTTTCCCGGTCGACCGGGGTGTTGTAGCGGCTCGCGAGCGGCGAGGCGGCCACCGCGGCCTGGAGCTCCTGCGGCGAGAGTGGCGCCATCCGCGAATCGGGCGGGATCGAGCCGCGTCCAGGCGAGCGGCGTGGGCACGCCCTTGGGGCCGAGGACGGTGACGAACGCCTCGCCGATCCCGAGCCGCGTGATGTCGCGCTCCACGTCATACGAATCGGTCATCGGGAAGGTGCGGGCGGTCTTGCGCAGGTTCTCGGCGTCGTCCGGCGTGAACGCCCGGAGCGCGTGCTGGACCCGGTTGCCGAGCTGCGACAGCACGGACGCCGGCACGTCGGTCGGGGCCTGCGTCACGAAGTAGACGCCGACACCCTTGGAGCGGATGAGCCGCGCCGTCCGCTCGATCTGGTCCATCAGGGCCTCGGAGGCGTCCTTGAACAGCAGGTGCGCCTCGTCGAAGAAGAACGCGAGCTTGGGCTTGGGCAGGTCGCCCACCTCGGGCAATGCCTCGTACAGCTCCGCCAGCATCCACAGCACGAACGTCGAATAGAGGCGCGGACGATCCATCACGTCCGCGACCTCGAGGAGGCTGATGATCCCCTTGCCGTCGGCGCTCGTGCGGATGAGCTCGAGGACGTCGAACTCGGGCTCGCCGAAGAACGAGCCCGCGCCCTCCTGCTCCAGCGTCACGATCGACCGCAGGATCACGCCCAGGCTGGCCGGCGAGATGCCGCCCAGGTCCTCGAGCACCGCCTTGCCGTCGTCCGAGCCCAGGAACTTCAGCGTCGTCCGGAGGTCCGCGAGGTCCAGGAGGGGCAGGTGCTGGTCGTCGCAATACCGGAAGACCAGCGACAGGATGCTCGTCTGGGTGTCGTTCAGATCGAGGACCTTGCCCAGGAGCAGCGGGCCGAAGCTGCTGACGCTCGCCCGGACCTGCGCGCCGCTCTTGCCGCTGAGCGACAGCACCTCGATGGGGTGCGCGGTCGGCTCGACCGTCCAGGCAAGGTCCTTCGCCCGGTCGGCGACCTTGGGGTCGGCCGGATCGCCGACGGCGCCGACACCCGACAGGTCGCCCTTGACGTCGACCGCGAACACCGGCACGCCGACCTTCGACAGCTCGCCGGCGAGGATCTGGAGCGTCTTGGTCTTGCCCGTCCCGGTGGCGCCGGCGATCAGCCCGTGGCGGTTCACGCGCGACAGCGGAAGCTGCACGCGGACGTCGTCCAGGACGGCGTCGTCGCGGACCGGCGAGCCCAGGACGAGCGACGGCTCGTCGAATCCGTAGCCGGCGGCCATCTCGTCGCGGAACGCGTTCGTCACGGGCCCTCCACGGCTCGGTGCACATCGGCTGGGTCGGATCGACGGGACCCTATCATCGCAAGCCCGCGCACCGTGGTCGCGACTGCTGGACGGCCGGCGATCAGTCCTCGGGCGCGCGGGGGTACGTCCCGAGGATCCTCGACGAGCTCCGTCTCGGCGCTCAGCGCCTCGAGCGCCGCGGCCGCCTCGGGTTCGGCCGGGTCGCCGTCGAGGTCGACCCAGAACAGGTATTCCCAGCGCGTCCCGCGCCCCACCCAGGGCCGGGACTCGAGCCGCGACAGGTTGAGCCCGCGCGCCGCGAACGCCCCGAGACAGCGGTGCAGGGAGCCCGGCACGTTCCGCACCGCGAACACGATCGTGGTCCGCGGCGCGCCGTCGGTCATGCCCTTCGTCGGCCACCGGGGCTCCAGCGGGCGGCCCGCGACGATCGCGAAACGCGTCCGGTCACCCTGGCCGGTCTGCACCCCGTCGGCGAGGATGGTCAGCCCGTACATCGCGGCGACCCGCGGCGCGGCGATCGCGGCGGCGCCACGCTCCGCGCCCTCCGCGATGAGCTTGGCGGCGCCGGCGGTGTTGTAGGTCGTCATCACCTGCCACGACCGCGTGCGCAGGAACGCATCGGCCTGCGCGAGCGCCTGCGGGTGCGAGTACACCCGCTCGATCTGGTCGATGCGCTGGTCCGGCAGGGCGAGCAGCGCCAGGCGCACCGGGACGCTGACCTCGCCGTGGATGCGGATGCCGTCGTCGTGGAACTCGTAGAGCAGGTCGTGGTTCTCGCGGATGGTCCCCACGAGCGAGTTCTCGATCGGGACGGCGCCCGCATCCGCGACGCCGTCACGCACGGCCTCGAACACGCCGCGCCAGGTGGGCACGGGCGCGACGTTGGCGGCGGCGAAGAACGTCCGGGCCGCCTCCTCGGCGAACGCGCCGGGCTCGCCCTGGTAGGCGACCCTCGCCCGGGTCACTGGAGGGTGATGCCCGACATCGCGGTGCCCGGCGGCAGATCGCGGATCTGGCCCGCGAGCTGACCGCTGATCGAGACGTGGACGATGAATGAGGTGCGCTCGAGGTTCGCGACGTCGTCCGCCCCGCCGAGGCCGAGCGGCCGCCGGTAGCTCGCACACGACTCCGTATCGAGCGGCGTCGCGCCGTGCAGCCACGCGCGGTAGTCGTCGGCGCGGAGGATCGCGTCGCGGTCGCCGGGCAGCGTCTCGAGCAGCCACGCGTCGAGCGGCTGACCCGTCGACTCGATCGTGTCCGCGCCGGTCGCCAGTCGTGCGACGGTCCCCGCCGCGCCCCAGGTGCCCGTCCGGTCCACGCCGTACAGCCGCCCCAGCCAGTCATACGCGAACACGACCAGCTCGCGCGCGTTCGGCCAGTCGTCGACCCAGCCGCCGGGCCCGTTCCACGTCCGCGGGTCGAACCGGCCCCCGGGCAGGGCGATGCGCAACAGGCCATCGAGGTACGAGGCCCGTGCGTGGCGCGCCAGGAACTCGGTCAGGACCGCGCTGCGCACGCCGAAGACCTCGGTCGTCTCGGCGAGGCTCCAGCCGCGATCCCGGAAGACCTCGGCCGGTGGACCGAAGGCGGCGTCGAAGCCGTCGAACGCGCCGTGCTCGACGACGGGTTCGGGCTCGGGCTCGGGCTGGCGGCGGCGCCGGAACCGGGAGAACAACGTGACCTCCTATGGCGCTGGGACGGTACCGCGTCAGCGCCGGGCCGCGGTGACCTGGATCGAGGTTGGCACCTCCAGGCCGCCATCCACCGCGTACGGTGCCAGGCGGCGCTCGAAGGCCGCGCGGATCGCGGTCCGGATCTCGGGTGGCTGGGCGTTGACCAGGGGCGGGAAGCGCACCCCGGCGCGGAGCATGCCCGACCACATGGCCTCGGCGTCGGGGAACGCGACGCTGAATGCGAGGTGAGACACGGCGACCGACGCGAACCCCGCTGCAGCCACCAGGCCCGAGAACGCCTCGTCGGGGTAGAACGCCGGCGGTCCGGGCGGCAGGTCCGCGGGCGGCGTCGCCCCCACCTCCGCGACCGCCGCGAGCAGGACGGCGTGGAGCGCATCGGCTGCGCCCTCATCCCACATCGTCACGCCCAGCCCGCCGCCGGGCCGCAGGACGCGCGCCATCTCGGCCAGCGCGACCTCCTGCCGGCCCACATGGAGCAGCACGAAGTTCGCGACGACCGCGTCGAACGCGCCCGCAGCGAACGGCAGCGCCTCGGCGGAGCCGACCACGAACGAGGCCTCCGGGACCAGCGCCGACGCCGCCGCGACCATCGACGGGGCGACGTCCAGGCCGGTCACCACGGCGCCCAGGGACGCGGCCCTGGCGCTCACGTGGCCGGTGCCACAGCCGACGTCCAGGAGCCTCGTGCCGCGGCGCCCTGCATGGACCCCGGCCGCGTCGAGGACCGCGTCCGCTGCCCGGACGGTGATCGGCGCCCAGAAGGCGTCGTACGGGTCGCTCCGCGCGTCCCAGCCGGCGGCCTCGAAGGCGTCGAACGCGTCGGGGTCGAAGCCGGCGACCGCCGTCGGGTCCGTCACGCGACGTGCCCCCGCACCGGACCCGGTCGGCTAGCGGTTGAACCAGTCCGTGGTGTCGATCTCGCCGGCGTCCTCGTCGAGCTCCGCTCGCCGCGCGCGCGCCGCCTCCGTCGAGGCCACGCGCCGCCCGCCGGTCGCCGCCTCCGCCGCGCCCGACCAGTGCGCCTCGCCGAGCATCGCGTTGACGGCCTCGATGTAGGCCTCGATCGAGGCCGCGACGATGTTCCGCCCGCGAGCCTCCCCGGTGTACTCGCCCGTGCCACGCTCGCCCTCGTGGGGCGGCGGTGCGACCCGGACCGTGACCGCGCCGATCGTGTCCGAGCCCTCGCCGAGGGCGTGGATGTCGTACGCGAGCAGCCGCGGATGGCCGTCGAGGAGGTCGCGCAGCGCCTGGTCGATCGCCCGGTACAGGGCGTCGATCGCGCCCGTCCCCTCGGCCGACGCCTCCCACTGCCGGTCCCCGGCGGCCAGGATGACCGCGCCGCGGCTCTGGACGTTGGAGCCGGAGGTGACGGTCCAGCGGGCGAGCTGGATGGTCGCGTCGGGGGCGCTGGTCGTCTGCGTCGAGCTCATCGGTCTCCTCCGGTCGAGGCGGTCGCGGGGGTGGCAGGGTCGGGGGCCGTGGACGGGGCGGCAGCGGCCGGGGTCGCGCCCGGCCCGCCGTTCGAGGTCGTGAAGTGGCGCTCGTCGCGCCGCCGGAGCTCCGCGCCGGAGCGCCAGATCGCGTACTCGAGCGAATCGCCGAGGGCCGCGGCCGAGGCCGCGATGATGTTCGTGTCGCTGCCCATCGTCGACCACGTCGTCGCGCCGTCCTGCGAGTCGATGATGACCCGGGTCCGGGCGGCGGTCGCGGAGTGGCCGTCGAGGATGCGCACCTTGTAGTCCACGAGGTGGACCCCGTCGAGCACCGGATAGAACGCGCGGAGCGCCTTGCGCACGGCCCCGTCCAGCGCGTTCACCGGGCCGTTCCCGTCGGCGGCGGTGTGGAGGACCTCGCCGGCCACCTCGACCTTGACGGTCGCCTCGGCGAGGAGCTCGCGGCCCGAGCGCTGCTCGACGAGGACGGTGTAGTCCACGATCCGGAACGGCGCCACGTAGTCCGCCGCCTGGCGGCGGATGAGCAGCTCGAACGAGGCCTCCGCGCCCTCGAACGCGAGACCCTCGTTCTCGAGCCGCTTGATGAGCTTGGAGAGCTCGCGTGGATCCACGACGCCCTCGAGCTCATGGCCCAGCTGGCGCGCCCGGATCGCCGTGTTGGCCTTGCCGCCCAGCTCCGAGACGACCAGCCGTCCCGCGTTGCCGACGGCCGTCGGGTCGACGTGCTGATAGCTCCGCTCCACCTTGGCGACCGCCGCCCCGTGGACGCCGCCCTTGTGCGCGAATGCCGAACGGCCGACGTACGGCTGGTAGTCGTGCGGCGCCACGTTGGCGATCTCCGCGACGGACCGCGACAGCTCGGTGAGCCCGGCGAGCTCGCCACCGCCTGGCGGCGTCAGCTCGTGCGACGTCTTCAGCGCGAGGTTGGCCAGGATCGACACCATGTTCGCGTTGCCGCAGCGCTCGCCGTAGCCGTTGATCGTGGCCTGCACGTGGCGCACCCCCGCCTGGACGGCCGCGATCGAGTTCGCGACGGCAAGCTCGGCGTCGTTGTGCGTGTGGATGCCCCACACGACGGCCGGCGCGTCCGGGTCCCCCTCCAGCGAGGACCGGACGTCGTCCACGATCGACACCAGCTCGCCGGTCAGCGTGCCGCCGTTCGTGTCGCACAGGACGAGCGTCCGGGCACCGGCCTCGCGTGCCGCGCGGAGCGTCGACAGGGCGTACGCCCGGTCGGAGCGGTAGCCATCGAAGAAGTGCTCCGCGTCGTAGACCGTCTCGCGACCGCGATCGGCGACGAACGCCACCGAGTCCGCGATCATGTCGAGGTTCTCCTGCGGGGTCGCGCCGAGCACCTCGGTGACGTGCAGCAGCCACGACTTCCCGAAGATCGTGACGACGGGCGTCTCCGCCGCGACGAGCTCGTGCAGGTTCGGGTCATCCTCCGGCCGGTTGGCGCGATGACGCGTCGACCCGAACGCCGCGAGCCGCGCGGTCTGCCAGCGCTGCCGGCGGGCCTGCGCGAAGAACTCGATGTCCTTGGGGTTCGAGCCCGGCCAACCACCCTCGATGAACGGGAAGCCGAACTCGTCGAGCATCCGCGCGACGCGCAGCTTGTCGGCCAGGGAGAGCGTGATGTTCTCGCCCTGCGTGCCGTCGCGGAGGGTCGTGTCGTAGAGGGTCACAGGAAGGTCGGGAAGGACGGGAAGGTCGGTCATCCGATGAAGCCTCGAGGAAGGTGGGCCGGGCGGACGCGGCGCCTCGCCTGCGGGGGTCTCAACCTGTCAGCCGGGCAGCGGCTGCCACCGGCCGGGGAATGGCGATCCGGTCGAGGATCGCTCGTGTCATGCCGACCGTCCCGACACTCGTCGTCCCGGGCCCGGAGCCCAGGTCGCCGGTGCGGAACCCATCGTCGAGCGCCCGGCCTACCGCGGCCTCGACGGCATCGGCAGCCTCGGCCTCGCCGAGCGACCAGCGCAGGAGCATCGCGCCCGACAGGATCGTCCCGATCGGGTTCGCCTTGTCCTGGCCCGCGATGTCGGGCGCCGAGCCGTGGATCGGCTCGTACAGGCCGAACGTCCCGTGCGCGGTCTGCCGCTCGCCGAGCGAGGCGCTGGGCAGCATCCCCAGGGACCCGGCGAGCACCGCCGCCTCGTCCGACAGGATGTCGCCGAACAGGTTCTCGGTGACGATGACGTCGAATCGGGCGGGTTCCTTGACCAGGAGCATCGCGCACGAATCGACCAGCTGATGCCCGACCTCCACATCCGGCGTCCGCCGGCGCTCCTCCTCGACCACCGTGCGCCACAGGCGCGACGTGGCAAGGACGTTCGCCTTGTCGACGCTCGTCAGCCGCTTCCGCCGAGCGGACGCCAGGGCGAACGCCAGCGCGACGACCCGACGCACCTCGAACTCGGAGTACGGCAAGCGTGTCGAGCGCGGTGCGCTGACCCGGATCGCCCGACGCCTCGGAGCGCTCGCCGAAGTAGATGCCGCCGGTGAGCTCGCGCACGATCAGCAGATCGACGCCACGGAGCAGCTCCGGCCGCAGCGGCGATGCCGGCACGAGTGCCGGGTGGATCGTGACCGGTCGCAGGTTGGCGAACAGCCCGAGACCGCCGCGAAGCGCGAACAGCACCTGCTCGGGGCGGACCTTCGACGTCGGGTCGTCCCACTTCGGGCCGCCGACCGCGCCCAGGAGGATGGCGTCCGCCCCGCGGCAGACCTCGATGTCCTGGTCGCGATACGCCGTCCCGTAGGCGTCGATCGCCGCGCCGCCGATGGTCAGCTCCGTCCACGCGATGTCGAACCCGTGGGCGGCCCCCGCCGCGGCGAGCACCTGCTTCGCGGCGTCGACGACGCTCGGTCCCGACCCCGTCGCCTGGGAGCGACACGAGGCGGTACGTCGTCACGGCAGGTCGTCCGCCGTGCGTCGCCCCACGAACGCCACGGAGACCCCATTGATCTCCGCGCCGTGGAGCTTGTTGGTCGCGACGAGGTACGCCTCCAGCGACGCCTCGATGATGTTCGTGCTCAACCCGTGCCCCGTGACCGCCAGCGCGCCGGGCCCCTCGTCGGAGGAGCGGCGGCAGCGCACCAGCACCTGGCCCTGCGCGTCCTCACCGGCGGACACCGCCTTGATCTCGTATTCCTCGAGCACCGGGTGCCACCCGAGCGCCGGGTGGATCGCGGCATCGACCGCACCGAACAGCGCGTTGACCGGCCCGTTGCCCCTGGCCTCGGTCGCCCGTTCCTCGCCCGCCACGGACAGGGACACGGAACCCACGGCGTGACCGCCCGAGGATGAGGTCACGCTCCAGCCGAGGAGCTCGATGCTGCGCGGGACGTCCCCGGCGCGCCGCTCGACGAGCGCCAGGAGGTCGGCGTCGGTGACCTCCTTCTTGGTATCGGCCAGGGCGATCGCGGCCCGATAGATCGCGTCGAGCGCCTCGCCGTCGAGGTCATGGCCCAGCTCGCGGAGCTTGCCCTGGAGGCCCTTGCGGCCCGACAGCTTGCCGATCGACAGCGTGCTGCCGCCCAGGCCCACCGACTGCGGGGTCATGATCTCGTAGGTCAGCGGGTTCTTGATCACGCCGTCCTGGTGGATGCCGGACTCGTGCGCGAAGGCATTGGCGCCGACGATCGCCTTGTTCGGCTGCACCGCGAAGCCGGTCAGGTACGACACCAGCCGCGAGGCCGGGGTGATGTGCTCGGTGGCGACGCCGGAGCCGAGCTCCGGGAACTGGGTCGGCCGCGTGCGGAGGGCCATCACGACCTCCTCCAGCGACGCGTTGCCGGCGCGCTCGCCGAGGCCGTTGATGGTCACCTCGACCTGGCGGGCACCGGCCTGGACCGCGGCCAGCGTGTTGGCCGTCGCGAGCCCCAGGTCGTTGTGGCAGTGGACGCTGACGGTCGCATCGCGTCCGACGACGGTCGACGACCCGGCCGACCAGCGAGCCGAACTCCGCCGGGATCGCGTAGCCCACGGTGTCGGGGATGTTCACCGTCGACGCGCCCGCGCCGACCACCGCTTCGTAGACCTGCAACAGGAACTCGACGTCCGTCCGGGACGCGTCTTCGGCCGAGAACTCGATCTCGGCGTCGCGGCCCAGCGTCTCGCGCGCCCAGCCGACCCAGCGGACCGCGTCACGAAGCGCCTCCTCGCGCGACAGGCGGAGCTTGTGCTTGAGGTGGATATCGCTGGTCGCGATGAACAGGTGGAGGTGCGGCCGCTCCGCGACGCCGATCGCCTCGACGGCGCGCTGCGGATCGCCGTCCTTGCAGCGCGCGAGCGCCGCGACCGCGATGCCGCCCCTGGTCTCGCGCGCGATCCGCTGGACCGCCTCGAAGTCGCCGGGCGAAGCCGCGGGAAAGCCCGCCTCGATGACATCGACCTTGAGCCGCGCGAGCTGCCGCGCGACATCCAGCTTCTCGGCCGCGGTGAGGCCGGCGCCGGGCGCCTGCTCGCCGTCGCGGAGCGTGGTGTCGAAGATCCGGACCGTCCCGGCGGCGACACCGGCGCCGTACCGCGGGGAGGTGGCGGGCAGCGTCATCGTGCGACCTCCTCCCGGCGCCGCGCGGCGCCGGTCTGCCCGGCCTGTGCCTGGCCGGCCTGGACGGTGACCGGGTCGAGGAACGGCATCTTCGAGCGGAGCTCCGCGCCGACCTGCTCGATCTGGTGGTCGCGGTCCTGCTCCCGCAAGCGCTTGAACGTCTCGCCGCCGCTGTCGTACTCGTTGACCCAACGCGTCGCGAACGCCCCGCTCTGGATGTCGGTGAGGACGTCCTTCATCGCGGCCTTGGCGCCCTCGGTCACGCGCGGGCCGGACACGTAGTCGCCGAACTCGGCGGTGTCGCTGACGCTGAAGCGCATGAAGTTGAGCCCGCCGCGGTACATCAGGTCCACGATGAGCTTGAGCTCGTGCATCGTCTCGAAGTAGGCCAGCTCGGGCTGATAGCCCGCCTCGACGAGCGTCTCGAAGGCCGCCTTCACGAGCGCGGAGACGCCGCCGCAGAGGAGCGCCTGCTCGCCGAACAGGTCGGTCTCGGTCTCCTCGGCGAACGTGGTCTCGAGGACACCCGCCCGCGTGGACCCCAGCCCGCGCGCGTAGGCGAGCACGCGATCGCGCGCCGTGCCGCTGCCGTCGTTGTGGACCGCGAACAGCGCGGGCACGCCACCGCCGGACTCGTACACGCTGCGCAGCAGGTGACCCGGGCCCTTGGGCGCGACCATCCCCACGTCGATCGTGTCGGGCGGGGCGATGCGCCCGAACCGGATGTTGAAGCCGTGGGCGAACATCAGCAGCTGCCCCGGCCGGAGGTTCGGCGCGATCTCGGTGTCGTACACCGACTTCTGCACCGTATCGGGGACGGCGATCATGATCGTGTCCGCGTCGCGGACGGCATCGGCCACGTCGGCCACTCGCAGCCCGGCGTCGGCGGCCAACGGCCGGCTCTTGGATCCGGGCGCCAGCCCGACCACCACGTCATACCCGGAATCCCGGAGGTTCAGGGCATGGGCGTGACCCTGCGAGCCGTAGCCGATGATGGCGATGTCTCTCCGCCCTGCCAGAGCGCCGCGGGATCGGCATCGTCGTCGTAGTACATCTTGGCCGTCATCGAACCCTCAGTGCCTCCTCGATCGATGCGGCGCCGCGGCTCATGACCACCGCACCGGTCCGGACCAGCTCCTTGATGCCGTAGCTCCGCAGGAGCCCGACGAGCTCGTCGATCTCCCGCTCCGTGCCGGTGGCCTCCACGATCACCGACCCCTCCGCCAGGTCCACCACCCGGCCCTTGCCGAGCTCGACGATGCGGACGATCTCGCCGCGGTTCGCATCGGTGGCGCGGACCTTGATGAACGCCAGCTCGTGCTCGACGATCGGGTCGCTGGTCACGTCCTGGACCTTGACCACGTCGACGAGCCTGTACAGCTGCTTGGCCGCCTGCTCCACGTTCACGTCGTCACCGTGGAGCGTGATCGTCATCCGTGACAGGCCGTCCCGGTCGGTGCGCGACACGGCCAGCGAGTCGATGTTGAAGTTCCGCGCGCGCATCAGCGAGGCGACACGGTTCAGCACCCCGGGCCGGTCGGTCACGAGCACCACCAGGATGTGGCGTCGTTGATCGCCCGTGCCCGGCAGCGCACGCGGGGGCGGCGCCGCGTGCGCGGGGGCCGGTCCGACGGACGCGGCCGGGGCCCGACCGTTGCTCGCCGGATCGCCGCTCATTCCTCGGGCTCCCCGCCCCACGTCTCGATGAGGTCGGACAGGCCCTTGCCGGCCGGCATCATCGGGAACACGTTCTGCTCGCCGGCGATCTCGAACCAGATGAGCGCGGGCCCGTCGACGCCCTGCGCGAAGCGGATCGCGTCGTCGACCTCATCGGGCTTCGTCGCCTTGATGGCCGGGATGCCGTACGCCTCGGCGAGCTTCAGGTAGTCGGGCCCGAGCAGCGCCGCGGAGTGGTAGTTGCCCGCGTAGATGATCTCCTGCCACTGCCGGATCATCCCGAGCTTCTTGTTGTCGAACAGCGCGATCTTCACCGGGATCCGGTCCTGGACCAGCGTCATCAGCTCCTGGCTGGTCATCTGGAACCCGCCGTCGCCGGTGATGGCCCACGTCTCGTGATCCGGCCGGCCCAGCGCCGCGCCCATCGCCGCCGGCACGCTGAAGCCCATCGTGCCCAGCCCGCCCGAGCTGATGTGCGAGTGGGGTCGCCGGAACTTCGTGTAGCGGGCGAGCCACATCTGGTTCTGGCCGACGTCGGCGACATAGGTCGCGTCATGGCCGGACAGCTCGCCGATCCGCTGCACCACGTAGTCGGCCGACAGGGCGCCGCTGCGCCAGCCGCCCGAGCCGTGCCAGCTCGAGCCCTCGGAGTCGCGACGCCACTCCGCCAGCTCATCGAGGTAGCCCTGGCGCTCGCTCATCGCGACCGCGTCCACGAGCGGCGTCAGCGCCCTGAGCACGCGGCCCGCGTCGCCCACGATGGGCACCTCGACCGCCACGTTCTTGCCGATCTCGGCGGGGTCGATGTCGACGTGGACGATGCGCGCGTACGGCGCGTACGTGCGCACGTTGCCGGTCACGCGGTCGTCGAAGCGCATCCCGAGCGCGACGATGAGGTCGGCCGACTGGATCGCCCGATTGACGTGCTTCCAGCCGTGCATGCCCATGTAGCCGTAGGCCAGCGGGTGGTCCTCGTCGATGGCCCCGATGCCCAGGAGCGTCCACGCGACGGGGATGCTGGTCTTCTCGGCGAATGCCCGCAGGTCGTCCCAGGCTTCGGCGACGAGCACGCCGTGGCCGACCAGCAGCAATGGCCGCTTCGCCTTGGCGATCTCGGCGGCCGCGAGCTTCAGCTGCCGCGGATGGCCGTCGTAGTTGGGACGCACGCCCGGCAGCGCCGCCATGACCTCCTCGAGCGACGGATGCCCGGCGGTCGCCTCGCCGGTCAGCGCGTCCTTGGTGAAGTCGATGTGGACCGGCCCGGGCCGGCCCTGCTGCGCGATCCAGAACGCCTCGGCGACCGCGCCGGGGATCCGATCGGGGTCCCGGATGAGCTCGTTGTGCTTGGTCATCGGCAGGGTGATGCCGGTGATGTCGATCTCCTGGAAGGCGTCCTTGCCCAGGAGGGCGGCGGGCACGTTGCCGGTGATCGCGACGAGCGGCACGGAGTCCAGCTGCGCCGTGGCGATCGCCGTGACGAGGTTCGTCGCGGCGGGACCGGACGTGCCCAGGCAGACGCCGATCCGGCCGCTGGCGCGGGCATAGCCGTCGGCCGCGTGCCCGCCGCCCTGCTCATGACGGACGAGCACGTGGCGGATCTCGGGGTAGTCGCCGAGGACGTCGTAGAGCGGCAGGATCACGCCCCCCGGATAGCCGAACAGGACGTCGACGTTCTGCCGGATGAGCGACTCCATCAGGGCGTCCGCGCCGATGCGGTTCTTCTTGCGCGGCGTGACGTCGCGCAGCATCTCGCGCCGGGCCTGCTCGACGGCGGCCGCCGTGACCGACCCGTCGCCCGGCACGTGACTGCGCCGCGTCCGTTCGGGCGCGGCCGCCGCGTCCCTGCCCCTCGTGATCGTCATCGGTCGTTCGCCTCCGTCCCAGGGGTCACGTGACCCCAGAGCAGCAAAAGACCCCCGCCACCCGGCGGGGGTCCGTTCGGTCTTCGGTGATCGTCGCGCCTAGCGCCGGTCCCTCCGTGTCCGTCCGTCCTCCCGCCGGGAGCCGGTAATGAGGAGCCCAAGAAGGTCCTCAAGGCCCAGAAGGAGCGAGCGAAGGAGGTCGATGAGCGGGTCGACAGGGCTGACGTGGCGGACGGGCACCGGCACGCGCCGACCGTCGCTGGTGACGACGATGGCGACGTGGTGGCGATGGAGTCCGTCGAACCGGGCCAAGAGGTCTCCGCTCCGCGCATGCGATCGCGGCGGTGCCGCGAGGGGCGCAGCATAGAGGACGTTCCCGGGCGGCGCAACCGGGCACACCCCACCGGACCGACGCACGGCGCGCGGGATCCTAGCCCGCGGCGTCCTCGACCCTGGAGCGCTCCGCGTCGAGCCGCTCGCGGACCCGCGACCGCGATCGGCACAGGAGCGTTCGAACCGCCCCCTCGGTCCGGCCCAGCGTATGCGCGATCTCCCGTCCCGAGAACCCACGCGCGGCGAGCAGCAGGGCGACGCGGGCGTCCGTGGGCAGATCGTCGACGGCCAGGCGCACCTCCGCGTCGCGCTCGGTGACGAGCACGAGCTGCTCGGGCGAGGCGGCGAGCGGATCGTGGTCGAGGTCGGCCAGATGCCGCTCCGCCGTCCGGGCGCGGCGGACCTGGCTGACCACGAGGTTCGTCGCGACGCGGAAGAGCCACGCGTGGGCGTTGTCCGGCGGCCGGCCCGCCGCGACCTCGCGGATGAGCCGGACGAACGCTTCCTGGAGCACGTCCTCGGCGGCCTCGTCATCGCCGGTCGCGGCGCGGACGAACCGGAACAGGGCGAGATGCTCGGCCTGGTAGATCTCGACGATCGTGTCGGTGCGGCCCGCGGGCGGCGTCGCTCCGGCGGCGCGGTCATCGGGCGGGCCGGGACGACGGAGCGGGACGACGGAGGCGAGCCGGGGCCCTGGCGCGCTCGCGACCGGTCGCACGCCCACGACCGTCGCCGCCGGCGCTGCAACGCCGCGGAGCCCCATCCGGATGCCGCCCATGCGGAACCCCCACCCTCATGCCACGACCGCGAGCGACACTCGCGCATGCCCCCTGTCGCGACCACAAGACGGTACACCGCTGCGACGCCGGCGACGAGCCCCTTCTGCGTGTCCCGGGAACGACGAAGCCGCCCGCTCCGCGTGGAGCGAGCGGCCGATCCGCCGTTCAGGCCGGCGATGCCGGCCGGGATGGACCTACTTGGCCCAGCGGGCGCCGGCCTCGAGGACGAGCGCCGCGCTCATGAGCATGCTGACGACGACGGTGATCCGCCAGGACTGGGCCTTGAGCTGCTGCATCGATGGGCACCTCTGCTGGGGTCGCGATCGAGCGGTGGATGAAGGGGCGGGCGCTCGATCAGATCTGGGTGGGGGCGCTAGGAACCCCAGGGACTCGAACCGTACGCACGTGAGTCGTGGGGACCAGTCACCCAGGAGTACCGGGGGTCCCGGACCCAGGTCCGGTGCGCCGCAGCACAGTCGGAGGTCGACCTCATACGGGCGTGGGCTCGATGGCGATGGACACGGGGCGTCGGGCGCGGACCATCGCGACCGCCAGGGTGGTCACGATGCCGATCGCGATGAGGATGTCCCCGAGGCTGACGACGTTCGTCCCGGGCAACCACGTGGGCAGGGCGATGACGTCGCCCAGGAAGCCCAGCACGGGCTCATGCAGCATCGCGGTGTTCGAGTAGGTGTCGGCCGCCGTCCGGCCCTGTTCGGCGTAGGCAGCGGCATCGGCGGGCATCACGCCGCCGTTGGCCACGATGACCAGCAGATTGCACGCGGCGCCCGCGGCGACGAACGACAACCCCGGGATGTGGAGGTTGACGAGGATCGCGACGAGCACGGCGAAGGTCGACGTCACGTACGCCGCCGGCGCGGCGGACCCGAGGGCGTCGCCGATGGGCGTCGAGAACAACAGCACCTGGGCCCACAGCCCGGCCACCATCACGATGCCCGCGCGGATCTGGAGCGACGCGACACCACTCAGCCGGCCGCGCAGCAGGAGGCCGATGACGATGCCGACAGGGATGGCGTACAGGATGAACACGGGTGCGCCATGGTCGGATAGGTGCGGTCCTGTCCACCAGTGACCCGATGGTCCCGGTCGTCGCGCCGCCGAACCGCGTCGGGCGGTCGCGTGGCGGGCGTTCCGCCGGCGACCCCGTGCCGCACGGCTGGTGCGTGACTGCATAGCCGCGCCCGGGTGCTCCCGTAGGACCATCGGGTCAGTGCTGTGACCCGACGGAAGGACCTAGCGTCCCTGGCACCGACGAACGACGTCGCCCGATCGATCACCGTCCAGGGCAAACCCGTCGCGAGGCGGGGACGCAAAGCCAGGGATCTCGCTGCGAGACCGCCCGGTTGCCGGCCCGATCGGAATCAACCAACCGATGAGGTGGCATCCGTGAAGGCGATCCTGGCGCGCTTCACCGTGGCCCTGACGCTGCTCGCGTCGATGGCCCTCACGCTCGGCGCCGGCGTCAAGTGGGTCTAGTCATGCACGCCATGACGCCCACCACCGCCGAGGCTCCGCTCGGCCCGCTCGCGGGTCATCGCTGGAGCTGAGCCGCCGGAGCGGCAGCGCTGTGCTCATGGCCGGGACGGCCCTCGACGGGCCGTCCCGGCTTCGTGCGTTCGGGGGATCCATGACCCGGCCGGGTACCACCCGGCGCTGGGACGTTCGGGCCATGGGTCCTGCGCGATCGGTCACCCAGACTGCACCACACCGCACTGGAGTCCTCCGTTCGTGAACCCACGATGGCCGGCATCGGCCGTCTGAGTCGAACCGTCCCGCGCAGCCGGCTCGCCCGGCTGGTGGCCTCACCCGCCGTCCGCGTCTGGGGTTGGGTGGTCCTGCTCGCCCTCCTTGCCCTCGTCCTGGGCATCCTGACCCTGCAGCACGAGCGCGAGTTCGCCCCGCCGTTCAGCATCCCGTGGCTGCCGATCATGGCCGTGGCGTTCTTCCTGGGTGAGGCGAACGTCGTCCAGGTCCACTTCCGGCGCGAGCGCCACTCGTTCTCGTTGAGCGAGCTGCCGGGCGTCATCGGCCTGTTCGTCCTGCCGCCGTCCCTCTACCTGGTCGCGCTGCTCACCGGCGCGGGCGTCGCGCTGTTCCGGGGCGGCAGCACGTCGACGCTCAAGCGCTCGTTCAATCTCGCGAACTTCGCGTTGACGGCGGTCGTGTCGCTGGCGCTGTTCCACTCGATCGCGAGGCTGTCGGGCGTCCCGGGCCCGCAGGACTGGCTTGCCGCGTTCGCGACCACCACGGCGACGAGCCTCATCGGTGCCGTCGCCGTGGCCACCGCGATCTCCCTGTCGGGTGGCGCGCCGCAGTATCAGAAGCTGCCCGAGATGCTCCAGTTCAGCCTGATGGTCGCCCTGGCGAACACCAGCCTCGCGCTGCTCGCGGTCACCGTGCTGTGGGTCGACCCGCGCTCGATCGTGCTGCTGGTCGTGCCCATCGCGATCGTCATCGTCGCGTACCGGGCGTACGTCGCCGAACGCGAGAAGCACGAGCGGCTCGAGCTCCTGTACCAGTCGAGCCGGATCCTGCAGCACTCCCCGGAGCTGGACTCGGCCATCGCGGCGCTCCTCGAGCACTCGCGCGGCATGTTCCGCGCGGAGCGTGCCGAGATCCTCCTGTTCCCGGATCCCGCGTCCGCCGACGCCCTGCGCACGGTGGCGGCGGTCGACGGCCGGAACGAGACGATGACGCCGGTCACGGTCCCCCTCGACGACCGGCTGCGTGCCACGATCGCGGAGCGGCAGGGTGCGTTCGTCGCGCGACCGTCGGCCGCGTGGACCCGCGATCATGAGCGGATCCACGAAGCGATGGTCGCCCCGCTCGTCGGCGAGCGCGGCCTGCTGGGTGCGATGACGGTGGTCGACCGCATGGGCGAAGGCAGCACGTTCGATGCCGACGACGTCCGGCTCCTCGAGACGATCGCGAACCAGGCGGCGGTCGCCCTCGAGAACGGGCAGCTGGAGCAGTCGCTCAACGAGCTGTCGCGGCTCAAGGAGCAGCTTCGCCACCAGGCCTACCACGACTCGTTGACCGGCCTCGCGAACCGCGCCCTGTTCGTCGAGGAGGTCGAGCGACGGCTGGAGGCCGTCGTGGACGACGTCGACCTGCCGGTCGTCCTGTTCCTCGATCTCGACGACTTCAAGGTCGTCAACGACACGCTGGGTCACCCCGTCGGCGACCAGCTCCTGGTCGCGGTCGCGGAGCGCATCCGGCACGAGATCCGGGGCGAGGACCTCGCGGCCCGGCTGGGCGGCGACGAGTTCGCGGTGCTGCCGGCGCCGGGCACCGACATCGCGCAGGCCGTGGGCCTGGGCGGGCGCGTCATCGATGCGCTGAAGACGCCGTTCCTCGTCGGTGGCACCGAGGTCGTGGTGGGCGCCAGCATGGGCGTCGCGGCGGCCCGTCCGGGTGACCGCCGGGGCGACGATCTGCTGCGCAACGCGGACGTCGCGATGTACACGGCCAAGGCCGACGGCAAGCAGCGCTACTCGGTGTTCGACCCCACGGTCCACCATGCCATCGTCGAGCGCCACACGCTCAGCGCCGAGCTCGCCCGGAACGTCCTCCACGAGGCGCTCGAGGTGCACTACCAGCCGATCGTCGAGCTGGCCACCGGCCGGCCCATCGGCGTCGAGGCCCTCGCCCGGTGGCGGCACCCGACCCGCGGCTCCATCGACCCCAAGGACTTCATCCGGCTCGCCGAGGAGTCCGGCGCGATCCGCGACCTCGGGCGGTCCGTCCTGCGCCGCGCCGGCGCGCAGGTGGCGGCCTGGCAGCAGCAGCCGGGTCTCCAGGAGCTGACGCTCAGCGTCAACCTGTCGCCCCTGGAGCTGGGGCATGCCGGGTTCATCGAGCAGCTCGACGAGGACATGGCGGTGAGTGGCCTCCGTCCCGAGTCGCTGTTCCTCGAGCTCACCGAGACGGCCCTCGCGCGCGACCCGCAGGCGACCAGCGCGCGGCTCCACGACCTGCGCGACCGCGGCGTCCGGATCGCGATGGACGACTTCGGCACCGGCTACTCGTCCCTTGCGTACCTCCGCCGCTTCCCCGTCGACACGCTCAAGATCGCTCGCGAGCTCATCGGGCTCGCGGACCGTGACGTCCAGGACCCGACCGAGGACTGGGCGTTCGCCCGCGCGATCGTGGCGCTGGGCCGGACGCTCGGGCTCAAGATCGTCGCCGAGGGCATCGAGACGCCGGGCCAGCACGCGATGCTCCGGCACCTGGGCTGCGACGCGGGACAGGGGTACCTCTTCCTTCGCCCCGGCGCCGGCGCGGGTGTCGGCGAGTGGCTCGTCGAGGCGGCCGCCGCGCCCGACGGCGCGCGCACGATGGAGCTCGCCGCGAGCTGAAGGCATGCTCACCGCCCGCGACATCCGTCGAGCGCCCGGTCCCGCCGGGACCCGTGCTAGCCTGACCGCTCCCCGCCCCTCCCGCCGTTCCGGATGAGCCCGTCATGACCGCTCCGCGCACCCTCGTCGAGAAGATCTGGGACGACCACGTCGTCGTCGAAGAGCCGGGCGCGCCCGCCGTCCTCGCGGTCGACCTGCACCTCGTCCACGAGGTCACCAGCCCCCAGGCGTTCACCGGGCTGCGGCAGCGCGGCCTGACGGTGCGGCGCCCGGGCCAGACGGTCGCGACGGCGGACCACTCCATCCCCACGACCCCGCGCAACCTCCCGATGCTCGACGCGCAGGCGGCCGCGCAGATCAGCCAGCTCGAGCGGAACTGCGCCGACTTCGGCATCCCGCTCCACGGCATCGGCTCGCCCGCGCAGGGCATCGTCCACGTCATCGGGCCGCAGCTGGGGCTCACGCAGCCGGGGATGACGATCGTGTGCGGCGATTCGCACACGTCCACGCATGGCGCGTTCGGCGCCCTGGCGTTCGGCATCGGGACGAGCGAGGTCGAGATGGTCCTCGCCACGCAGACGCTGCTGCAGCGCCGGCCGCGGACCTACGAGGTGCGGGTCGACGGGCGGCTGGCGCCGGGCGTCAGCTCCAAGGACATCATCCTCGCGCTCATCGCCCGCATCGGCATCGGCGGCGGCACCGGCCACGTGTTCGAGTACCGCGGCGAGGCCATCCGCGCGCTGACGATGGAGCAGCGGATGACCATCTGCAACATGTCGATCGAGGGCGGCGCGCGCGCCGGCCTCATCGCTCCCGACGACACCACGTTCGAGTACGTCCACGGCCGCGCACATGCGCCCCAGGGCGCGGCGTGGGACGAGGCGGTCGCACGCTGGCGCGACCTGCCGACCGACGACGAGGCGACGTTCGACAAGTCGATCGTGATCGACGCGAACGCGCTCGAGCCGATGGTCACCTACGGCACCAACCCGGGCATGGGCATCCCGATCACGTCACAGGTGCCATCGCCCGAGGAGCAGCCGGACGCCGGCGCGCGGCGGGCGCTCGAGCGCGCGCTCGAGTACATGGACCTCCGCCCGGGCCAGCCGATCCTCGGCCAGAAGGTCGACGTGGTGTTCATCGGCTCGTGCACCAACGGCCGCATCAGCGACCTGCGGCTGGCCGCCGAGGTGTTCAAGGGACGGCGCATCGCCGATGGCGTGCGGCTGATGATCACGCCGGGCTCCGACGAGGTGAAGCGCGAGGCGGAGCGTGAGGGCCTCGACGACATCTTCCGGGCGGCCGGCGCCGACTGGCGCGAGGCGGGCTGCTCGATGTGCATCGCGATGAACGGCGATCAGCTGGCCCCGGGGCAGTACGCGGTCAGCACGTCGAACCGCAACTTCGAAGGGCGCCAGGGCAAGGGTGGCCGGACGTTCCTCGCCTCGCCGCTGACCGCCGCGGCGTCCGCGATCGCAGGCGTGGTCACCGATCCGCGGACGCTGCCCGGCATCGAGACGCTCGCCGCGGTCGGAGGACGCTGACGATGGCCGAGCCGTATCGCCAGTTCTCGTCACGGATCGTCCCGCTAGGGGCGGAGAACGTCGACACCGACCAGATCGTCCCGGCCCGCTACCTCAAGGTCACCGACAAGGCCGGCCTTGCCGACGCGCTGTTCCGCGACTGGCGGTTCGAGGAGGACGGGTCGCTCAAGGACCCCCCGTTCGTGCTCGATCAGCCCGGGATGGCCGGGCGAAAGGTGCTGCTCGTCGGTGACAACTTCGGCGCCGGCTCGTCGCGCGAGCACGCGCCATGGGCGCTGGCCGCGTGGGGCGTGCGCGCGATCCTGTCGACGTCGTTCGCCGACATCTTCTGCAGCAACTCGCTCAAGAACGGCGTGCTGCCGGTCGTCGTCGACCCGGCGACGCACCAGCGGCTGTGGGACCTCATGGAGGCCGACCCCGACCTCGTGATCACCGTCGACCTCGCCGAGCAGGGCGTGCTCCTGCCGGACGGGACGACGGTCGACTTCGATGTCGACCCGTTCGCGAAGCTGATGCTGCTCGCCGGGACCGACGAGCTGGGCTATCTCCTGCAGCACGAGCCGGAGCTCGCCGCCTGGGAGGCGGCGCATCCGCCCCGCGTCGACACCCGGGCTCCCGCCGCCACCCACTGACGCCGCGGGCGACGGCCCGCGGGGCGACGGCCCGCGGGGTCACGACCGCGTGGCGCT
This sequence comes from uncultured Chloroflexia bacterium, assembly GCA_963778025.1. Classification (GTDB taxonomy): domain Bacteria; phylum Chloroflexota; class Limnocylindria; order Limnocylindrales; family CSP1-4; genus CAVZTA01. The sequence goes on along the minus strand of CAVZTA010000003.1, from coordinate 444,815 downwards.
CATCCGCCCGCCGGATGCCAGTGCCGGCGGACGGTCCGCCGGCCCTTCGCCGGAGTCACGCGCGGTCGCATGCACACCGGGCAGGCGAGCTGGCGGACGCCGTGGCGCGCGTGGTAGCGCGCCAGGAGCGCCGCCGGATCCACGGCGACCTCGCGGGCCATGGTCAGCGAGCCCGCAGCGCCCGAAGGCGCGTCGCGAACACGGCCGCATCCGCGTGGCGCACGCAGATCGGACACGCGAGGATGGGCCCACGATGACCGGCATGGACGACGGCCTGGGCGGGGGTCTTGGCGGGACGGCGCATGGCAGTGCTCCTGGAGCGAGGACCGGTACGACCCGGCCCGGGTGGACGGCGGCGGGCGATCAGACCCGGGCGCCGCTGAAACGGCCGGCGAGGAGGTCCACGGACGGACCCAGCTGCCCGTCGTCGGCGATGGCTCGCCACGTGGCGCGGACGACGACGATCGCGGCGATGGCGGTGTCGCGGACGCGGCTCACGGTGGCGCGAGGATGGACACGGCCGGCGCGCGGCCGCGTGACGGGGATCGCGAGGCTGGTCATCGCAGGGACCTCGAAGCTCCCGTGGTGGCGGGCGGACCCGCGTGGTCGTCGGACGGAGGGCGATCCGGCCGGTGGGAGGGTCCGACCGGTTCGCGCTACGCATGCTCCGGGCGCGCACCGGGTCCGGACCATCGACGTCCGTCCATGCGCCGCCCTGTCAACGGTGGCGTCGTGCCGAGTGGTGCGCGGTGGCACGAACGACGCGCCGGGGAGCGGAACCCGGTCCGCCGCCCGGTCGTCACGGGCGCCATGACCGTCCGTCGTCTCCTGCCGCTCGCCGGCGTCGTCGTCCTCGTCCTCGCCGCGTGCTCGTCCGGTGGCGGCGCCGCCTCACCGTCCGGCCCGGCGTCCTCGGCGCCACCGACGACCATCCCGGCGCCCACCGACAGTCCCCCGCCGGACACGAGCGCCACCGACCCGGGCGCCATCGGCGGTGGCGTCCCCGGCGTCGAGCCGGGCGGGCACGCGCAGCTCGTCCAGCCCGACCCGGCCGCGCTCCAGCCGCACGACGCGTCGGCGACCCGCATCATCCCCGCGCTCAACGGGCGACGGCTGGCCGTCCAGGTCGAGTGGTGGAGTGGCGTCGCCCCGTGCACCGTCCTGGCGGGCGTCGTCGTGGCGCGCGACGGCACGACGATCACCCTGACCGTGAAGGACGGCATCGGCGACCGGAACGCGATGTGCATCGAGATCGCGGAGCTCCACGCGACGATCGTCGACCTCGGCGAGCTGGAGCCCGGGACGTACACCATCCGCGCGACGGGCGAGGCCGAGCCGGTCCGGGTGACCATCCCCTGACCCACCCGGCCGGGTCCGCGGGGCAGGACCCACGACCCACGGCCGGTTCACAGACGCGGCGGGCATACTCCCCCGCGTGAACCTCATCGACGGCCTGGCGGTCGTCCTCATCGTGTTCGCCGCGCTCGCCGGCTACCGCTCGGGCGCGCTCCCCCAGCTCGGCGGCATCCTCGGCGCGATCGCCGGCGCCGCCGTCGCACTCGCCCTCATCCCCGCCGCGACCGACTTCTTCGCCGACCTCGAGCCGTTACCCCGCGCGATCGTCGTCCTCGGCGGGATCCTGGGCGCCGTGGCGGTGGGCGAAGCCATCGGCTCCGCGCTGGGCGCCGGTGTCGGACGCTCACTGGGGCGTGGCGTGCTCTCGGCCGCGGACCGGATCCTGGGCCTCGTCGTGGGCGTGGCGCAGGCGCTGCTCATCGTCTGGCTCGCCGGCGGGCTCCTCGCCCTGGGACCGCTGCCGCGCCTCACCTCGCAGGTCCAGTCGTCGACCGCGCTCCGCGCGATGACCGCGGTCCTGCCGCCGCCCGGCGAGCTGGCCGCCGAGCTGGGCTCCCTGCTGGATGCCTCCGGACTGCCCGACGTGTTCCTCGGCCTGGAGCCGGTGCCGGCCGCACCGGTCGATGTGCCCACCGATCCGCGCGCCCAGCGCATCGCGGACGCCGCCAGGGCCAGCATGGCCCGGGTCTCGGCGCTCGCCTGCGGGGCGACCCTCACGGGCACGGCGTTCGCGGTCGCGCCCGGCTATCTCGTGACCAACGCCCATGTCGTCGCCGGCAGCGACCGTGTCCGCGTCACGCTCGGCGATGCGGCGAACACGACCACCGACGCCACGGTCGTGGCCTTCGACCCGAAGCTCGACGTGGCCGTGCTGCGGGCTCCGAAGGTGTCCGCGCCGGTGCTCCGGTTCGCGACGAAGGACCCGGTACGCGGCGCGATCGGAGCGGCGCTCGGCTATCCGCAGGGTGGGCGGCTCACGGTGGTGGCCGCGGCCGTCGCGGATCGCTACCAGGCGATCGGCCGCGACATCTACGGCGAGGACCGGGTCCCGCGGGAGATCCTCGAGCTCCGAGCGGCGATCGAGCGTGGGGACTCGGGCGGCCCGCTCATCCTGGGCGACGGGACGGTGGGCGGGGTCGTGTTCGCGGAGTCGCGCACGGATCCTGACGTCGGCTACGCGCTCGCCCCGGTCGACGTGAGCGTCGCCGTCGCCCCCGCGCTGGGCCGGACCGGCGCGGTCGACACCGGACGCTGTGAGCGGTGACGGCTGACCCCCACACGCCGGATGTGACGTTATCGGCCCTCGCCGAGGCCTACTGGCAGTCGATCCTCGACGCTCGGCCGCTCACCTCGACGCTGGTCGGTGAGCCCGGGCGCGACGATCGGATGCCCGACGAGTCGGAGGCCGGCATCGCGGCGACCCGGGCGCGGGCGGCGGGCCTGCTCGGCGACCTCCAGGCGCTCGACGCGGCGGCCCTCTCGGCCGCGGACCGGGTCACCCATGCGGCGCTGCACGAGGCGCTGGTCGGCGATCTCGCGATCCTCGACACGGGTCTCGTCGACTGGACGGTCGATCCGCTGGAAGGCATCCCCGTGATGCTGGTCACCGTCGTCGACTACCAGCGCTGCACGACGCCGGCAGAGGGCGGGCAGCTGCTGGCGCGCTGGCGCGCGATGGGGCCGTACGTGGACACGAACACCGCGAACCTGCGCCGGAGCCTCGCCGACGGCCGGATCGCCGCGCGCGCGCCGGTCGAGCGGACCATCGACATCCTGCGGACGCTGCTTGCCCAGCCCGACACGACATGGCCGCTGATGGCGCCCGCGGCACATGTCGAGGCACTCGACGGGTGGACCGAGGCCGACCGGTCGCGCTTCCGGGCGTCGCTCGGCGAGGCCGTGGGGACCGTCGTCCGTCCGGCGCTGGAGCGGCTGCATGCGACGCTGGTCGAAACGGTGCTGCCCGCCACGCGTGGGGACGACCGGCCGGGCCTCGGCCGGGTCCCGGGCGGCGAGGCGGCGTACACGCTGGCGATCCGTCATCACACGTCCCTCGAGATCAGGGCGACGGACCTCCACGCGATGGGGCTCGCGGAGATCGACCGGATCGACGCCGAGCTGGTCGAGCTCGGCGGGCGGGTGCTGGGGACGCGGTCGCTGGCGGAGACCCTGGACCGGCTGCGTCATGACCCGGTCCTCCATTTCTCGAGCCGCGAGGACGTCCAGGCGGTCGCCGAGGCCAGCCTCGCACGGGCCGTCGCGGCGATCCCCGCCTGGTTCGGCCGGCTCCCGAAGGCCGCGTGCGAGGTCGTGCGGATGGGTCCCCACGAGGAGGAGCACTCGACCATCGCGTACTACCGGGCACCGGCCGCCGATGGCTCGCGACCCGGGCGCTACTACCTCAACACCTCGGCGCCCGAGACCCGGCCGCGCTACGAGGCGGAGGCGCTCGCGTTCCACGAGGCCGTTCCGGGCCACCACCTGCAGATCGCCATCGGGCAGGAGCTCGAGGGGCTGCCGGCGTTCCGGCGACACCTGGGGCCGACCTCGTACTTCGAGGGCTGGGGCCTCTACACGGAGCGCCTGTCCGATGAGATGGGCCTGTACAGCGGCGACCTCGACCGGATCGGGGTCCTGTCGTACGACGCCTGGCGCGCCGGGCGCCTGGTCGTCGACACCGGGATGCACGCGCTGGGCTGGTCACGCGACCGGGCCATCGCGTTCATGACGGAGCACTCGGCGCTGGCGGCCAACAACATCGCCAACGAGATCGACCGGTACATCGTGTGGCCCGGCCAGGCACTCGCCTACAAGACCGGCCAGCTGGAGCTGCTGCGGCTGCGCGATGCGGCCCGGGAGCGTCTGGGCAGCCGGTTCGACATCCGAGGCTTCCACGACGCGGTGCTGGGCCAGGGCGCGCTGCCGCTGGCGACGCTCGCCCGCGTCCGCGACTGATCGACGCGTGGTCGCCGGTGGCCGAGGACCAGATCGCGGACTGACACGACGCGCGCGCTACGGGTCCGGACGCTCATGATGTACGCGTTTTCCGCCGTCCAGGCGTCCTTCGTGACATAGAGACGTCGAAGCCCGACCACGACGCGCGCGAACTCGCCGGGTCCACGTCAGGGCCTGCTCCTGACGTGCGGCCGTCGAGGCTGGAGGACGTGCGCGTCGGCCGGGCGGGCGAGGTGCGGCCGCCCATCGTCGAGCCCTCGGCGGATCCCGTCCGGATCACGCTCGACGTCGAAGAGCGGTACGGACAGGGGCTGTTCGGCTTCGCCCGGCGGGTCGGTCTGACCGACGAGGAGGCGCAGGACGCCGTCCAGGAGTCAGTGACGCGCCTGCTCGGTGTGCTCAGGGCCGGGACGGTCATCGACGACCCTCGCGCCTGGGTCTTCACCGCCCTCTATCGCGTGGCGATGGACCAGCACCGGCGTGCGTCGCCGCGTCAACGACATCCTCGGGCGGATCTCGAGCGTCGTCCGCGGACCACAGGACGATGAGACGGAGATCACGAGGCGGCTGTCGATCTGGTTCGAGGTCGACCGGCTTCCGGACCGCCAACGGCAGGTCCTCTACCTCCATTACAAGGCCGACCTCGGGTTCGATGAGGTCGCGCGGGTGATGGGTGTCACCCCGGCGGGGGCGCGGGCGATCGCCTCGCGCGGCATCGCCGCACTCCGCAGCGATGTCCACGTGGAGGAGGCGCGGTGATCCCGGAAGCCGAACTCGAGCGCCGCCTCCGCGACGACCCGACGGGTGACCCGCTGTACGCCCGCCGGTTCTCGCCGATGATCGCCGAGGGCGACGTTCGACCCCGACGGACGCCCGACGTCCCGCCGCGAGCGGGGCCGGCCCGCACCGCGGCATCGCTGTTGATCGCGATCGCGCTCCTCATCGTCCTGGCACTCGCCATCGCCCAGGTCGGCCGACCACCGATCCCGATGCCGAGCGCCAGCGCTTCCCTCGCGCCGAGCGCATCAGCGGTCGTGCCGGCGGATCTCCTCGGGCGCATCCAGGTGTCGGGGGTGATCACCATCGCGGTCCGTCCGGAGCAGCTCGAGTACCGTCTGCCGGGGTCGAAGGGCTCGTTCGACGAGGACGTGGCGACGGAGATCGCTGATCGCCTCGGGGTTCGACTCGAACTGGTTCGCGTGTCGACGGAGGAGATGCTCAGCGACGGATCCGCGACGACCTGGGATGTCGCCCTGCCGTCGGTCGCTGACTGGCTGATCCCGGCCGAGCACTTCGCGTCGACCCAGCCGTATTACTACTGGCCCCACTTCCTCCTGGGCCCGCGAGGGTTGACCGACGCGATGATCTCGGCAGGGCCGATCTGCGCTGTCGAGAACGACCAGGGCGCCGAATGGCTTCGGGGGACCTACGGCGACACCACGACACCGCCGATCACCGCCGAGGTCACCTTGCGGGCCAGCGAGACAGAGTGTCTCGGGCTGGTGCAGGCCGGGAACGCGGTGGCACTCGTCACGGCGGGGCTCACCTATGTCGACGCGGGCTGTACCTACGATGGGTGCACGAACGGGTCGATCCGCGGCGGCCAGGGAGTGGACCAGGCAGATGTCGTGTCGTGGCGTGCGGCTCCGGTCGAGCCACGCAGCGCGATCGTGCGACGGGACGCTGAGCCTCCCGAGCGGCTGATCACGGCGCTCGATGCCGTGTTCGACGCGATGCGCACCGACGGCCGGCTCCATGCGATCTCGAACGCGCACTTCGGGCCAGGGCGCGACGTCGGCTACGCGACGGGCAGCGCTCCGTAACACCGGCTCCCCGACGCCAGTTCGGTCATCGGATACGCGTCTCGCGGGAGCCACGCGTCGGTATCGATGAACGGGCCGGAGCGCGTGGGCCTCCCGTCCGTCGACCGCGAGGGGCGGGAGAGGATCGAAGGGAGCGAGCGATGAACGAGCGGGTGACCATGTCGGGACGCACGGCGGCCGGGCCGACCGTCGGGCTCGGCGTCTTCGTGCTTGGGCTGGCCGCAGCCTTCCTGGCGGGCGCGCTGGTGGTGGGGATGCGATCGACCCAGGGTCCAGCCAGCGTATCCGCGCAGACGACCGTCGAGGAGGCCACGTCCGGCCTCGTGGCGCCGGTGCCGCCCGCGGTCTCAGCCGACACCGCTGCGCCGGGCGCCGAGTACCGCCGGATCCCGGACGACGGCGGCGGGTCGGGGTTCGCGACGGCGGTCCCGAGGGCGACCTCGGCCGTCATCCGTCGTCCAGGGGACGAGTACAAGCGCATCCCGGACGACGGAGGGACGCCGTAGCGCCTCTCTAGCGGCGGCCTGCGCCCACGCGGGCGACGGCACGAGGGGACCGTCGCCCGCGATCCGCTGTCCTGGGTCGAGCGAGCCGGCGCCCGGTGTCGACGCCGTGCCGGCGGTCGCTAGTGCGGGCCCTGCTGGTCGAGGTTGCGGACCCGGTGGGCGAGCGCCTCGAGGACGGCGACCCGGATCGACGGATGGTCGTCCATCAGGCTGTGGAACTCGCGGTGCCCGACGACCAGCAGCCGGGAGGGCGATTCCGTCGTCGCCGTTGCCGTGCGCGGACCACCGTCCACGAGCGCGATCTCGCCCAGGAACTCGCCGGGACCCATGACCCGCAGCGTCTCGCCACCCTTGTCCACGCGCACGGCGCCCTCGAGGATGATGAAGAACTCGCCGCCGTGCTTGCCCTCGTGGGTGAGCTCGGTGCCCGCCGGGACGTCCACCTCGTCAGCCAGCCGCCCGAGCTCCTCGATCTCGCGTCCGCCGCACGCGGCGAACAGCGGGACACGCCGCAGCATCTCGAGCTTCTGGTCCATCGATCCTCCTCGGCCGCGCCCTCACCGCGGTGCGCGCAGGATAGGGCGCGCGACAGCGGCACTCAAGGGACAGGCGCACGGCCGGGACGCCCGGTCCGCCGCCTACACTTCCGATGACCGCCAGCCGTGATCCCCTGAGGTCCCGATGACCGACCATCCCCTGCCCTACGGCCGCCCCACCGACCCCGGCAAGCGCCACAGCCACCTGCTCACCGACGGCCCCGACCGGGCCGGCGCGCGGGCGATGCTCAAGGCGGTCGGCTTCACCGACGACGATCTCGCCAAGCCGATCGTGGGTGTCGCGACGACGTGGATCGAGACGATGCCGTGCAACCTGAATCAGCGACGGCTGGCCGAGTTCGTGAAGGAGGGCATCCGCGCGGCGGGCGGCACGCCCATGGAGTTCAACACCGTCGCGGTGAGCGATGGCGTGTCCATGGGCACGGAGGGCATGAAGGCAAGCCTGGTGTCGCGCGAGGTCATCGCGGATTCCATCGAGCTCGTCGCCCGCGGGCACCTGTTCGACGGCGTCGTGTGCCTCGTGGGCTGTGACAAGACGTTGCCGGCGGCCGCGATGGCACTGGCTCGGCTCGACCTGCCCGGCCTGATCCTCTACAACGGCACGATCTATCCCGGCATGTACAAGGGTCGCGAGCAGACCGTCGTCAGCGTGTTCGAGGCCATCGGCGCGTACCGGGCCGGCAAGATCACGCTGGACGAGCTGTACGAGGTCGAGAATGCCGCGTGCCCGGGACCGGGCGCGTGCGGCGGCCAGTTCACGGCCAACACGATGGCCACGGTGCTCGAGTTCATCGGGCTGTCACCGGCCGGGCTGAACGGCATCCCGGCGGAGGATCCGAGCAAGGACCAGGCGGCGAAGCGCGCGGGCGAGCTCGCGATGACGCTCGTGCGCCATGACATCCGCCCCCGGCACCTCGTGACCCGGAAGGCGCTGGAGAACGGCATCGCGTCGGTGGCCGCGACCGGCGGCTCCACCAACGGCGTGCTGCACCTGCTGGCCATCGCGTACGAGCTGGGCATCGACCTGACCATCGACGAGTTCGGCGAGGTGGCCGACCGCACGCCGATCGTGGCCGACATGATGCCCGGCGGCCGCTTCTCGGCCGCCGACATGTACGACGCGGGCGGCGTGTCCCTGGTCATGCGCGAGCTGCTCAAGCGTGACCTGCTCGACGGGTCGCAGAAGACGGTCGACGGCCGGACGATCGCGAAGATCGCCGCGGACGCGGTCGAGACGCCCGGCCAGGAGGTCGTCCGCTCGATCGAGACGCCGCTCAAGCCGACCGGTGGCCTCGCGATCCTGCGCGGCTCGCTGGCGCCCGACGGGTGCGTCATCAAGCTCGCCGGGCACGAGCGTCGCTACCACCGCGGACCGGCCCGGGTGTTCGACAGCGAGACCGCGTGCTACGAGGCGGTCGCGGCGCGCGGGATCGTCGACGGCGACGTCGTGGTCATCCGGTACGAGGGTCCGGTCGGCGGCCCGGGGATGCAGGAGATGCTCCACGTCACGGGCGCGCTGCAGGGCCAGGGGCTGGGCCCGACGGTGGGGCTGATCACGGACGGCCGCTTCTCGGGCGGCACGCACGGGCTGATGGTCGGCCACATCGCGCCCGAGGCGGCGCTCGGCGGACCGATCGCCCTCGTCCAGGAGGGTGACCCGATCGTCATCGACGTGGACGCGCATCGCCTGGACCTCGACGTCCCGGCCGAGGAGCTGGAGCGACGTCGCGCCGCGTGGTCGCCGCCCGAGCCGAACTACACGAGCGGCGTGCTCGCCAAGTACGCCGCGCTGGTGTCGTCGGCCTCGGATGGGGCGGTCACGAACGGGGCGCGGATGCGGCGCGCGCTGGCGACGCGCGAGACGTCGGCGTCGAGCGTCGCCGCCCAGCCCGTGGGCAGCGCATCGCCGTCGTGAGCGCCTCGCCGTCGTGAGTCCGCGCCGGGTCGCGATCTCCCTGAAGACCTCCCCGCAGGACGTCGAGTGGTCCGTGCTCGACGAGCTGTGGGCGATGGCCGGCGAGCTTCGCCTGTTCGATGGCGTCTGGATGAACGACCACCTCACCGACCTCGAGGACGATCGGTCGGGTCCGTCGCTGGAGTCGTTCACGGTCGCAGCCACGCTCGCCCACCACGTGCCCGGACACTGGATCGGACACAGCGTGCTGTCCAACACGTTCCGCCACCCGGCGATCCTCGCGAAGCAGGCCGCGGTCCTCGACCAGGCGACCGGCGGGCGGTTCATCCTGGGGCTCGGCGCCGGCTGGCACGAGTTCGAGCACCGGGCGTTCGGCATCCCGCTGCCGCCGCTCAAGGAGCGCATCGACCGGCTGGAGTCGGCGGTGGGCGTGCTCCGGGCGCTGTTCTCCGACGCGGCCGCGGCGCCGCCGGGCGTCACGCTCGACGACCCGTTCTATCCGCTCCGCGGGGCGACCCTGGAGCCCGGACCGGTCCAGGCCGGCGGCCCGCCCATCTACCTCGGCGGCCAGGGCCCGCGCGGCCTCGCGCTCGCCGCCCGCGCGGCCCAGGGCTGGCTCGTCCCGGGCGTCAACGCGAACGACCCGTCGTACCTGCGAACGAAACGCGACGACCTCCTCGCCCGGCTCGCGACCGAGGGCCGGGATCCCGACGGCTTCGACTTCGTGGCGCAGATCCACGTCCGGGACGACCGGGCGAGCGCGCTCGCGACCGCGCGCTCGATGGTCCAGACCGGCGCGACCCACCTGATGCTCGGGATGCGGCCCGCGCTGGGCGTCGACGAGCTGCGGCGGATCGTCGACGACGTCGCGCGACCGCTGCGCGACGAGCTGGGGTGAGCTGGCGCATCCGCGTCGTCGAGGGCGACGCCGACCGTCGCGCCTACGTCGACGTCGTGAACGAGCTCCAGCCCGTGTGGCCGACGTCCGTCGACGAGCTCGCGTGGGAGATGGCGACCTATCCGGGCGGAACGCGCCTCCTGGCCGAGGCGGAGGGACGCGTGATCGGCGCGGGGTCCGCGGCGCGCATCTACATGTACCCGGCCGACTTCGAACGCTCCTGGCTGTGGCTTGGCGTCCTGCCCGGATGGCGGCGTCGCGGGATCGGCTCGGCGCTGTTCACCGCGGCGTCCGAGGCGGCCGCGCGCCAGGGCAAGACCGGCTTCCAGGGCGACGTGCTGGAGACCTGGACCGACGGCCTGGCGTTCCTCGAGCACCGGGGCTTCGAGGTCTACGAGCGGATGCGCATGGTGCGCCTGCGCGTCGCGGAGGCGGCCGCGCCCGACGTCGCGCCGCCGGAGGGCATCCGGATCACCGACCTCGCCTCGGAGCCCGAGCTCATCGAGGGCGTGCACGCCGTCGCCGTCGCCACGTTCCGCGACATCCCGCACGTCGGCGAGCCCGTCGACCCGGGCACGCTCGAGGCGTTCCGTGCGCGCGATGTCGACCGGCCGGGGATGCCGCACGACGCGTTCCTCATCGCGGTCGACCTCGCGACCGGCGGGGTCGTGGGCTACGCGAGCCTCATGTTCGCCCCCGGCTCATCGACGATCGCCTACCACGACATGACCGCCGTCCTGCCGGCGTGGCGCGGCCGCGGCGTCGCGACGGCGCTGAAACGGGCCACGATCGGCTGGGCGATGCGCCACGGGCTCGAGTGGCTCGAGACGGGCAACGACGAGACCAACGCGCCGATGCGCGCGGTGAACGCGAGGCTCGGGTACCAGCCCACGCCGGACCTGCTGGGCGTGCGCGGACCGCTCGCGACATCGCTCGCCGGCACGCCGGCGAGCGGTACGGCACCATTGGGCCGATGAGCCAGGGACCCGCACCCGCCGCGTCGACGCGTCCGCTGGCCGGCGATTCCGAGCTGCCGGCCGATCCCGCCCGCTACGACTCGCCACGAGCCGTCGCCGCACGCCGTCGCGGGCTCGAGGCGCCGTACATCCCGGGCGGTGACGATCCCGAGCTCGCCGAGACGCTGGAGCGCGAGTCACGCGACACCCGGCTCCTCATCGGCATGGCCATCACCATCGTCCTCATGGGCTTCGTCCTGGGCATCGTCGGCGCGCTGATCGGTCTGAGCGGCCTCGTCACGGGCGGGGACGGCGAGATCCTCGTGCGCTGGATCGTCGCGTGACCGCGACGCCGACCCGCCTGCCGTCGGCCGGCGTCGACGCGGCCACCTGGGCCGACGCGCACGAGACGCTCGTCCGCGACCTCGTCGACCTCATCCGCATCCCGTCGGTCAACCCGCCCGACCCGCCCGGCGCCGAGCTCGATGCGGCGCGCGCGATCGCCGATCGGCTGACCGACGCGGGCATCGTGCCCGAGGTGCTGGAGCCCGTCCCCGGGCGTGGCTCGGTGCTCGCCCGGATCCGCGGCGACGGCACCGGCGGCGAGCCGCTCCTGCTGCTCAGCCACCTCGACGTGGTCCCGGCGCCGGCGGACCGGTGGGCGCACGACCCGTTCTCGGGCGACATCGCCGACGGCTACATCTGGGGACGCGGCGCGGTCGACATGAAGAGCATGGTGGCGCTCCAGCTGGGCGTGCTTCGCCGCCTCGCCGCCGAGGCGCGGACCGCCGGCCGCGACCCCGCGACCGACCCGATCCCGGGGCTCCGGCGGGACATCCTGTTCGCGTGCACCGCGGACGAGGAGGCCGGCGGCAAGGACGGCGCCGCGTGGCTGGTCGAGCATCGTCCTGAGGCGCTGCGCGCGGTCGGGGCGCTCAGCGAATGCGGCGGTGCGTCGGTGGCGGCGGCCGGCCGGCGGTTCTACCCGATCGGCATCGGCGAGAAGGGCTACTGCGTCTACCGGATCACGGTCAGCGGGACGTGGGGTCATGCCTCGATGCCGCGCGAGGACAACGCCGCGGTGCGCGCCGCGACGGTCATCGCCCGGATGGCCGAGCCCGGGACTCCCCGCCTGACCGCGCCCGTGCGCCAGCTGTTCGAGGAGGCCTCGACGGTCCTCGATCCTGCCGAGCGGGACCTGCTGGCGGCGATCACCGGAGACGATGCGGGTCGCAGCGAGGCGGCGCTCCGGTCGCTGTGCGACCCGTCGATCGCGCGGGCGACGCGCGCGGTCCTGCGGGACACGATCAGCCCCGACGTCGTGAACGCCGGCGTGAAGTACAACGTCATCCCGGGCGAGGCCACGGTCATCATCGACTGCCGGGTCCTTCCCGGGACGACGGAGCCGGACATGCGGGCCGAGGTGGAGCGGCGGCTGGGCGACCTCAGCGACGTGTGCACGGTCGAGCTGATCATCGCCGCGGATCCCGTCGTCGCGCCGACCGACACCGACCTCTACGCCCACATCCGCGACGCGGTCCTGGCGCACGATCCGGATGGCGTGCCGGTCCCGGTGATGATCCCGCTCGCGACGGACGCCAAGCACCTCATCAAGCTCGGCGTGCCGAGCTACGGGTTCGCGCCGCTCCGCATGGATGCGTCCGAGCGGATCCTCGAGAAGTACCACGCGGTCGACGAGCGCGTCTCGGTCGAGGCGCTGCGCTGGGGGTTGCCCGTGCTCTACGACGTGGTGCGCGCCTTCTGCGGTTGACCCGCGCCGCGGGGTCAGCGGCTACTCGTCCTCGAGCGGCTCGCCGTCCGTGCCGGTGGGCTGGATGACCGCCCATTCGTCGCACGACGTGCACTTGAACAGCTTCCCGAGGCCCCACCGGCGCTCCGGGTCGTGCTCGACGCTGCTGTGCTCCACCGGCTCCATCTCGCCCCACGCGCCATCCTTGTGGCGGTGGCCGATCCGGTACTCGGCGACGCGGATGCGCGAGATGTCCATCGGTGTCCTTCCTGCTGGGCGACTGCTCACATCCTCGCCCGCGGCCGTCTCACGGGCAAGCGGCGCACCGCACTCGCGGGGTGTCGGCGGCAGCACAGCCTGAAACCTTCGGGACACCCGATCGCCTCGGAACGGTGAGGCGCCTGCGCGCGTCCGTCTTCCCGCGTCCGAGGTCCCGATCGTTGTCCATCCGTCCCGCGCCCCGTCCGTCGCGACGCGACGCGCCGCCGTCAGTCGCGACCCCGGATGAGCCGTCCACGCCGGCTGATGGCGTGGGTCGCCAGCGCGGCGACGCCCATCGCCACGAGGGCCCGTTCCGCCGTCGGCAGCGGCCGCACCGCCGACAGGAACTGATCGGCCCGAGCCCGGTCCACCACCCGCAGCGTCGCCTGGCCACGTGGCGTCAGCCACACGCTGCGCTGGCGGCGATCGTCCTCCTCGGCGTGCCGCTCCACCAGTCGCCGTTTCTCCAGCCCGTCGACGAGCCGTGACGTCGCCGACGGGGAGCGGCCGATGGCCTCGGCGAGATCGGCGATCGTGGTCGTCCGGCCGTCTGCGAGGACATACAGCGCCGCGAGCTGGGTGAATCCGAGGCGCAGCTCGCCCAACTGGGACGCGAAGCCGACCACCAGCTCCCGCCACAGGGCCCGGCCCATCGCGACGCGCTCGGTGATCTGGCGGACGTTCTGGATCCGGGTGCCGGCCGCGACGACCGGGGCCGACAGGTCGGCTTCGAAGACCCTCGCGATGACGGTGCGCGGCGCAGCCTTGCGACGACGTGGCGTGGGGCGCGGCGTGCGGGCGGCCATGGGTCCTCAGGCGATCGGGTGGGGTCGATATCCATGCAAGGCTACATGGGTCTTGCGGATCGGGCGTCGCCGGAGAAGACCTGTCCGCCCGGCAGCCGACGATGGCCCGATTCCCGTGCAACTGTGCACGGGAATCACGCTGGAGAGGCCGCTCTAAGGCCTACTCTGGCGTCCGATGATCAAGATCGCCTTCGTCTTCCCCGGCCAGGGGAGCCAGGCCGTGGGCATGGCGCGCGCCCTCGTGGATGCGTCCCCGGCCGCCGCCCGCGTGTTCGAGCATGCCGACCTTGCGCTCGGCGAGCCCATCAGCCGTCTCGCGTTCGAAGGCCCCGAGGAGGAGCTGGATCGCACGGAGAACGCCCAACCGGCGCTCCTCGCCGCGTCCATCGCCTACCTCGAGGCGTTGCGCGAGCGCTGGGCGGAGTGGGGCATCGACGCGCCGGACCCGGTCTACGCCGCGGGCCACTCGATGGGCCAGTACAGCGCCCTCGTCGCCGCCGGCGCCCTGGAGCTCGCGGACGCCGTCCGTCTCGTGCGTGAGCGCGGCCGCCTGATGCAGGCCAGCGGGGCCGGGCGCGAGGGACGCATGGCGGCGCTCATCGGCCTCGACGATGCCCAGCTGCCCGAGCTGATCAGGCGCGCCGGCGAGCACGGTGTGATCGGGGTCGCGAACCGCAACTCCCCGGGCCAGGTCGTGGTCTCCGGCGAGCGGCAGGCCATCGAGGCGGCGCTCGGGATCGCCCGGGAGCTGGGTGCGAAGCGGGCGCTGGAGCTCCCGGTCAGCGTCGCGGCACATTCGCCGCTGATGGCGGAGGCCGCCGACGGGATGCGCGAGATCCTCGCCCGCATCACGTTCCGCGATCCCCATCCGCCGCTGCTCACGAACGCCGACGCCCGCCCCATCACCACCGCCGACGCGGCACGCGCTGAGCTCGTGGATCACCTCACGACCGGCGTCGACTGGGTGGGCGCGGTCCGCAGGATGCGCGCCGACGGCGTCGCCACGTTCATCGAGATCGGCCCGGGACGCGTCCTGACCGGCCTCATCAGGCGCATCGTCCCCGATGCCGTCGCCCTGCCCGTCGACGACCCCGCGGCCGCCGACCACCTCGCCGTCCCGTTCGCGGACGACGGCGCCTCCGACTTCCCCACCGAGCAGCCGGCCTGACCGGCGGCACCGAACACCAACAGAGGAGCAGCACCTTGCGCAAGCCCGACTACGACCGCCGAGTCGTCGTGACCGGACTCGGCGTCGTATCCCCCGTCGGCAACGACAAGGAGACCGCCTGGTCGAACCTGATCCGGGGCAACTCCGGGATCGGCGAGATCACGAAGTTCGACACCAGCCCCTACGAGCACAAGGCGGCCGGCGAGGTCAAGGGCTTCGACGCCACGCAGTGGCTCGACCCCAAGGCCGTCCGGCGCAGCGAGCCGTCGCTGCACTACGGCGTCGCCGCGGCCAAGCAGGCCGTCGCCGACTCCGGGCTGGTCATCGACGATCAGAACCGCGAAGAGGTCGGCGTGGTCTTCGGCTCGGGGGCCGGCGGTCAGCAGCTGATGATCGAGAACTACTCGGTCCTCATCGAGAAGGGCCCCAACCGCGTCGCGCCGACGTTCATCGCGAACGGCCTGGTCGATTCGACGTCCGGGATGATCGCCATCGAGACCGGGGCCATCGGCCACAACATCTGCGTGGTGACCGCGTGCTCGACCGGCACGAACTCCATCGGCGAAGCCGCGGAGGTGATCCGCAGGGGGGACGCCGTGGTGGTCATCAGCGGCTCCACGGAGATGCCGCTGCTCGAGGTCGCGCATGCCGGCTTCGGCAACATGCGCGGCCTCGGGTCACCACGCGAGGGCGAGCCGATCGCGTCGGTCTCGCGGCCGTTCGACGCGACGCGTGACGGGTTCGTCCTGGGCGAGGGCGCCGGTGCGCTCATCCTCGAGGACCTCGAGTACGCCACGGCGCGTGGCGCGCGCATCTACGCGGAGGTCGTGGGCTACGGCTCGTCGGCGGACGGCTGGGACATGATCCAGCCGGTCGAGGGCGGCGCGGGGTCCGCACGGGCCATGCGCTGGGCGCTCCAGCGCCGCGACGTCCCGGCCGACGAGGTCGATCTCATCAACCCGCACGGCACCTCGACGCCCCTCGGCGACAAGCGGGAGGCGGAGGCGATCCATACGGTGTTCGGCGAGCGCGCCTCACGCTCCGCGAGGTCCCTCGCGATCAGCGGCACGAAGTCGATGACCGGCCACATGATGGGCGGGGCCGGCGCCTTCGAGGCGTTCGCGACCGTGATGTCGATCTACGAGCAGTGCGTGCCGCCGACGGTGAACTACCGCGACTTCGACCCCGAGGCGGACCTGTGGGTCGTCAACGAGGCGACGCCGATGGAGATCCGCTACGGGCTCTCCAACAACATCGGCCTGGGCGGCCACAACGGCGCCATCATCTTCAAGCGCTGGACCGGCGACTGAGGGGTCAGGCGACGCCTGGTGCATCGCCATCCGGGACGACGTCGTCAGGTCCGGTGCGCGGCTCGCGCGGTGTCGGCGGGTCCGACATGAACGTTGGTGGATCGCTGGCCGGGAACGACTGCGCCGACGCGTCGGCCACGTCGCGCTCCGGGTCGGGCGCGGGCCGCTCGTCAGCGGGAGCCTCCTCGGGCGTGCCCGCGGGTGCGTCCGGGTTGAGATGGTCCTCGACCACGCGGCCCAGGCCGACGCGGCGCTCGTGCTCGTGATCCGTCATGGGGCTCCTTCGGGCGGGTCGCTCGGAGCAAGCCTCGACGCGGGCGCATCGCAGGCGCATCACGCCGGTGAGCGGTGACCCCTCTGCTACGCTTCGCCGGACCCATGGGACCCGCCAGCAGGTGCCTCCGTGCCCACCGTTGACCTTGCGCGTCGGGCCGTCGTCACCGGCCTCGGCGCGGTCATGCCGATCGGCAACGACTTCGAGACGTACTGGCGCAACCTGCGCGATGCGGTGACCGGGACGCGCCTCATCCGCAGCTTCGATGCGAGCACGTTC
This sequence comes from uncultured Chloroflexia bacterium, assembly GCA_963778025.1. Lineage (GTDB taxonomy): Bacteria > Chloroflexota > Limnocylindria > Limnocylindrales > CSP1-4 > CAVZTA01. The sequence goes on along the minus strand of CAVZTA010000003.1, from coordinate 428,001 downwards.
GAGGTGCGCATCGCCGCGGAGGTCCTGGACTTCGATCCGGGCGCGGTCATGGATCCCAAGATGGCGCGCCGGATGAGCCGGTTCATCCATCTCGCGACGGGCGCGGGCAAGGAGGCGGTGGCGGCCAGCGGGATCGATTTCGCGGCGATGGACGAGGACCAGCGCGACCGGGTCGGGGTCGTGGTCAACACCGGCGGCGGTGGGATCGAGGCGATCATCGATGGCACGCACGTGCACGACCAGAAGGGACCGCGGTTCGTGTCGGCATTCGCGGTGCCCGCGCTGTCGGGCTCGATGGCCGCGTGCATGCTGTCGATGGAGTACAAGCTGACCGGCCCGGTGATCACCCAGGTCGCGGCGTGCGCCACATCGGTCATCGCGTTCCACGATGCGCTGCGCCTCATCCGGTCCGGTGAATGTGACGTCGTGGTCGCCGGCGGCTCGGAGGCGCCGGTCGTACCGATGGGCGTCGCGGCGCTGGCCAACATGGGCGCCCTCTCGAAGCGCAACGACTCGCCCGAGACGGCGTCCCGGCCGTTCGACGCCACGCGCGACGGGTTCGTCCTGGGCGAGGGCGCCGGCGTCGTCGTGGTCGAGTCCGCGGAGCACGCGCTGCGACGGGGCGCGACGCCGATCGCCGAGATCCTGGGCGGCGCGCTCACCGCCGACGCCTTCCACATCAGCGCGCCCGAACCCACCGGCCGGGGCCAGGCGCGGGCGATGACCAACGCGCTCCGCAATGCCGAGGTCGCGCCCGACGAGATCGACTGGATCGTCGCCCACGGCACGTCGACGTCGCTCAACGACGTGACCGAGACGCGCGCCATCAAGTCGGCGTATGGCGCCCACGCGAAGCGGGTGGCCGTGAGCTCGCCGAAGTCGATGATCGGCCATCTCGTGGGTGCGGCGGGCATCGCGAGCGCCCTGGCGGCCCTGGGCGGGATCCGGGACCAGACGATCTCGCCGACGGCGAATCTCCATGAGCCGGATCCCGAGTGCGATCTCGACTACGTGCCGCTCGTGGCACGCCAGACCAAGGTCGACACCGTGGCCGTCAACGGTTTCGGGTTCGGCGGCCAGAACGCCGTGGCGATCTTCCGCCGCTTCGCGGCCTGAGCACCGGGGTGCCCGCCCCACCTCGCCCTACGGACCCTGGGGGAGCCCGAGTGGGGCGGTGCCATCCGAGGGGTGGAGGGGTACCTTCCACCCTGTGACCGTCCAGGTCGGCGAGCGCCCCGAGGGGCCGCTGACGACCCCTGCCCGTGCGACGTCCGGCCGCTCCCGGCTCGACGATCTCCTCCTATGGGGCGGCATCGCGATCGTCGCCCTGCTGACGTTGCTGACCGCCGCGAACCGCGCCCCCTACCCCCCGCTGCTGTTCGCGCTGATCGTGGCCATCGCGGCCGCCGCGTTCGGGGTCCACGCCGCACGTGGAGCCCTGCGCCGGGCGCGCATGTCGCTGCTCGCGACGCTCCTGCTGTTCCTGGCGTCGCTCATCGCCGCGGCGACCGCCGCGAGCCGCGTGCCCCCGGAGCCGAGGCTCGGGTACCTGCTGCTCACCCTGGCCATCGTGCCCACCTTCGGGTGGATCGCCTGGCTGACCTCCGACGCGCCCACGCGCCTCGAACGACGCTCGGTCTGGCTGGACATCGCCGTCCTCGCGCTGAGCGTGTGCGCGATCGTCATCGGGATCGCGGGCGATGCGCTGGACGCGTTCCTCGACGTGGGCGACACGCTGCTCATCCTGTCCAGTCCCGCGCTCCTCATCGCGGTCGCGGCGGTCGGCACCGTCGCGGCCGCCGCAAGTGGTCGGCCGTTCCGGCCGCTGGCCGCGAGCTACCTCGTCGCGGCTGGCCTCGGCTGCATGGGCATCGCGGGACTGTTCGTGGCGATGGGTGTCGACGACACCGTCGAGCGCCTGGGCTGGGGGGTGATCGCGCTCGGCGTCCTGTTCATCGGCGTCGGGTCACGGGCCCTTCGCCCGCACGACGCCATCGCGGTGACGACGCATCCTGGGATCGGCACCGTCCGTCGACTGCTGCCGGTCCTCGGCGTCGTCGCCGCCGCGATGTGCCTCCTGCCGTGGCTGGAGCCGAGCTCAGCCGAGCTGGAGCAACTCCAGACCGGCGCCGTCGTCCTCGCGGTCGTCCTCATCGCCATCCGCCAGCACGTCCTCATCCTCGAGCGCGAGGAGCTCCTGCGCGAGGCGACCCAGAGCGCCGACCGCGAGCACCATGCGCATCGTGCTGCCGCGCGCTCGATCGCGGATACCCGCGCGACGGCCGAACGCCTCGCCGAGGCGGAGGCCCGCTATCGCGCCCTGGTCGAGCGGATCCCCGCGATCGTCTACGTCGACGTCATCGATCCGAACGCGCCCAACGAGCACTACCGGCCCGTGTACCTGAGTCCACAGGTCGAAGAGGTGAGCGGCTATCCGGCGGCGGCCTTCATGAGCGACGACCGCCTGTGGGACGAGCTGGTGCACCCGGACGACGTGGCCGAGGTGACCCGCCATTTCGACCGCCACGGGCGCCTCGGCGAGCCGCTGCAGGTGAGCTACCGGATCACCCATCGCGACGGGCGGATCGTGTGGGTCGAGGAGCACGCCTCGATCATCGGCACGTCGCCCGAGGGTCACCGCCTGTCGCAGGGCGTCATCGTCGACATCACCGAGCGGCGGGCGCTGGAGGACCAGTTGCGCGCGGCGCAGCGCATGGACGCGGTGGGTCGGCTCGCCGGGGGCGTCGCCCACGACTTCAACAACCTCCTGACCGCGATCGTGGGCTACGCCTCGCTCCTCCTCGCCGACCTGCCCGAGGACGACCTCCGCCGCCCGGACGTCCTGGCCATCACCAGCGCCGCCGACAGCGCGACCGTGCTCGTCAGGCAGCTCCTGGCCTTCGGCCGGCGGCAGATGCTGCGGCCCGAGGAGGTCGACCTCTCGACCGTCAGCGAGCGCGTGTCGCCGATGCTCCGGCGGCTCATCGGGGAGCACATCGAGCTTCGGACCGAGCTCGCGGGCGAGCTTCCGGCCGTGCGCGCGGACCCGGGCCAGCTGGAGCAGGTCGTGGTCAACCTCATCGTCAACGCCCGGGACGCGATGCCCGCCGGCGGGACGGTGACCGTCCGAACGCACGAGACGGTCATCACGCCGCTGGAGGCGCGGGCGCACCTGGGCCTCCAGCCGGGGCCGTACGTGGTCCTCACGGTGACCGACACCGGGGTCGGCATGGACCGCGCGACCCGCGACCGGGTGTTCGAGCCGTTCTTCACGACCAAGGAGCCCGGTCGCGGCACGGGCCTCGGCCTTGCGACCGTCTACGGCATCGTGAAGCAGTCGGGCGGGTACATCGGCGTGACGTCGGAGCCCGGCCACGGATCGTCGTTCCGGGTGCTGCTGCCGCCGCTCCCCCGCCCGGTCGCGGTCGGGGATGCCGCACCGCGGGGACGCGCGGCGCTGACGGGCGGCCACGAGCGGATCCTCCTCATCGAGGACGAGGAGGCCGTCCGCGACCTCGCGTCGACGGTGCTCCGGCGCGTCGGCTACGACGTCCACGAGGCACGCTCCGGCTCGGAGGGCCTGGGGCTCGTCGAGGCACGCGATGGCGCCTTCGACCTCGTCCTGTCGGACGTGGTCATGCCCGGCATGGGCGGCCCGGAGCTGGCCCGCGCGATCCGCGCCCGGTGGCCCGGCATCGCGGTCATCCTCATGTCCGGCTACGCCGAGGAGATCGTCGGCCGCGAGGCGCCCGCGGACGAGCTCGCGTTCCTCGCCAAGCCGTTCGCGCCGGACGCGCTCACGACGCTCGTCCGGCGGGTCCTGGATCAGCGCAGCGCGCGACCCTCGAACGCCTCGAGCCGCTCGACCGTCGACGCCGGGATGGCCATCGGCCGGTCCGACCGGTAGTCGTACAGCACCTGGACCGCCTCGGCGGTCGCGACCAGGCGCGCCGTGCCGCGGTCGCTGTCCGGAGCGGTGATCCGATGCTCCAGCGTGAAGCTCGTCCGGCCGATGCCGCTGCAGCGGGTCTCGACGGTCAGGACCTCACCCGCGAACGCCGGCGACCGGAACGTCACCCGGATGTCGGCGAGGATCATGCTCTCCGTCGCGCCGTGGGTGACGATCGCGAACGGCCGGCCCGTGACCTGCTCCCAGTAGTCGACGCGCGCCGATTCGCAGAACGTCAGGTAGCGCGCGTTGTTCATGTGCCCCATGGCGTCGGTGTCGCCGAAGCGCACGTCGAGCGCCAGGCGGTGCGGGAACGTCCCCGGGAGGTCACGCGGGTCGGCGGGCACGTCGATGCGGCCCTGCTCGCCGGCCGTGGTGGGCTCCATCCCGGGAGTCTAGGGTCGCCGCGGCGGCCCGATGCGGCGACGGCTCGGCGTACGGCCCGGGCGCGGGGCAGCCTCGGGGCGGCAGACTGGGCACGATGGCCGAGGCGGGCGCGGAAGGGGCGGCGACAGGGGCGGCGTGGGCGGCGCGCTCCGACGTCGGGCGCATCCGCGCCGAGAACGAGGACCGCTGGCTCGCCCGACCGCCGCTGTTCGTGGTCGCCGACGGCATGGGCGGGCACGCCGCCGGCGAGGTCGCGGCCCAGCTGACCGTCGACGCGTTCGTCGCCTTGTCGGACGCCCGCGTCGCGCCGGTCGACGCGGACGCGCTCGCCGGGGCGATCCGGAGCGCCGACGACGCGATCCGGCAGCGAGCGGCGAACGATCCGGCGGCCGCCGGCATGGGCACGACGTGCACGGCCCTCGCCGTGGACGGCGAGACGGCGCACCTCGCGCACGTCGGCGATTCGCGTGCCTACCTCCTCCGCGCGGGGCGCGTCACGCAGCTCACCGAGGATCACACGCTGGTCGGAGCGCTCGTGCACGACGGCGTGCTCACCGCCGAGGACGCCGCGACCGACGACCGGCGCCACGTCATCCTGCGGGCGCTCGGGGTCGGTGAGGCGACGTCGGCCGATCGCCTCGAGGTGGCGCTGCGGCCGGGCGATCGGCTCCTCCTGTGTTCGGACGGGCTGACCGGCCACCTGGACGCGGCGGCGCTCGCCGAGGCGCTGGGGAGCGGCACGCCGTCCCAGGCGGCGGACCGGCTCGTCGCGCTCGCGCTCGAGGCCGGTGGCGAGGACAACGTCACGGTCATCGTGGTCGACCCCGACGCCATCACCACGCCCGCGCCGTCACCGAGCGACGGCGCCGCGGAGACGACCGGGACGACGACACCCGCAGCGCGCGTTGCCGAACCGGCGCGTCGCCGCCGGCGGGTCGTCGTGAGTGTCGCGATCGCCGCGCTCGCCGTGGTGCTCGCGACGGGTCTGCTGGTGGCGGCCGGGTTCCTCGGCGGGCCCGCACCGACGGTCGCCCCCTCGGCCGTCCCATCGATCGTCACCCCGTCCGCGTCCCCGAGCCTCCCGCCCGCGACCGCCCCGCCGGCGTCGCCGTCGGCCGCCCCGCCCGCGTCGACGTCATCGAGCCCGTCGCCGACGCCGAGCCCGTCGCCGACGCCGAGCGAGGCCTGAGCCTCGGGTCAGGGCGCGACGATGAGCGCGCCGATCATCCCGGCAGCCGCATGTCCCTCGACGGTGCACTTGATGGCGTACCGCCCGGGCTGGTCGATGATGAACCGGAGACGGGTCGTCTGGCCCGGCCGGGCACCGGCATCGACGTTCGCGACACCCTCGACCTCCCAGTCGTGGAACACCGGATCGTCGTTGCGGAACGTGACGACGGTCCACGCACCGGCGGTCGTGTGCAGCTCCGCCGGGGCGTAGGCCACATCATGCGCGACGACCTCGAGCCGGACGGCTGCCGCGTCGATGGCGCGATCGGCCGCGACGACGCCACCGGCGGTCGCAAGCGCGATGACCGCGACCCCGACCAGGAACGCGCCGTCGCGGAGCGCGGCCAGGGTCCCGGAACGGACGGGGCGCAGGTGGTCCGGCCGGACGTCCACGCGGCGCAGTCGCAACGAGTTCGCGACCACCGACACCGATGACAACGCCATCGCCCCCGCCGCCAGCGCCGGGCTGAGCAGGATGCCGAACGTCGGGAACAGGATGCCCGCGGCGACCGGGATGAGGACGACGTTGTAGGCGAATGCCCAGAACAGGTTCTGGCGGATCGTCCGAACGGTGCGCCGGGCGAGCGTCACGGCCGATGCGACGAGGCGCGGGTCGGCTGCCATGAGCGTGACCCCCGCAGCCTCGATGGCGACGTCGGCCCCCGTCCCGATGGCGATCCCGAGATCCGCCGCCACGAGCGCCGGCGCGTCGTTGATGCCATCCCCGACCATGGCCACGCGGTGACCGCCGGCTCGGAGGGCCGCGATGGCCGCGACCTTGCCCTCCGGCAGGACATCGGCCGTGATGTCGTCGGGCGCCAACCCCAGCCGCCGGCCCACCGCGAGCGCCGTCGCGCGGGCATCGCCCGTGAGCATCCGGACCGCGAGTCCCTGCTCGCGGAGGAGGCGGATCGCCTCGGCCGCCTCGGGGCGTACGGGGTCGGCGATGGCGATCGCGCCGAGCAGGCGTCCGTCGGACGCGAGCCACGTGATCGTCGCGCCGTCGGCCGCGAGGCCGTCCGCCTGGGCGCGCAGGTCGTCGGGCACATCGAGGGATGCCAACCGCAGGCTGCCGACCGTCACCGCCCGCCCGTCGACGGTGCCCCGCACGCCCTGGCCGGGGACCGCCTCGAACGCCTCAGCCGTCCGACCGCCCAGGCCGCGGTCGGTCGCCGCCTGCACCACCGCGGCGCCCAGCGGATGCTCGCTCGCCCGCTCCAGCGATGCCGCCAGGTCGAGGACGTCGTCCTCCGCCACGCCATCGGCGGGCAGGATCGCCGTCACGGTGGGCCGGCCCAGCGTGAGGGTGCCGGTCTTGTCGAACACGACGGTGTCGACGCGCCCGGCCGCCTCGAGCGCCTCACCGCTGCGCACGAGGATGCCCGCCTCGGCGCCGCGGCCCGTCGCGACCATGATCGCCGTCGGCGTGGCCAGGCCCATCGCGCACGGGCACGCGATGATCACGACCCCGATGAACGCGGTGAGCGCGAGCGTCAGCCGTGGCTCGGGCCCGAACGCCAGCCACACGAGGAACGTCGCCACGGCCGCGACGAGGACGGCCGGCACGAACCACTCGCTGATCCGGTCGGCCAGGCGCTGGAGCGGCGACTTGCTGCCCTGGGCGCGTCGCACCAGGTCGACGATCCGCGCCAGCGCGGTGTCCCGGCCGACACGTGTCGCGCGCACGACGACGCTGCCGGTCGTGTTCACGGTCGCCGCGAACACCTCGTCGCCGGCCCCCTTGGTCACCGGGAGCGGCTCGCCGGTGAGCATCGATTCGTCGATCGCGGTGCCGCCCTCGACGACCAGACCGTCGACCGGCACCCGGTCCCCGGGTCGCACGCGCAGTCGGTCGCCGGGCAGGACGGCGGCGATCGGGACGTCGTGCTCGCCGTCGGCATCGAGCCGGCGCGCGGTCGCCGGCTGGAGGCGGATGAGGCGGCGGATGGCGCCGGTCGTGCGGCCCTTGGCGCGATCCTCGAGCCAGCGGCCGAGGAGCACGAGGCCCAGGATGATCGTGGAGCTGTCGAAGTACGTCTCGGGGTGGAGCCCCGCCTGGTGGATCGCCTCGGGGAACAGCGTCACGAACACGGAGTACCCCCAGGCGGCGGTCGTCCCGACGACCACCAGCGTGTCCATCGTCGCGCTGCGGTGGATCGCGGCCCGCCACGCGGCGCGATAGAAGCGACGCCCGGCCCAGACCTGGATGACGGTCGCGGGCACCAGGATCAACCGGTTGAGGGTCTCCATCGGGACGTGGGTCTGGGGCCATGCCATCGCGACCATGAAGACGATCGCGGCGGCGGTCGAGACCAGCGCCTCGACGAGCATCCGGCGGTCACGTGCCTCGCGGCGACGGTCGTCCGCCTCGAGGGTCGCCAGCTCGTCCGCGCCGGCCGCGTCGTGGGCGGCTCGTTCCGGCCGGACGTCGTAGCCCGCCGCCTCCACCGCCGCGACGAGCTCCGCGCGACCGGCGACGGTCGGGTCGAAGCGGACCGTCGCCTGCTCCGTCGCGAGGTTGACCGCGGCCGCTTCGACACCCGGCGTGCGCGACAGGAACCGCTCGATGCGGTTGACGCACGACGCGCACGTCATGCCCTCGACGGGCAGCACCAGCTCGATGGGCGTCGGACGGGCGGGATCGAACGTCAGCGGTGTCGTCATGGATACTCCCCAGGAGTATACCGGAGCGAGTGTGCCGGACCACATGCCAGACTTCCCGGATGGATGTGCGGACCGGCCGGGTCGACGCGCCATGGGGGCCGATCCACCTGGCGGCGACACGTGACGGCGTGGTCGCCCTCGAGAGCCGGACGATCGACGAGGCCTTCGAGGCCGGTCTCCGGCGGCGCGGAGCGGTCACCATCCGGCCGCTCGACGGCGGGAGCGATGACGCGGCGAGGGTCGCTCGGGACGCGCTCGAGGCGCTCCGCCGGTACCTGGGTGGCGCCCGCGACGCACTCGACGATGTCGCCGTGGATCTCGCCGGATGCTCCGCGTTCGATCGCGAGGTGTTCGCCGCCGTGCGCGCCATCCCGTACGGCACGGCGACGTCCTATGGCGGGGTCGCGCGGCGCGTGGGGCGGCCGGGTGCCGCCCGGGCCGTCGGTGGCGCGGTGGGTCGGTGCCCGGTGGGCATCGTCATCCCGTGTCATCGGGTCGTGGCCGGAGACGGCGGCCTGGGCGGCTACGGCGTGGGCTGGGGCGGTCCCGAGGCGCAGCTCGACGTGAAGCGGACGCTGCTCCAGCTGGAGGGGATCGACCTGCCGGTCCGCGACCTGTTGCCCTGAGCGATCATGTCGCGAAGCCGACAGGGCCCGTGTGGCGCCGCGCACGGGCAGGCGCGTTGGTCGCACCCTAGGATGCGCTCACCTCGCAAGAACGACAGATCAGTCGATCAAGCGGACGACAGGGAAGCGGAGGCAAGGCGGGATGGCCGACAGCAAGGACGACAAGGGCATGGGCCCTGAGGGCGCCGACGAAGAAGCTCCAGCAGGCGGTCCCCGGCGAGAACGACGTCGAGGGCCACGGCCACAACAAGAACAAGTGGGACGGCGGTCCCGAGGGCGTCGGGAAGAAGCTCCAGACCGCGATCCCGACCGACGGCGATGACGACGTCGAGGCGCACTCCCACAACAAGAACAAGTGGGGCGGCGGTCCCGAGGGCCTCGCGCAGCAAGGCCAAGACCGCCATCCCGACCGGCGGCGAGGACGACGACGTCGAGGCGCACTCCCACAACAAGAACAAGTGGGGCGGCGGTCCCGAGGGCCTCGCGCAGAAGTCCAAGACCGCCATCCCGACCGGTGGCGAGGACGACGACGTCGAGGGGCATTCCTTCGACCTGTCCCGCGGCACCGGCGGCGAGCTGATCGACCGGAAGATGCCGGGCGGCGACTCCCCGCACGGCGAGGGCGTGGCCACCAAGCAGAAGCTCTGATCCAGGCCTCCCTGACCCGCACGACCCGCCGGCACTCCCGGCGGGTCGTTCCCTGTCCGGGAGCGTCAGGCGGCGGAGCGCACGTTCGACGCCGTGCCGGCCAGGATCGCCTTCGTCTCGAACGGCGTGATCCCCGGGTGCGCAGCCCGGATCAGCGCCGCCAGGCCGGCGATATGCGGCGCCGCGAAGCTGTTCCCCGTGACCACGAGGCGCATCCCGCCACGCCACGCCACATCGATGTCCACGCCCGGCGCCGCGAACTCCACCGGCGGTCGCGGGTTGTAGAACCAGACGTCCGCGTCCGGCAGATCGTGCGCTGCGACGGATGCGACGGAGCTGAAGAGCGAGGGGTAGCTGGGCCCGGGCACGTTGTTCGCGGCGCACACGAACAGCACGTTCGCGAAGTACGCCCGATCGACGAGCTCGTGGAGGATGCCGTGGAAGTCCTCGCTCCGTGAGCTGAGGCTCAGGTTGACGACGCTCGCGCCGCTCTCGATGACCCAGTCGAGCCCCGTCGCGAAGACCGAGCCCTTGCCCCGGTTCTCGGCGCCCAGGACACGCACCGAGATGAGGTCGGCCTCGGGTGCGAGGGCATGGATGATGCCGGCGCAGGCCGTCCCGTGACCCACGAGGTCACCCTCGCCGTCCGCTGGTGCGACCGCCGGCTCCCCGTCCACGAGGCTGACCGCCATGCTCCGTACGAGCTTCCCCCCGACCGCGGGGTGATCGCCCTCGACGCCCGAGTCGAGGATGGCGACGGTGACGCCACGGCCCGTCCCATCGCCGAACGCCCAGTCGCGGTCGATGCGACCCCACGGAGCCGACCGATCCAGATGTCGCCGATCGGGCCCCCGGAACGGTTCGCTCCAGGCGGGCAGCTCGAGGGTCACCAGCGACTCCCGTGGCCGTGGCTTCGGGCGGCCGAGGTCCGCCGCGCGACGACGTCGAGCAGCTCCGTGACCAGCCCCAGCTGCTCCGGGTTGGTCGTTCGCACACGCGCCACGACGTCGACGAGCGACCAGAACCCATCGTCCTCGTCCTCGCCGCTCAGGGCGTCGAGACCCTGCCCGAGCGCGGCGTCGACCGTCTCGCGCCCCGCGATCGCGACGAGCGTCGTGCGCAGCAGCGTGGCCGCGTCACGTTCCACACGGCCCGCGCGGATCGCGACCGTCGCCTGACGTGCGAAGACCCCCGCGACGTCGAGGTCCCGGAGCGTGAACGTGTTGCCGTCCTTGCGGTCGAGGACCTCCAGGACGCCGATCGAGCCCACCTCGTCGATCAGCGGCACCGCGAGGATCGAGCGCGGCAGGTACCCGCTCGCCTCGGCCGCCCGGCGGTCGAAGCGCGGGTCGACCTGCACGTCGGCGACCGCGAGCGGCTGGCCCGTGCTGAACACATAGCCCGCGATCCCTTCGCCGGGCTCGATGACCAGCCCGCGGGCGCCCTCGCCCGCCGCACCCGCCGTGATCCGGAACACGAGCTTGTCGATGGCCGGATCGAGGAGCGCGATCGAAGACGCCTCCGCGTCGAAGATGGCGACGGTCGCGTCGGCGATCGAGCGCAGGATCGCCTCGCCCGCCATCGGCTCCAGGCGACCGGCGACGGCGACCCGGAGGGCGATCGCCTCGAGCGCCTCCCGAACGTCCGTGGCGAGCTCGGGCGGCGGCGCGTCGGTCACCTGGCCACCTGTGCGGCGAGCGCGTCGAGGTCGGGGATGGTCAACCGGTCGCGCTCGATGATGAGCAGCCCGCGCTGCGAGAAGTCGCCCAGCAGCCGGTTCACCGACTCGCGCGAGCCACCGATCATCGACGCCAGCTCGGCCTGCGTGTACGGCCACGCCAGGTGGACGTCCTTGCGCGAGCCGGTCCTCGCGACCGGTCCGCCCTCGGCCAGCGCGATGTCCACGATGCGGGTCGCCAGGCGGCCGGTGAGGTCGAGGAACAGCAGCGCCTCCACCTGGCCGGTGAGCCGGCGAAGCTCACCGGACATCGAGGCGAACAGGCACGAGCGCAGCGTCGGCAGGTCCTCCATCAGCCGCTCGAAGCGCTGTCGGTCGAGGACCAGCGTCTCGGTCGGCTGGAGCGCGACGACCGTCGCCGAGCGCGGCTCGCCGTCGAGCAGCGCGAGCTCGCCGAAGAACCCGCCCGGCTCGATCGTGGCCAGGATCGCGGGCGTGTCGCCGTTGGGCGACGGCAGCTCGACCTTGACCGCGCCCTCGATGACGATGTGCATCGCCTCGCCCGGGTCACCCGCGTGGAAGATCGTCTCGCCCCGCCGATAGTGGCGATGCGCCAGCTCCGCGGTGCACCGCTCCAGGTCCTCGACGGTCACCCGCCGGAACAGCACACAGCGACGCAGCGCCTCGTTGGCCAGCTGTCGATCCATCGCGCCCAAGCGTGATCCCTCCTCGGCGCAATCCTCGCATGCGGCATGGGTCTGCCGCGTCACGAAGCGGCCGATACACTCCGTGGCCGGATGGATCGGCGAGGGCCATGGATCGACCCGTCCGCGCGGGAGGCGAGGATGCATCGGCGGCTGCCGGGCGAACGACCATGAGCCCGAGGCGCGACCGGTGACGGCCGCGGATGCCGCCGACCCCAGCGCCACCACGGCACCCGCTCCTCGCCCCTCGGGATTCGCGGTCTTCCGCAAGCGCGACTTCAGTCTCCTCTGGGTCGCGCAGTTCGTGTCCACCGCGGGCTCCGCGCTGACGGACCTCGCGGCGGGCATCCTCGTGTTCCAGCTCACGAACTCGGCGCTCGCGGTGGGCCTGACGCTGATGGCGACCGCCATCCCGAGCCTCGTCGTGGGCCTCATCGCGGGCGTCTTCGTCGACCGCTACGACCGCAGGCGGATCATGTTCTGGAGCAACGTCCTCCAGGCGCTCCTGGTCGCGCTGATCCCGTTCGTGATCTCGATCAACGTCCTCGGGATCTACGTGGTCATCCTGCTCAACGCTGCGGTGAAGCAGTTCTTCGACCCGGCATACGAGAGCCTCATCCCGGACATCGCGACCGACGAGGAGCTGGCCGCCGCGAACTCGCTGCTGCAGATCGCGTCGTTCGGCTCGAACGCGATCGGCTTCGCCGGCGCCGGGCTGCTGGCGTCGGTGTTCGACATCAGCTGGGCCTTCTGGATCGACTCGCTGACGTTCGTCGTCTCGGCGATCTGCATCTGGTTCGTCCGCGTGCCGAAGAACGCCGCACCCGAGGAGGAGACCACCGTCGGCGTGGTGGTGGCGAATCTCAAGGAGGGCATCGGGACGCTGCTCGGCACGCCCATCCTGCGCACCCTGTTCCTCCTCGCGTTGCCGTACGTCTTCTCGGTCGGCCTGTGGAACGTGCTGCTGCTGCCGTTCGCGTTCCGGGTCCTGCACGCCAGCGAGTTCGCGTACGGCGTGCAGGAGGCCCTCACGTCGGTCGGGTTCGTGATCGGCAGCCTGCTGATGGCCCGCTTCAGCTACAAGCTGTCCGAGGGCAACTGGATCGTCGTGACCGGCGTGGGCATGGGCATCGCCGGGATCGCGTACGCGTTCACGACATCGGTGCCGCTGGCCATCGTGATCGCCACCATCTCGGGCATCGCGAATGCGCCCATCGGCGTGGCACGGGCGACCCTGATGCAGCGCAACACCCCCCGCGAGCTCCGGGGCCGGGTGTTCTCCTCGTTCTTCGTGATGCGCGACGTGGTCTTCCTGCTGGGCATGGGCGCGGCGGGCCTCGCCGACGTGATCCCGATCCAGCTGCTGGTCATCTTCGCCGCGCTGCTGCTCCTCCTGATGGCCGCGCTGGCCGCCTTCGCGCCGGGTGTCGGACGGCCGGCGCCCGACTGGCTGCGGCTGCGACGGCGCCTCGAGACCGCGATCCCGGTGGCGGCCACGGCCGGTGTCCGGCCCGCAACGCTGGCCGACTTCGACCGGCTCACGACCCGGCTCGCGACGTTCGGCCGCCTGTCCGAGCCGATGCGCCTGGCGTTCGTGCGCGACGCGGTCGTCCGCGAGGTCCCGGAAGGCACGCGCATCGTGACCCACGGCGACACGGCGACGGCCGCCTACTTCATCCTCGGCGGCCAGGCGGCGGCGGGCATCCCGGAGGGCGATTCGTACCGCGGGCTGGCGACGATGCGCGAGGGTGACTTCTTCGGCGAGATCGCCGCGCTGACGGGCAGCCCGCGGACCGCGGACGTGGTCGCCGACCGCCCGACGACGCTCATGGAGGTGCCGGCCGAGGCGCTGCGCGCGGTGATGGTCGTGCCCGAGATCAACCGGCTGGTGCTCAACACCCTCGCGGAGCGGCTCGTCCGGACGAACCTCGCCGACCTGCCACGCCTCGCGGCCAACGACCAGTCGGCGCTGCGCGACCTGCGGACGCCGGGGCCGCGCGTCGAGGCGCTGCCGAAGAGCTACTCGGAGGCGTAGGCGCGCGGCGGGGTCGGGCGCCGGTTCGCTCGGCGCACCGGTGTGAGCGATGCGGTGGGCGATAGCGGCCTGAGCGCTAGATCGCGCCCTGGAACCATCGAACCGCCGCTTCCGTGGATGGCGCCCCGCACCAGCGAGCGTGATCGAGCCGCCGGGGCCGGCCTCCGGAGCTCGCGCCGCGCGGATCCGTCCCAGCAAGCCCCAGACTAGCGCTCGCACCGGTAGCGACAGCGCCAGCGCGGCGAGCCGAGCGTGCGAACGCGGCGCGCGGAACGTGCGAGTGGGACGGCGCTCAGGTCCGGGCCACCGGCCGCATCGGAAAGACCCCGATGACGACCGGCGTGACCGGGTCGACGGACAGCTCATAGCCGACGTCGCCGCCCCGCAGGAGCTCGCCGAGCATCCGCCCCTCGCGCTCCGGAAGCCCGACGTACACGGTGCGGGTCCCCACGAACACCCCGGTGACGTCGTCCTCGTGGCCGTTGATGCCGAACCGGCGGCGGAGCTCGTGCATCGGGATCCACGGCCGGCTCTTGATGAACCGGCGCATCTGGGCCGGGGTGCAGCCGCCGTTGCCCGGATCGCCCATCACGGGCCCGGGCGCGCCATCGATGGGCGCGCTCGCGACCGGCGCGGCGGTCATGGGGCCGTGGACGATCACGTCGTCCGGCTCGGCAGCGCTGAGCGACCTGCGAAGCGGCTGAGTCGGGCGAGTCGGCGGCGATGGCGCCGTCTCCGACATCGACGGGGATCGCGACCAGGGTCGCCGGCGGACTCGACGGGACGGCCTCGAACGCGATCGCGGGCTCGGTCGACGGCCGCTCCGCGAGCGGCGCCGCGTCGGGCGCGGGATGATGCGCCCGATCGACGGGTCGATCGGGTCGTGGGCCGCCGCTTTCGACGTGCCGATGCGGGCGGTGATGGGGCCGGCCGCTGTGACGTGCGTGCCGGCTCATCGGGCGAGCGGACGCTCGGACGTCCGCGAAAGGTTCGATGGCATCGGATGAGTCCTGCGCCGGGCGGGCCGCCCGGTCGGCCGATGATACCCCGGGGTCGCGCCCGCCACCCGGGGCCGCCTCAGCCGTCGACGACCAGCAGGTCCCGCGACGCCTCGTTCAGGACGATCGGCCCGGCATCGCCGCACACCACGATGTCCTCGATCCGGGCGCCATAGCGCCCCTCGAGGTAGATGCCCGGCTCGACCGAGAACGCCATCCCCGGCGCGAGCGGCTCCGTGCTGCCCGCGACCAGGTACGGCTCCTCGTGCCCTTCGAGCCCGATCCCATGCCCGGTGCGATGGATGAACCGCTCGCCGTAGCCCGCGCCGTCGATGATGCCGCGTGCCACCGCATCGATCCGCTCGCACGCGACGCCCGGCCGGACGGCGCCCGTCGCTTCGGACTGCGCGTCCTGGAGGGCGTCGTAGAGCTGCCGGAACTCGGCATCCGGTCCCTTCGCGGGATCGCCGCCGGTGACCCAGACGGTCCGCGTGATATCCGAGCCGTATCCGCCGACCGTCCCGCCGATGTCGATGACGATGGGCTCGCCCGCCTCGATGATCTTGTCCGACGCATCGTGGTGCGGCGACGCGCTGTTCGGGCCCGAGGCGACGATCGCGAAGTGGGCCTCGTCGTGGCCCTCGGCGACGAGCCGCTCGCGGACCTCGTGGGCGACGTCGGCCTCCGTGCGACCGACGAGGCGGCCGGCGGCGATCTGCCCGACCACCCGATCGGCCGCGTGGGCCGCCAGCGTGAGCAGCGCGATCTCGTCCTCGTCCTTGCGCATCCGAAGCTCGCGAAGCAGCTCCGATGCCACGGTCCATGCGGCGTCCGGCAGGTGGGCCTGGAGCGCCAGGAGGTGCGCCGCCGACAGGCGATCCGAGACCAGGATCCGGCGCGGCCCGGCGCCGACCCAGCCGGCGACGATCGCGAACGGGTCCTCCGTCTCGGTCCACGTCGTGATGCGGCAGCGACGTCCGAAGCCCGGCCTCGGCCGCCGAGCGCTCCAGCCGTGGGACGACGATGCGCGCTCCCTGGCCGGGGATGACGACGACCATCGTCAACCGCTCCAGGGGCATCGCCTCGTAGCCGGTGAGGTACCACATGTCCGGCCCGACGCCCGACGAGCAGCGCGTCGAAGCCGCGCGCCCCGACGAGCTCGCCGGCTCGTGCCAGGCGCTCCGCGTAGCGCGCCGCGGGGATCACGGGCCGGGCGAGCGCCCCGGTCATCGCGTCGCCGTCACGGCATCGCCGAGGAACGCCGCGACCACCGCGGGACCGTCCTCGAACAGCTTGCGATAGGCGAGCACCTTGGACGCCCCGGCGATGAGGGCCTGCTTGCGCAACTCGACATCGTCGTGCTGGCCGACGCCCAGCACCTTCGCGCCCGACTGGCGCGCCCGCGCGATCGCCGCGACGCCGTCGTACGCCCGCGCGGTCAGGTCGACGATCGCGAAGTCGGCGCAGACGAGCGCCCGATCCAGCTCCGGCGCGGTCTTCGCGCGTGCCGGCTCGCCACCCGCCGCCTCGACGGCACGGGCGAGGCGGTCCTGCCAGATGAGGTCCTGGGCGAGGACGGCGACGCGCGGCCGGCTCATCCCTCGACCGTGGCCGCGAGATGCCGGAACACGTCCCGGGCGGCCACGAGACCCACCGGGCGGTCGCCCTCGACGATCGGGATATGGCGGAACCCACCGACCGCCATCTTGTTGATCGCGACGGCCAGCGTCTCGTCAGCGCGGAGCACGACCGGATCGGGCGTCATGAAGTCGCGCACGTCGAACGAGTCGAGACGCCGCCCGGCAGCCTTCACGACCGCGTCACGGTCGGTGAAGATGCCGACCAGCCGCTCGCCGTCGCACACGAGCAGCGAATCGAGGCCCTCCGCATGCATCCGCTGGATGGCCTCGGCGACGGGCGTGCCCGGCGACACGGTCCGCGGGACCGCGACGTCGAGGTCCGCGAGCGGGATGCCCAGCAGCTCGCCGCGGAACTCCGTGGCCGGTTGCGGGATGTCGGTCGCCCGCAGGTCGGCCCCGCAGTTCTCGCAGGTGTCGTCGCCCTCGAAGTTCTCGTACCGGCAGACCGGACACAACATCGCCATCCTCCTCCGCCGCGTCGGGCGCGCGGCCGGCCCTGGGCGGGGCCTGCGCGAAGCCTAGGTCCGGCCGGTGGTCCCGGCGACCGACGTCGTCACGTGACGGTCCACGTCTCGCCGGCGAGCAGCGCCTTGCCCAGGTCGCCCGCGCCGGACTTCTCGGTGGCCGTCCGGATCTGCTCGTCCATCAGCGAGTCGTGGGTCGGCCGCTCGATGCGCCGCAGGACACCCACGGGGACCGGGAACTCGGGCCAGAACATGCGCGACAGGATGAGCGCGAGGTACGGGTCCTCGGCCTGCTCGTCGTGGACCAGCAGGTCGTTCTCCGTGACCCCGTCGACGCCCAGCGTCACGACCTCGGGGTGCAGGCCGCGGAGGCGGATGCCCTTGTCGTGGTCCTTGCCGAAGATCATCGGCTCGCCGTCCTTGAGGAAGAGCATCCGGTCGTCACGGACCTCGCGGTCGGTGAAGTCCCGCCACGCGCCGTCGTTGAAGATGTTGCAGTTCTGGAGGACCTCGACGAACGACGCGCCGTGGTGTCGGCCAGCGCGCTCCAGCGTGTCCTGGAGGTGGTCCGTGTGGGTGTCCACGGAGCGCGCCACGAACGTCGCCTCGGCGGCGAGCGCCACGGTCAGCGGCATGATCGGCCGGTCGATCGAGCCCAGCGGCGTGGACTTCGTGCGCTTCCCGAGCTCCGACGTGGGCGACGTCTGGCCCTTCGTCAGGCCGTAGATGCGGTTGTTGAACATGACCATCGTGAGGTCGACGTTGCGGCGCATCGAGTGGAGGACGTGGTTGCCGCCGATCGACAGCGCATCGCCATCACCGGTGATGACCCACACCATCAGGTCCGGCCGCGCGGCCTTCAGACCGGTGGCCAGCGTGGGCGCGCGGCCATGGATGGTGTGGAACCCGTACGTGTTCATGTAGTAGGGCAGGCGGCCGGAGCAGCCGATGCCCGAGATGAACACGATGTTCTCCTTCGGCACGCCGAAGTCGGGCATGACCTTCTGGGTCTGCGCGAGGATCGAGTAGTCACCGCAGCCCGGGCACCAGCGGACCTCCTGGTCGGACACGAAGTCCTTCCGGGTCAACTGGATCACCCGGGCGTTCTCGGGGCTGAGGCCGGGCTGGTCGGCGGGCGGCTCGGTCATCGCGGACGCTCCCGGTCGCTGAGGATGAGCTCGGCCTCGCTCACGATCTCGCCGATCCGGAACGGCTTGCCGCGCACCTTGTTGTAGCCCTTGATGTCGATGAGGAAGCGGGCCCGCAGGAGCATCGACAGCTGGCCCAGGTTCACCTCGGGGACCAGGACGTGGCGGTAGCTCCGCAGGACGTCCTCGAGGTTGGCGGGGAACGGGTTGAGGTAGCGGAGCTGCGCGTGCGCGACCCGCTGGCCCTGCGCCTGCAGGCGCTCGGCGGCGCTGCGCAGCGCGCCGTACGTGGAACCCCAGCCGAGCAGCAGGAGATCGCCCTCCGGCGGCCCGAACACCTCGAGCGGCGGGATGTCCCGGGCGATGCCCTCGACCTTGGCCTGGCGCAGGAGCTGCATCCGATGATGGTTGTCGGGGTCGTAGCTGACGTTGCCCGTGATGTCGGCCTTCTCGAGGCCCCCGATGCGGTGCTCGAGACCCGCGGTGCCGGGGACGGCCCATGGCCGGGCGAGCGTCTCGGGGTCGCGGGCGTACGGCCGGAAGGGGCCGTCCCCCTGGGCGGCGTTGGGCACCGAGATGTCCGGGAGGTCCGTGAGCTCCGGGATCTTCCACGGCTCGGCGCCGGTGGCGAGGAACGCGTCGGACAGGTAGACGACCGGGGTCATGTACTTGAGCGCGAGGCGCCACGCCTCGATCGCGAACGCGAAGCACTCCCCGGGCGTGGCGGGCGCCACGACCGGCAGCGGCGAGTCGCTGTTCCGACCGAACAGCACCTGCAGCAGGTCGGCCTGCTCGTTCTTGGTGGGCATCCCGGTCGAGGGGCCGGCGCGCTGCACGTCGACCACCACGAGCGGCAGCTCGACCATGACCGCGAGACCCATGGCTTCGGCCTTGAGCGCGATGCCGGGGCCGGAGCTGGCGGTCATGCCCAGGGCCCCGCCGTAGCTCGCGCCGATCGCGGCTCCGATGGCCGCGATCTCGTCCTCGGCCTGGAAGGTCTTCACGCCGTAGTGCTTGTACGCCGAGAGCTGATGGAGGATGTCGGACGCCGGCGTGATCGGATATGAGCCATAGAACAGCGTGCGCTTCGCGAGCTTGCTGGCGGCCAGGAACCCGAGCGCCGTGGCCTCGTTGCCGGTGATGTTCCGGTAGGTGCCCGGGGCGAGCGTCGCCTTGGGCACGCGGTAGGTCGTGTGGAACATCTCGGTCGTCTCGCCGAAGGCGTAGCCGGCGCGCAGCGCCCGCTGGTTCGCCTCCGCGATCGACCGGGCGGGCCGAGAACTTCTGGTCGATCCAGGTGAGCGTCGGATCCATGCTCCGCTCGTACAGCCAGAACATCAGGCCCAGGGCGAAGAAGTTCTTCGTCAGGTCCTTCTGCTTCGAGGTCATGTCGAGCCCGTCGAGCGCGCGCTCGTTGAGGGTCGAGATGGGGACCTCGAAGACCGTGTACTGCTTGAGCGAGCCGTCGTTGAGCGGGTTCGACGCGTACGCCGCCTTGTTCAGGTTCTGCTGCGTGAAGGCGTCGCTGTTGACGATGAGCGCGCCGCCCGCCGGCAGCTCCCCGACGTTGGTCTTCAGGGCCGCCGGGTTCATCGCCACCAGGACGTCCGGCGCGTCACCCGGGGTGTGGATGTCGGTCGACGAGAAGCTCAGCTGGAAGCCCGACACGCCGGGCAGGGAGCCGGCCGGTGCCCGGATCTCCGCCGGGAAGTCCGGGAGCGTCGAGATGTCGTTGCCGAAGACCGCGGCGGTCCGGGTGAACTGGCTGCCGGTCAGCTGCATCCCGTCGCCGGAATCCCCGGCGAACCGGATCGTGACCCGGTCGAGTTGCTGCGTCTGGTGCTCGAGCGGTCGCTCTGTGGTCGTCATCCGCCTTCGGGCTGCTCCATCCGTTGGTGGGGTCGTGGGGGAAGGTTGAGGAGCTCCTCGGGGAACGACTCCGCGAGGAACTTGAGGATGTCCACCTGGCGCACGACCCCGACGAGGCGGCCCTCGTCGTCCACCAGGGGGACGTTGCGGAATCGGCCGGTGCGCATCAAGGCCATCGCCTCGCCGACCGACTGGTCCAGACGGAGCGTGCGGGGCTCCGTCGTCATGAGCGCGTCCACGGGCTGGCTGAGGTCGACCCCGGCGATGTCCTCACCCACCAGGCGGCCGAACACATCGCGCTCGGTGAGGACGCCCAGCAGCCGATCGTCGTGCGCCGTGACGAACACGGAATCGCCCGTCCCGGTGCGCTGGATCGCACGCAGGCACTCGGCGAGCGACGTGCCGGGCGGGACGGTGACGGGCTCGCGCCGCGCGAGCACGCCGAGCTTCTCCTCGATGATGGAAGGCACGCGCGCGGTGACGGCGCGCTCCGTGAGGTCGGCCACGCCGGAAGTGTACGTCGGAGTCCCTGACCGAACGCCGGGTGCCTCCGGGGGATGAGCCCCGGTACGCTCGGGCGGTGGACCGTCGGCGGCTCATCGGCATCGGCCTCACTGTCGTCAGCGCCTGTGCGTTCGGCTCCGGCGCGCTGTTCGCCAAGCCGGTCTACGCCCTCGGGGTCGACTGGCTGACGCTGCTCTCGTGGCGGTTCCTGATCGGCGCCGCGCTCGCGTGGCTCGCGCTGGCCATCCGTCCCGACGCGCGGCGGGCGCTGCGGGCGTTGCGCCGCCGGGAGGTGCTCGTCGCGCTCGGGCTCGGCGTCTGGTACGTCATGAACTCGGGGACGTACTACGCGTCGCTCGAGACCGTGCCGGCGTCGCTCGCGGGGTTGCTGGTCTACACGTACCCGGCGATCGTGGCGGTGCTCGCCCTGCGGCTGGGCCGGCCCCTCGAAGGGCGGCGCGCGTGGGGCGCGCTGGCGCTTGCGCTGGCCGGGGTCGTGCTCGCCGTCGGCGGGATCGATCCGTCGGCGATGCCGCCGGTGGCGGGGCTGGTCCTCGCGATGGCATCGCCGGTCATCTACGCCGTGTGGATCATCCTGTCGGCCCGCTTGTCTGGCGAACGGACCGAACATGCGGGCGCCGACAGCGACGCGGGCGCGGCGGCGACGGTCGCGACGCCGCTGATGATGACCGCGACGGCGACGGTGCTGTGGCTTGCGGCGCTGGCGGTCGGCCGGCCGGTCCTGCCCGGCCAGATCCCGACCGAGGCATGGCCGGGGCTCATCGGCGTCGGGGTGATCGCGACGTTCGTGGCCATCCAGACGTTCTACGCGGGGACGCAGCGCATCGGCGCCGCGCAGGCGTCGCTCGTGTCGACGGTCGAGCCGGTCTGGACGATCGCCCTGGCCTCGCTGCTGCTGGACGAGCATCTGGCGCCGATCCAGCTCGTCGGCGGCGCCCTCATCCTCACGGGGGTGGTCATCGCGCAGACCCGCGGCCGGTCCGAGCCGGCGCGCGACGAGGCGCCCCTCCCCCAGCCGACCGTGCGCCTGGCCGACGACTGACGCGGTCGATCAGTCGCCGACGGCGTCTCGGGCGGCCTTCAGGCTCGCCCGGGCGGCGCTCGTCATGTAGCCCCAGTCCGCGCCGATGCCGATGAACGTGAAGCCTCGGACGAGGTGCTCCGGGACGTCGTCGGCGGTGCGCAGCAGGATCCCCGCCGACTTGCCGTGCTCGCGGCACGCGGCCACGACCGCGTCGAGCGCCTCGAGGAACGCGGGCTCGGTGATCCGACCGGGCATCCCCATCCCGTGCGACAGGTCTGCGGGGCCGACGAACAGCACGTCGACGCCGTCGATCGCCGCGATCTCGCGGGCAGCCCGCACGGCGAGCGGCGACTCGACCTGGAACACGCCGAGCACGCGCTCGCTGATGGCGGCCACATCGGCGTGCCCCACTTCGCCGAATCCGGCGCCGCGGGTGCCCAGTGCGACGCCCCGGATGCCGGCCGGTGGGTAGCGCAGCCACGACATGGCCTCGCGAGCCTCGGCCGCCGTCTCGAGGCGCGGGATCATCAACCCGTCGGCGCCCATGTCCAGCGTCCGGCCGATGCGCAGGCGCTCGCTCGAGGTGACGCGGACGAGCGCGGCGGTCGACGTGAGCTGGATGGCATGGAGCTGGGGCAGGAGGTCCGCCTCGGTCCCGTGGCCGTGCTCGAGGTCGACGATCAGCCAGTCGAAGCCGACGCGGCCCATCAGCTCGGCGGAGATCGTGTTGCCGAACGTGACGAACGCGCCGATGGTCGGCTCGCCCGCGAGGACACGGGCCCGGAGGTCGCCGCGGGGCGCCAGGGGCGGGATGGAGGCGGTCATGGCACATCATGCCGCGCGCCGAGCGGCGCCCGCCGTGCCCAGCCGCGTGATCAGCCGCGGACGAGCCGGTAGATGAAGCCGGCCTTGTCGTCGGACAGGTAGAGCGCGCCATCGGGCCCGACCACGAGACCCGCCGGACGGCCGGTCGATTCGGTCGTGAACGCATCGAGGAAGCCGCTCGCGAGCGGCTCGGGCTTGCCCGCCGGGCCGTCGGACCACGGGAGCCAGTCGACCTCGTAGCCGACCTTCGACGACCGGTTCCACGAGCCGTGGAACGCGATCACGGCCCGGTCGCCCCAGAACGCGAGACCGAGCGGTGCGGCATGGGCCTGGAACGTCGCCCCGGGCGCGACCACACCATCGCAGCCGACCTTGCCGTCGACGGGCGACGGGCGCTGGCCGAAGTCGGGGTCCACGAGCGTGCCGGCGTGGCAGCGCGGCCAGCCCGCGTCGGCGCCGTCCTCGACCCGATAGAGCGTCTCGGGCGGCGTGTCGTCGCCCAGGAGGTCGCGCCCCATGTCCGTCGCCCAGACCGTTCCGGTCGCCGGATCCGCGGTCAGGCCGACGGCGTTGCGCAGCCCACGCATGAGGACCCGGGCGCTGCCGCCGTCCCGTGGGATCTCGAGGATCGTGGCCCGTCGATCGTCCGCCTCCTCGCACACGTTGCACGACGAGCCGACGCTCAGCAGCACCTGGCCGTCGTCGCGGACCAGCACCGTCCTCGTCGTGTGCGCGCCGTCGCCCGGGTAGTCGCCGTAGAACACCGTCCGGGCGGTCTCGAGCAAGTCTTCGCCGAGGGTCACGCGGTACAGCGTCGTGCGGCCCGGGACGAGGAGCGTGGTGGGGTCCACGAACGCGAGCGAGTGCGCCTGGCCGTAGCCGGTCCCGACGACCACCGTCGCATCGGCGTGGCCGTCGCCGTCGCGGTCCGGCAGCGCGACGATCCGGTCGGCGTCGCGCTCGGCGACGAACAGCACGCCGTCCGGACTGAACGCCATGAATCGCGGGCCGCTGAGCCCTTGGGCGAAGACGTCGGCCGTGATGCCCGACGGGCACCTGGAGGGTCGTGCGTCCCGGGGTCCCGAGGTCGAAGCTCACCCCGGACAAGCGCATCAGCTGGCCACGGAAGACGACGACGAGCCCGACAACGACGGCGCTCGCGACGATGGCGAACGCAAGCAAGCGACGGACGCGACGCATCACCGGAGGCTACGCCGCGGTGCGCGGCGGCGGTTCGCCCCTGCCCGCGGCGAGGTCCCCCGCGCGACGGGAAACGCGACCCGTGGGACCATCTGCCCGTGCCCCGCTACCGCGCCCGCGCCGAGTTCCGCCGGAAGGACCTCGGCTCGCCATGGGTCCTCGCCGGCGTCGTCATCGACCACGAGTTCTGGCCCGCCGCGGACGGTGTGGAGCGGATCCGGCGTCGGCTGCGGGAACCGGGCCTCCAAGGCTGGTCCGACCTGCCGAGCGAGGTCCTCGCACCGGATGTGCAGACGGCCGCGGACGTGGCGCTGGAGGTCGCCCGGGCCAACTGGCCCAAGCGCGTCCGGGTCGACATCCCCTGGCGCGACAGCGGGCCGGGTCGCATCAGTCGGGGATAAGCGGCTGGCGCCATCCTGTCCCCGAGCGTCGCCCGTCAGTCCGGGAACGCCTCGGGTCCGCGGTCGGCGAGGTGGCGCGCCTCTTCCGCGGCATGGACGTCCTCGGGCGGCAGCCACGTGTACGGATAGCGCGCGTCCTCGAGGCCGGCAGCCTGCTTCGTCAGCCACAGCGGCCGGAAGGTGTCGACCATCACCGCCAGCTCCTCGGTGGCCTCCTTGCCGATCGACGCTTCGACCGTGCCCGGGTGCGGTCCATGCGGGATGCCGGCCGGATGGATCGTGAACGACGAGATGCCCACCCCGCGGCGGCTCATGAAGTTGCCGGCGACGTAGTAGATGACCTCGTCGGAGTTGATGTTCGAGTGGTTGTAGGGCGCCGGGATGGCCAGCGGGTGGTAGTCGAACTTGCGGGGCACGAACGAGCACACCACGAAGTTCCGCGCCTGGAACGTCTGGTGGACCGGCGGCGGCTGGTGGATGCGCCCGGTGATCGGCTCGAAATCCGCGATGTCGAAGGCGTACGGCCAGAGGTAGCCGTCCCAGCCCACGACGTCGAACGGGTGGTGATCGAAGTGGTAGGCGGTGTGCCGGCCGCGAGCGCGGATGATCACGCGGAAGTCGCCGTGGTCGATGCTCGGCGGCTGGAGCTCGGGCGCCCGGATGTCCCGCTGGGAGTAGGGCGCGTGCTCGAGCAGCTGGCCGTACTCGTTGCGGTATCGCCGCGGCGGCTCCAGCTCCGACGGGCACTCGAGCCACAGCCAGCGCTGGGCCACACCCGGGTCGGCATCGATCCGCCACGTCGTCCCGATGGGCAGCACCAGGTAGTCGCCGGCGTGATAGCCGAGGTCGCCGAAGTTCGTCCGCAGCGTGCCGGTCCCCTCGTGGATGAACAGCAGCTCGTCCATCTCGCCGTTGCGGTAGTACGTCCGGTCGGGCATCGGATCGGCCGGCAGGACCACGCCCATCGTCACGTCGCTGTTGGTGAACAGCGGCACGCGCCCGCCGATCGGGT
Source organism: uncultured Chloroflexia bacterium (assembly GCA_963778025.1). GTDB lineage: Bacteria > Chloroflexota > Limnocylindria > Limnocylindrales > CSP1-4 > CAVZTA01. Next base: position 402,974 of record CAVZTA010000003.1, on the reverse strand, counting down.
CGCCCGCCGGCGCCAGCTTCGCCGAGTCGATGAGGGCGTGGTGATGGGAGCCGTCGTCGGCGATCTCGACCGTGACCGGTCCCAGCGGCTCGATCTCGCGCACCCGCGTGGGCGGCAGTCGGTGGTAGATGAGCGAGCTGCGGCCGGTGAATCCCTCGACGCCGAACAGCTCCTCGGCGTAGAGCGAGCCGTCGGGGGCGCGGTGCTGGGTGTGGCGCTTGTGGGGCACGTCGCCACGGGCGGCATAGAACACGCGACTGGCCTCCTCGCGATGAGGAGGCCAGTCTAGGCGTCGGGACCGGCTGCCTCAGGACCCGGGGATCCAGTGGACGATGTAGACGTAGCCGCTGACGTCCGTCGTCATGTCCATCAAGCGCTCGGGTTCACGCAGCGTCGGCAGGTCGCGCCATGCGCCGAGAAGGGCGTGCTGCACCGCGTCCTCGGCCCGATCCGGGTCGCGCAGGATGCGCCGCGCGATGGCGTAGCAACGGTCGACGTTCGCCGACGCGAGCGAGGCGAAGGCCTCGTGGTCGCCTTGCTGCGCCCGCTCGACGAGGTGGAGCTGCACCCTGCGCCCTCGGTGCGGCGGCCGTGTGGCCGCATCACCGACTATGGAGCCGACGTGTCGCGAAACGTTCATGCCAGGGTCCGGACACCGGCTGGCGCGATGATCGGTGGACAGGGAGGCGTGCCGATGGCTTCGACGCTACGGGTACAGGTGGAGCAGCCCACGCGGGACAAGAAGTGGGTCGCGGTCGCGGTCGACTGGCCCGGATTCGAGCGGGGCGCCAAGGACGAGGCGGGCGCGATCGACGAAGCTGCAGGCCTACGTGCCGCGCTACCTGCCGGTGGCGAAGCGGGCGCGACTGGGCGCGGAGCTCGAGCGGCAGACGCAGCTCGAGGTCGTCGAGCGCTACCGGGGTGTCGGATCGACCGACTTCTGGGGCATCTCGTTCGCGCCCTCGTCGATCGACCGGCTGCCGATGGACCCTGAGGTCTTCGAGCGGCACGTCCGGCTCCTGCGGGCCGCATGGGACGAGTTCGACGCCGTCTACGGCCGGGTGTCGGCCGATCTGCGACCGGGCCCGCGGGGCGGCGGACGCGATCGGGACCGCATCCGGCGCCATGTCCTGTTCCAGGAAGGCGAGGACTTCGCGAAGCGCGTCAAGGTGCCGGCGACCCCCGAGGAGCTGTTCACGCCCGACGGTCTGGCGGCCCACCGTGACCGGTTCGTCGACGCGATGCGCGACTGGTACGCCGAGGGCAAACCGCTCGGCAACTGGACGATCCCCTACCTGCTCCGCCACACCGCCTACCACGTGCTCGATCACACCTGGGAGATGGAGGACCGCGACCTCAGCGCTGAGGGTGCCGCTCGCTGATCTCTCGCGCGCCCGGCGGACCGGTGTGAGCGATGCGGCCGCGGATAGGGGTGTGAGCGCTATCTCGCCGCTTGGACGAGGTTTGACGATCCAGGACACCGCAAGAGCGAGCCGGTTCGTGCGTGACGCCCTCCACCTCAAGGTGTCGACGAGGGTCGATCTCGGCCGTGGACCGGCGCCGATACCCGGAAATAACGCTCACACCGCTGCCGAGCGGATCACGGCGCCGCGCCACGGCGGATCATCAGCCGACGCGGTCGGAGCGACGCTCCATGAGCACCACGTCCCGCCAGACGCCGTCTCGATCCTGCCCGATCCGCTCCCGCACCCCGACCCGCCGGAAGCCCGCGCGCTCGTGCAGGACGAGGCTCGCCTCGTTCTCGGCCTGGATACCCGCCTGCACCGTCCAGATCCCGCCGGCATCGGTGGCGGCGAGGAGCCGCTCGAGCAGCGCCCGGCCCACGCCACGTCCCCGGGCCGTCTCGGCGACGTAGACGCTCTCCTCGACGACGCCCGCATAGACGCGGCGCGTCGAGTACGACGACACCGCCACCCAGCCGAGGACGCGCCCGGACGCATCGCGCGCGACCAGCCGAGGCTCCGGCCGATGGCCCGCGTCCCACGCCTCCCACGCCGGCGCCTGCGTCTCGAACGTGGCGAAGCCGGTGGCGATCCCCTGCTCGTAGATGTCCCGGACCGCCGGCCAATCGTCGGCCGTCATCGCCTCGATGCGGACGTCTGCTCCCACGATGGCACCGTAGCGCACGGGATGGCGCGACGAGCTCGCGCGCCTCGCGCCGCGACGGCCGTGGATCGGCGCCGTCGAGGCGCTCGACGACGAGCGGTGTGCCCTGGTCACGGGAGCTGACCGCGTCGAGGACATCGCCGTCCATCTCGGCGGCTCGGTGCGGACTTCCACGTCACGGAGCCGCCGGAGCTGGTCGAGTGCGCACCCTCGTGGCAAGGTACGGCGCTGCGACCTGAGCGCTCAGCCGCTGCGACCGCGCGCGTCGACGGGCCAGATATCGGCGCTGCCGTCCTCGTTCACGACGTGGAACGACGACACGAGGTCGACGACTGGACAGATGTGGTTGGGCACGATCGCCACGACCTCGCCCAGCTTCGGCCGGGGCACCCCGGGCGGGACGCGGGCGATGCCGTGGTAGTCGTTGACCCGCTCGATGACCAGTGACGGATACGCCGGGAAGGCGCCGTAGCCCTCCAGCCAGTCAGCCTTGTCCTTCGTCAGGGCCTTGGCCCCGGCATCGACGATGACCCGATCCGCGTGCTCCGACACGACGGTGGCCGCCACCACCGCCGCGCAACCCTCCGCCGGGATCGAGCCCAGGAACCACTGCTGCCGATCGCCCAGGACGTACGTCCCGGCGCGGATCTCGGTCACGCGACCGGACGCCGCGGTGAGCATGGTGGGCGTCGCACCGGCACTGATGACCGGGGACGGGATGCCCGCCGCCTCCAGCGCATCGGCCGCCGCCTCGAGCGACGTGATCTCGTCCAGCCCCGCCGCGCCGGCCCCGCCGGGTCGATAACCGTGCCCACCGTGCGAGAACACGCCGATGACGTCGAGGCCGGCCTCGCGAGCGGCGATCGCGACCCGGGCGGCCTCCGCGGGCGACGTGACGCCGGTCCGATGCATGCCCGGGTCGACCTCGACGAGCACGGTGAGCGTCCTCGGCACGTCGGCGACGGCGCGGGCGAGCTGCCGAGCACCCTCGACCGTGTCGACGCCCACGCGTAGCTCCGGCGCCACGCGCCAGAGCGCCCGCATCCGGTCCACCTTGGGACCGTCGATCCAGACGGGATAGGCGAGGAACAAGTCGGTGATCCCGCCGGAGGCGAAGACTTCGGCCTCACCGAGGGTGCCGACCGTCAGCCCACGCGCGCCGCCCGCGAGCTGGAGCCTGCCGATGCGCACGCTCTTGTGCGTCTTCGCGTGGGGACGGAGCGCGATCCTGCGGCCGTTCAGCTCACCCTGGAGCCGAGCGACGTTCGCGTCGAGCCGCGGCCGGTCGACGACCAGCGCCGGGGTCTCGAGACGCGCCGGGAGCCGTGGGACCGGAAGGGGCGTCCGGGTCTCGATACCGGTGCCGACCGTACTCGTCATGCGTCCTCCGCCTCTGGCCGCGAGTCGTGGCTGCTGGTCGTCATCATCGCGACTCCGGACGCGTGACGATCGGCGTCCGGAGCGCGCCCAGGCGCTCGATGGCCAGCGTGACCTCATCGCCCGGTTCCAGGTAGCGGCCCAGCGTCGTGTCGCGGACCTCCAGGAGGCAGCCCGTGCCCACCGTGCCGCTGCCGAGCAGATCGCCCGGCCGGAGCCGGACGTCGGCAGAGGCCCGCTCGACCATCTCGCCGAACGAGAAGTGCGCGCTCGCCCATGAGCCGCGCGACACCTCGACCGTTCGGCTGCCGGTGCCATCGGGCGCGCGCACCACGGCGGTCATCGTGAGGTCCGGCGCGGTCGCACCGGCTGCACGCGCCGAGGTGAGCTCGTCGGGAGTCACCAGCCACGGCCCGATGGTCGTCGCGAAGTCCTTGCCCTTCGCCGGGCCCAGCCGGACCGTCGTCTCGTCTCGCTGGAGGTCCCGAGCCGACCAGTCGTTCAGCACGAAGTAGCCGCCGATCGCCTCCTCGCCACGCTCCGCGGTCAGGTCGACGACCGGGGTATCGATCAGCGCACCGACCTCCAGCTCGAAGTCGAGCTCCTCGCTGCCGCGCGGCGCCCACACGGGGTCGCCCGGGCCGCGGATCTCCGACACGTTCGAGAAGTAGAAGATCGGCAGCCGATACCACGCCTCGGGGACGTCCTGATCACGCCGGCGCCACATCGTCGCGACGTGCTCCTCGAAGGCGTAGAAGTCGCGAAACGACGGCGGGCGCAGGATCGGCGGGCCGAACCGGAGCTCATCGGCCTCGAGCACGGCGTCGTCCTCGTCGGGACCGCCGCGCGGCCGGAAGCCATCGACCAGCTCGCCCAGGGCGGCGACCCGCAGACCGCGTGCGAGGTGACCGTCGAGCGTCGTCACCGGCTGCCGATGGAGCACGGAATCGTGCGCGAGGTTCGCATCCGCCGCCATCGCCCGTCGCCGGGCGACCTCCAGGTCGACCCAGTGCAGCGCCTGCACCCCGTCGAGCGCCGCCGCGAGCCGCCACGGAGCGCCGGCCGGGGCATGGCGCTCGCGGACATGAGCGATCCTCACCCGCGGAGTCTACGAACGTTGGGACGCCCGCCACCACGCTCTGAATGGCACTTGAGAATCGATTGAGCGCGCGACGGCATGGTGGGACCATGCGGCACCGACGGCCACGCGCCGACCGTGCCAGCGGTCCAAGGGATGTGCTCATGCGAGGTCCCAGGCGCCCTGCAGTCCACGGGTGGGTGCTGGCAGTCTGGCTGTCGGTGCTCCTTGGAACGTGTGCGTCGCCCGTCCCCCCCAGCCGGCCGACACACAGCCCGTCTACCTCGCCGGATCCATCCGCCCGGCCAATTCCCGGGAGTGAGCTGCACATCGCCGTCGCCGACGTCCCGTTCCTGTCCGCCCTCGAGTTCGATACGGTCGTGGGCCGGCTGATCCACAGCGGGCTGTACCGCTATGACGAGACGTTGGCACCGGTCCCGGATCTGGCGACCTGCGACGCGCGCGACGGCGCCGTCGAGATCCGCTGCGAACTGTCGGACGCTCGGTTCCACGATGGGACGCCGGTAAGGGTCAGCGACGTCGTGTTCGCATTCCGGATGGCGTCGGGGCCGACCTGTTTCGTCTGGGTGTGTCCGGCCTTCACGCCGTTCACGGTCGAGCCGGACGGCGATCGCGGCATCGTCTTCATGTTGGACCGGCCGGACGCGACGTTCATGACGACCCTGATGCCGATGGTCGCGATCGAACCGGAGGCGACGATCCGCGCCTCCTACCGGCGCGTCCGTGATGCCGTTGCCGACGCCGACCTTGCTGCGTTGCGCGCATCGCGCGACACGCTCGGCGCGGTCTTCGACGAGCGCGACCCAGTGTGCGCGCCGCACATCGATGCAGCCGACGCGCTGCTGCGTGGCATCGGCGTCGAACCGTGGGCTGCGGACGAATTCACCTCCGCCCCGGACGGGCGCCCCGATCCATGTGCCGCACTCTCCTGGCGAGTGGACCGGATGACCGATGCCATCGACGCCTTCGATCCGGGGCTCTCCGAGCTCGAGTCGATCGCCCGCGCGTATCCTCTCCTGGACGTCGGGAGGCACCCGATCGGCGCCGGTCCCTGGCGGTTCGAGAGCTACGACGCGGCTCAGGGCCGGCTTGTCCTCGTTGCGGACGGCTCCTACCACGGCGAGCCGGCGCGGACGGAGCGCGTCGTCGTGACCCGCAGTCAGGACGAAGCCCGGATCCAGGGGCTGCTGCGCGAGCACGCTCTCGACTGGTGGGCTGCCCCGTCCTACCGGCGCGATGTCGACTGGGCCGCAGGGGTCGACGGGCTGACGATCCTGCGACATCCGTCCTTCGGCTACGACATGCTCGGCTACAACGTGCGTCCCGGTCGCCTGTTCGCGGATGGTCGCCTTCGGGCGGCGATGGAGTTCTGCATCGACAAGGAGGACGCCGTCGACGCGGCGACGTCCGGTCGCGCCACGCCCGTCTACTCGCCGGTACCGCCCGCATCGTGGGCTTTCCGAGACCTGGCAGGGGCAGGTGACGATGTCGTCGTGGGCAAGCGCTTGATCGAGGAGTCCGGCTGGACCCTGGGCGACGACGGGATCTACATCAAGGGCGACCGGCGCCTCTCGTTCGAGATGCTGGTGCGTGACGATGCCCGGGGCGGCAATGCGTTCCTGAACGCCGTGCGCCTGAAGTTCGTCGAGATCGCTCGGTGGATGGTCCGTCGATGTGGCATCGAGCTCGTGCCGCGACGAGTCGGGCTCGAGGAGCAAGTGACGCTCATGCGTGGGCAGGGCCTTCCGGGCACCGAGGTGATCGACGCCTCGCTGTGGGGCTGGGTCATGGGTCCGGATCCGTACGACGACATGTGGCACTCCCGCAACATGCCGGAACGGCAGGACCCCGATGCCGACGCGTACAACTGGATGGGCTTCGAGAACGCCGAAGTGGATGAGCTCGTCGATCAAGGTCTCGCCGTCTATGACCGGAGCGAGCGAGGACGGATCTACCGTGCGCTGCAACAGGCACTCGCCCGAGAGCGACCGGTGATGTTCCTCTATTCCTATCAGGAGCGCGAGATCATCAGCGCCAGCTTGCACGCGGAGGGCACCACGCTGGCGACATCTTCGCCCGCGTGGTGGTGGAAGCTCGAGGATCTCGTCGTCGACCGATGACGCCTGACCGCTGCGACCGAGCGATCAGCGAAGGAGCACGGCGATCCCGTACCACCACTCCCACAGCGCGGAGACGCTTGCCGCGTCGGACCCCATCTGCCGCGCACGGGCAAGGACCAGGTCTGGCCCACGTTCGTACGTCCAAGCGATCCAGGCGCTGCCCTCGCCGGTGAAGCACGCGAGACGTCCATCGAACGTCTCGCCGCTCGTCCATCGTCCGACCACCTCCGTCGTCGAAGCGTCGCACGTGCCCTCGGAGAGATCGCCGAGCATCGCGTGATCGAAGGCGATCGCGAGGGCCTGCGGCGTGTCGAATCGCTCGTACCAGACCACGTCGGCGAGTGATCCGCACCGGCAGGTCGCACCGGAGGCTGACCGACGCGGACGCCGTTCGGCCCCGGCCTGAGTCGGTGCGCGCACACGACGCTCGGATCGGCCGTCGGCACATGTTCCAGCAGCTCGACCTCCGGCGGCGGTCGGTGACCACGCGGGGATCGGGCCCCGCGACGCTGTTGCGTGCCGACGAGCTCGCGCCGAGTGGGGTGTCAGGGACGCCGCCGGCCAGTGACAGCGCCGACGCGAGTGCCCCGACTGCCACCACGACGCCGGCCGCGAGCACGCCGATCGCACGCCGGCCCCTCCTGGCCACAGCCCCGCTCGCGGAGGATCCTGCCCGAACGTCGGGTGAGGCCGCGTCGGTCAGGTTGTGGGAGGCCAGGTCGTTCGGTCGGGCTCGCAGATCGAGTGCCGGATCCTGCTGCAGGATCGCGACCTGCAGGGCCTGGAGCGCGCGCCCGGTTCGACACCCAGCTCCTCGTCCAGAGCGAGGCGGGCTCGTCGGAACGCCGTCAGCGCGTCGGCCTGCCGACCGGATCGGTAGAGCGCGAGCATCAGCTGCGCGCGGAGCCGCTCCCGGAAGGGATGTGCGGCGACCAGGCGCTCGAGCTCGGGTAGCAGCTCGTCGGCCGCGCCCGTGGCAAGCCGCGCGTCGATCCGTGACTCGGTGGCCGACATCCGGAGCTCGTCGAGCCGCGTGATCTCGGCCCGACCCGCGCTCGATCCGCTCAGCTCGGACAGCGCCGGGCCGCGCCAGAGCGCCTCCGCCTGTGCGAGCACGACCGTCGCGTCCATCGGTCGACCTTCGTGGAGCGCCGTGCCGCTTGGTCGGTGAGGTCCAGGAACCGATCCAGGTCCAGGACGTCGCCCTGAGCGAGCCGGAGTCGGTAGCCCGGCATGCGGGTCTCGATCCGCTCATCGCCCAGGACGCGTCGAAGCCGCGAGACGTAGACCTCGACGGCATGATCGGCCGTCGCGGGAGGCTCCTCGCCCCACAACGCCTCGAGAAGCTGCTCGCTCGGGACCACCTCTCCGGCATGGAGCAGCAGCATCTCGAGGAGGCCCAGTCGGCTTGCCGCGGTCGATCGTGATGACGCCGCCGGCGTCGATGAACCTCGAGCGGCCGAGGAGGCGAAACTCCATGACCGCATTTGACCACGCGCGTGTCACGGCCCAGCCGCTGAGCGGCGTCGTGAGGTCCGGTTGAGCCGGCGCTTGAGGCGCTCCTCGCAGCGTGCTGCGGCACCTGCCCACCGGGCCCAGCCAGGGAGACGTCACCGACGCTCCCGCCCGATCTCCCTGCGGGGACCACCGCATGTCGATAACCCAGGAGAGCCAGATGACAGATCGAGCGCGCCGCCTCGGCGGCATGGTCACCGCCGCGCTGGGCCTGATCCTTGCGCCATGGACCGCCCAGCCGGCGGCCGCGACCTATCCGGGCTCGACCAACGGCGTGCTCGCGTTCACGCGCCGACGTCGGCGGCAACTTCGACCTTTACACGTCCCTGCCCGGCGGCCAGTCGCCTCCACCGACTGACGACCGACCCGCTGTTCGACGCCTGTCCGGCCTGGTCGGCCGACGGCAAGCGCCTCGCGTTCTGCCACGGCATCCGGGCGCAGGGCGGCATCATCGAGATCTGGACGATGAAGGCCAATGGCATCCGACAAGCGCCAGGTGACCGCACCTCGGCGGCCGCATGATCTTTCCCGACTTCTCCCCCGACGGTCGGCGGATCGTCTTCAGCGGCCGTCATGGCTGGCGGCACGAACGCGGACGTCTTCGTCGATCGACAGCGACGGGACCGACCTGCGGCGGTTGACGACGGACCCGGCCGAACGACGGGCTTCCCGTGTGCTCCCCGGACGGTCGAAGATCGCCTTCACCAGCGACCGCGTCGACGGAACAGGCCAGGTGTTCGTGATGGATGCTGACGGCTCTGCACCCGACCCAGTTGACGTTCGACGCCGCGTTCAAGGATCAGACGGTCGACTGGAGCCCTGACGGCTCGAAGCTCGCCTACGCGGCGGGCGACCCGGGTGACATCCTGGTCATGAACGCCGACGGCAGCGGGCAGCACACCGTGGTCGGCGGTCCGACGGACGACTTCGGAACGTCGTGGTCGCCCGACGGAACGGCGATCGCGTTCCTCCGGTTCGAGGACCGCACGGCGCGGATCGTCGACGTGGCAAGCGGTGCGATCCACGTCGTCCATCCGCTCGGCCTCCAGGCGGTCCCTGCCTGGCAGCCGCGGGGCGATCGACTGCCGTGAGCGTCTTGCGCGGCACCGTCGCCGCGACCTGACTCCCGTCCGTTCGACAGGGGCACGACCGGCCAGCATCCCGCTGGCCGGTTCGTCGCGTTCGGCTTGCGGCCCTCCGCACATTCCGGCATCGTTCCCGCCGTCCCGCAGAGGTTCCGGAGGCAGCATGTCGCGCAGCATCCTCATCGTCGACGACGAGCAGCACATCCGGCTGCTCATCGAGCAGGCGCTGGAGGAGCTGACCGACGATGGCGTCGACGTGTTCACCGCGGCCGACGGCGAGGAGGCGCTCGAGGTCATCGAGGCCCAGCACCCCGACCTCGTGTTCCTCGACGTGATGATGCCGCGCAAGAACGGGTTCGAGGTGTGCCGGGCGGTGAAGCAGGAGCTCGGGCTGACCGACACGCACGTCGTCCTGCTGACCGCCAAGGGCCAGGCATACGACCGCGAGCAGGGCATGGCCGCGGGCGCCGACGCGTACCTGACGAAGCCGTTCGACCCCGACGAGCTGCTCGAGCTCGCCCGGGGCGTGGTCGGGTGACGGCTCGATGAGCGACCACGTCAGCGAGCTCCGTCGGCTCATCGTCCGTCACCGCACCGTCGCCCCGATGGTCTCCGCGCTCCTCGCGGGGACCGACGCGAGCGTGACCATCCGCGACGCCGACGGCTCGGTCATCCTGGATCGGGCCGTGGGTGCCCGCGACGGCACCGAGCGGCACGAGATCACCGTCGACCACGACACGATCGGGTCGGTCGAGGGCGGCCGTGCCGCGCGGGCGATCGCGTCGGTGCTGAGCTATGCGGCGGCTCGCGAGCGCGACAAGCGGAGTCTCGCGAACGAGGCCCTCGAGCGCTACCGCGAGCTGTCGCTCATCTACGACCTCGCGGACGCGATCGGCGCGGCCAAGGGCCAGGACGAGATCGTCGCCATCGCGGAGCGCGAGCTGGCGCGCCTGCCGGGCGACGCGCAGGCGATCGTCGTGCTCGAGGGCGGCCTGTCGGGCGATGCGCTCTCGGATCGCGTGATCGGGGTCGTGGGGCCATTCGCGCGGCTCGATGCCGGCGAGGGGATCCTGGGCGGCGCGCTGGAGCGCGGCGAGACCGATCTCGTCGACGACGTGGCGGAGGAACCGCTCGCCACGCCTCCGGAACGTGGCTACCGGTCGTTCGTGGTCGCGCCGCTCCGTGCCGATGGACGGACGTTCGGCGTCCTGGGCGCCGCGTCCACGACGCCTGCCGCGTTCCGGTCGACCGATCTGAAGGTCGTCGCCGCGATCGCCGCGCTGACCGGCCCGGCCATCGCGCAGGCACGGCGTGCACCCGGCGGAGCGGGCACCGCCGTCGCCCGGTGACGGCCGAGGGACCCTCGCGACCGACCGAGACACCCCGCAGCGTCGAGCGGGCGCTCGGCGACCGGCTCACCGAGCTCGTCGCCCTCAACCGGCTGGCCATCGAGCTGTCCGGGACGCTCGACCGGGACGAGATCGTCGATATCGGTCTCAAGGTGGCCGTCGGCGGTCTGGGCTTCGAGCGGGGACTGATCCTCCTTGTCGACCCGGTCGCGGGCACCCTGACCCACGGGCGCGCGTTCGGCGGCAGCGGCGAGCTGGCGGCGCTCGTCGGCGGCGTCTCGATCGCGCTCGACGACCCGGATGCGCTGCTCGCCCAGCTGGCCCGGGCGGACGGGCCGCTGTTGTTCCGGGACGTGGATGCCGACGCGCACCCACCGAATTGGGCGTTCGCGGCGGCGCTCGGTGTCCGGGACTTCGTGGGCACGCCACTGCTGACGCAGGGGCGGTCGGTCGGCATCCTTGCGGTCGACGACCGGCGGGCCGGACGCGGCGTCGAGGCGGGCGATGGCCCGGTGCTCCACACGGTCGGCAACCTCATCGCGGGCGCGCTCGAGTCGTCACGGCTGTACGCCGAGCTGGAAGCGCAGAACCGGGTCCTCGAGGCGCGGGTCGAGGAGCGGACGCGGGACCTCGTGCGGGCGATGAGCGAGGCACAGGACGCGCGGACCGTGGCGGAGGCGGCGAACGCGGCCAAGTCGACCTTCCTGTCCAACGTCTCGCACGAGCTGCGGACCCCGCTCACCTCGATCGTCGGGTTCGCGAAGCTCGACCGGAAGCGGCTCGACGACGTGATCTTCCCGCTGACGCCGAGGGACGATCCGAAGGTCGATCGTGCGGTCCGCCAGGTGAGCGAGACCCTCGGCATCGTCGAGGCCGAAGGACTGCGGCTGAAGGGCTTGATCGACGACCTCCTGGACCTCGCGAGGATCGAGTCGGGCCGGTTCGAGTTCCGTGCGGATCCGGTCGATCTGCGTGCGGTGGTGCGCCAGGCGGTGGCCGCGACCTCGTCGCTCTACGAGGTCGCGGGCCTGCCGCTGGAGGTGGCCGTCGCCGACGCCGTGCCAGCGGTCACCGGTGACGCGGATCGGCTCGTCCAGGTCGTCATCAACCTGCTGTCGAATGCCGTGAAGTTCACGCGCGCCGGGTCGGTCCGCTGTTCCGTGGCGGCCGACGCGGACGAAGTCGTGGTCTCCGTCGCCGATACCGGCTCGGGTATCCCGCGCGCGGATCATGCCCGGGTATTCGAGCCGTTCCGCCAGTCGTCGGACACGCTGCCCGATGGGCCGAAGGGCACGGGCCTCGGTCTGCCCATCTCGAGGCAGATCGTCGAGGCGCACGGTGGCCGGATGTGGCTCGAGAGCGAGCCTGGTGCGGGGAGCACGTTCTGGTTCGCGATCCCGGTGGCCGTTACCGAGCCGACCTGACCGCCCGATCCGCGGCCGCGATCCGCGCCGCCCAGCGGCTCAACGGTCGGCCGCCCGATCCGGCGTCCGCGCCGCCAGCGCTCGACGGTCGGCCAAGGTTCGCCCAGCGAGCCGCCACGCGGCTCGATCGAGCCGCCAGGACGCCAGTGAACGCCGGATGCGCCGCTGGGCGGCTCGTCCAGGGGCTCGTGACGAGCCCCTTGGTCGGTTGCGCCGCCGAGCGGCTCGCGCGACTGCGACCGCGGGTGTCGATCAGCCCGGCTTGAACACCATGAGCCAGGTCAGGAGCGCGAGCCCGCCGAAGCCGAACACGGCGAGCGCCTCCGGCCGACGATTCTGGAGGCGGGCGACGAGCGCGTCACCCTCGAGCGGTGGCGCGCCCTCCTTGCCTTCGAGCTCCTCGCGCAGCGGGTAGTAGAAGCCCGCGCCGAGCGCGTACATCGCGATGAACACGACGATCAGGACGATGTACGACGCGACGATCCACGGCGCCACCAGCAGGCCGGCGGATCCCGCCGCGCCGAGCCCACCGATGCCCAGCAGCAGCAGTCCGAGATACATCGCCTGATTGGCCCGTGACGACAGCGCGAGCAGCAGCTTGACGACGGCCGCGTCGCGCTCCGGCCGGATCCGGAACGCGACGAACATGGCCACGCCGTGCATCGCCACGAAGACGATGAGGCCGAGCAGATGGACGAACACGAGCCATGGGTACATCGATCACTCCTGGGCGGCGAGGATCGGGTGACGGCCGCGCTAGCGTAACGGCACGCCCAGCACCGACGCGAGCCGGCGGGCCTCGTCGGTCCGGTCGAGCAGGAACCGGCTGATGGCGGCGAAGCGCGAGGCTCGAGCGATCGCCCGCGCCTCCGAACGATCCGGGCCGCCGCTCGCGGGGACGTCGTCGCCGTCGGTCACGGGCCCTTGGCGGCGGCATCGGCGGCGAGTCGCCCCGCCGCGACCTCTCCCGCGAGGCGGCGGCTGCGCGCCTGACCCGTGAGCGCCTCGAGGAAGGGTGCCCGATCCACGGCCAGGAGCTCCACCGCCGTCCGGGCGCGGACGGTCGCCGTCCGCGGCACGTCGCGCAGCAGCGCGATCTCGCCGAACACCTCGCCGGGGCCCAGGACGCGCACCTCACGGCCACCGACGATGACATCCGCCGAGCCCTCAGCGAGCAGGTACAGGCGATCGCCCGGCTCGCCCTCGTTGACGATCGCCGCCCCCGCCGGGACGGACACGTGGATCGCGCCGTGCGCCAGGCGCTCGATGACGGGCGCGGAGAGCGGCTCGAACATGGGCACAGCACGGAGCAGGCGGACGTCCCGCAGCAGCTCGGGATCCGTCCGCTCGGCCCGGAGGTACAGCGGCGCGGCGGCGAGCGCCACGATCGAGAGTGCCAGGCCGGCCGCGATCATCGCTCCGCTGGTGCCGAACGCCACGACCAGGATCGGGACGGCCAGCGCGCCGAGCGCCTCCGCGAATGTCTGGGTCGCTTCCGACAGGCCGAATACCCGGGTCATCACGTCGTCGCCCGCCAGTCGCTGGGTGAGCGTCGTCGCCGCCACGTAGGCGTAGGTCCAGCCGATCCCCGTCAGCATCAGCACCAGCGCGACGCCGAGCGGGTCTCGCACGAGGCCCAGCGCGGCGACCGACAGGCCGAAGGCCGCGGTGCCGCCGACGAGCGCGATCCCCAGCCGCTCTCGACCGACCAGCACGATGCTCGCTGCCGAGCCGATGAGCGCCCCGATGCCGCTCACCGCGGTCAGGTAGCCGACGGCGCCCTCGTCCAGCCCAAGGACATCGATGGCGATCACGACGATGAACACGCCGAGCGCGCCCAGCAGACCGATCGCCGTCGTGACGAGCACCACCGCCGCGGTCAGCCGTCGGTCGGCCAGCACCGCGGTCGCGCCTGCAGCGAGCTCGCGGGCGAAGTCACCCAATGACGTCCTCCCGGTGGGTTCGCCATCCACCACCGGATCGGAGACGACCGCGGACGGAGCGGCCGCGATCGGCCCCATCGCGACGGCCGCGACAGCGAGCACGATCGCGCATGCCCCGAGCACGAGCGGCGCGCCACCGGCGGCGAGCAGCGCCCCGGCCGCGAGCGGCCCGACCAGCGCGCCGACGCCCTCGACGAGACCGGACACGACGTTCGCGGCGGTCAGCGCATCCGGGCTCCCGGCCACCTCCGGCAGGAGCGCGCCAAGCAGCGGCCGGACGAGACCGAGGACCAGCATCGCGACCACACCCGCGAGGTAGCCGGCGACTGCCGCGCCCGCCGCGAGCAGCAGCCCCGTCGCGAGGAATGCCAGCGCCAGCAGCAGATACACCGCCAGCAGGACCCGGGCCCTCGGCCAGCGGTCACCGATGATCGAGACGGCCGGCACGACGAGGATCACCGGCGCACCCAGGACGAACCCGACGACGCCGGCCTCAGCGGCGCCGCCACGGTCGTAGGCGTACACGACGAGGGCCAGCCAGCTTGCCCACTCGGCGATGGTCGACAGCAGGAACCCGCCCTGCGCGCGCCGCAGGGCCGGATCCTTGACGACTGCCCCGAGCAACGCGAGGCGGTTCCCGAGCATCCCGTGACGGTACTGGGTCGCCGAGTCTCACCACGGGCGTGCTCGCCCCATTGCCACGACGACCGGGCGATGCGACACCCTCCGCCATGGACATCACGCTTCCCCCGGGGCTCCTCCAGGACATCGCGTTGACGGTGCTCAAGGTCGCATTGATCGCCCTCGTCGCCGCGATCCTGCTCCGCGTCGTCGGTCGCGCGGTCGAGCGCGTCGTCATGGCCCGACTGCCCACGCAGCACGTGGACGAACACGCGCCCACAGCCGCCGACGTGGAGAGCCGAAAGCGGCTGACGACGATCACGTCGCTCATCGTCTGGGTGTTCCGCGTGCTCATCGTCGGCTTCGCCGCGGTCGCCGTCCTTGTCGTTCTGGACCTCGACGCGGTCATCGCGCTGATCCTCGTGATGGTCGCGATCGTGGGCGTCGTGGCACGCGATGTGATCCGCGACTACGTCGGCGGGTTCCTCCTGATCCTCGAGAACCAGTTCGCGATCGGCGACTGGGTGCGGGTCGCCGGCGAATACGGCGAGGTGGAAGCGCTCAGCCTGCGTCGGACGCTGCTCCGGACGTCGGGCGGAGACCTGGTGACGGTGCCCAATGGCGAGATGCGGGTCGTCACCAACCGGACGAGCTCATGGGGGCGGATCAACTTCGACATCGGGATCGAGGACCCGGCGCAGATCGATGCCGCGCGTGCAGCCATCGACCGGGTGGGTGAGGAGCTGGCAGCGGACACCCAGTTCGGCGCCTCGGTGCTGGAGGCGCCGCGCCTTGTGGCAGTCAGCGACATCAGCGACCGGGGCGTCAGGCTCATCGTCCAGGGCAAGATCGATGCGCGCAGCCGATTCGCGACCGAGGCCGTGTTCCGCGAGCGGATGCTGCGCGGGCTGGCGGCTGCGGGCGTGGGCATCGTGACCGCTGCGCGCATGACGATGGTCGAGGTGCCGGCCCCTCCCGTGATCCCTCCGCGACGACGCACGGAAGAGCGAGTCAGCCGCGGGGACGCCCCGTCGCTAGCCATCGGATCCCGAACCGCCGCGGCGAGCGGCACGTCCGCCGCTCGCCGTCGACGCTCAGCGACGCGAGGGTGCGCGCTCCCATGCCTCGATCGCGGTGGCCACCGCGTGAGGGCACAGCGTGCCGGCGATGCCACTCGGGCAGTCGCACCGGAGGACCAACCGGCCCCCTTCCGATCGCAACTCGGTCGTGCGCTCCGCCTCATCGCGGACGACACCGGTCACTCGCAGCGGCTCGAACACCCGCAGCTCCACGCGGCCATCAGCGCGGAGGACCTCGCCTGCGCGAACGAGGTACTCCGAGGCCTGCTCGCGCAGGGTGACCTCGACCAGGTCGGCGACTGACGCCATCGCTAGAGGTTCCCGCGCCGAGCCTGCTCCAGCTCGATCGCCTCGAACAGCGCCTTGAAGTTGCCGACCCCGAAGCCGCGCGAGCCGTGGCGCTCGATGATCTCGAAGAAGAACGTCGGGCGGTCCTGGATCGGCCGGGTGAAGATCTGGAGGAGGTAGCCCTCCTCGTCGCGGTCGGCCTCGATGCCCAGTTCCTCGAGCACGTCGATCGGGACACCCACATCGCCGACACGGTCGGCGAGTGACTCGTAGTAGGCGTGGGGCATCCCCAGGAACTCGATGCCGTTCTCGCGGAGCTGGCGGACGGTGGCCACGATGTCCTCGGTCCGCAGCGCGACGTGCTGGACGCCCGGTGCGTGGTACCAGTCGAGGAACTCCTGGATCTGGCTCTTCTTCTTGCCGGTCGCGGGTTCGTTGATGGGGAACTTCACGCGGCCGTTGCCGTTGGTCATGACCTTCGACATCAGCGCGCTGTACTCGGTGTGGATGACCTTGTCGTCGTAGTGGATGAGCTGTGCGAAGCCGAACACGTCGCGGTAGTAGTCGACGAACTCGTTCATCTGCCCGAGCCCGACGTTGCCGACGCAGTGGTCGATCTCGAGGAGGCTGAGCCCCTGGGCGGCCGCGGCGGGCTTCTTCACCTTGCGATAGCCCGGCGCGAACACGCCGTGATAGTCGCGGCGGTCGATGAACGAGTGGATGACCTCGCCGTAGGTATGGACGGCGCTGCGGCGGAGGACGCCGTCCTCATCGCTGCCGGCCTCGGCGTACTCCAGCGCCGAGCGGGCGCCGCGGCTGGTCGTCTCGCGCCAGGATGCGCGGACGTCGTCCACGGCGAACGCGATGTCGTGGACACCGTCACCGTGCTCGCGGACGTGCTCGGCGATCTCGCCATCCGGGGTGAGTGGCGCCGTCAAGACGATCCGGATGTCGTGCTGCTGCATCACATAGCTGGCGCGATCGCGGATCCCGGTCTCCAGGCCCGCGAACGCGACCGGCGTGAAGCCCCACAGCGCCCGGAAGTAGGCCGATGCCTGGCGGGCGTTGCCCACCCAGAACTCGACGTAGTCGATGCCGTTGAGCGGCAGGAAGTCCTTGGCCTCGGCGAAGGCGTCCTTGTTGATGTGCGCGCCCGACTGGTTCGCGGCGGGCGTGCCGGTCCTCGCGCCCGTGGCGGGACGCGCGGCGGTCTCGGTCATGGGAGCGGCTCCGATGCAGGCGCCCGCGGGCGCGGCTCGACGGCGGCGGGCATGCGGTCCGCGCCGGTGGTCATTGGGGCGAGCATGACCCTGCCCGACCGACGGGTCAAGGAGCATGGCCCCGGCCCGCGTGGCGCGCGCGTGCCACACTCGGCACCCACTGCCGACCGCCGACCGCCGACCGCACCTGAAGGGGACGACCCATGGCCGATGATCTCGCCGCCCGGCTGACCGCGACCCGTGAGGCGTACCGGGCGCTCCGACCGCGGATCGAGGCCCGCGAGGCGACCGACCCGTGGCCGTTGGCGACGGCCTTCGGCACCGAGCCCGAGGCGAGCTGGGGCGTGCGTGAGGTGCTCGCCCATGTCCAGGAGATGCTGCCCTACTGGCTCGGCGAGTACGAGCGGGTCCAGGCTGGCGACGGCGCCACGCCCGTACCCTTCGGCCGGGTCGCCACGGACACCCTGCGGACCGGCGTCCTGGAGCGCGACCGCACGCTCCCGTTGCGTGAGCTGTTCGCGCGGATCGATTCGGGCATCGGGCGGTGGCAGGATCGCTTCGCGGAGGCTGCGGCCGAGCGGTCGGACGACGCGCCCCGCGCAGGGATCCATCCACGGTTGGGTGACATGACCGCGCCTGCCCTCGCCGAGCGCTTCGTCGTCAGCCACCTCGAGGAGCACGACACCCAGCTCCGGGAGCTGCTCGGGCCGGGCTGATCGCTATCCGGGTGGCGGCCATCCCAGGCGCGCGGCCCACGGCCCCAGCAGCGCGAGATGCCGGCGGATGTGGCCGTGCAGCACCTCGTACGTCCAGCCGATGCCGTCGGTCGACCACAGCACCTCCGGCGGGAGCGCCCTGGACCGCTCGACCACCCCGGCATGGGCGCGCTCCAGCCGCGTCCTGACCTCGTCGATCGGCAACGGGCGCCAGCGTTCGACGGCCCGCGCGTTCCACTCGTCCTCGCTCTCGGTGTAGGTGCGCCAGCGTCCTGTCGCCCGCCACTCCTCGAGCCAATCGACGCCCTCCTCGAGCCACGCGGCGACGTGGCCGGCGTGGTCCTTGACGGACCAGCCAGGAGTCAGCTCATGGGCCCACGCCGCGGCCGGCAGGCGGTCGAGCGTCTCGCGGAAGCTTCCGAAGACCGCCGCATCGGCGGCGAAGTACGCGTCGGTGTCGCGCACCGTGTCGGCGAGCACGTAGGGATCGGCTCCGAACGGGTCGGCATCGACCTGGCGCCGGATCAGCTGGTCGGCCCAGGGCTCGAGGACGCCCAGATGGTCGAGCTGATGGCCGTGCAGCACCTGGAACACCCAGCCCCATGCCTCGTCGCTGCGGATGACGCGCGGGTCGAGGGTTCGGACGGCCGCGAGGAGCGCCGCGTGCGATGCGTCCAGACGCCGCGCGATCGTCGCCGGTGAGAGCTCCGCGTAGCGCGAGCGGCGTCGCTCGTTGAAGCGGTCGAAGTCGCCGCCGTCGTACTCCTCGTCGGCCGGCCAGCGCCCCGTCCGGAGCGCGACCGCGACATAGTCCACGGCGAGCTCCTGCCAGTCGACGACGTGCGCGACGTGCTCGGCCAGGGACCAGTCCGGACCGCCGGCGTCCGAAGGCGCGGCACCGGGCTCCGCCCAGGCTGGATCGTCCAGGCCCGCCGTGACCACGCGGAATCGATCGAAGATCGCCGCCTCGTCGGCCCACAGATCGCGATCGTCCGCGCGGAAGTCGATGGCGCGCAGGATGGCCAGGGGCGCGCGCCGCAGGTCGACTCCGCCGCGCGTGGACGGCGTCGCTGGCGCGGACGGCGTCGACGGTGACGCCGGCCCGGCGGTCAGGGGACGCGCTCCGGGATGGGCGCCGGCGTCTCGACGCGAACGGCGTCGCGCGCGAGCTGCGCCTCCAGCTGGTCGCCCAGCTCGAGCGTCCGCCGGAAGGCGGCCCAGACGGCCTCCGAGAGCACCGTGCGGAGCCGGCCCGACTCCAGCTCGTGGAGTGCCGCGGCGCTCGTCCCGCCGGGCGACGTCACCGCGTTCCGCAGCACCGCCGGGTGATCGCCGGTATGACGGGCGTACCGGGTCGACCCCTCCAGGGTCTCCACGACGAGGTCGTGTGCGATGTGGCGCGGGAAGCCGAGGTGGACCGCGGCGTCGATGAGCGCCTCCATGACGAGGAACACGTACGTCGGCCCGGTGCCCGACACCGCGGTCGCCATCGCGACCATCTTCTCGTCGTCGACCTCGATCTCCGCCCCGAGCGTGCCGAGGATCGACGCCGCCCAGCCGCGCTGCTCGGCGGTCGTCTCAGGCGTCGCGTACCACACGGTCATGCCCGCGCCGATGCTGGCGGGGGTGTTCGGCATCGCCCGGACGACCTGGTCGTGCTGGAGGATGGACGTGACCGCTGTCGTCGTCGCGCCGGCGAGGACGCTCAGCACGAGCTGACCGCGTCGGAGATGCGGGGCGATCTCCCGCCCGACCTTGCCCAGCATCTGGGGCTTGACCGCGAGCAGCACGACGTCTGCGTCGCCCAGCGCGTCGACATTGGACGGGACCACGCGGATGCCGTACTCGCTGCTGAGGTGGTCGCGGCGTTCGGCCCGGGGATGGCTCGCGACGACCTGGGAGGCTTCGACCAGCCGGCCCTTGAGCAGCCCACCGATCATCGCCTCGGCCATCATGCCGGTGCCGACGGTGGCGATGGTCCGCTGGGCGAGCGGGGACATGGCGCCACCATAGCATCGGGTCCCCGTTCGGCCGGGGGGTCCGTCCCGCCCGCCGCGCCGCTCCGCGGATCGAGGTCAGCGGACCGCCGTCGCGAGCACGAAGAACCGCCCCGTGGTCGTGACCTCGACGTCGCGGAATCCCGCCGCCTCGAGCGCCATCGCGAGCTCCTCGGGCCGGTAGTAGACCTTGACGATCTCGAACTCGCGTCCGTCGTCCAGGCGACGGACGCTCCGGTCGTCGACGGGCGCCGGGTGGTCCGCGGCCCCACTCGCCGCGTCGGGCAGCGAGTCGATGAGCGCGTACCGGCCACCCGGCTTCAGCCACCGCGTCACCAGTCCCAGGAATCCCGCCAGCCGCTCTCGCTCGACGTGCGACACCCAGAAGCCGGTGAACACCGCGTCCGCGGGATCGCCCTCGGGCTCCGCCCAGGCGTCGCGCACATGGAGATGCGCCCGCAGTCGATGCGCGACCAGGCGCTCGCGCGCGAGATCGAGCGTCGCGGGCGCCGCGTCGTACAGCGTGAGCTCGCCCTTGCTGGCGAGGAGCGGCGACCACCAGCCGGTGCCCGCGGCGAGCTCGACGATCCGGCCGCGCGATGGGCAGCGCGTCCAGCCAGCGCCCGGCGGCATCGAGCTCCGCGTGCCACGCGGTGTCGTGGATCGGCCCGCGCGCGTAGCGCCCTCGGCGCTGATACCAGTCGTCGTATTCCGGGGCGCGGGCCTCGTAATAGGCGACCATCGGATCGGTGTCCGGGGCTGCCGCGCGCGGCGGTGGCGCGATCGGCAGGCCTGCTGGCGGAGCGGGCGCGACCGCGGTGGCGATGCCGCTCCCGGCACCCCGCTCCGCGATCGCCGTCCGCAACCGGTTCCGGAGGAACGGATTCGTCCCCGCCTTGCCCAGGCAGTCGGGACAGAGCTGCGCCCAGCCCTCGAGATCATCGGGACCGCGGGTCGACCACGCGGTGCCGCACCAGAGGCAGTCGAACGTCGTGCGGAAGGGCATCGGGACGGGATGGTACCGACGGTTCGCGGACGGTCGACCGGGTCGTCCGTCAGTCGACGGCGAGCCAGGCATCGTCGGGCGCGAGCCCCGGGAAGCCTTCGGGGTCGAACAGCTCGGCCAGGAGCTCGACGCCGTCCACGACCCGCGGTCCGGGCCGGCTGAAGTAGGCGCTGCCGTCGACGAGGCGCACGTCGCCCGTGCGAACGGCGGTGAGCGCATCCCAGCCGGTCGGCCGCGCCGTGGCGCGCCAGGCCGCGAGGCCGTCCTCGAGGTGATAGCCGCACGGCATCAGCACGAGCCGGTCGGGATCGACCTCCGCGATCGCGTCCCACGTCGTCTCGACGCTTCGCTCACCCTCGCGGCCCAGGAGCTCCCAGCCGCCCGCCCGTCGCACCTGCTCGGGGACCCAGTGGCCACTCGCGAACGGCGGGTCCAGCCACTCCACGGCGACGACGCGCGGGCCGCGGTGACCGCCGTCCCGGCGGTCGAGCACGCGCTGGGTGACCGCGGCGAGACGCTCCCGAAGCTCTTCGACGACCTCGATGGCCTCGTCCTCGGCCTCGGTCATCGCGCCGACCGTGGTGATCGTCTCGAGGATCCCTTCGATCGAGCTGGGCTCCAGCGAGACCACGGTGATGTCCGCGTCGATGGCTCGGGCGACGGCGTTGACCTCGTGGTAGCTCACGGCGCAGACGCGGCACAGCTCCTGGGTCAGGATGAGGTCCGGTCGGACGTCGGCGAGCGCTGCCTCATCCAGCTCGTAGAGCGACGAGCCGCCGTGGATCGTGCCCTCGACCAGCCGGTGGATGTCACCCGGGGTGCGGCTGGCGAGGTCGTGGACGCTGCGGGTGAGCACGGGCTTGGACGCGGCCTCCGGTGGCCAGTCGCACTCGTGCGTCACGCCGACCAGCTCGTCGCCCAGGCCGAGGGCGCAGACGATCTCCGTGGCGGACGGGAGGAGCGAGGCGATGCGCACGGTCGTCAGACGCCGCGAGGGCGACGAGCTGCGCGCGGATCGGTGAAGCGTCCGCGTCAGGCGGGCTTGAGCGCGTCGACCTCGGCCCGCGCGGCCTGCCGATCCGTGTACCACGTCGCGTCGATCGGCGTGTACTGCGCCCATTCCACTGGGAGGCTCTCCTCGGGGAAGATCGCGTTCACCGGGCACTCCGGCTCGCACGCCCCGCAGTCGATGCACTCGTTCGGATCGATGAACAGCTTCCGGTCGACACCTTCCTCGTAGTGGATGCAGTCGACGGGACAGACGGACACGCACGAGATGTCGAGGACGTCGATGCACGGCTCGGCGATCACGTAGGTCATCCGGGCGATCTCCTGGCGTCTTCACGGATCAGGCGGGCGGCTGCCGGCCCGAGCGTATCACCGCTGCCTTTTGGCCACGACGGATCCGGCGCTCGCAGAGGCCGACGGAGAGGGCGCCGCGGATCCATCCGCGACCCGCACGGGGACGACCATCCCCTTCGCGTAGTGACCCGGGATGTGGCAACCGACGAGCCACGGTGCGCTCGCGATCGCCGGCGGCACCGTCCAGACGACGTCGACGCGGCCGCCGGACGGCACCACGACGCGCAGGCCGGCGACCTCGGGCGGGACCGATACGATCGGCGTCGGCCCCGGCGGGTGCTCCGCGACGGCCGCCTCCGCGACCTCCCAGGCATCCTGGGTCGCCTGGTCGCCGATGACCGCCTCGTGGACCTCCAGGCCGCCGTTGACGACGTGCAGGAGCACGGTCTCCCCCGGGACGAGGTCGACGGTCGGCGGGGAGAACTGGTAGTCGCGGGCGACGATGTTGACCTCGCGCGGGGCCGCGCTGGCGCCGGGCACGATGGGCGGCGTCGCCGGCACCGCTCCCTCCTCGCACGCGACGAGCGCGAGCGCGGCGAGGGCGGCGAGGGCGGCGCGGGCCACGAGCGATGGGTGCGGGTGGGAACGAGGCATGCGGGCGAGACTGTACCCACGGCTGTCCCGCCCATCGGGCGCATCGCCGCGCGCCTTGACACCGCGGAGCGGGCCAACGTAGCGTCGCCCGCATCCGCTCGCGGACGGCTGGCCGGAGCGCACTGCGAAGCCGTCCACCGTCCACCACCCGTCACCTCCCTGGGTCGCGCGTACCCGTCAGCCGGCCCGCTCACCGAGAGGCACGCTTGGCGTCGACGCTCACCGACCCGGGTGTCACGGCCGGGACCGCGACCGGCCCATCCGCGGCGCGTCCTGCGGTCGACGTCCCGGCGGTCCGCCTCGAGGGCGTCGTGAAGCGCTGGGGCGACGTGACCGCGGTGGCCGGCCTCGATCTCGACGTGCGCGACGGCGAGTTCTTCTCGATGCTCGGGCCGTCCGGGTCGGGCAAGACGACGACGTTGCGGATGATCGCGGGCTTCGACCTACCGACCGAGGGACGCGTGCTCCTCCACGGCCAGGATGTCACGCGGCTGGCCCCCTTCGAGCGCGACGTCAACACCGTCTTCCAGGATTACGCGCTGTTCCCGCACCTGAACGTGGGCGACAACGTCGGCTACGGCCTGATGGTGCGCAAGGTCGCGAAGGCCGAGCGTGCCCGGCGCGTCGACGAGGCGCTCGAGATGGTCCGCCTGCTGGGCTACCAGAAGCGCAAGCCCGGGCAGCTGTCCGGCGGCCAGCGGCAGCGGGTCGCGCTTGCGCGCGCGCTCGTGAATCGGCCGCGGGTCCTGCTGCTCGACGAGCCGCTCGGCGCCCTCGACCTGAAGCTCCGCGAGGAGATGCAGATCGAGCTCAAGCGGATCCAGCAGGACGTCGGCATCACGTTCATCTACGTCACCCACGACCAGGAGGAGGCGCTCACGATGAGCGACCGGCTGGCGGTGTTCAACGCCGGCCGGATCGAGCAGCTGGGCGCCCCCGCGGACGTCTACGAGCGGCCGGCGACGCGGTTCGTGGCCGGGTTCGTCGGGACGTCCAACCTGCTCTCCGGGGCGGCGGCCCGGGCCATCCTGGGCAAGGACGGCACGTTCACGATCCGGCCCGAGAAGATCCGGCTCACACGACCCGAGGAACCGCCCGGGCCGTCGGAGGTCGCGGCCGACGGACGCGTGCGCGATGTCGTGTACGTCGGTCCGGATACCCGCTATCACGTGGCGCTCGACGCGGGCGCCGAGCTCACCGTCACCCAGCAGAACCTGAGCACCTCGAGCACCGAGGCGCTCGCAGCCCAGGGTCGGACGGTCCGGCTCATCTGGGATCGGCAACATGCCCTGGCCGTGGCAGACGGCGGGGCACGTGTGGAGGAGGGACTGGCATGAACCGACGGATCCTTGCCCTTGCCGGCTCGGCCGTGATGGCCGTGGCGGCGTGCGGCGGACCCGGCGCCTCGAGCGGACCGACGCCGCTCGCGTCCATCGGCGCCGGGGAAGGCGCCCTCTCGGTGCTGGCGTGGCCGGGCTACGCCGAGAACGGCTCCACCGACCCCGCGTACGACTGGGTGAAGCCCTTCGAGGACGCGACCGGCTGCAAGACGACCGTCCAGGTGTTCGGCACGTCCGACGAGGCGTTCCAGCTGTTCACCGGCAACCCCGAGCAATACGACGTCATCTCGGCGTCCGGCGACGCAAGCCGGCGCCTCATCCGTGGCGGGTTCGTCCAGCCCGTCAACGTGGATCTGCTGAACACCTACCCGGACATCATCCCGGCACTCAAGGACAAGGCGTGGAACACGGTGGACGGCGTCCACTACGGCATCCCGCACGGCCGGGGCCCCAATCTCCTGATGTACCGGACCGACAAGATCACCACCGAGCCCACGAGCTGGGCGGCGCTGTTCGACCCCAACGGACCGGGCGCCGGCAACGTCTCGGTGTACGACGCGCCGATCTACATCGCGGACGCCGCCGTCGTCCTGATGACGACCAAGCCCGAGCTCGGGATCAAGAACCCCTACGCGCTCGACGACAAGCAGTTCCAGGCCGCCGTCGACCTGCTCAAGGTGCAGCGCCCCTTGATCAAGGAGTACTGGACGGACTACCTCAAGCAGATGGACTCGTTCCGGAACGGCAACGCGACCATCGGCACCAGCTGGCAGCTCCAGCAATCGCTGATGGAGGCCGAGAAGCCGCCCGTCCCGGTGAAGGCGCTGGCTCCCGCGACCGGCTCCACCGGCTGGTCCGACACCTGGATGATCAACTCCAAGACGAAGCACGTGAACTGCGCCTACCTGTGGCTGCAGCACATCACCTCGCCCGAGATCAACATCCAGGTCGCGGAGTACTTCGGCGAGGCACCGGCGAACTCGAAGGCGTGCGCGCTCTCGACGGTCGCGGGTCATTGCGACCTCTACCACGCCACCGACGAGGCGTACTGGAGCAAGGTCTGGTACTGGTCCACGCCGGAGTCGACGTGCCTCGACGGCCGGACAGACGTCAAGTGCAAGGGCTTCGACGACTGGATCAAGGCCTGGACCGAGATCAAGGGCTGATCCAAGCCCGCTGATCGCGTGATCGAGACCGGCCGGGACGATCGCCTGGTCGTCCCGGCCGCTGTGCTCCGTCCGTGACCCCCGAGACCGTCCCCGCCGTGCCGGCCGTCCCCGCAGTCCCGCCGTCGACGGCGCGGCGGATCGCGGGCGCCCTGCACCGCCGACCGCGGCTTCGCCTGGGGCTGCTCCTGGCCGGTCCCCTGGGCTGGCTGGGGCTTGCCTACCTCGGGTCGCTGCTCATCCTGTTCGTGAACGCGTTCTGGAGCCGTGACGCCTTCACGGGCCAGATCATCCACGAGTTCACGCTCCAGAACTTCGTCGACCTCTTCACGACCGAGGTCTACCGCGTCATCACCATCCGCACGATCGCGACGGCGGCGGCCGTCACCGTCACCTGCGCCGTCATCGCCTTCCCGATCGCGTTCTACATGGCCCGCGTCGCATCGCCCCGCCGGCGTGGGCTGCTGGTCGTCGCGGTGGTCATGCCCCTCTGGGCGAGCTACCTCGTGAAGGTCTATGCGTGGCGGCTGATCATCGCCGAGGACGGCGTGCTGAACTGGGCCATCGGCCCGATCGGCTTGAAGTTCCCAGGACCAGGCGACCTCGCCGTGTTCCTCGTGTTCGTCTACCTCTGGCTGCCGTACATGATCCTGCCCATCTACGCGGGCCTCGAGCGCATCCCCGACTCGCTCCTGGAGGCCTCCGCGGACCTCGGCGCGCGCAGCGGCCTGACCTTCCGGCGGGTCGTCCTGCCGCTCGTCTTCCCGGCGGTCGTGGCGGGCTCGATCTTCACGTTCTCGCTGACGCTGGGCGACTACATCGTGCCCAGCCTCGTCTCCTCGACCCAGTTCATCGGCAACGTCATCCTCGTCCAGGTGGGCCCGGCGGGGAACCTTCCGTTCGCGGCGGCGTACTCGATGGTGCCCCTCGCGATCATGCTCGTGTACCTCGTCATCGCCCGGCGCCTGGGCGCCTTCGAGGCCCTGTGAGCATCGGCCGCGGGACACGCCTCGCCCTGCGCATCGCGACGGCGCTCACGCTGTTCTTCATCTACCTGCCGATCGCCCTGATCGTGATCTACGCGTTCAACCCGAACCGGCTCGCATCGTGGCCGCCGACCGGATTCACGCTCGAGTGGGTCGGCCGCGCGATCGACAACAGCGGACTCCGCCAGGCGTTCCTCACGTCGCTCGCGGCGGCGACCGGCGCCACGATCATCGCGCTGGTGCTGGGTTCGCTGGCCGCGCTGGCCGTGGCGCGCTACGCCTTCTTCGGACGCGACACCGTCTCCTTCCTGGTGGTCTTTCCGATCGCCCTGCCGGGCATCGTCACCGGGATGGCGCTCAGCACCACCTTCGGGACGCTGGGCATCCCGCTGGGCATGTTCACGATCGTCATCGGGCACGCCACGTTCTGCGTCGTGCTCGTCTACAACAATGTCGTCGCCCGTCTCCGACGGACCGCGCGGACGCAGGAGGAAGCCTCCAGTGACCTGGGCGCGGACAGTTGGACGACGGCCCGCCGGGTGACGCTGCCGGCGGTCCGCACGGCGCTCATCGCCGGGGGGCTCCTGGCGTTCGCCCTGTCGTTCGACGAGATCATCGTCACGATCTTCACGGCGGGTGGCGTGCAGACGCTGCCCATCTGGATCTACCAGAACTTCCGCATCCCGAACCAGCTGCCGATCGTGAACGTGGCCGGCATGTTCGCGATCCTGCTGTCCGTGATCCCGGTGTACATCGCCCAGCGGCTCAGCAGCGAGGCGGGCACCATCACCCGCTGACCATCACCAGCGGCGACCGGGCCTCGCCGGGTCTGCGATCCGCGGCCAGCGCCGTCCCGGGCGACGCGACCCCGGATGCGCCGCGATCATGGCCGCCACCGGGCGCCCTGCGCGACCGCGATGAGCAGCGGCACGGCCAACAAGACCTGGAACGAGGCGTGCTTCAGGGCACGCGTGAGGCGAGCGACCATGCGGTCCTCCCGCCACCGCATCCCGGCACGGCAGCACTGTCCGCGGCGGCCTCCCTGGTGGCGTGCCCGGCCCGGACCGCGGACGGCCATCCTCGCATGCCGCACTTAGCTGCGACTTATCTGCGGGCGGCGCGGTCTCGCGGCGCGGGCGCGGCGTAGCATCACGAGCCACCATGAGCTGGACCCTCGACCTCGACGCCAGCCGCGAACGCCTGCTCGCGGAACGCGCGCGCACGCGCGAGGCGATCGCCAACGACCGGATCGTCGCGCCGGGGCCGATGACCTACGGCTCCCAGGCGGCCGCCGCGAGCCAGGTGTTCGAGCAGCAACGGGACCTCGCGCTGCGCGAGAAGGAGGAGCAGCACCTCGAGGCGGTCGAGGCCGCACTCGCGCGCCTGGACGCAGGCCTGTACGGCCAGTGCACGTCGTGCGGCCAAGCGCATCCCGCCCGAGCGACTGGATGCGCTCCCGTGGGCCGCCCTGTGCATCGGATGCCAGCGCCTGGCCGGCCGGCGCCGATGACCACCAAGCCCGTCGAGACGGCCGCGGACCTCGTCGGCATCGAGGCGATCCGAGCCGCCGCCCGGACGCTGCGCGGTATCGCGCTGCACACGCCGCTGCTCGCCTTCGGGCCGCCCGAACGTCGGCACTACCTCAAGGCCGAGTCCCTCCAGCCGATCGGCGCCTTCAAGATCCGCGGCGCCTACGTCGCGGTCGCCTCGCTCGACGATGCCGAACGTGCGCGCGGCGTCATCACGTACTCGTCGGGGAACCACGCGCAGGGCGTCGCGCGCGCGGCTCGACTGCTCGGGGCGCCGGCCGTGGTGGTCATGCCCAGCGATGCGCCCGCGATCAAGCGCGATCGGGTCGCCGCTGATGGCGCGGAGATCGTGGTCGTCGGCACCGCCAGCGAGGAGCGCAAGGCGGTCGCCGAGCGCATCGCCCTGGAGCGCGGCCTGTCGATCATCCCGCCCTACGACGACGATCGGATCATCGCGGGCCAGGGGACCATCGGCCTGGAGCTGATCGAGGACCTGCCGGATCTGGCAGCGGTCCTCGTGCCCATCGGTGGCGGTGGGCTCGCGAGCGGGATCGCGACCGCCATCAAGGCGCTGCGGCCGGAAGCGCGCGTCATCGGCGTCGAATCCGAGCTGGCAGCCGACGCGCAGGCGTCGCTCCGAGCCGGGCACATCGTCCGGTGGGCGGCCGAGGATGTCGGGCGGACCATCGCCGACGGGACGCGGACCCAGGCGATCGGCGTGCGGCCGTTCGCGCACTTCCAGGCGTTCCTCGACGACATCGTCACCGTCGCCGAAGCCGAGATCGCCGCCGCGGTACGGATCGTGGCCGAGGAAACGCGCCTGGTCGTCGAGCCGTCCGGGGCCTTGTCCGTCGCGGCGCTGCGGTCGCGTGCGCGCGAAGCGGGCGTGGCCGGCGTCGACGGGCCGGTCGTGGCCATCGTGTCCGGCGGGAACGTCGATCCGGAGCGATACCGGGGCTTCCTCGAGGCGCCCATCCCCTAGCGGTCGCTGGTCGGCGCCACCGCGGGCTGTGGACCCGACGGCCGAGGGATCCGGGCAGGCGCGCGCCTACTCGCTCCCCCGCTCCGCCGATCGTCGTGCCGCCAGGAGCTGCTCGCGCTCCCGGATCGACGCCCGCTCCGCGTCCAGTCGCCGATCCTCACGCGCCGTCGACACCTCCTCGGCGCGCATCCATGCCCCGACGCCCAGCAGGATCGCCAGCAGGAACAGCAGATCGCCCGCCAGCCACATGATCCCGCCCGCGGTCTGCTGATCGGACAGGGCAGAAGGCAGCCACGGCAGGGTCAGCGTCGCGTAATGCGCGTACAGCGGCGCCGTCGCCGAGTAGATCACCAGTGCCAGGAACGTGTTCTGTGGCATCTGCAGCCCGACGTACAGCAGTCGCGCGGGCCACTTCATCCGCCACGGTGAGGGATCGACGCCGCACACCGGCCACCAGAACAGCATCGCCGCGCCCAGGTACAGCCCGTGCTCCAGCCGATGGACCCACTCGTTCTCGAGCGCGATGTCGAACAACGGCGAGAAGTGGCTCGCCCAGAGCACGCCCGCGAAGATCAGCCACGCGACCGGCGGGAACGACACCGCCCGGAGCACCCGTGAGTGCAGCACCGGCAGGATCCACCGCCGCCGGTCCTCGGGCGACGCGACCCGCAGGATCAGGGTCACGGGGGCGGCCAGGGCCAGCAGTGGCGGCGCGATCAGCGTGAGCAGCAGGTGCTGGACCATGTGCACCGAGAACAGCGTGGTGTCGTACTGGGCGAGCCCCGAGTCCAGCGCGACCACCAGGGCGAACAGGCCGCTGTAGAAGAACCAGGACCGCTTCGCCGGGACCGGATTCTGCGGGTGGCGCCGTCGCACGTGAGCGACCGCGCGCCACCAGGCGACGGCCAGCGCGATCGCCGGCAGCCAGACCAGCGGGTCGAATCCCCAGTCGAACAGGAACGTGCCCGGCGACGGCGGCGGCAGGTTCGGCCCGCCGTGCGCAAGCGCGGACAGCGGTGCCGCGAGCCCGACGAGCGCCGCCAGCGCCACCCCCACGACGAGCGCGCGCACACGGGACCGCGACGGGAACGAGGGACTCACCAGGCGCATCGTCGCACGTCGGCGGACGACAGCCTGTGGAGAGGCGCTCGGGTATCATCGGCTCGGTCCGGCGACCCCGCCTCGGAAGGTCGGCGCGTGTCCGGGCCAGACGAATCGACGACTTCGCGCCGGGGCCCGCGGTCGGGCGTCCGGGGCGAGACCAGCCGAGGGATCGATGTCCACACCTTCCCGGTCGTCGACCGGGCGCGGCCCGCTCATCGCCGCCACGCTGATCGTCGTGAGCGTGGTCGTCATCATCCTGATCCTGGCCGCACGCGGCGCGACCCCCGCGAGCATCTGGCAGAGCTTCTTCCCGCCGCCCCCCGCCACGGATCAGGCGCGCGAGATCAAGGATCTCTACGACCTCGTCTTCTACATCGCCGTCGCGATCTTCCTCGTCGTCGAGATCGTCATCGTGTTCACGGTCTTTCGCTATCGCCGGAAGCCGGGCGACGACGAGCTGCCGCCCCAGACGCACGGCAACAACCTGGTCGAGATCATCTGGACCGTCATCCCCACGGTCATCGTCGCGGTGCTGTTCTTCTTCTCGTGGCAGAGCCTGAACAAGGTCGACGTCGTCTCCGCGGAGGTCCCCGTCCAGATCCGCGCGGTCGCCGCGCGCTTCCAGTGGCAGTTCGACTACCTCGACCCGGCGTCGACGAACCCGGGCGTCGACGAGCAGCTGTTCACGCAGTTCCTGCCGGTCGGCGAGGGCGGCGGGATGGTCGTGCCCGTGGGCGAGAAGATCAAGATGACGCTGGTCTCGCCGGACGTCATCCATGCCTTCTACGTGCCGCGCTTCCTGTTCAAGCGCGACGTCGTGCCGGGTCGCTTCAACCAGTTCGAGTTCACCGTCGAGGAGCCGGGCGTCTACCGCGGCCAGTGCGCCGAGCTGTGCGGCCCCTTCCACGGGTCGATGCTGTTCGAGGTCCACGCGCTCCCCGCCGCCGAATACCAGGCGTGGTTCGACCAGCAGGTGGCCGCGGCCAATGCCACCCCGCCGCCGCCCGGATCGCCCGCCCCGTCGGGTCAACCCGGGGCCTCCGGTCAGCCGCCCGCCTCGGGCGGGCCGGCTCCGTCCGCGGGTGGTGGCGGGAGCGCCGGTCAGACCGTCGAGCTCTCGGCCAAGGGCGTCGCCTTCTCGACGAACGCCCTCCAGGCGCCCGCGGGCGCCCCGTTCACGCTCCATTTCGACAACCAGGACCCGAGCATCCCGCACAACGTCGAGATCAAGGACGCAAGCGGCGGCTCGAAGTTCAAGGGCGACATCTTCCCGGGCGTCGCGGCCAAGGACTACCAGGTCCCGGCGCTTGCCGCGGGCTCGTACACCTTCGTCTGCGATGTGCACCCGAACATGACCGGCACGCTCACGGCTAACTGAGGAAGGCCAGGATGGCGACGACGACGCTCCACCCCGCCGCTCCCGCGTACCGCAGCGCGCTGTACGAATGGCTGACCACGACCGACCACAAGAAGATCGGGATCCTGTACCTGATCAACTCGCTGGTCTTCTTCTTCGCCGGCGGGATCCTCGCCCTGCTCGTCCGCGTCGAGCTGGCGCAGCCCGGCCTGCAGGCCCTGAACGAGAACTTCTACAACCAGGCGTTCACGATGCACGCCTCGTTCATGCTGTTCCTGTTCATCATCCCGATCCTGGCGGGCTTCGGGAACTACGCCGTGCCGCTCCAGATCGGCGCGCCGGACATGGCGTTCCCGCGGATCAACGCGCTGTCGTTCTGGCTGCTGCCGCTGGGCGGCCTGCTGATGGCCTCGGGCTTCCTGATCACCGATGGCGCGGCCGCGTCGGGCTGGACGGAGTATCCGCCGCTCACGCACGCCCAGTACAACGGCACGGGCACGGACCTCTGGATCGTGGGGCTGATCCTCATCGGGACGAGCTCGATCCTGGGCGCCATCAACTTCCTGGTCACCATCTTCAAGATGCGCGCCCCCGGGATGACGCTGTTCCGGATGCCCATCCTCGCGTGGACCGTGCTCACCACGAGCGTGCTCGTGGTCATGGCCACGCCGGTCCTGACCAGCGCGCTGATGATGCTGTTCATCGACCGCAACTACGGCGGTGTGTTCTTCACCCCGGGTCTCGGCCAGCCGGTGCTCTACCAGAACGTGTTCTGGTTCTACTCGCATCCCGCCGTCTACATCATGGTGCTGCCCGCGATGGGCATCATCAGCGAGGTGCTGCCGGTCTTCTCGCGCAAGCCGCTGTTCGGCTACAGGGCGTTCGTGTTCGCGACCGTCGCGATCGGTGCCCTCGGCTTCTCCGTGTGGGCACACCACATGTTCACCACCGGCGCGGTGTTCCTGCCGTTCTTCTCGCTGATGACGTTCCTCATCGCGGTGCCCACCGGCGTCAAGATGTTCAACTGGATGGCGACGATGTGGCGCGGCAAGCTCACCTTCTCCACGCCGTTGCTGTTCGCCGTCGGCTTCCTCATGATGTTCCTGATCGGCGGCATCAACGGCGCGTTCTCGGCCGCCGTACCCGTCGACTTCGCGCTCCACGACACGTACTGGGTGGTCGCGCACCTCCATTACGTCCTGTTCGGCGGCTCGGTGTTCGGCGTGTTCGCGGGCATCTATTACTGGTTCCCGAAGATGACCGGTCGGATGCTCAACGAGACCCTGGGCAAGGTCCAGTTCGTGCTGATGTTCATCGGGTTCAACCTGACGTTCTTCCCGATGCACAACCTGGGTCTCGCGGGCATGCCCCGCCGGATCGCCGACTACTCCGCGAACGCCGGCTGGAACGAGCTCAACCTCGTCGCCTCGATCGGCGGCTTCGTGATCGCGGCCAGCATGATCCCGTTCCTGTGGAACGTGCTGATCTCGCTGCGCAGCGGCAAGATCGCCGGCGACGACCCGTGGGAGGCCAACACGCTCGAGTGGGCGACGACGTCCCCGCCGCCGCCCTACAACTTCGACCGCCTGCCCGAGATCCGTTCCGAGCGGCCGCTGTTCGATGTGCGTCATGGGCGCACGCATGACCGCGCGATCCCGCCCGGGCCGGACTCCTCCCCGCAGCCGACCCACTGAGCGCCCGCCGATGGCCACCGACGCCCACGCGCTGACCACCAGCGAACACAGCCCCGTCAGCGGGCTGGCCCACGACGCCTCGGGCGGGATCAGCAATCCGGTCCTCGGGATGCTGTTGTTCATCACCTCCGAGGTGATGTTCTTCGCCGGCCTCTTCGCGGCCTACTTCAGCCTGCGGGCGAACATCTCACCCTGGCCACCGACGGAGTTCGCCAACCTGCTCCAGCCGATCGGGATCCACAACGGGATCCCGTTCACGACCGAGACCGGCGCGCTCAACCTGATCCTGCCCGCGACGCTCATCCTGATCACGTCGTCGTTCACCTGCCAGTTCGGCGTCTGGGCGATCCGCCAGGGCGACCGCAAGGGGCTCGTCCGGAACATCGGGGTGACGGTCGTCCTGGGCATCACCTTCCTGCTGATGCAGGCGTACGACTACACGGTGCTGTTCTCCGAGGGCCTCACGCTCGCGTCCGGACCATTCGGGACGACGTACTTCACGCTCACCGGCTTCCACGGGGCCCACGTGTTCGGTGGCGTCATCATGCTCGCGACGGTCCTCTATCGCGGCATGGCCGGCCAGTTCTCAGCGCGCCATCACGACATGGTCGAGGCGACGTCGCTCTACTGGCACTTCGTCGACGTCGTCTGGATCCTCCTGTTCTCGATCCTGTACATCCTGTGACCGGAGGTCGCTGATGCATCCGCTCAAGCATCCCCGGAACGCCGCGCTCGTCGGCCTCCTGTTCGTGTTCATCGGCTTCGTGTACTGGCTGGCGCCGTACCTGGTGCACGCGCAGATCGACTACGCCGGAGTGGTGATGCTGTTCGCGCTGGGCGTCGCGATGGCGATGATGGCGTACATCCTCGTCGCCGGCTCGCCGCGGAGCTGACCACGCCGGCATGCTCGAGGACATCTGGCACCAGCTGATCACCTTCACCACCCAGTTCGTCGTCCCGGACTGGGGAGGGCTGATCGCGCTCCTGCCGATCGCGCTCGGGGCACTGGTCTTCCTCTACCTCATCTGGAACATCTTCCGGATGGCGACCGCCCCGCCCAAGCGACGCGGCGTCCGGCGCCTGACCCCCGTCGCGCCGCCAGGTCTCCACATGCCCGGTCCGACGTACGCGCCGCTGTTCGGCGCGGTGGGCGCGTTCCTGCTCGTGTTCGGGCTCGTCGCGGGCGGCATCGCGCTGTGGCTGGGCGCCATCGCGCTGACGCTCACGCTCCTGTACTGGGGCCGCGAGGCGATGGGCGACTACGACCACATCCCAGAGGTCGCGGCCGAAGGCGGGACCGTCACGATCCTGCCCGCCGTCGTCCACGACGGGCCACCGCCGGGCGTGCACATGCCGGGACCCTCGTTCCGCCCCATCCTCGGCGCGATCGGCTCGACGCTCCTCGTCTTCGGCTTCGTCGTCGGAGGCTGGTTCCTGGCCGCCGGGGCGATCGTCCTGATCATCACCCTGCTGGGCTGGCTCCGCGACGCCCGCCGCGAATGGGCGGCGACGGTCGACGCCGACGAGACCGGGCACATCGAGAACGGACCGGCGCCGCGCTGGCCGCTGCCGACGTTCCTCGCGATCGTCGGCATCGTCGCCGTCGCCGCCGTGCTGGCCTCCGGCATCCTGCCCCTCGGCTCCGGCAACCTCCCGGCCGGATCGCCCGGTGCGTCCGGGGCGTCCGGTGCGCCGCCGGCCAGTGGCGGACCCGGGTCCGGCGCCCCGCCCCCCAGTGCCGCCGCCATCGACGCCGATGTCGTGATCACCGCCCAGGGCATCGCGTGGGCGACACCGACCGTCACCGCGCCCGCCGGCAAGGGGTTCAAGCTCGCGCTCGACAACAAGGATCCCGGCGTCCCGCACGACATCGTCATCAAGGACCAGGCGGGCGCGCAGGTGTTCAAGACCGAGGTCGTCACCGGCCCCAAGGCGCAGGTGTTCGATGCGCCGTCCCTCCAGCCCGGCTCGTATCCGTTCGTGTGCTCGATCCATCCGAACATGACGGGTACCCTGACCGCCTCCTGAGGCCGCTGCCACGACTCGCGCCCGCGTCCTCCGGATCGTCCCGCTCGTCCTCCTGGGCATCGTCGCCGTCGGGCTGATCGTCGCGCGGGCGC
Organism: uncultured Chloroflexia bacterium; assembly: GCA_963778025.1. GTDB lineage: Bacteria > Chloroflexota > Limnocylindria > Limnocylindrales > CSP1-4 > CAVZTA01. Next base: position 367,774 of record CAVZTA010000003.1, on the reverse strand, counting down.
CATCGGCGGCGGCCACGGTCAAGGTCGGCGAAGCCGCACCGGCGATCACCGGCACGACCCTCGACGGCCAGCCGTTCGACCTCGCCGCGCTGAAGGGCCGCCCGGTCCTCGTGAACTTCTGGTACCCGACCTGCGTGCCGTGTCGTGAGGAGTTCCCGCTCCTCGTCAAGGAGCTGCAGGCGAAGGCGGGTGACGACTTCGCGGTCGTCGGCGTGCTGTCGAAGGACACCCCCGACATGGCCCGCGACTTCGCGTCCGAGATGGGCGCGACCTGGCCGACGGTCGTCGACGGCGACCAGTCGATCTCGAAGCGGTACCTCGTCCTGGGCTGGCCGCAGTCGTACTACATCGACCGTGACGGCGTCGTCCGCGGCCTGCAGATCGGCGAGATCCAGGACCAGGACTTCGAGGCCAACTACGCGAAGATCGCCGGGTGACGGTCGAGGCTGCCGTCGAGCCCGCGGACACGATCGTCGTCCGCGGGGTCCACAAGGCGTACGGCGGGCGACCCGTGCTCGCCGGCGTGTCGTTCGCGGTCGGCCGGGGTGAGCTGTTCGCGCTGCTGGGGCCCAACGGAGCGGGCAAGACCACGACCGTCGAGCTGCTCGAGGGCTATCGGCAGGCCGACGACGGCGATGTCCGCGTCCTCGGGCTGGACCCCTGGCGAGACGGGCGGCGACTTCGACCCCGAGTCGGCCTGATGCTCCAGGACGGCGGCATCGACCCCCGCACGAGCCCGCTCGAGCTGCTCCGCCTGTACGCCCGATTCCACGCCCGACCCGTCTCGCCCGACGCCCTGCTCGACCTGGTGGGCCTGCGCGCGGTCGCGTCGACGAGATACCGGCGCCTGTCCGGCGGGGAACGCCAGCGGGTCGCCCTCGCCCTCGCGCTCCTCGGCCGTCCCGAGGTGCTCATCCTCGACGAGCCGACGGCCGGCATGGACCCGGCCGCGAAGGCGTCCACCCGTGAGCTCATCGACGGCCTCCGTCGCGCCGGCACGACGGTCGTGCTCACGACCCACGACCTCGCCGACGTGGAGCGGCTCGCGACCCGCGTCGCCCTTCTCGATCACGGCCGGATCGTCGCCATCGGCACGCCCGCCGAGCTCACTGCCGGCGCGGTCCCACGGCTCCACTTCCGGGTGGCGGTCCCGTTCGCTGAGTCGGTGCGGCTGACCCTGGAGGCGCGCCTCCGCGTGACCGCGGGACCGACGGGCTCCGGAGGGACGCTGAGCGAGGAGGGAGCCTCCGGCCGGTATGTCCTCGACGGCATCGCGCCCACGCCCGAGCTCGTCGCGACGCTCGCCACGTTCTGCGCCACCCAAGGGACGCTGCTCCTCGAGCTCCGTGCGGCCGGCGCCTCCCTGGAGGAGCGCTATCTCGAGCTGGTCGGACCGGGCGCCGCCGACGAGCCCGAGCGCGAGCGGGGGTTACGGGTCTGAGCGCGCTGCCGCTGTCCGCCGCGGATCTCGCGCCCGGCGATGGCCGCGCGGCGCCGTCCTGGCGGATCGTGCTCGCGCTGACGCTCCACGAGCTGCGGCTCGCCGCCCGGCGCGGCGAATCGCTCCTCGCGACGTTCGTCGTCCCGGCCGCGATCCTCCTGTTCTTCGGCGGGTTGGGCGTCCTCCCGACCGGGACGACGAGCTCGGTCGACTTCGTCCTGCCCGGCACGATGGCCCTCGCGGTGATCGCGGCGAGCCTCGTCGCCCTGGGCATCGCGACCGGCTACGAGCGTGCGTACGGGGTGCTGAAGCGACTGGGTGGGAGCCCAGCGAGCCGCGGGATGGTCGTCGGCGGGAAGATCCTCGCGACGCTCGTGGTCGAGGCGGTCCAGGCGGTGCTGCTCATCGCGCTCGCCTCCATCGTGCTCGGCTGGCGACCGGGGGACGCGGCGAGCCTGGCGGTCGTCGCGGTGGCCCTCGTCCTCGGGACGGCCGCGTTCGCCGGGCTGGGGCTGCTGCTGGCGGGCACGCTGCGGGCGGAGGCGACGCTGGCGCTGACGAACGGGCTGTTCCTGGCGTCGCTGCTCATCGGCGGGATCGTCGTCCCGGTGAGCCGGCTTCCAGAACCACTCGCCGATGTCGCGCGGGCGCTGCCGGGCGCGGCGTTGGCGGACGCGCTGCGGATCGGTCTGGGGTCCCAGGCGGGCGACGCGACGTCGCCGCTGCTGCTCCTCGCGGGGTGGGCGGTGCTCCTGGTGACCGCCGCCGCGTGGCGCTTCCGCTGGGACTGAGGGCGCGCCTGGTCAGGCCTCCAGCAGGACCTGGCGCATCCGCTCGAGATGAGCCGGCGTGCTGCCGCAGCAGGCGCCGATGATCCGTGCGCCCGCCTCCCGGAACTCGATCGCGCGGGTGGCCATCTCGTCCGGCCCGGCGCGATACACGGTCTTCATGTCGACGAGCTCGGGGATGCCCGCGTTCGACTTCGCGACGATGACCGCGTCGGGCGCGACCGCGTGCATCTTCTGGACGACCGGCACGAGCTCGTCGGGACCGTTGCCGCAGTTGCCGCCGATCGCATCCGCGCCCCAGCCAAGGAGTGCCTCGGCTGCCTGCTCCGGATGCACGCCCATCATGGTCCGGCCCCGCGTGTCGAAGGTCATCGTGGCGATGATCGGCGTGGACGGCGCCACCCGGCGGGCGCCGTCGATCGCGGCGTGGATCTCCTCGAGCGCCGACATGGTCTCGATCCAGAGGACGTCGACGCCGCCCGCGACCAGCGCGCGCGCCTGCTCGGCGAAGCCATCGACCGCCTCGTCGTAGTCGAGCGTCCCGAGCGGCGCCATGATCTGCCCCGACGGCCCGATGTCGCCGGCGACGAGGGCGCCCGTGCCCGCCGCATCGACCTCGGAGCGGAGCAGGATCGCCGCCGTCCGGTTCAGCTCGTCGACGCGCGACGCGTTGCCGTGCATCTCGAGCCGGAACCGGTTGCCGCCGAAGGTGTTCGTCAGCAGGATGCGCGAGCCGGCGTCGAGGTAGCCGCGGTGGACCCGCCGGATGATGTCCGGATGGGCGATGTTCCAGACCTCGGGCGGGTCGCCGAACTCGAGCCCGTTCGCGAACAGCATCGTGCCCATCGCGCCGTCGGCGAGGATCGGCTGGTCGGTGTCGAGGAGCTCGCGCCAGCGGGCGCTCGCCGGGTCCTGGAGCGACGTCATCCGTCCATCCTACTCAACGAAGCGACTCCGCCAGCATGCGGCGGCCCGTGGAACCGGCACTCAGGCGGCGGGGGCCGTCGTCTCCGCCGCGCGTCGCTGGTTGAGCCAGGCCTTGCGGAAGCCGTCGAAGGCGTCCCAGGTCACGATCACCGCGATGACGACCATCGTGATCGAGGCCGTGACGTCCATCCACGTCCCGCCGGTGATGGCGCGGATCTGCTCGACGAGCAGCCGGGTTGAAGGCGAGGTCGTTCGCGAGCAGGTAGATCGCCGGGATGGCGAAGGCCGCACCCAGGATCATGTTGATGGCGGCGAGGCCGTAGGTCCATCGACCCCGCAGGTAGAGGAGGACCGCGAAGCCGACCTCCGCCAGCGTGACGGCGAGGAACCACGGCAGCCAGAACGACCACAGCGCGGGGTCGAACAGCGGGTAGGCCTGCCCGTCGACGACGATCGGCGGGGCGAGCTGGACCCACAGGAGCCCGGCGGCGACGAACAGGTTCGCGGCGACCGTCGCGACCGCCTCCCCGATGCCCAGACGCTCCGGCGAAGGCACCTCGGGCAGCTGGTCGAGGCTCCAGGTCCGCTGCGGCAGGCTCATCCGCGCCGCCGATCGCTCGAGCAGTGCGAACACGAGCGTGAACCAGAACAGCGTCTGGACGGTGACGCTGAACGCCGTCCCGACGCCGCTGGCGATCACGCTGCCGATCGGCCTTGCCATCGACGGCATTCGCGGCCATGACCACGATCGTGGCGATGGGCACCGCGATCGGCAGCACGATCGACAGCAGCCGCTTCCATTCGGGATAGACCTGCGGGCCGATGAGTGCCACGGTGCGATCGACGTAGCGGCCCGCGAGTGCCTCGGGGTCGCCCAGCTCGGTGAGGGCCGCGCGCTCGGCGGCATCGGCGGCCATCGTGCCGGCGGCGGCCTTCGAGTCGGTGGCGTCGGCCACGAGCGCGCGGATCTCGGGCTCGAGGTCCTTGCGCTGGTCGCTGGGCATCGCGCGAAGCACCGCCCACACGTAGCGATCGGTGAGGGTCGTCATGCGAGTTCTCCTTGGGCGAGCTGACGGACCGAGGTGTCCATCCGCTGCCACTCCATGAGGAGCTCCTGGGCGAGGCGCCCCCCATCGGGACTGATCCGGTAGAACTTCCGGGGCCGGGCTTCCTGGGTGTTCCACTCGCTGACGAGCATCCCCTGCCCTTCGAGGCGCCGGAGCATCGGGTACAGCGTGTTCGCATCCACGCTGAATCCGAGGTCCCGGAGCCGGTCGAGCAGCGCGTAGCCGTAGCCCGGCTCGCGGAGCAGCAGCAGACAGGCCAGCACGACCGTGCCGCGCCGCAGCTCCTGGTGTGCGCCCGCGAGCGCCTCGCTGAAGTCCATGTCGGACACGATAGTGTGTGTCACACATTATCGCAAGTGGCGGAATGACGTAACTGCTACTACTCACCCGGGAGCCTGGGCCGGGCAGCCGCCGGCTGCGCCTGATGCGACTCGCGGCATTTGACACGCCTCGGGGGCCGACATAGCCTTCGCAGCCGCGGGGTGGAGCAGCGGCAGCTCGTCGGGCTCATAACCCGAAGGTCGGCGGTTCGAATCCGCCCCCCGCAACCAACGCGACTCGCCTGAAGCCCGGCCCCGACCAGCCGGGCTTCTTCTTTTCGTCCTCGGTGGGAAGTTCGGTCCGACCTCATGCGGGCGATCTGCCGCGTTGCCCCACTGCGGTGCTCGCCGGACGCACGGCAGAGTGCGCCCGGCTCCGCTCCTCGGGGGCGCCTTGCATCTCACCCGCCTGAGGCCGGAAGGGCGGTTCGGGCGACGGGAACCCTTTCCCCGCGCTGTTTGGCGGATGCGACGGTCAGGAGCGCCTCTCCGTGCCTCGCGTTCGCCATGAACGAACGACGGTGCGAAGCGACGCACGAACCGTCGAAGCTGTTCGGGCGATCGACCGGGTGGTGGTCAGCCGAACGGCGGGGATTCGAGGTGCGGAGGCTTCGGGAGCGTGGTCGGCTCGAGGATGGTGCGCAGATCGCGGCCCGCGATGAGGTGGCCCAGGGCGAGTCCCGCCAGGCCGGCGATGCCGACGACGTAGTACGGGTAGCGAAGGTCGATCGCCGCGAGCAGACCCGCCGACACCGACGCGATGATCGTGCCGATCGTGCCCGCCGCGCCGAAGATGCCCTGGGCCGTCGAGCTCCGGCCGGGTGGTGAGGCGCGCGCGACCAGCGCGAACAACGCCGGCGAGCCCAGGGCGAAGGCCGCGCCCTCCACCAGCCCCAGCAGCACCACGAACCACACCTCGGGGATGATCGGGTAGATCGGCCCGCAGCCGGTCGCGACGCCCATGCCCACCAGCAACGCGACGTAGCCGCCACGCTGGTCGATGAAGCGGCCGGCGATCGGCCCCAGGATCAGGACCGGGAACGCGAACGCCGCGAAGGTCAGCCCGACGAGCTCGATGGTCCCGCCGATCGAGGTGATGTAGAGGCTCCACACGACCTCATATGCGCCGCTGGTGAAGAACCAGGCGAGATTCATGACCACGGCCGCAGCGAGGAACTTGTTCGCGAGGGACGTCGGCGGCGGGATGGCGCCGGAGCGCTGTGCTTGCTCCTCGACGGCGGCGGCCCGCTCACGCGCATTCACGGCACGTTGGTCCTGCGACGGCTCGTGGATCCGGAACGCGACCAGGACGCCGGCCACCAGCAGCGCGACGCCCGCCACCCAGAACCCCACCGTCGGATCGCGCGTCAACGCCACGGCGATCCCGCCGACCGCCGGACCCAGCATCAGCCCGCCCATCTGCGCCGCGCCGTACAGCCCGAACGTCTCGCCCTGCTGCTCCGGCGGATTCGCGTCGACGAGGTAGCCCCGGGCCGCCGGGTCGTAGATCGAGCTTGCGAGGCCGGCCAGTGCCCGCAGGACGAGGAACGCGACCGGCCCGACGATGACCAACGGCAGCACCGTCGCGATGGCGCACATGAACAGCCCGACGACCATCAGCGGCTTGCGCGGCACGCGGTCGGCGATCCACCCGAAGAGCGGCTCCGTGACGAGGCGCGCCGCCGGCCAGGCGGCGATGACGACGCCCAGGAGCCGCAGGTCGGTCCCGTGCTGCGTGAAGTAGATCGGCAGGATCGGCAGCAACGCGCCGAAGCCCATCCAGACCGTCGCCTCGGCCAGCAGGAGCGGCAGCATCGGCGACCAGCGGGTCAGCCAGGAGCGCGTTCTGATGCGAAGGGCAAGCGTGGTCATCGGGCGTCCGTGCGGGAACCGGCATCGTAGCCAGCGAGGGCGCCGACCAGGCCCGCGGATGCGGCGGGCGGACCGCCGGGCACCCACCCGCCGGCACACCTCCATCGCATAGGGTTCCGGCGTGCCCGATCGCGAGACGCTCCGGTCGCCGCGTCCCACGCCCATCGACCGCGCGCCGTGGCGACTCGACCCCGCGATCTCGTTCCTCAACCACGGCTCCTTCGGCGCCTGCCCGGGACCCGTCCTGGACGCCCAGCGCGCGTGGCGCGACCGCCTCGAGAGCGAGCCCGTGCGGTTCCTGGCCCGTGACCTCGAGGGCCTGCTGGACGAGGCGCGTCGCGAGGTGGCGAGCTTCCTGGGCGCGGACGCCGACGGCCTCGCGTTCGTGCCGAATGCCACCACCGGCGTCAATGCCGTGCTCGCGTCCCTGCGGTTCCGGCCCGGCGATGAGCTCCTGACCACGGACCACGAATACAACGCCACCCTCAACGCCCTGCGCCTGGCCGCCGAACGGGATGGCGCGACGGTGGTCCGAGCCGCGATCCCCTTCCCGATCCGCGATCCATCGGACGCGGTCGACGCCATCCTCGCGAAGGTCACGCCGAAGACGCGCTTCGCGATGGTCAGCCACGTGACGAGCGCGACCGCCCTCGTCCTGCCGATCGAGGCCATCGTCCGCGAGCTCGACCGGCGGGGCATCGACACGCTCGTCGACGGCGCGCATGCGCCGGGCATGGTGCCGGTCGACCTCGACGCCATCGGCGCCGCGTTCTGGACCGGCAACGGGCACAAGTGGCTGTGCGGCCCGAAGGGCGCAGCGATGCTCCACGTCCGCTCCGACTGGCGACAGCGCATCCGACCGCTGGTCACGTCCCATGGCGAGAACGACCCACGCACGAGCCGTTCGCGGTTCCACCTCCTCTGGGACTGGCTGGGCACCGGCGACCCGACGCCGTACCTCACGCTGCCCGCCGCCATCCGCTTCGTCGGGGCGCTCGATCGGGACGGCTGGCAAGGCCTCATGGCGTCGAACGACGCGCTCGCACGCACCGGGCGGGATCGACCTCGCCGCCACCCTCGGTGTCCCGCCGCCGGCGCCCGATCCGATGCTCGGCGCGATGGCCGCGATGCCCTTGCCGTGGGTCCCGGACGAGGCGGCGGCCGAGGTGCTGCAACGGCGGCTGTTCGACGAGGAGGCCATCGAGGTGCCCATCGGTCGCTGGCCCGTCCCCGCGGCTCGTGACGCGGGAACGTCCGGGCGGATGACGCTCATCCGCATCTCGGCGCAGCGGTATGTCCGGGCCGAGGAGTTCGAGCATCTGGCATCCGCGCTCGCGGAACGCCGGACCCGCTAGCGGCCGCAACGGGGTCGCAAGGTCCCTGACAGGACCATCAGCGCGTCATCGACCCTCGCGCACGCATCGTGTGCGGGGAGGTACCGAATGCCCACCAACGAAGCAGGTCATCCGCGCCGGTCGGGCGCCGTCATCGAACAGGCTCGTGCAGCGTCGTTCGACGTCGACGTCCAACGCGAGATCCACCCGCTCCGCTGGATCCCGTCCATGCCCGACGCCCGGTGGGTCGAGCGCGCGACCCTCATCGTGAACCCCAGCGACGACCGGGCGTTCGAGGACCACGCTCGGCGACTCGCCGTCGTGAGCGATGGCCCGCAGGCGATGCAGACGCGCCTTCGGCGGCACTACCCGCGACGCCGTCGTGCGCCGTCGTGACCTGTCCGGTGAACCCTTCGAGATGTGGTACGTCTACCGCGACGGCCACTGGTCGCCCGCTGGGACGTGATGAACGACCGGGACGCCGCGGATCGGGAACGAGCCGCTCAGGACGACCTGCGCAGCACGGGCGACGCGATCCGCTCGGATGCGACGGAGGTGGCCGAGCTCGAGGTCGAGAAGTCCGCGCTGCACCCGGGCGATCCGAAGGTGACCGAGATCTCGAAGCGCGTCGTGGAGATCGCCGAGCGGATCGAGATGGCGACCAAGGTCGAGAAGGAGCTGACCGAGGAGGTCCGATCGGCCCACGCGGAGGAGCACGAGCGCCGGTCGGGCCAGCGACACAACTGACCGACGGCCGTGCGTCGCGCTCGGCGACCATTCGGACATGACCGTCCGTGACGATCTTCCGGTCCTGGGTGCCGACAGCCTGAACCGGGCGACGCTCGCCCGACAAGGCCTGCTCGACCGGGTCGACGTGGACCCGGTCACCGCGCTGGAGACGTTCGGAGGGCTCCAGGCGCAGGAGCCCGCCTCGCCCTATCTGGCGCTGTGGACGCGTCTCCGGTCGTTCGAAGCGGCCGACCTGGAGCGGGCCTTCCACGAGCGGCGCGCGGTGAAGGCGACGCTCATGCGCATCACCCTGCATGCCGTCTCCAGCCGCGACTATCGCCTCGCTGCTGCCGGCGCTCCTTCCCATGCTTCGCGTGCTGCGGCGTCGTGGCTGGGCGGACCGGCCGGAAGCGCCCCAGGTCTCGGCGCTGGTCGAAGCGGTCGAGGCGTTCGCGGCGACGCCGCGCGGCAACACCGAGATCCGTGAGCTGCTCGGCGGCATGCTCGAAGGACTGGTCGCCGATGACGTCTGGTGGCTGGTCCGGCGTCAGTCGACGCTGGTCCACGTCCCGGATGGCGTGCCGTGGGCGTTCGGGCGGCGGCCGATGATGATCGCTGCCGACGCATGGCTGGCCGATGACGGCTTCGCCGAGGAGGCTGCGGCGCTCGAGCACCTCGTCCGGCGGTACCTCGGCGCGTTCGGGCCGGCCACTGCCGCTGACATCTCCCAGTGGGCCGGGCTGTCCACGGCCGCCCTCCGGCCGGCGATCGATGCGGTCGCGGAACGACGAGCCATCGATGCGCGGGGACGGGTGTTGCTCGACGTGGCCGACGCGCCACTGCCCGATCCGGGGACGCCGGCGCCACCACGCCTGCTGCCGATGTGGGACAGCACCCTGCTCGCGTTCGACGACCGGACACGGATCGTGTCCGACGAGGATCGTGCCCGGGTCATCGCCCGGAACGGGGATGTCGCGCCGACGTTCCTCGTCGATGGGCGGGTCGCGGGCCTGTGGTGGGCCGTCCACGAGGGCGGGCGGACACACATCGAGCTGGAGCCGTTCCGGCCGCTGGCCGCGGCGGATCGCGCAGCCCTTCGAGCGGAGGGTGAACGCCTCGCGGCATTCCTTGAACCCCTCGAGCCGCGGGTCTACGCTCGCTACCGAACGAGCGGCGCCCGTCGGCACGCGTGATCGGCCGGGAGGTCGACCAGGGTCGGCGCGCGTCATCCCAACAGCACGACGCCAGCGCCACCGGCCGCCGGTACGGTCCGTGTCGGCGGCCTAGCTGGTCGTCGGAGCAGGAGTCGCGATGACTGCATCGGACGTTCCGCCCGCGAGACCGATGGACGAGGGCACCACGCCCGAGGCACACGAGCCGTCCCTCGAGCCGACCGACGCGGAGATCGACGCGTGGGCCGAACGGGAGCGGCAGCGCCGCGAGGCGTGGATGGGCGGCCCGACCCCCGAAGAGCGCGCGGCGTTCGCCAGACGCGAGTACCGCCGGCGGACGGCGGAGCGCCGAGGCCTCGAGGAGCGCACGGCCGAGCTGGCGCGCATGGGCCTGCGCTACACGCGCGAGAGTCAGCTGGCCACCGAAGGGGCGGTCTCGCTCATGGTCCGGTGGGCTCGACGGGCACGGGAGGAGCTGATCCGGGCAGGGCTCGAATGGGAGGACGAGATGGCTCGCTCCCGTACGCGTCACGTCCCGCCGGATGAGGACTGAGGCCCCCCGGGCTTCCGCGGCCAGCCTGCCGCGACGCTCCCGACCCTGAGTCGGATGGCCCGACGTCCGGGCCCGATGCGCGAGGACCCGGACGCATGGTGACCCGCCGGTGAGGACCCTGTTCCGCCATCCACGGCGGGTCTGGCAGGTCATCGCGGTCTTCGCGACCTATCTCGTCCGGCCGGCGATCCCGTTCCGGCGTGGCCCGACGCCGGGTCGACCGGTCCGCGTGCGCCTCGCGCTCGAGCGGCTCGGTGGCGCCTGGATCAAGTTGGGCCAGATGCTGGCGATGCGCTACGACCTGCTGCCGGCGGCCTACTGCGACGAGCTGTTCGGGTTGCTCAACCAGGTGGCGCCGTTCCCGTACGACCAGGTGCGTGAGATCGTGCGCCAGGAGCTGGGCGACGTCCCGGAGGTCGTCTACCGGTCGTTCGAGCCGGAGTCGTTCGCGGCGGCATCGATCGGCCAGGTCCATCGCGCGGTGCTGCCGACGGGCGAAGCGGTCGCCGTCAAGGTCCAGCGGCCACGCATCCGCGAGACCCTCAAGGCGGACATCGACCTCATGTACTCGTTGACGTGGGTGTTCGACCGCACGCACCTGTTCGGGGCGAGTCGCAGCCGGACGGTCATCGACGAGTTCGCGCGGTGGACCGCCGACGAGCTCGACTACCTCGTCGAGGCGCGCCAGGCGATGACCCTCCACGAGCACGCCGGCCGCACGGACACCGAGCGGATCGCGCGCGTCCACCGCGAATACACGACCTCACGGGTCCTGACCTCGGAGCTCATCGAGGGCGTCCCGCTGATCGACGTCATGGTCGCCCTGCGCACGCGCGACGAACCGTTCCTCGAACACTTCCGAGCGAACGGGCACGACCTGGACCGGGTCATGAAGAACCTCGACTGGAACATGCTCAACCAGGTCTACGTGTCGGGCTATTTCCACGCCGACCTGCACCCGGCGAACCTGTTCGTGATGCCGGGCGACGCGATCGGCTATGTCGACCTCGGGATCGTGGGCCAGCTCCCGGCGCGCGTCCGCGATTCCCTGACGCGCTACAGCTGGCTCCTCTTCCGGGGCGAGGTCGAGCCGGCCATCCAGGAGCTGATGCGCTGGCTCACGCCGACCCCGGAGACCGACAGCGCCGCCGCCCGATGGCACCTCATCCGGATCCACCAGGCATTCCTGTACGACGTGGCCAGCAGGCGTCCCGGGAGCACGTCGCGGCCGCCTGGGCCCGTCGACCGCGCGGCCGAGAATCCGTACTCCCGCCTGGCCGTCGAGATCATGCGCGTCATCCGCGAGCACCACCTCGTGCTCGCGCAGAGCGTGGTGGCGTACCTCAAGATGCTCGTGACGATCGGCGCGCTGCGCCACGAGCTCGCGACCTCGTACGACCTCTCGCGACACGTCCGGCGATTCTTCAGTCGGCTGATGCGCCAGCGCGCGGTCGCATGGTTCGACCCGCGCCTGTCGCTCGACCACCTCTACGCCGCGCGGGTCCGCGCCACCCGGGCGCTGGAGTTCCTGGAGTTCATCGAAGCCCAGGAGCCCGTCATCCTCGAGGCGGAGTCGACGTTGTTCGGCTTCCGGCGCCGCATGCGCTCGATCAAGCAAAGCCTCATCCGGCTCGGCGTGGCGACCGTGATGATCGGCGTCGTGCTCTACGTGATCCTCGCCAACCGGACGGACACGGAACGGGCGCTGCCGCGGGAGCTGCCCTATCCGGTCCTTCAGATCGGCCTGACCGTGGTCCTCGTCCTGCTGGTGATCGCGATCGTCAATCGCCTGCGCGGGCTGGGCGAAGAACGCTGACGACGCTTCCAGCGAGCGGTCCGCGAGGTTTCCATCAGCCGTCCATCAGCCCTCCACATCCCGACGTCACGGTGGTCGATGGCGGGGACATCCCGACACCACGCACACCGACGATCGGAGTACGACATGCACGACCACCGAACGCGACGAGGCCCGAACCCCGCGCTGCTGCTGCTCATCCCGGCTGCCTTGATGGTCGCCAAGGGGGCGAGGCGCCGACGGGCCATGTGGGCAGCCGAGGGCTGGTCGGGACCCGCCGGCCACGGCTTCGGACATCACGGCCGCTTCGCGACCGGCCAAGGCGATCCGCGGGCGTTCCGGCTGCCACCGTGGATCGAGCAGGCGCTCGACGCCTGGCACACGAGCGCCCACGCGTCGGCCGGCGCGACCGACCTGCCGGCGACGCCGCCGACGCGGGCGACGCCCGACGACGCGGCTCCGGGGATGGCGACCGTCTGAGTCCGGCCTCCGATCGCCGGGGCGACCGGCCCGCCGCCTGGTGACCGATGGCACTCGTCCGCGAGTGCCATCGGCGCCACCGTGGACGTTGGCCGGCGCTCGGCCGTGCAGCGCCCGCGCCTCGGCCACGCTCGGAGGCGCGCCATGCACGTCGAGCTCACCACCGGCGCACGCCCGGTCGATCGACCCGATGTGGGTCTGGGTGGCGATCGTCCTCGAGGTCTTCACCGGCATCCTCGCCGTGCCCGTCGGCATCGCGTTCCTCGCGGATCCGACGGGCAGCGCGCTCGGCCTGCCGGGCGGCTGGATCGAGGCGACGCCGTTCGGCTCCTACACGGTCCCGGGGCTGTATCTCCTGTTCATCAACGGGTTCGGGATGCTCGTCCTTGCCGGGCTGTCCGTCGTCCGCCACTGGACCGCGCCATGGCTCACCGGCGTGCTCGGCGTCGGCCTGATCGTCTGGATCGCGGTCGAGATCCTGGTGATGCCCGAGACGATGGTCCTGACCTGGGTCTTCCTCGCCATCGGGTTCGCGATGAGCGTGGTCGCGCTGTCGTGGCTTCGCCATACCGGCCAGTTGCGCCTGTGGTGAACGCCACGGACGTCGGCCGTCCACGATCGGAGGGATCCCCCATGCGTCGGTTCACACGACTCGCGCTCGTCGTCCTCGTCATCCCGTTGCTCGCCGCGTGCCGCCTCGGCACGCCGGGCGCGAACACCGAGATCGGCTCCGGCAACGCCGCAACGGAGACCCGTGAGGTCGGTGCGTTCGACCGCCTGGACGTCTCCGCCGCGATCCAGGCGACCGTCACGGTCGGCACGCCCGCCAGTGTCACGGTCATCGCCGACGACAACCTGCTGGACAACGTCGTGACCACGGTGAGCGGGACGCGGCTGACGGTCGGGATGTCGGGCTCGACCAGCGCCCGCACCACCGTCCGCGTCGACATCGTCGCCCCGTCGCTCACCGCGATCCATGCGGGCAGCGCCGCGACCGTCGATGTCCAGGGCCTCACGGCCGACCAGCTGCGACTGGAGGCCGATTCGGCCGGGCGGATCATCGCCGCCGGAACGGCTCCGACGATCGATCTTCGTGCGGGCAGCGCCGGTGAGCTGCGGCTCGACGACCTGTCGGTGGATCGGGCGACCGTGTCGATCGACTCGGCCGGTCACGCCTGGCTGAACGCGGCCCAGGAGGTCACCGGCTCGGTGACGTCGGCGGGAACGCTGACGCTCGTCGTCAAGCCGGTCACCGTGAACGTCGAGACCGACCTCACGGGGAATGTCGTCCAGCAATGACGGGGCGATGGCTGGTGCCGATCCGGAGGTGTAGACCAGTCCCGTAGCAGGTGCGCCTTGCCGTCAGCGCCACTGGACAGCGACGATCTCGACCGGTTCGAAGATGCCCTTCAAGCTCACGGTCCGTGGATCCGACACGGCCACCGTCCCGCCTGCGATCTTCACGGTGTCCGAGCTGACCAGGATCTCGTCGCCCTGCGCGAGTGCCCCGATCCGGGCAGCGACGTGAACCCCCTTGCCGCTCCAGTCCGTACCTTCCCTGGTGGCTTCGGCTCGATGGAGTCCGATCCGTACCTTCGGCGAGAAGCCCTGCTCACGGCGGTGCTCCGCGAGCGCCTGTTGGATGGCCACCGCACATGCGATGCCGATCTCGGCATCGTCGAAGGTGACGAAGACGCCGTCGCCCGTGGTCCGCACGATCTCACCGCCGTGGACGGCGACCATCGAGGTGAGCGCATGGTTGTGCCACCGGACCAGATGACCCCACGCCTCGTCCCCGATGACCTCGGCCAGGTTCGTGGACTCGACGATGTCAGTGAACATGAACACCTTCTCCATCCGCGGCCCCGCAGAGGGCTTGGTGTCCCCGGCGGCCGTCGCCGCGCGCCGAACGTCGATCTCCGCTCCGAGTCGCTCGAACGTCGAACGGGCTGCGTGGAACTCGACGATCGCCTGCCGCTCGTTCCGCTGCGCACGCAAGGCCTCGCCGAGTCCCATCCGAGCGTCGGCGGATTCGTAGGGAGCACCCACCTCCGTCCACAGGCGCATCGCCTGCTGGAAGCGCTGCCCGGCTTCCGCGGCCTCACCTTCGGCGAGGAGCAGGGACCCCGTCGACGAGGTCGAGCTCGCCCTGAGGGCCTTGGTGCCGAACGTGGCGGCGATCCGGTCGAGATCCTGGGCGGCCGCACGAGCGCCCCCCAGGTCGCCTGCGGCGACGGAGATCCGGACCTGTGCCGCCAACAGGGGAGCACGACGGAGGTCGGTATTGGGAGGGGCTTCGATCGAGGCGACTCCGGGCTGATTCTCCAGCGAGTCACGGATCGACGCCGCGGCCGTCGAGACATCTCCCCGGGTCAGCCGAAGGAGGGCCAGACCGGGATTCGGGTCCCACCCCTGCTCGTACGCATCGAGGAAGGCCTCTTCGGCACCCGTCAGGTTTCCCATCCGCAAGCGGATCTGTCCGAGCTCTGCCGAGGCCCAACCCACGTCCGTCCGTGAATACCTGCGGAGCTCCTCGGACGCCTCCCGAGCCTCGACCTCGGCGTCTGCCCAATCCCCGCGCAGCCGAAGGATCTCGGCGCGGTGGACTCTGCACAAGCCATGGAAGCCCCCCGTCTCGTGCCGACGGCACCATCGCTCCATGGCGTTGGTCCATTCCTCGGCTCGGTCATACTCGGAAAGCCCTTGGAATGCGCAGACCGTGCTGCAGTACAGGACTGCGGTGCTCACGGGGTCGAGCTCCCCGGACAACGTGGCCACGGCGGTCTCGTCCAGAACCGCCAGTCCCTCCTGCAGGTGGCCCTGGAAGACGAGGATGCGGGCCTCGGCGTTGCGACCCAGGACCCGGATCGCTGGAACGCCCAGCCTCGTCCCGAGGTCGACGGCCCGGCGTGCGTGCTGCAGGGCCCCGTCGAGGTCGCCTGCCAGGACGGTCGTCCAGGCAAGGATCACCGCGAGCTGTCCGTGGACCCGGGAGTCCGGGTGGTCGACCAGCAGGTCTTCGGCCCGTCGGATCCACCCTCGCGCCGGTGCCAGGAGTCCCGTGTACAAGAGGAGGGTGGCCACGTGGCCTGCCGCGTCGGCCCCCCGCTCGTCCTCACCGACCCGCACAGCCGTCGCGTGAACGCGCTCCCAGGCGCCGATGGCGACCTCCGGATGGCCCGCCATGTACGCGGCATCCGCGAGCGTTGGGAGCGCGTCGCCATCGAGCCTGCGGCTTTCGTCGGCCTCCGAGAGGAGCCGATAGGCCTTGTCCCAGGCCTTCTGATCGATCGCCTCGCGGGCCCGGTCGACGACCGAGGTCGAGTCCGTCATCGTCGAGAGTGTCTCCGACCGGTGGGGTCGTGTCGATAGTGCGTGCCTGCACGGGCACATCGCGGTAAGGACCAAGCAACTCAGAGCAGATGCGCCGGCCTGACCCTGACCGCATCCGCGAGGCGAAGCCCGCCGGCCCCCGCGCCCAGCTGTTCGGCGAATGGCGCGTCCTGCCGCAACGCGCCGACCCGTCCGGTCTCGTCGGTGACGACCACGAGACGATCTGGGGCTGGCGCCTCGCCGATCGTCGGCCTAGTCGTTCAACCGTATCCGCCAGGTCGACCCGGGCCCGGAACCCCCAGGCGACGGCCGCGGCGTCACCTAACGCCTCAGCGATGTGATCCGGATCCCTCTCGTAGTGAAAGAGGCCGTCCTCGACGAACGCAACGGCCCGTCATGCTGACGCGGGGGCGGGCTCGACGCTGAGGATCTGGAAGGCGCGGATCCAGTCGCCCATCCCGGCGAGCCGCAGGCTGCCCAGGTCGTGGGCGACGACCATCCCCTTGACCGCGTCGTAGGTCGACTCGTCGATGAGGATCTGACCCGGACCTGCTGTGGCCTGCAGCCGGGCCGCGACATTCACGGAGTTCCCGACGACCGCGTAGTGCATCCGGCGTTCGGATCCGATGTTGCCGGCGATGACCTCGCCGCTCGCGATGCCGATCCCGGTCTGCAATCGAACGCCCGGCAGGGTCGGGATCTCGAGGCGCATCACCGCACTCTGGACGTCGAGCGCGGCACGGACGGCGCGCTCCGCATCATCCACGTGCCTGACCGGCGCCCCGAAGAACGCGAAGACGCCGTCACCCAGGAGGTCGGCGACCGTCCCGCCGTGGTGCTCGACAGCATTGCTGACGACGGTCAGGTATCGGTTCAGCAGCTCGAGCGTCTCCTCCGCGGCGTGCTGCGCCGCGAGCGTCGTGTAGCCCCGGATGTCGGCGAACAGGGTCGAGACCTCCCGGCGATCGCCGCCCAGCGAGACGGCGAATGGGTCCCGCAGCACCTCGGCGGCCACGCTCTCGCTGACATAGCGACCCAGCAGGTCGCCGATCCGGTCCTGCAGCGCCTTCGTTCGGAGCAGTGAGCGCAAGCGAGCCGAGAGCTCGTGCTGGTCGAACGGCTTCGACAGGAAGTCGTTCGCCCCGGCTTCCAGTCCCAGCGCCTTGTCTTCGCTGCGGTCGAGCGCGGTAAGGAGCAGGATCGGGACGCCGGCGTGCTCGGGCCGACGGCGCACCCGCCGGCAGACCTCGATGCCGTCCATGCCCGGCATCATCACGTCAAGGCAGACCAGGTCGGGTCGCTGTTGCTCGATCGACTGGAGCGCGCTGGCGCCATCGGACGCCTCGAGGACGTCGTAGCCCTCACGCGCCAGGAGCTTGCGGAGCAGCGCGAGGTTGGCGGGCTCGTCATCGACCGCGAGGATGAGCGGTCGTTCGCGGGTCACGGAAGGAAGTCTGCCACCGAGTCCGCGAACGTCGCGAAGTCGATCGGCTTGCTCAGGTAGCCATCGAAGCCACGCGCAAGCGCGCGTTCGCGATCGCCCACCATCGCGTGCGCCGTGAACGCGATGACGCGGAGACCGGCGATCTGCGGGTCGGAGCGGATCTCGACGATCGCATCAGAGCCGCTCATGCCAGGCAGCCCGAGATCCATGAGGACGAGGTCGGGAGCACGCTCACGTGCGAGTCGGATCCCGGCTGATGCCGTCCCCGCGCTGAGCACCTCATGCCCCGCGGCGTGGAGCAACTTGGTCGCGAGCGCGAGATTCGCGGGCGTGTCCTCGACCAGCAGGATGGTGGCCATCAGGGGTCGATCTGCGGCGTCGGATCGAGGCTACGCAGCTCGCGAAGGAGCCGCTCCCGGGTCAAGGGTTTCGCCACGTGACCATCGGCCAGATCGGGTGCATCGGCGGCGTCGACGACCGTGACGACGATGACCGGGATCGCCCTGGTCACCGGGTCACTCTTCAGCTCGCGAAGGATGTCGCGACCGTCCCGCCCGGGCATCAGGAGGTCGAGCAGGATCGCCGCCGGCATCAGGCTTCGTGCGTCGCTCGCCGCCCGACTCGGATCGGTCGAGCCGACCACGCGGTACCCCTGGTCGCCGAGCATCTTCTGGAGCAACGGCGAGACGGACGGGTCGTCGTCGATGCTGAGCAGCACCAGCTCACCGTCGCTGCGCTCGCCGAGCTCGGTCGTGCCGACCGACGCCTCAGCGGACCGGCTGTCCAGTGGCAGTGTGAGGAGGAATCGGCTGCCGCGGCCCGGTTCGCTCTCGAGCGTGATGTCGCCGCCCATGGCCCGGGCGAGCCGCCGGCTGATCGCCAGCCCCAGGCCCGTTCCCTCCTGGTCCCCTTCGGCCTGGCGGAACTCCTCGAAGATCGCTTCATGCTCGTCGGCCGCGATGCCGCGACCGGTGTCGCGGACCGCGACGGTGAATCGGTCGTCCGCTGCACCGCTCGCCTCGCACTGGACCGCACCTTCGTCCGTGAACTTCAGCGCATTGCCCGAGCATGTTCACCAGGATCTGGCGGACACGCTGACGATCCAGCATCACCTCGGCCGGGGAGCCCGCGTCGATCCAGTCGATCCGGATCTGTTTCTGGGCCGCCAGCGAGCGATGCTGCGCGACGACGGACTCGACGAGCTCGCGTGGATCGAATGTCTCCGCCTCGAGGGTCAGCTTGCCGGCCTCGATCTTGGACAGGTCGAGGATCTCGTTGATCAGCCCCAGCAGGTCTCGGCCACCGCGCTGCACCCACCCGAGCGATGCCTTCTGATCCTCATTGAGCGGCCCGTCGAGGCCCGCAAGCAGCGCGTCGGTGAAGCCGAGGATCGCGTTCATCGGCGTTCGAAGCTCGTGGCTCACGCTGGCGAGGAACTTGGACTTCGCCTCGCTCGCGCGTGCGAGCGACGTGTTCGTCTGCTCGAGCCGCCGACCGAGTGCTCGTTGTTCCTCGAACATCTGCGCGAGACGCTCGCTGGTGTCGTTGAGGTCGTGGGCAAGACTGCCGAACTCGTCACGGTTCGGGACCTCGACCCGCTGGGTGAAGTCGCCGTTCGTGATCCCGGCGAGCGCGCGCTGCATCTTCCGGACGGGCAGGATGATCCCCCAGGACAGCACGAACCCGAGCAGCAGGGCGACGACCACGCTCACGGCCGAGAAGCCGATGACGATCCCGGTGAGCAGGTTGCGGTCGGAGTCGAACGCGGCACGAGCCTGGACCATCTGCTCGCCCGCCTCCGCGATGAGGGTCCGCATCGCCGCCTCGAGCAGGTGTGACGCCGGGTGCTCCTCCTCGAGGTGCAGTCGCGTGGCGCCCGGGATGTCGCCGGCCTCGTACAACGCGAGTGCCCGAGCGCTCGACTCGGCGAACGCATCGTTCGTGGTCCGGACGCCCTCGAAGAAGTCGGCCTCGTCAGGATCGGCCTGCTCCAGCTCGTCGAGCAGCCGAACGAACGTCTGCTTGGCGGTGGCGATCTGCCCGTTGTACACGTCGTCGCCGGTCAGGAGCGCCATCGCTCGGTAGTGGCTCTGCGCGGTGACCGCATAGAGCATCTGCTGGGCGCGGCTCACCTTGTCCTGGAGGTGATCGAGGTCGCTGACACGCTCGTTCATCCGGCCGATGACGAGGAGGCTGACGATCGCCATGCCGACCAGGAGCAGGGCCCCGGCGAGGAATCCGGAGAGCAGCTTGCGATGGACGCTCGCGTCTCTCCGGGCCACGGCTTCGACGACCGGCCGAAGCCATCCGGTGAGACGCGGCAATCGCGGCTCGAGTGGGGTCATGGCCATCGATCCGCCTCCAGACGTCACACGTCGGCAACGGTCAAGCGCTGTCTTCCCGATGGAGTCTCGCGCCAGTATCGGCTGCTGGCAACGGCTTGGAGCGACGCCCGCCGAAGCCGGGCGGCCTCGTGGCGATGGCCGCCGAGCGAGACACGGCGGCAGTCCATCCGCCGAGGCGTGTCCCGCGACTCCGCGAGCCGTGTCCCGCGACACTCCGCCGAGGAAGGCCGTCACGGCGTGTCGCCGCGTGGTACATGGCGGCGGCTCGCACGCCGCTGACCGCTGGCATCTATCGGCACGACGAAGCGCAGCAGCCCCGACGCAGCTCGCCGGCCGTGAGCGGTCGACCGGATCGCAGCCCGTGGTCATGGATGCCGGCCGCGATTGACGCCGTGTCTGGGCTTTCGGGCTGCCGTCCGGCCTTCGTTAACGCGGCGCGCGCCGCAGCTCATCGACCGTAGGGTGCCCGGATCGGCGCTCGTGGTCGGCGATGCGGGCCGGGAACGCGAGGCGGCATCGCTGTTCGACGGTCACCGTCGGCCGTGCTCAGTGGGGCGGTGTCGTCAACTCGCATCCGCCCGTTCGGCTGAAGACGGAGAAGGGTGCAATCCCGAGTCGGCCGACGAACTCCGAGCCGAACCACACGCTCGGAGCCCGACCGCCTGTGATTGCGTCGCTCGGGATGGGGATCGCGACCTGGTCGGCGCCGGCGAAGCAGACCCCCGAAACGCTCGTTGGCGGTCCCGCCGCGATGGCGATGCCTGGAAGTGCCGCGATCATGCCGACCGCAAGCAGTGCGCCCACTAGTCTCTTCCGCATCTCTCCACCCCTGCGCCTCAGCGGACCAGGTCCAAAGGCTGATTTGAACCCTCCAAGCCTAGCCATAAGCCGTCGCGGTATGTCGCCTCCCGGCCGACACCACCTGCTCGCTGGCACCGCCGTACCGCGCGAGCTCCCGTCGCACTTGCTCGGCCGTCAATGGTCGACCGGACCGAGCTCATGGCCGTGGATGCCGCGAGAGAAGCGAGGCGGCAGGGGCTGTTCGAGGGTCGCGACGTTCAGTCGCTGCGTCCAAGGTCTAAGCCGCCGTCAAGGAAGCCCTACCAGCCACCAGGGCCGCTATACGCTGGGTAGCGATAGTCGCTATCGCTCTTGTCGAAAGCGTCCTGAGCCTTGTTGAGCTTCGTGAGCCAGGCCTTCTGTATCGCGGCGGCCCTGGAGGATGGCGCACTCGAGTCGGCTCTCGCAGTTCGGCGGGGCCCCGGCCGTCCGCACCGTATATCACGACGATGACGCCGCCCGCGATCGCCCCGACGAGGCTCCAGGGGCCGCGATTTCCCTGCCGGATGGCTTCAGGTGACAGGTGAGTCATGCGCTTCTCCCAGGGGGCGGGACGAGCATGCTTTGTCGACGTATGCAGCGAGTCTCGGTCGGAGGTGTCTAGGCCGCAGATGTCGATACCGGCACTTGCGCGAGCGTCGCTCCCCGCTCCAGTAGAGGAGCACCGCCCACGGTTCACGCGCTCGTGACGACCGTAGAGCAGGCCTTTGACATGCCTCGAAGACGTGCCCTGGCCATGATGGGGTCACCGCAACGAACGAGGAGGTCGACCATGCCGCGATATCTGGTGGTCGCCAACCAGACGCTCGGGGGCGAGAAGCTCACGGAGGAGATCCGGCGCCGCATCGCCGAGGGCGAGAGTTCCTTCTACGTGCTCGTCCCGCATGTGCCCGTCGAGGACGCGGGCGTTGGGGTCGGACTCGACGGCGCCGACACCGGCGTCAGCCCCGACGTCCTCGCCGGGCTGCCCGCGCGTCAGGCCGACGCCGAGCGCCGCGCCGAGATGGAGAGCCGGACGCGGCTAGAGCAACTCCTCGCGGCGATCCGGGCGGCTGGGGCCGATGCGGAGGGCGATGTCGGCGCGAGCGATCCCGTCGCGGCGGTCGAAGAGTCGCTGACGGAGGGACCGTTCGACGAGATCATCGTGTCGACCCTGCCTGCCGGCGTCTCCCGCTGGCTGCGGATGGATGTCCCGAGCCGGATCGAGCGCCGGTTCAAGCTTCCGGTGACGACGGTGACCGCACAAGGCTGATCTGATGACCCCTCGAGCAGGGATGCCGCCTCGCCTTCCTGGCCGGCATCCACGACCAGGAGCTGCGATCCGCCGACCGCTGACCGCCGAAGAGATGGGGCGAGCGCTGCCGCGCTAGTCGCGGAAGTCCATGTCGGTTCCTGGGGTTGGGGCCGCCACGGACACCGGTGTCGAGGGCGTGGATCGCCGCGATGTCGTCGGCCTTCAGGGAGAAGTCGAAGACATCGAGGTTCTCGGCGATTCCCTCCGGCCGTGCGGCCTTCGGGATCACCGAACGTCCGTGTCAGCCGGGGACGACGGCGCCGAGATCGTGCTCCTGGAGCAGCCGGACGACGTCCTCGCGTGACGCTCCGTCCTGCATCGCGAGCGCATGTGCCTCTTGGAGGATGTGGATGCGTTGTGCCATAGCCTGACGTTCCGGTCCCTCGGGCAGCGCATCGAACTCCCGCTCGGCGTCGCGCCACGCCTCGATGATCGCCGGGACAAGCCGCTGCATCCACGTCCTCGCGGGAAGGCGTTCCCCATCCCGGACTCTGCGCCGCGCGTGCGACAAGCGTCAATACAGACAACGCGGGCGCCCCACTGTCAGGATCTGTGATCGCGGGCGTCAGTTGTCGCCGTGGCCCGTCCAGTCGCCCGGTTCCTGCTCGGCGCGCTCCTCGGGGACCGGCGAGTCTACGCTCGCCAGGTGCTCCTCCATCTGCGCGTGCTCCCACACGTGACGGGCAGCCCGCTCGACCTGCCCGGCGAGCTCGTGGAACTCGGAGAGCTCCGGGCGGTCCGACGCTTCTGCCGCTCGAGACCCTTGACCTCATCGAGGTCGGCGAGGATCTGCCGCGACACCTTGTCGAGCTGCCTGTCGTCGGTCATCTTCCCAGTCCCGCCGCTTCTGGTGTCCGTCGATACGAGACCCGGCCCCGCCGTCTGCTTCGCGGGACCGGGCCTCTCGGGGCCGTCGCGGCGGCCGTGGCCGTGCGACGCGGGTGCTCCAGAGAGCGGACGATGCGGCGGGAGGGCATCGCGGAGCCATCCATCGCGCCCCTCGTATCGCGTTACAGCGTGATCGCAACCGAGGTTGCCTCCGGGAACCTCGAGCTTCTGGACGCCGCGCACTCTCACTCAGCCCGATCGCTGACACACCAGAAGAGATCGGCCGCGCCGGAATGAGATGCCCCGAGCCGTAGGGTCAAGACGCCCGCGCCCCTGGCCGCATGGGGGACGGGGGGACGGGAGGCGCGGGCGTTCAGCTAGAGGTGTTGCGTGACGCGTGGAGCTCAGGGTCGCTGGAGGGTTACGCGGTGGTGACGCCGAAGCCGTGGAAGTCGCCCGCGCCGTGGCCCGCCGGGGGATGAACGGAGAAGGCGCGGGCGTGGCGCCATCGTCCTGCGCGGCGTTGCGTCCGGCAACCGTGTGGCCGGAATCTAGCGGCCCGCGACGCGGTCGATAGGTGCGCCCCAGTCCCAGCACAGCGCCCCAGCTACCGGGGACGGACGATCGCCGCCGAGTCGTTACGGATGGGTCCAAGCCCTCCCGACAGCCTCTTACCCATCCCGTACGGCTCTACCGCGGGGCGGCGCGGCGTCTGTTGTCTCCTCCAGGCGCCCCGCCCGTTTGTGCCCGCGCTAGGGGAAGACCCTGAGCCTCGTGGTCAGCCGACAAGCCGTCCGGCGGTGTCCAGCCAGTCCTTGTTCTTGGCGTGCTTCAGATGAGCGTAGCTCGGCCTCTGAGACGAGCGATGTGGCGCCTTGCTCGCGGAACCTGAGGTCAGGATGCGCGCGGCGGACGTGTCGCAGAACGGCGCCGACCAACTGCGCGTCGTCCTGCGCATGAAGGTGCGTTCACTTCGGCATCTCCCACTCGACGGCTCGCATCGACGACGCACCCCGCGTCTAACCCGAGTCCCCGGCTCCCGACCCCGATGTGGGCTCACGCCCTCGTGTCCGACGTGTCTCCTGGAGGTTCGATCCCGATCGGAGCCGCCCGGCGCCGGAATCGACCGCCCTGAATCCTGCTGGCGGTGGCCGTGGTGACGGTCGTGCCGCCGGGCGCGCTTGCGGTCCCGGCGACGAACCGGTCATCCAGACAGGCCTCGGATGCGGCACCGTCAACGTCTTCCTGGATTGTCCTCAGCCACGATCCTGGCTGCGGTCATCGTCGCCCTCCGGGTCGTCGGTCAGCCTTGTCCGACCGAGTCCGGCGTTTCGCGCCCGGACGATGGCCTTCGATCGCCCACCGACCTGCAGCTTGTCGAAGATGACCGAAACGTTGTTGCTGACCGTCTTCGAGCTGAGAAACAGTCGTTCGCCGATCTCCGCGTTGGTGAGACCGCCGGCCATCAGGTCGAGAATCTCCCGCTCTCGGGCCGTGAGTTCCGGGAAGGGCAACGAAGTCGCCTCCGGACCCATGGCGAACAATCGCAGAATGCGCCCCGCGACGGCCGGCCCGAAGATCGCCTCACCTTGGCTGACCGCCGCGATCGCCCGGGCCACGTCCTCCTGGGCGGCACCCTTCAGGAGATAGCCGCGCGCGCCAGCGCGGATGGCAGCGAACACCGAGGCGTCATCGTCGTGCATGGTCAGGACGAGCACGGCCGTATCGGGGAGGCCCTCGGCGATCTGGCGTGTGGCCTCCACACCGTCCACCTCGGGCATCTGGAGGTCCATCACGACTACGTCAGGATGCAGCGACATCGCAAGACTCAGCGCGGCACGCCCGTCGCCGGCCTGGCCGACCACCTGGATCCCCTCGAGCGTCTCGAGCAGCGCCCGGAGGCCGCTCAGGACGAGCGGGTGATCGTCGACGATCAGGACGGTCGTCACGGGGCAGTAGCCGCAAGCAATGGGAGGCGGGCGAGGACGCTCGTGCCGCCGCCCGGCACGCGTTCGATCGTCAGCGTGCCGCCGAGGTCAGCCGCGCGCTCCCGCATGGACTGGATCCCGACGCCGGGGATGAGCCGACCATCCAGCCATGGCCGTCGTCGGTCACCTCCACCTCGAGGGCCGTGTTCGCGACGATCCGGACGCGACAGTGGCGCGCGCCGGCATGGCGGATCGCGTTCGTGATCGCCTCAGTAGCGATCCGATACGCGGCCACCTCGACCGCCGCCGGCAGCGGCGGGAGCCTCGGGCCTTCATCGATCACGACGTGCGGGCCGGCCATATCGGCCCGATCAACGCCGATGCCCTGCTCGCGGATGGCGCCCACCAGGCCGAGCTCATCCAGCGCCATGGGCCGGAGTCCATGGACCAACTGCCGGACCTCGGCGATCGCGTCGCCCGCCGCGCCACGAAGCTCGTCGAGCAGCTCCCGTGCACGAGCAGGATCCCTCGCCAGGAGGTTGGTTGCCGCATCAGCGCGCAGTGTGATCGCGGTAAGCGTCGGCCCCAGGCCATCGTGTAGGTCGTGCCGAAGGCGCCGGCGCTCGTCTTCGAGCGCGACGACGAGGCGCTCGCGAGCGTGCTGCAGGTCGCGCTTGAGCCGGACCGCCTCGATCGCAACCGCGAGCTGCGGCCCGAGGTCGTCCTGGAGGAGACGCAGATCGCCGGGCTTTAGCACATCGCCCCGGGCTGTCCACACCCGGAGCTCGCCGACCAGCTCGCCCTGGTGTGCGAGCGACAGTCGCGTGCCTGCCTCTGACCCAGGAGTTCCCGCGAGCAGCTTGCCGTCGACAGCGTAGATCGCGACGTCGTCCAGCTTCAATGCCTGGCGCAGGTCGCCCACGACGTCGGTCAGCAGACCCTCCGGTGTGCCGGCGCTCTCGAGCCGGCGGGCGACGCTGCCGAAGACCGCCATCGGATCGCCGCGTCGCCCGTACAGGAGGCGATCGATGGCACGTTGGACGGCCTGTCGCGCGACGAGCGCGGCAAGGGCCGCAATGACGACCGCGATCGTTGCCGTCGGCGATGCTTCACCACCCGTCAGCCGGCCCAGCGCAGTCGCCAGGATGACGTAGGCGGCTGCGACGATGAGACCGAGGGCGCTGTAGACGAGCCCTCGGTTGATGATGAGATCGAGTTCATAGAGCCGATAGCGCATGACGGCGATCCCGACCGAGACCGGGACGAGGAGAAGGCCCACCGCCGCAAGCAAAGCCCATTGGGGCCCGCCGACGCCGGGAAGTATCGAGATCGGCAGTGGCACGGCAGCGAGCAGAACCGCCGCGATGAACCACCGGAGCTGCTGGCGGAGCGTCACATCACCGGTCCGATAGCGATTGAGGACCGCGGCGACGCCCAGTGCCATGGCTCCGACGAATGCGGCGGCGACCAGGGGATACGCCGCCGCTGCGAGACCGGCCGGCAACCCCTCGATACCGAACGGATTACGGGACCCCCGTGGCTCCGGGGCGATCGGGCCGGGCGAGATCAGCTCGATCAAGGTCCCCGCCGCCATCACGACGGCAACCATGCCGACGGGCAGGGTCCAACGGCCCGACGGAAGCCGACCGGTCGGAAAGACCAGTGCCAGGCCGGGAAGAACGAGCGCCAGACCCGGTCCGATAGCCAGTGGTCCGAGCAACAGCACGGCGTTGGAGAACTCGCCTAACGGCGCGTGGAAGACGAGCTCCCCGCCGACGGCGTACCCGAACGTCCACAGCGCGACCGTGGCACCGCCAGTAAGCAGGACTGCGGCAATGCGGCCGGTACCGGTCCGGCCCGCAAGGACGAACCCCACGAGAACGTAGCTCACGGTGACGGCCGAGAAGGCGACGACAAAGACGTACACGATCAGGACGTCGCTGTCAGTGACGCCGGCTCCCCTGAAGCGGCTTAGGAAATCGGACGCGAACATGACGTAGGACGTGCCGACGTTCGCCGCGATCGTCAGCGCCGCGACCAGCGCCGCTACACGACGACCGGCGCTTCTCGACTCGCTCCGGGTATCCACTCTGTCGAGTATGGCCGCCGGCCCTCGCTTGGAACAGGGATGGGATACCCGGAAACCCGGGTACGCGACCCACCGACTTCGGGCATCCGTCCCCATGCGGGACGGCACCTGGGCGGGGGACGCTGTGCACCAGGCCGAGAGCCTACGTTCGCAAGGAGAAGTCGAATGGCGGTCGCAAGCACATATGTCAGGCACTCGCAACTGCGGACCGGGTCGCCCGCACCCGCAGCCTACGGGGCTCTGGCCGCGCTCGGGTCCCTCCTGGCCGCGCTCGTCGTGGCCGTGATCGGAAGCGGAGCGCTTCCCGGGATCGCCGATCGATTTGTCCCTGCGCGGGTGGCCGAGAACCTCGCGGTGCTGACCGCCGAGGCAACCGTCCAGCTGCTTCTCGGCACCGCGCTCATCTTCATGGCCGTGAGCCTGGGTCGCTACCTCGGGACCGACGGACTCGTTGGCTCGATGGCCATGATCGCCGGAGTCGTCGGTGGGGCGGCGTTTGTCGCTGCCGGCGCGATCCAGCAGGAAACGGTCTTCTACGCGCTGTTCGTCGACAGTAAGCAGACCGGCGAGCTGGCTCTTGCCGCTGGCGTAACCGACCTCACCGGCTTCAACTTGCTGATCAGTGTCGTCGCTGGTGGGATGCGGTCGGCGGGGAGCTATGCAGTCGGATTGGCATGGATCGGTTGGGCTGTCATCGGTGCGCGTTCGGGGCGACTTCCGCGTCCCTTGAGCGTGGTGGGCGTCATCGCGGGCCTTGGCTTCGCCCTGACCAATTGGATCGGGCCATTGGCCGGACCGTTCGCCTTCGTTGGTTCTCTGGTCTGGCTCGCAGGCCTTGCGATCGCCTTGCTCGTCAGGTCACGGACCGTCGAGTCCTGATCGATAGCCGAAACCTGCATCGGGCAGCGAATGTGCGGAAGGGAAACAGATGACTGAACTCGGTGTGGCGGTCGATGTCCGTCGGCCGGTCTCGAGCGCTTTCGCCTTGCGCACCTGACCGGCAACCGTGACCTGGAGCCGCGGTCTGGATGGCCGCTGACGGTCGACAAGCTGCGTGGGACTCGCAAGCGACCCGCAGCCGTTCGCCTTCACCGAGATCGCCGGCACCGCCACCGGCAGCTGATTGCCATGGGGTCGGCTGGTCGCCGACCCCATGGCTGCCGTCAACAACATCTCAACCCCTGTTGCCCTTTCTGATCGTGGGCGCGCAGCCGTCAATGGATGTAACGGGCCATCAAGCCTGGCTGCAGGACGATTCCCGCGACGATGAGCGCCCCGATGATCAGCGCGGCGATCAGGAGCATGCGCACGGTTCGACGGTAAGCGCGTGGCGCGGGAGCCGCTAGGGGCTTGATTGAGCCAAGCGACGACCGACGATCGCGAGCGTCCGGACGGCGCGTTCATCCACAAATGGCTACACCAGGATCGCCCGCGCGACAGCCGCGACCGCCAGACTGAACTTGCTATGTGGTGAGCCCGCTGGGATTCGAACCCAGGACCAAGGGATTAAAAGTCCCCTGCTCTACCACTGAGCTACGGGCCCGCCCGAAGGGTACGCGGGCGCCGACGTCGGCGAGGCGAGCGACACGGTCGGCCGGTGGACGCCATGTGACGTCTCGCCGGCTCGTCAGTTCACGGCACGATCACGATCGCGATGAGGGTCGCGGCACGGGCCGCGCCGGGGATTGCCGGCGCGGCCGCAGCGTCCGCTCGATGGACCAGGCTAGACGAGCGCGGCCGCCCGCTCGTCCGCGTAGATGCGGGCGTCGATCGCGTCGAGGACCGCGAGACGGGCGTTCTCGACGGCCCAGTCCGCGTAATTGATCGCGGCGTTCGCGTCGGCGATCGCCCAATCGGCGTCCGAGTCGGCGACATTCGCGTCGAGCTGATCGGCCCGTCGCTTGGCCTTCGCCTTGAGCTCCTCGGCGCGCGCCTTGGCGTCGGCCCGCATCTTCTCCCAGCCGCTGTCGATCTCGCGGGCCGTCGCGTTGGCTTCCTGGTTCGCCGCCGCGATCGCGCGGTCGGCATCCGCGTGGGCGTCGTCGATCCGCTTCTGGAGCTGCTGGTGGTTCTCGCGTCGCCGCGCTGGTGGCGGCGTCCTTCAGATGCTTGACCCGCTGCTCAAGGTCGTCGAGCTGTGCGCTGAAGTCCACGTTCCCGTCTCCGTGCATGTCAGGTTCTCCTTCGATGACTCAGCTGGTGGTTTTCGAGGTGGTTCCGGTATTCGTCCCGCGGGCGGCGTCAGGACGCCGTCGCTGACGTGCTCGAGGCGGCGGTGAGCTCGCTTGTCGAGGCCTCGCAGGCGGAAGCCGATGACGAGGTACATGACGCCCGCGAACAGGGCGTAGAAGCCGATGAGGAACAGGAGCGCGAGCGCGCCGTCGGTCGGAGCCGTCACGAGGTAGACACCGAAGACGACGGCCACGACGCCGCTCAGGACGTACAGCCAGGCGTCCGGGATCTGCCGGCGCAGGGCGATCGCGAAGCCCGCCTCGCTCACGCCGCGGACGATCGCGAACAGGCCGATCAGGATGGCCAGCGCGGTCGCCGTCACGCCCGGGTTGAACAGGGTGTAGACACCCAGCGCGATCGCGAGGACCCCGCCGACCACGAACAGCCAGCGCGAGGCGAACGGGACCGCCAGACCGAGCACCGTCAAGAGGATCCCGTCGACGATGGCGTACGCCGCGAAGACCAGGATCAACGCGGCCAGCGAGGGCCCTGGCGCGATGAAGATGAGCACCCCGAGGGCGATCGCGAGGACCCCCCGGAGCGCGAACATGGCCCAGTTCTGGGCCGCCAATGTGGTCAGCACCACGACCTCCGTCCCGACGCCGGATCCGGGCCACCACCTGGCGGCCGTTCGATCGAGGGATCCGTGCGTCTCTGGGGTGATGCTCTTCGTGTCACGTACGACGGCGCTACGGTGCGATGACTGGATTCCCGCCGGTCGATGACTGGATTAGCGCCGGTCGATGACTGGATTAGCCCGGACGCTCGGAACTTCCATGGAGCGTGCTCTCAGTGGCGCTTCGCCCGGTTCACTGTTCGCCAGACCAGACCCCGATGGGCTCGAACTCCAGGGGGACGTCGATCAGGATGAGCTCGGCCGCGAGGCCGGTGCGTAACGTCAACGCGGTGGCACCCGTGATCTTGGCGGCGTCACCGGTCCGGAGCAGGTCGCCATCGAGCTCCACACGGCCATCGATGACATACAGGTAGCCGCCGCGGCCGGCCGCGAACTCGTGCTCGAGCTGCCCACGATCGGTGAGATGGGCGACGAGCGCCCGAGCATCCTGGGCCAGGTCGAGCCCCTCGGTCCCCGCCGGCCCCATGATCTGGAGCCAGCGATCCGTCCGATCCTCGACCGTGTACTGCCGCTGCTGGACGCTGGTCTCGAGACCTCGCACGCTGGGCAGGATCCAGAACTGGATGAACCGCATCGGTTCGTCGGTGGAGCCGTTCTTCTCGGAGTGCAGATCGCCCCGGTGCGAGAAGGTCATCACCTGCGCGGCACCCGGTTCGAGTCCGCCGTCGTTACCCAGCGAGTCCGCGTGGAGGAAGTGTCCCGATACGACGTACGTCAGGGACTCGATGTCCCGGTGCGGATGCAGCGGCCACTCGGCGCCCGCGATGATCCGGTCGTCGTTGAACACGCGCAGGGCACCGACGCCCATCTGGTCGGGATCCCGGTAGCGGTCGAACGAGAAGTGCCAGCGGGCGTCGAACCAGCCACCCGCTTCGTGCCAGATGGTGCTGGCCTCGCGGATCGTCACGTTCTTCGTTCGCGTCGACATCACAGCCTCCCGCAGCCTTGGTCCGCGCTCGATGGTGACCGTGGACTCAGCGGAAGCCAAGCCGGTCAGCGCCCGGGCGCCCGCTTGGGCACCTCCTGAAGGACCCAACCGTTGCCGTCGGGGTCCTGGAACCGCGCGAACGAGCCGTAGCTGCGTCGATCGGGATCCGGCCCCGGGATCTCATAGAACGGCGACTCGTGATAGAAGACGCCGCCGATGTCGTGAAACACGTCGCCGACTTCGATTCCGCGCTGGCAAAGCTCCGCCGACGCGGCCTCGACGTCGCGCACGACGAGGACGATCCCCTGGACCGAACCGGGGACAGCGCCGGTGATCCCCTTCCCGAACGTGATCGATGCCTCCGAGCCTGGCGGCGTGAACTGGACGACCCGGAAGTCGTCGCCGGCCGCGTAGTCCATGTCCTCCCGGAAGCCCGCTGATCGGTAGAACGACTTGGCACGGTCGACGTCAGTGACAGGGAGCACGATCAGCTCGAGCCTCATGTCCATCGGTCCGACTCCGTTGCCCCCTCTTGCGCGGCTGTCGACCGCCACGGTGTGGTGACTCTGCGTCCGGCGGCGATCCATTCGCGCCCGCGAGGTCACTGGTTTGCGCCGGGTCGATGCTCCGTACCGCGGGCAGACGCTGCGACCTGTGAGGTCGCTGCGTGCGCCGGCGCGGCCGGCGCCGTCGAGAGGGACGCTCAGGCGTTGACCCGGGAAGCACCGGCGACGCGTCGGAGTGCTGCGGGCAGCTCGCGACGAGAACCGATCTCGAGCTTGTCGAACACCTTCCGCAGATGCCACTCCACGGTCCGGCGACTGAGGAACAGTTGCGCGCCGATCTCCGGATTCGTCAGCCCGTCGCTGGCAAGTCGCGCGATCTGGAGTTCCTGCGGCGTGAGCTCGTCGCGCGTCTCGTGACGCCGTTTGCGGACCTTTTCGCCCGTCGCCAGCAGCTCACGACTCGCGCGCTCACCGAACGCCTCCATGCCGATCTCTTCGAACTGGTCGTGCGCGATCCGCAACTGTCCTCGAGCGTCGACGCGACGACCCTCGCGACGGAGCCATTCGCCGTAGACGAGGTGCGCTCGTGCGAGCTCCGGACGCATCTCCGTACGGCCGAGTCGGTCGATCGCCTCGCGGTAGAGCGCTTCTGCGGACGGTCCATCGACGGTCAGTGCGCGGCAGCGGGCTTCGATGCCCAGCGGGTAATCCGACCCGCATGGATGCGTCATCTCGGCCAGTCGGTCGAAGGCCGCTGCTGCTCGTCGGAGGTCACCGCGCCGAGCCTCCGCCTCCACGAGCTCCGGCAGCCCAAGGCTGGCCGACGGATGGTCGCCGCGGTGAGAGGCGGCGATCCGGGCGGCGGACGCGGCGTCCTCATACCGACCGAGGCCGTTGTACAGCACCGCCGCCGCGCCATGGGCTTGGCGCTCGAAGAGTCCCTGCCCGATGGCGGCTGCCTGCTCGATCGCCTTCGAGATCATCGGGATCGCCTCGGCCTCCCGGCCGCGAAGGGCGGCGATGCGCAGCGCGGTGTATGACCCGAGCGGGCTTCCGGTCGCCGCGGCGACGCTCTGGCTCTCCGCGACGATCGCCGAGGCGCCGATGAAGTCGCCGGTCTTGGCGGTCGCGACGCCGAGCGCCGAGAGGGGGATCGGCAGCTGCCCAAGTGCGCCCGCATCGCGCAGCAGCTGGATGTGTCGCACGAGCGTCGCGCGCTGCAACTCCTCGTCCCAGACCGCGCTGCTGGCGGCCACCGCCGCCCAGCCCCAACGCATCACGTCCTCGACGGGCAGCTCTGCGGCCGCGGCGGCTGCACGCTGGAGGATCGGGACCGCCGCGGCTGGTCCATCGATCGTCATCCGGCAGACGCCGTCGAGGAGGAGCTCGAGTGCTCCAGCCGTCTCGGACACGGGAACCGTTCGGACAGCGGCGCAGATGTCGAGGCCGACCTCATCCTGACCGGCGACCACGGTGCCGCCCCACGCGATCAGATAGGTCTCGCGGGCGAGGTCGACGTCGAAAGGCTCGATCCGCCGAGCGGCCTTCAGGAGCAGCGTCGGACCGTCTGGCCCGAACGACGCCATGGTTGCGTGCGCGCGGAGCAGGTCGACTCGCGCCTGCTGGAACTCGTCGCTCACGGCTGGGGCAGCCAGGTCCAGGAGCTTGAGCGCGGTATCGGTGCTTCCGGCCTGGATGAACGCCTGCGCGGCGGCCAGGGCGCGCTCGGTGCGCCCTGAGCGATCCGGGGTCATCGAGACCGCCCGCCCGAGGAAGGCCGCTGCGGCGGCCATCCCGCCGCGTGCCTGTGCCCGGCCGGCGGATCGTTCGAGATCGGCGGCGACCTCCTCGTCGGTGCCGCTCGTCGCCGAGGCGAGGTGCCAGACACGCCGATCCGGGTCCTCGTCCGCGTCGGTCACCGCAGCGAGCGCGGCATGGACCTCCCGTCGGTCGCCGGCTGGTGCGTCCTGGTAGACCACCGACCGGACCAGCGGATGCCGGAAGCGCAGCGTCGATCCGTCCTCGACGAGACCGGTCGCTACCGCCCCCGTCGCCGCGCTTTCCGGGATGCCGAGGCGCCGCGCGGCGGCCCAGATGACCTGCGTGTCGCCGACCGGGTCCGCGGCTGCCAGCAGCAGGAGCTGCCGGCTTTCGTCGGACAGCGGCGTCAGGCGGCGCCGGAAACCCTCCTCGATCCGGCCGGACACGGAGAGACCCGGGATACCGAAGCCACCGGCAAGGGCTGCCGGCGTCCATGCCAAGGGCAGTTCCAGCAAGGCGAGCGGGTTGCCTCGAGACTCCGCCAGGATCCGATCGCGAACGGGTTCGTCGAGCTTCCCGGGCATCGCCGACGCGAGCAGCCTCCGCGCGTCGGCGTCCCGCAATGGACCGACGGACAGCTCGGGCAGTCCGGTGAGATCCGTGCCGTCCCACGGCTCGCGGACCGCGAAGATCATGACGACGGCCTCGGCTGCGAGACGGCGCGCCACGAAGCCCAGCACCTGCGCGGAGGCCCGATCGAGCCACTGGGCATCGTCGACCAGGCAGACGAGCGGCTGCGTTTCCGCGACCTCGGACAGCAGACCCAGGATGGCGAGCCCGACCAGGAAGCGATCCGGGCGGCGCTCCGCTCTGGCGCCCGAACGCGATGCCCAACGCCGCGCGCTGTGGATCGGGCAGCAGATCGACATGGTCGAGGATCGGAGCACAGAGTTGCTGGAGCGCGGCGAACGCAAGCTCCATCTCCGACTCCACCCCCGCGGCTCGGATCAGACGACAGCCAACGGCGCGCGTGAGCAGGTCGTCGAGGAGCGCGGTCTTCCCGACACCGGGGTCGCCGCGCACGACGACCGCCCCGCTGTGCCCGCTGCGTGCCCCCTCGAGCAAGGCCTCAAGACGCGCGGTCTCGGCACGACGGTCGATGAGGGGTCGAGTGGTGTCAGGCGCGGATCGCATCAGGACATCGATCCTCGTGGCGCTCAGCGCGTCGTTCGCGTGACTATCGCGGTGCCGGCAAGACGCGAGCGAGCTCCCGCCGGGAGGTGATGCCCAGCTTCGGGAACACCTTCCGCAGGTGCCACTCGACGGTCCGGGGACTCAGGAACAGCTGGGCGCTGATCTCGGGGTTCGACAGGCCGTCGCGGGCCAGCCGAGCGATCTGCTCCTCCTGCGCGGTCAGCGGTTCGCGCGCTTCCTGCGTCCGTGGACGCAGGTGCTCGCCGGTCGCGAGCAGCTCCTGCCGGGCACGCTGCGCGAAGGCGTCCATGCCGATCGTCGTGGACAGGTCATGCGCCGTCCGCAGCTCTGCCCTCGCCTCGGCGCGTCGGCCCACGTGCCGGAGCCATTCGCCATAGAGCAGATGCGTCCGGGCGACCTCCGACCGGATGCGCGTGCCCGCCAGATGCTCGAGCGCTTCGCGGAACCGAGCGTCGGCGTCGTCGCCGGCGCTGAGCAAGGCCTGCGAGCGCGCCAGGATGCCGAGCGCCCAGTGCGTGCCGGTCGCCTGAGCCTTCATCGTGAGCCGTTCGAGCGCCTTGTCGGCGACGTCGCGGCGCCCCAGCCTGGCCGCCGGCTCGAAGAGCTCGCACAACCCCCAGTTCTCGACGACGACCTCTTCGTATTCGCTGGCGAGGACCGCGGCGGACAGCGCCTCTTCGTACTCGCCGAGGCCATTGCACAGCACGGCGCGTGCGTACGCGCAGATGGCGAGGGCGACGCCTTCGCCGCGCGCGGTCGATTCCTGGCTCGTCGCCTCGACGAGGTCCCGCGTCAACGACGCCTCGCCACGCCAGGCCGCAAAGATCATCGCGCCGTACGGCGCGGCTCTGATGCCGGTCGCCTGCTCGACCGAGCGACTCTCGGCGACGGTCAGGGCTGCGGTCGCGAAGTCGCCGCACAAGACGAGGACGGGGCTGTACGCACTGAGGGCGATCGCAAGCTCCGGCAACGTGCCGCTCTCGCGGGCGGTGCGCACGCCTCGCTCCGAGAGCTGGAGCGAATGCTCGTCGTCCCACACCTCGAGCGCGATCACGCAGCCTTGCCAGAGCCAGCGGATGCGCTCCGCTGACGAGGTGGTGTCGCTCGTCACCTGCTCGAGCGCTGCGCGACAGGCCGGGATGGCGGTGCGGTAGTCGTCCGATAGGCCGATCAACGCATCGAGCATGAGGTCCGACGCAGCGATGGCGTCGGGTGCCGGACGGGGCGCCGCGCGCGCGGCGTCGGCAACCTCCGCGAGACCGATGCCCCGGTTGAGGCGCGCGCCGAACAGCGCCGCGGTGAACGTGTCGAGATACGTCTCGCGCGCGAACCGCAGGTCGAGTGCCTCGAGACGCCGGGCAGCAGCCAGCAACAGCGGCGTCGCCTCGTTGCCGCGGCTCGAAGCGAATGCCACCTGCGCGCTCATCATGTCGATCAGCGCGCGCTCGAACTCGCCCGTGGTTCCAGCCGCGGCCATCGCGAGCAGGTCCCGAGCGGTCGTCGAAGGCACCCGCTTCGAGACTCGCCCGAGCCGCCGCGAGCGCTCGCTGGGCTCGTCGCCCAGGATCCTCGGTCAGCGCCACGGCCCGCTGGAGGAAGGCTGCGGCCGCCGCGGCACCGCCTCGGGCCTGGGCGCGCCCGGCCGATGTCTCGAGCTCTGACGCCACCGCGTCGTCATAGCCAGTCGCCGCTTGCGCGCGATGCCAGGCGCGACGATCGGGGTCGAGGGTGGCACTGGTCGCGTCAGCAAGTGCCGCGTGGGCGGCGCGGCGATCGTCGTCCCTGGCATCCCGATAGACCACCGAGCGGACGAGTGGATGGCGGAACCGCACGTCCGCTCCGTCGCCCAGAAGCCCAGCCGTGACAGCCGCGTCGGCTGCCTCGGGTTTCACGCCGAGTGACTGCGCGGCGGCCCAGATGAGGCTGGAATCGCCGACGGGTTCCGCCGCGGCGATGAGGAGGAGCCGCTTGGTCGCATCGGAGAGCGGAGACGCGCGACGTCGGAAGCTCTCCTCGATCCGTCCCGAGACGGACACGCCGTCGGGCAAGCCGTATCCGCCGGCCAGCGCGGCAGCGGACCAGCCGCGCGGCAGCTCGAGGAGCGCGAGCGGATTGCCACGAGCTTCGGCGATGATCCGCTCGCGGACGGAGTCGTCGACTCGGCCAGTGATCGCCGACGCCAGGACAGCGCGAGCGTCAGCGTCGGGCAGTGGTCCGAGCGTCATCGCGGCGAGCCCCGAAAGGTCACGGTCGTCGGCCGATTCCCGGATGGCGAACACGATCACCACGCCTTCCCCGGCGAGACGGCGCGCGACGAAGCCGAGCACCTGGGCCGACGCCTTGTCGAGCCACTGCGTGTCGTCGACCAGGCACACGAGTGGCTGCTGCTCGGCGGCATCGGAGAGCAGGCCCAGCGTGGCCAGCCCGACGAGGAAGCGGTCCGGGGCGCCACCCGACCGAAGGCCGAACGCCGTCCCGAGCGCATCCTGTTGGGGCGTCGGAAGGCGGTCGAGGCGCCCGAGGAGCGGGGCGCACAGCTGGTGCAAGCCCGCGAACGCGAGCTCCATCTCGGACTCGATCCCCGCCACCCGGATGACACGACACCCGGTCGCCTGGGCCAGGACCGCATCCAGCAGTGCGGTCTTGCCGAGCCCGGGCTGGCCCCGCAGCACGAGCGCGCCACTCGTCCCCTCGCGCGCGTGCCCGATCAGTGCGGCGAGCGCCTCACGTTCGACGCGACGGTCCTGAAGCCGGGTCTCGGTCGCCGCCTGTACAGGCGCCATGATGCTGGGCCGCACCCACTTGAGCCGACGGAGTCGTGAGCGTACTCCGGCCGTCCAGTCGGTTCCATCACGTGACGCGCATC
The DNA here is from genome assembly GCA_963778025.1 of uncultured Chloroflexia bacterium. GTDB lineage: Bacteria > Chloroflexota > Limnocylindria > Limnocylindrales > CSP1-4 > CAVZTA01. The sequence continues at coordinate 331,050 of CAVZTA010000003.1, read as the reverse complement.
AGCCTCCAACGATGGTCGCGACCGACGAGGCGAAGGCGGGCTTCGAGAAGCACCAGACGGAGGCGTGGCCCCGTCCGTCTGGTGCCAGCGTCAGGACTAGGCGAATCGCTTGACGAACGCGAGCGCGATCTCGGCCACCTCTCGCCAGCCATGGTCGATCGTCAGGGAGTGGCCTCGGTTCGGGACCTTCACGATCTCCGTCACCCCGGGATTGCGCTGCTGCCGCTTGTACGCCGCGTTCGCGATCGCCCAGGGCACCGTGTTGTCCTTCTCGCCATCGATGATCAGGAGCGGACCCCGGTCGGGGTTCTTGGTGTCCACCTTGGCCTCGGTCCACGGGTTGAGGTTCGCATTGCCCATCTGCACGAGCGAGATCCCCGACGCGGCGACATGGAAGGTGTCGTAGAGCTCCCGACCCTCCTGCTCGTCCAACGCGTTCGCCCAGCCGTATTCGAACTGGTCGAACGTGAGCGTGATCGCCCTGCCGCGCGTCCGCGGGTCGACCAGGAACGGACCCACGTTCTTGAGCACCGAGAAGGGCAGCGGCAGGACCCCGCGGAAGACGCCGGGGTCGATCGCGACCGTGGCTGCCGAGAGACCTCCGCCGGCGATCATCTCCGCCAGCAGGCCCCCGGTCGAGTGCCCCATCACGACGGGCTTCGTGTGCAACGCATGGATGATCCGGGTCGTGTGATCGGCGACTTGCTTGAGCGTCTTCCTGGCGAGCGCCTTGGGGTTCGCCCGGGCATCGTCGACGGTCGCCGGATCGTCCGGCCAGTCCGGCGTCAACGCGACGTATCCGGCCTCCTCGAACAGCGCCGCCCAGCGGTCCCAGCTGGAGGGCAGCAACCACAGCCCGTGGATGAAGACCACCGGTCGCGCCGTGGTCGCATTCGCGCGCTCGATCTGCTGGAGCTCGCGATCGGTGATCGGCGTCGCTTCGAGGGCTGCGCTGAGGCGCTCCTGCGCCTTGGGATCCTCGGGCGCCTCTCCCTGCGTGGTCGTCGTCATCGTTGACACTCCTTCCTCGTCGATGGTCGAGATGACTCGCTGCCGCTACGTGGCGTGTCCGTTGCCTCCGCGATCGGCCGATGGGCCGACCTCTTCGAAGACCCAGGCGTTGCCATCGCCATCGGCGAACCGTGCGCACGACGCGAACGTCGCCCCGAACGCGTCGGTTCGCATCGAGGACGAGCATCGGCCAGGCGCTCCTGCGTTCGCGCCCGTCAGACACACTGGTCCTTCTGCGGAATGAGCGTCGGTGACCATCGTGGCGCCGGTCAAGCAGGACGTCGAGGCCTGGGATGGCCGCGACCAGTCGGCGAACCAGTCATCCGACCGGCGCTTTCAGCGACGCCCATGGCCAACGATCGATCAAGGAGGTACGTGATGGACACCACAGCCATGCCGAGCGGCCCCGGATCGGTCTTGGGGGCGCCCGACCTGCCGGGCGGGTTCACGGATGTCTTCGCCAGCCGCTTCATCGAGGCCGGCGAGCGTTCGACTGCATGCCGTGATCGGTGGCGACGGACCGCCGCTGCTGCTCGTCCACGGGTGGCCACAGACCTGGTACGCGTGGCGGATGGTCATGCCGGCGCTCGCCCGCGAGTTCACGGTGATCGCCGTCGACCAGCGCGGCATCGGCCTGTCCGACAAGCCGCGGACGGGCTACGACACGGCATCCCTCGCCAACGACCTGGTCGCGCTCATGGACCGCCTGGGCCACCCGAGGTTCGCGATCTACGGCACGGACACCGGGATGCCCATCGCGCATGCCGTCGCCGCCGACCATGCCGATCGCGTCGCCCGTCTGATCGTCTCGGAAGCGTTCCTTCCCGGGATCACGCCGTCACCGCCCCTGCTCCTGCCCCCGGGTCTCAACGACCGTCTGTGGCATCTCGCCTTCAACCAGCTCCAAACCATCAACGAGCAGCTCGTCACGGGACGCGAGGCGATCTTCTTCGGCGCCGAGTTCGCGGCGTCGGCCGGGTCGCGGAAGCTGCCTCCCGAGACCATCGCGTACTACATCGACCGGCTGGCGGGCGACGCGGAGGCGCTTCGGGGCTCGTTCGAGTTCTATCGGGCGATCCCGACGTCGGCGAAGCAGAACGAGCAGCGCATGACGACGCGGCTCACGCTGCCGGTCCTCGCCATGGGCGGCAGCGAGAGTGGCGGCATGAACGCCGAGCAGACGATGCGCGCGGTCGCCGACGACGTCCAGGGCGCCGTCTTGCCGAGCGGCCACTGGGTCGCGGAGCAGGCGCCGACCGAGCTCCTGGCAGCGGTGACGGCGTTCCTCGCGCCGTATCGGGACGACCCCGGCGTGCGCTCGCCCGCACCGGACCTCGCTGCCATCCGCTGATCGACCTCGAGCCGCCCCACGCCACCAGAGAGAACGGGCTGTTCCGATGACCGACGAGCTGCCGACCGCCAAGGCCCGCGATGGTTCGGGACGTCGCGATGCGACGCCCGCCCCGAAGGACGGGAAGCGGCCGATGGGGCCGCCCGCTCGCGAGCGGCCGCCCATCCCGCCGCAACCTGGCGCGGGGCCGTCGACACCCGGACGACCACGGTTCCCGCGATGGTGGTCGTGGGTGGCCACACTCGTCGTGCTGCTCATCTGGAACCTCGTGCTGTTCATGGATGTCGGCGCGCCGTCCGTCGCCGCGATCCCGTACTCGGAGTTCCTGTCCCAGACGAAGGCGGACAACGTCGCCAGTGTCCAGATCGACGGCCAGGGTGTGAGCGGCACGTTCGCGCAGCCCGTCGTGTGGCCGCCCGCATCGGGTACTCCGGGTGCGTCGGCCGCGCCGAGCGCCGCCCGAGCGCCGCCCCGAGCAACTCGGCATCGACGCCGCCCGCCAGCTTCACCTCGTTCACCACCGTGATCCCGCCCGACGGTGACCCGGCCCTCTTGCCGCTGCTCGATACGCACGGCGTGGTCGTCTCGGCCGTCGACCGGACGGCACGGGGTTCGCTCCTGAGTACCGTCATCGGGCTGGCCCTCAACCTCTTGCCCGTCGTGCTCCTCCTCGGGTTCTTCGCCTACTCCGCCCGGCAAGCGCAGCGCAGCCAGTCGGGGATCCTCGGGATCGGCCGGTCGAATGCGCGGCTCTACAACGAGGAACGTCCGAACGTCACGTTCGGCGACGTCGCCGGCGAGGACGAGGCGAAGACCGAGCTCCTGGAGGTCGTGGATTTCCTGCGCGACCCCGCCCGCTATCAGAAGCTCGGGGCGCGCCTGCCGCGCGGCGTGCTGCTCATCGGGCCGCCGGGCACCGGCAAGACCCTGCTCGCCCGCTCCGTGGCCGGCGAAGCCCGCGTCCCGTTCTACAGCATCACCGCGTCGGAGTTCGTGGAGCTGTTCGTGGGCGTGGGCGCGTCGCGCGTGCGCGACCTGTTCAAGCGTGCCAAGGAGACCGCACCGTCGATCATCTTCGTCGACGAGATCGATGCGGTCGGACGACAACGCGGGGCTGGGCTGGGCGGCGGCAACGACGAGCGGGAGCAGACGCTCAACCAGCTGCTCGCCGAGATGGACGGCTTCGACGCCTCGACCAGCGTCATCGTCATCGCGGCGACGAACCGTCCGGACGTCCTCGACCAGGCGCTGCTTCGGCCCGGGCGGTTCGACCGCCAGGTCACCGTCGGCTATCCGGACCGCCCGGGTCGTGAGGCGATCCTGCGGATCCACACGCGAGGAATCCCGTTGGCGGCCGATGTCGACCTCGCGACGATCGCGCGGCAGACGCCCGGTTTCGCCGGCGCCGACCTCGCGAATCTCGCGAACGAGGCGGCGCTGCTGGCGGCCCGGAAAGGCCGGGAGACCGTCGGACTCGCCGAATTCGAGGAGAGCCTGGACAAGATCCTCCTGGGCACACGCCAGCCCGCGCTGACCCTCCCCGAGGAGCGGCGGCTCGTCGCGTACCACGAAGGGGGCCACGCGCTCGTCGCGCAGCTCACCCCGGGGGCAGACCCGGTCCAGAAGGTCTCGATCGTGCCGCACGGCCGCGCGCTCGGCGTCACGCAGCAGCGACCCGAGGAGGACCGCCGCAACTACAGCCGCGAGACCCTGCTGGCGCGCCTCGCGGTCCAGCTCGGTGGACGCGCCGCCGAGGAGCTCGTGTTCGGGCAGCCGACGACCGGTGCGGAGAGCGACCTGAAGGCCGCGACCGACCTCGCCCGGCGGATGGTCGGCCTGTGGGGCATGAGCGACGAGCTCGGTCCGGTGTCCTACAACGTCGGCGAGCGCGACCCGTTCCTGGGTCGGGAGATCGCCGCCCCCAGGGAATACGCCGAGGCGACCGCCGCGCGCATCGACGCCGCGGTGGCCGAGCTGCTCGACGACGCGCGCGATCGAGCCACGGCGGTGCTCTCGGCGCACCGCGCGGTCCTCGACGCCGTCGCCAGCGAGCTGGTCGCCAAGGAGATGGTGTCGGGTGACCGGCTCGCGGAGCTGGCATCGGCATCCGCCGGTGGCGCCGCCCCGGTCGCCGTCGGCCTGGGCATCGCCGCGACCGACGGCAGCGCCGGGCCCATTGCGGCCGCGCCCGCATCCACCCCGTAGACCAACCAGTCACCGGGCCAGTCATCCGACTGGCGACATCCCCCAGATCCGGGGAAGAGCATCGGGACCTGCCCGCATCGTCGTCCCCAGGAGGACCGAGATGACCCTTGCCACGGTCGCGACCAGCGGCTCGACCGCGATCCGGCCCTTCCGTGTCGAGATCCCGCAGGCGGACATCGACGACCTGAAACGACGGCTCGCCGACACACGCTGGCCCGAGAAGGAAACCGTCGCGGATCACTCGCAGGGTGTCCCGCTGGCGACGATGCAGCAGCTCGTGGCGTACTGGCGCGACGAGTACGACATGCGCCGGGTCGAGGCACGCCTGAACGCGCTGCCGCAGTTCCTGACGCGCATCGACGACCTGGACATCCACTTCATCCACGTCACGTCGCCGGATCCCGACGCCCTGCCGCTGCTGATCACGCACGGCTGGCCGGGTTCGGTCGTGGAGATGCTCAACGTGGCCGGCCCGCTCGCCGACCCTGTGGCGCATGGCGGGGATGCCAGCGACGCATTCCATCTCGTGATCCCGTCGATGCCGGGCTACGGGTACTCCGAAAAGCCGTCGACGACGGGCTGGGGTCCCGTCCACATCGCCGACGCGTGGATCGCGCTGATGGAGCGACTCGGGTACACGCGGTACGTCGCCCAGGGTGGCGACTGGGGCGCCCAGATCACCGACGTCATGGGCTCGAAGGCGCCGGCGGGACTGCTCGGCATCCACTCGAACATGCCCGGGACGGTCCCCACGGCCATCAACAAGACGCTCGCGTCGAACGTCCTGGGTTCCGGTGACCCGAAGCCGACGGGGCTGTCGCCCGAGGAACAGCGCGGCTACGACCGCCTGTGGTTCCTGTTCACGAAAGGTCTCGGGTACTCCGTCGAGATGAGCAACCGGCCGCAGACCCTGTACGGGCTGGCGGACTCTCCGGTCGCGCTGGCGGCGTGGATGCTCGACCACGACGCGCTCAGCCTCGAGGACATCGCGAGCGCGTTCGCGGGCAAGCCGGTGGGCAACCTCAGCCGGGACGAGGTCCTCGACAACATCACGCTCACCTGGTTCACGAACACGGGGATCTCCTCGGGCCGGCTGTACTGGGAGAACACGCTCGCGTTCTTCGACCGCAAGGGCGTGACGGTGCCGGCGGCGGTGAGCGTCTTCCCGCGTGAGCTCTACCAGGCGCCGCGGAGCTGGGCGGAAGGGGCGTATCCGAAGCTCAGCTACTTCCACGAGCTCGATCGCGGCAACCACTTCGCCGCGTGGCAGGAACCCGAGCTGTTCACGACCGAGGTCCGCGCGGCCTTCCGGTCGCTGCGCTGAAGGGAATGTTCGATGAGCCTGACGATCGACGCCGGGTCGGCCATCCGCCCGTTCCACATCGACATCCCGCAGGCAGAGCTTGATGAGCTCCGGCGGCGGATCGTGGCCACGCGATGGCCCACGAAGGAGCTGGTCGACGACCGCTCGCAGGGCGTCCAGCTCGCGACCGTGCAGGCACTCGCGAACTACTGGACGACCGAGTACGACTGGCGGCGGCTCGAAGCGGAGCTCAACGCGCTCCCCCAGTTCGTGACCGAGATCGACGGGCTCGACATCCATTTCATCCACGTGCGGTCGAAGCACGAGGGCGCGCTGCCGCTGATCATGACCCACGGCTGGCCGGGCTCGGTCGTCGAGCTCCTTGGGCTCGATCGGCCCGCTGACGGACCCCACTGCGCACGGCGGGCGCGCCGAGGACGCCTTCCATCTTGTGCTCCCGTCGCTGCCCGGGTACGGCTTCTCGGCCGAGCCGACGGAGCTCGGCTGGGACACCGCGCACACCGGGCAGGCGTGGGACACGCTCATGCACCGGCTGGGGTACGACCGCTACGTCGCCCAGGGGGGCGACGTCGGCGCGGCGGTGACCGACACGATGGGGCGCCAGGCGCCAGACGGGCTCCTTGGCATCCACATGAACCTGCTGGTCACGGCGCTCGCGGGCGTGATGCTCGCGTCGGACCCGCCGACCGACGAGGACCGCGTCGTCCTGGAGCAGACCGCGACGTTCCGGGCGACTGGATCCGGGTACTTCCAGGAACAGGCGACCCGGCCGCAGACCATCGGCTACGCCCTGCTCGACTCACCCATCGCGCTCGCGGCCTGGATGCTCGATCACGACACGGACGCCTACTACAAGATCGCGCGCGCCTTCGTCGAGCGGCAGCCGGTGGGTGGCCTCACCCGCGAGCGCGTGGTCGACAACATCTCGCTCTACTGGCTGACCGGGACGGGCGCGTCCGCCGCGCGCTCGTACTGGGAGCGGGCGCGCCTCCAGGCGATGTTCGCCGGGACGCCGCCGCCGCCGGTCCCGATCCCCGTCGGCTTCACGGCGTTCCCGGGCGAGATCTTCGTCGTCCCGCGCAGCTGGGTCGAGAAGTCGTATCCGCACGTCGCGTACTTCCACAAGGCCGAACGGGGCGGCCACTTCGCCGCCTGGGAGGAGCCGCGAGATCTTCGCGGAGGAGGTGCGTGCTGCGTTCCGATCGCTTCGCTGACCCGCGGAACCACTCCGTCACCGACACGACCAAGGAGAGCTGACATGACGATGACCCTCGACGCGCCCGCAGCCATCCACCCGTTCCGGATCGAGATCCCGCAGGCGGAGCTCGATGACCTGCGTCGCCGCCTGGCCGCGGCGCGCTTTCCCACCAAGGAGCTCGTCGCGGATGCCTCCCAGGGCGTCCAGCTCGCGACGCTCCAGGCCCTCGCGAACTATTGGGCGAACGAGTACGACTGGCGCAAGGTCGAGTCGAGGCTGAACGGCCTTCCGCAGTTCAAGACGCAGATCGACGGCGTTGACATCCACTTCATCCACGTCAAGTCACGTCACGAGAATGCGCTACCGCTGATCATCACCCACGGCTGGCCAGGCTCGGTCATCGAGATGCTTGACGTCATCGGCCCCCTCACCGACCCGACCGCGTACGGCGGGACCGAGGCCGACGCGTTCGACGTCGTGATCCCGTCGATGCCGGGCTTCGGGTTCTCGGACCAGCCGACCGAGCTGGGCTGGACCGGCAACCGGATCGCCCAGGCCTGGGCAGAGCTGATGACGCGTCTCGGCTACACGCGGTACGTGGCACAGGGCGGCGACCAGGGCGCGACCGTCACCGACGCGATGGCGCGCCAGGCGCCCGCCGGGCTGATCGGGATCCACCTCAACCTCCTCAGCGCATTCCCGACCGAGGTCGGAGCGGCGCTCTTCGGCGACACGTTCGCGATGGGCCTCGTCAAGCGCGCGGTGGTCGGCGTCATCGCCTCGCGAGCCGAAAAGGAGCCCGAGGCGCTCGCCGGGATCGAGCGAACCTTCCGGGCCGGGTACATCGCCGAGATGAACACCAAGCCGCAGACGATCGGCTACGGCTCGATGGATCCCCTCGCGATGGCTGCCTGGATCATCGACCACGACCCCGACAGCTACGCGAAGATCTCGAAGGCGTTCCTCGATGGCCAGCCGACCGGGGGCCTCACCCGAGACCACGTCCTCGACAACATCACGGTCTACTGGCTGACCAACACGTCGACGTCGGCGGCGCGGCTGTACTGGGAGAACTTCCAGACCATCGTGGCCGCCCTCGCGTCCGGGCAGAAGCCGCCGGAGCTCAAGGTGCCGACGGGGTTCACGGTCTTCCCGGAGGAGCTCTTCAAGGCCCCGCGCAGCTGGGCCGAGAAGGTCTACCCGAACCTGACCTACTTCAACGAGGCCCCCAAGGGCGGCCACTTCGCCGCGTGGGAGGAGCCCGAGGTCTTCACGCAGGAGCTCCGCGCGTCGTTCCGGTCCGTTCGCTGAAGCCTCGCGGGGATGCGGTGGGACGCCGCATCCCCGCCCCGATCTCGATCCCCGAAAGGAGCCTCGACCATGGCTTCGCGACCGTCACCGTCCCCGACCGTCGTGCTCGTCCACGGCGCCTTCGCTGACGCCTCCAGCTGGAGCGGGGTCATCACGCGGCTCCAGGCGGCGGGCGTGGCCGTCATCGCGCCCGCGAATCCGCTCCGCGGCATCGTCGCGGACTCGGCGTACCTGCGCAGCGTGATCGACCAGATCCCGGGTCCCGTGCTGGCCGTGGGGCACTCGTACGCGGGCGCGGTGATCAGCAACGCGGCGAAGGGCGCACCGAACGTCGGCGGACTCGTCTTCGTCGCGGCGTTCGCACCCGACGAGGGCGAGGTCCTGGGCGAGGTCACCCCGACCTCGAAGGACAGCGCGTTGATGACCGCGCTCGTTGCTCGGCAGTACCCATCGACCAGGGGCGGAACGGCGACCGAGTTCATCGTCGACCCGGCGAAGTTCCACGACGTGTTCGCCGCCGACCTGCCCGACGCCGAAGCGGCCGTCATGGCCGCCACGCAACGGCCTGTCGCGGACACGGCGTTCGCGGAGCGGAACGGGCCGCCCGCATGGAAGGGTCTCCCGTGCTGGGCCGTCGTCGCCACCGCCGATCGGGCAGCAGGAGCCGACCTCGTCCGGTCGATGGCCGAACGGGCGAACGCGATGATCATGGAGATCGCGGCGTCGCACGTGGTGATGGTCTCGGAGCCACAGGCGGTGACCGACGTCATCCTCGAAGCCGTCGCCATGGTCCGGCAGGCGGGCCGGCAGCTCGCCCCTGTCGGTTGAGGGAGCGACACGATGATCGATGACCCGTCCTCCAGCACCGGAGCGTCCAGCCGGCCGGGGCTCTTCCGCACGCTGGCGCATCGGCTGGCGGGCGACACGCAGGTCCTGCCCGTCGAGGGGCGACTCGCCTCCTTCGACGGCGCCACGGGCTGGCTGAACAGCGAACCGCTCACCCCGGACGGCCTGCGCGGACGGGTCGTCCTGGTCGACTTCTGGACCTACACGTGCGTCAACTGGCTGCGCACGGCGCCGTACCTGCGCGCCTGGGATGCCAAGTACCGATCGGCCGGTCTGACCATCGTCGGTGTGCACACGCCCGAGTTCGGCTTCGAGCGGACCCGCGCGAATGTCACCGCCGAGGTCGCCAAGCTCGGCGTCACGTATCCGGTCGCCGTCGACGACGACTACGGCGTGTGGCGCGCCTTCGGGAACCACTTCTGGCCGGCCATCTATCTCGCCGATGCCGAGGGCCGGATCCGCTTCCACCACTTCGGCGAGGGCGAGTACGGGATGACCGAGATGGTCATCCAGCAGCTCCTCCACGACGCCGGCGCGACCCAGCTCGACCTCGACCTCGTCGATGTGGAGCCGCGCGGCCTCGAGGTGGCGGCCGACTGGCGCACGCTCCGGACACCCGAGAGCTATCTCGGGTATCGGCAGGCCAACGCGTTCGCGCAGGAGGACGTCGCCCGGTTCGATGAGCCGGCCGTCTACCGCGATCCGGGCCGGCTGCCGCTCAACGCGTGGGGCCTCCGCGGCACGTGGACGGTCGCCGGCCACGCCGCCGTCTCGCACGAGCCGGGCGACCGGATCGACTTCCGGTTCCAGGCGCGCGACGTCAACCTCGTGATGGGTCCGGTCACCGCCGGGACGGCCCCACGGTTCCGCGTGACGCTGGACGGACAGCCGGTCGGCGATGCCCGCGGCACCGATACCGACACGGACGGCACGGGCAGCGTCCCCACGCAGACCACGTACCAGCTCGTCCGCCAGTCGGGGCACATCGCCGAGCGCACGGTGGGCATCGAGTTCCTCGACGCCGGTGTGGAGGCGTACTGCTTCACCTTCGGCTGAGCTCGCGCGGGGCCGCGCACCGCGGGTTGGCATGGCGGCACGCCCACGGGATGGGCGCATGCACAGTGGCCGCAGCCCACGCGCGCGGCATAGCGTTCGAATCCCCCGCGGGAGACCGCGTGCGTTCGGCGTGAAGAGGTGCGGAAGTGGCGACCAGGGCGACCTCGGTAGAGGGTGGGCGACTGGACGAGGCCCGCGCAGGCGTGCCCTGGAAGCGCTGGGGACCGTACCTCTCGGAACGGCAGTGGGGCACCGTCCGCGAGGACTACAGCGAGAACGGCGATGCGTGGGACTACTTCAGCCATGACCAGTCCCGGTCGCGCGCCTATCGCTGGGGCGAGGACGGCATCGCCGGGATCTCCGATGACCGGCAGCGGCTGTGCTTCGCGCTGGCGCTGTGGAACGGGCGCGACCCGATCCTCAAGGAGCGGCTGTTCGGGCTGACGAACAGCGAGGGCAACCACGGCGAGGACGTCAAGGAGTACTACTTCTACCTCGACTCCACGCCGACCCATTCCTACATGCGCTACCTGTACAAGTACCCGCAGGCGGCGTACCCGTACGGCGATCTCGTGGCGACGAATCGGTCCCGGGGCAAGCTCGAGATGGAGTACGAGCTTCTCGACACGGGCGTGTTCGACCAGGACCGCTACTTCGACGTGGAGGTCGAGTACGCCAAGGCGTCGCCGGAGGACCTGCATATCCGGATCAGCGCCACGAACCGCGGTCCCGAACGCGCGACCCTGCACCTCCTGCCGACCCTCTGGTTCCGCAACACGTGGTCGTGGGGCGGTGACATCCAGCGCCCCGTGATCGCGCGCGGCGACGCCGGCAACGGCGCCGGCGCCGCCGGCGCGGCCACCGCCGACGCCTCACACCCGGCGTTCGGGATCCGCCGCTTCGCCGCCGAGGGGGAGCCCGAGCTCCTGTTCACCGAGAACGAGACGAACACCGAGCGCCTCGCCGGGCTGCCCAACCACACGCCGTACGTGAAGGACGCATTCCACGCGTATCTCGTCGACGGCCGGAGCGATGCCGTGAACCCGGCCGGGACGGGGACCAAGGCGGCGGCACACTACCGCCTGGACATCGAGCCCGGCGCGACGGCCACGGTGCGTCTCCGGCTCTGGGAGCCCCCCAGCGACACGGCCCCCACGACGGCGACCAACGGCCATCGGACCAAGGCGAAGCAGACCAACGGGCACCATCGCGAAAGCGCGCTCGGCGCCGAGGTGGACGCCGTGGTGGACGCCCGCCGCTCCGAGGCCGATGCCTTCTACGCCACCGTCATCCCGACCTCGCTCGATGCGGACACGACGAACGTCGTCCGTCAGGCGCTGGCCGGGATGTTGTGGTCGAAGCAGCACTACTACTACGACGTCGACCGCTGGCTCGAGGAGCGCGGGTCGGCGCCATTCTCGTCGCACAAGCGCGGTCGGTCACGCAACGAGCAGTGGCCCCACCTCTACAACGCCGACATCCTCTCGATGCCCGACAAGTGGGAATACCCGTGGTTCGCGGCCTGGGACCTCGCGTTCCACGTGCTTGCCCTCACGATGGTCGACGAGGACTTCGGCAAGGACCAGCTGAGCCTCATCCTGCGCGACCAGTACCTCCACCCGAGTGGCCAGATCCCCGCCTACGAATGGAACTTCGGCGACGTGAACCCGCCCGTGCACGCGTGGGCGACGATCTTCACGTATCGGCTGGAGCAGGGCCGCAGCGGCGAGGGTGACCTCGACTGGCTGGAGGCCATCTTCCAGAAGCTGCTGATGAACTTCACGTGGTGGGTCAACCGCAAGGACCGCACCGGCAGCAACCTGTTCGAGGGTGGCTTCCTGGGGCTCGACAACATCGGCGTCTTCGACCGCAGCTCGCCGCTGCCCACCGGCGGCTACCTCGAGCAGGCCGATGGCACGGCCTGGATGGCGCTGTTCTGCCAGAACATGATCGAGATCTCGAGCGAGCTGGCGCTGCACCGGCCCGCCTACGCCGAGCTCGCGATGAAGTTCGTCACGCACTTCCTGTGGATCGGCGCCGCGATGATGCATGCCGGCGACGGCGTCGGGATGTGGGACGAGGAGGACGGCTTCTTCTACGACGTGCTGCGCCGACCCGACGGCCAGGCCGAGCGGCTGAAGGTGCGCTCGATGGTCGGCCTCCTGCCGCTGTGCGCGGTCACGGTGTTCGACGGCCAGCTCCTCCAGCGCTACCCCGAGATCGAACACCGGCTGCGGCGATTCCTCGAAGCGCGTCCGGAGCTGGCGACGTTCATCCACGACCCGGCGGCACGGGGACAGGGCGGCCGACGCATGGCCGCGATCCTCGACGAGACCCACCTCCGGAAGGTCCTGGAGCGGATGCTCGATGAGGAGGAGTTCTTCAGCCCGTACGGCATCCGATCGGTGTCGCGGTATCACCTCGACCACCCGTACATCACGCATGTCGGCGACGAGGAGTTCCGGGTGGGCTACCTGCCCGCCGAATCGGACACCGGGATGTTCGGCGGCAACTCGAACTGGCGGGGCCCCATCTGGATGCCCGTCAACGCGCTCCTCATCCGGGCGCTGCTCCAGTACCACGCGTACTACGGCGACTCGTTCACGATCGAGTGCCCGACCGGCTCCGGACGACAGATGAATCTGTACCAGGTGGCCGAGGAGCTCGGCCGGCGTCTGGGCGCGATCTTCCTGCGCGACCCCGATGGTCGGCGACCGGTCTACGGAGGGACACGCAAGTTCCAGGAGGATCCGAACTGGCGCGACCTCCTGTCGTTCCACGAGTACTTCGGCGGCGATGACGGCGCTGGGCTCGGGGCGAGCCACCAGACGGGCTGGACGGGCGTCATCGCGCGCATCATCCAGGTGTTCGCGACGACGACCAGTGACGACGTGCTGCGACTGGGCAAGATGGTCGCTGCGGGCGAACCGGCGAAGGAGAAGACCGAGGAACCCGTCATCGCGGATGCCTGATCTCGCGTCGCCGGCGTATCCGGCGCTCTACCAGATCAATACCCGGGTCTGGCTGACCGAGCTCTCGCGCGCGCTCGGTCGGCCGGCGTCGCTCGACGACATCCCGGACAGCGCACTCGACGACCTGGCGAGCGCCGGGCTACGACTGGGTGTGGCTGCTCAGCGTGTGGCAGACCGGCCCGGCGAGCCGGCAGGTGTCGCTCGACGATCCGGACCTGCGTGCCGAATTCCAGCGGACGCTGCCCGACGTGCAGGAGGCCGACATCGCGGGCTCCGGCTTCGCGATCACCGGGTACACCGTCGCGGCCACGCTGGGCGGCGACAAGGCGCTGGCGCGGATCCGCGGCGCGGCTGCGAGAACGCGGCCTCCGCCTGATGCTCGACTTCGTCCCCAATCACACCGGGCTCGGCCATCCGTGGGTGGAGACCCATCCGGACTACTACATCCACGGTGGCGAGCTCGACCTGCTGCGCGAGCCGCACAACTACACCTGGGTCCGGCGCACCGGTGGCGACGTGCTGCTGGCACACGGCCGCGATCCGTACTTCCCGGGCTGGAGGGACACCCTCCAGCTCGACTACGCCAACCCGGCGCTCCAGGCCGCGATGTCCGATGAGCTCGTATCGATCGCCGCCCGCTGCGATGGCGTGCGCTGTGACATGGCGATGCTCGTCCTGCCCGACGTCTTCGAGCGGACATGGGGCCGCGAGGCGCCGCCGTTCTGGGGCCACGCCACCGCCCGTGCCCGCGAGTCGCACCCGGGGTTCATGTTCATGGCCGAGGTCTACTGGGACCTCGAGTGGACGATGATCCAGCAGGGGTTCGACTACGCCTACGACAAGCGCCTGTATGACCGGCTTCGAGGTGGCGTCGCGCGGCCGGTCCGCGAGCACCTCTGGGCCGACCTCGATTACCAGCGGCACCTGGCGCGATTCCTCGAGAACCACGACGAGCCGAGGGCGGCGGCCACGTTCCCGCCGGGGCAGCACGAGGCCGCGGCGGTCGTCACGTTCCTGACGCCCGGCCTGCGGTTCCTCCAGGCCGGCCAGCTCGAGGGTCGGCGCGTGCATGTCTCGCCGCATCTCGTCCGGGCACCCGACGAGCCGGTCGACGATGCGCTGGCCGCGTTCTATGCGCGGCTCCTGCCGGTCCTGCGGCGGCCGGTCGTGCGCGATGGCACCTGGCGGATGCTCGAGTGCGCATCCGCATGGGACGGCGACGGCACCTCGGAGGGATTCATCGCCTGGACCTGGGAGAACGGCGAGGGTGCCCGGCTCGTCGTCACGGTCAACTACGCCGGTGGATCCGGCCGCTGCTACGTCCGACTCCCGTTCGACGACTTGGCCGGTCGCTCGATCCGCTTCACGGATCTGCTGGGCGACGCGGTCTACGACCGGAGCGGCGACGACCTGCTCGCCCGAGGCCTGTACCTCGACGTCCCGGCATGGCAGGCCCACGTGTTCGAGGTCACCGCCTCCGGCTGACGCCTGTCGTGTTCCGGGCATCTCCAGAACGTCGGCCGGCGGCGCCCGGGCTGAGACGACCCATCGGCCGCATCCGTGGCACGCTTGGGACGTGCCTCCCGGATCGACCCGCCGCGCCGCCGCGCGCGTCCTCGGCACCCGGCTCGCGCTGACGCTCATCCTGCTCGTCGCCGCGGGCTGCGCGCCCGCCGCGACGCCCACCCCGGCTCCCCTTGGCACGGGCGTCGCGGCCGCCACGCCGACGGTCGGCGGCCGGTCGCCCTCCGCGTCCGCGTCGCCCACCGCGCCGCCTTCGGCCGCGCCGTCCGGCTCGCCGATCACCGGCCTCACGTGGGCCACCGCCGACGACGTCGCCCGCCCCGCCGACGCGTTCCCCATCGAGAGCGCCCCGCCAAGCGGCCCCGCCGGTCCGGGCACGGCGGGCCATCCCAGCCACTTCCCGGGCCAGGCGGTCATGCAGGACGTCGCCTTCAGCGGCGGGCGCTGGGTCGCGGTCGGCTTCGTGGGTCCCGATCCGTGGCGGCCCATCGCCTGGGTGTCCGACGACGCCGAGCACTGGTCGCTGGTCGAGATGGCCGACGCGCCGAGCGACGACGCGACCTTCGCGGTGGCCGTGACGCCGACGGCCGATGGGTTCGTGGCTGCGGGTCGCTCGGGTCGACGCCCCGCCGTGTGGACGTCGACCGACGGCTCCGCATGGCAACGGCACGACGTCCGCGTCCTCGGCGGCCCGGACGAGTGGGAGCGGATCACGACCCTCGCGAGCGGCCGGGACGGCACGCTCGTCGCCGGCGGCAGCCTCGGCCCGGAGCTGCTCGACCGCCACGCCCGCTTCTGGCGCTCGACCGACGGCGGGGCGACATGGTCGCCGGCGCCGGACGACAAGGGGTTCGATGGGACGGAGGTCACGGCCCTCCTCCCGGCGAGCGACGGCTGGCTCGCGCTCGGGCGCATCGGCAACGGTCAGCGCACGACCGGTTCGCTGACCTGGCGCTCCACCGACGGCATCACCTGGACACGGGACGACGACCCGGCGCTCGCCGACGGCTGGGCGCGGAACCTCACGCCCGCCGCGGACGGCTCGCTCGTCGCCGTCGGCAGCGACACGGACGAGCTTGCGGCGTACGCCTGGCGATCCACGGACGAGGGCCGCACGTGGACCCGGGCACCGCAGACGGCGGACCTCATGTACGAGGGCAAGATCCGCATGACCGACGTGCTGACGACACCCCGCGGACTCGTCTCGGTCGGCAACGTCGTCGGCATGCAGTACGGCACGGGCATGGGCTGGATCTCGAGCGACGGGGTCACCTGGACCCGCTCGGGCAACGAGGCGGCGATGGGCCAGAGCGAGCCGCTGGCCGTCGCCACGGACGGCACCCGCGTGGTCGCGGTCGGCAGCTTCGGCGCCCCGGACAACTACATCCCGCGCGTCTGGATCACGCCTCCCGGCTGAGCCCGGATCGCGCGCAACGCTGCGGCGCCACGGGCGTCGACCCGGCAGAACGTGCCGGCCATCACAGGGACGAGCCGTCGTCCGAACGGCCGCCCCCATCCGACGGCCCCGTCACGTCCAAGGAGCGCAGCGCGTGGCAGCCGAAGTCGTCGGCAAGCTGGGGCGCGTGACCGCGGCCATCACCCCTGGGCATCTCGGCGAGGTCCTCGTCGAGGTCCGCCAGGGGACGGAACAATTCCTGGCGCGTGCGGCGGATCGCGAGCTGACGATCCCCAAGCACACGCAGGTCGTCGTGGTCGGCAGTCTCGGCGGCCGGACGATCGAGGTCGTGCCCGCGCGCGCGATGAGGTGATCGCATGCTCGACCTAGGGTTGGTCCTCGCGCTCGGCACCGTCGTGGCGCTGGTCCTCCTCGCGGTGCTGCTGTTCCATCAGAGCTGGCGTGTCGCAGAGCCGGATGAGGCGCTGATCATCTCGGGCTTCCGCTCGACCAAGGCGCCGGATGGCGCCGGCGAGACGATGGGCTTCCGGATCGTGACCGGGCGTGGCGCGCTCGTGATCCCGGGCATCCACAAGGTCCGGACGCTCTCGCTCGAGGCGCACGAGAGCGAGATCACCGTCCCGTGCGTGAGCCAGCAGAAGATCCGGCTCGATCTGCGGGGCGTCGTCGTCTACAAGGTCGGCGACGACTACCGCTCGATCGCCAACGCCTCGCGGCGCTTCCTCGACCGACCCGCCGAGGAGCTCGAGTCGAAGGTCCAGAACGTGTTCGTCGGGCATCTCCGCGCGATCGCGGGTTCGATGACCGTCGAGGAGATGATCAGCGACCAGGACAAGTTCGCCGAGCAGGTCCGCGACCGCTGCAGCCAGGAGATGGAGTCCTTCGGGCTCGTCATCGACAGCTTCCAGATCCAGGCCATCACCAGCCCCAGCAACTACATCGAGAACCTGGCCGTCCCGCACCAGGCCGAGGTCGAGCAGAACGCGCGCATCGCGCGGGCCATCGCCGACCGCGAGGCCGTGGGGCAGGAGCAGCAGGCCGCGGCGCTGATCGCCGCCTCGGTCCGCGACACGGAGATCAAGAAGGCGGGCTTCCAGGCGGAGGTCGACCGGGCGAACCAGGACGCCGCCCAGCAGGGCCCGCTCGCGCTGGCCAGCGCCCGCCAGGCGGTCGTGATGGAGGAGACCAAGGTCGCGGAGCTCCAGGCCGGCCAGAAGGAGCAGCAGCTCCTGGTCGACGTGCGACGCCCCGCCGACGCCGAGGCGTACCGGCAGACCACGCTGGCCACGGCATCACGCGACGCGAAGATCCGCCTCGCCGAGGCCGACGCGCAGGAGGTCAAGCTCCGCGCCGACGCCGAGGCGGCCGCCACGAAGATGCGGGCCGAGGCGCAGGCCGAAGCGACCCGGATCACCGGCCAGGCCGAGGCGGACGCGATCCGCGCCCGGGGCATGGCCGACGCCGCGGCCATCCAGGCGCGCATGGAGGCCGAGGCGCTGGGCATCGAACGCCGCGCCGCGGCGCTGTCCCAGAACCAGGAAGCGGTCATCGCGCAGCAGATCGCCGAGAAGCTGCCCGAGATCGTCAAGGCGGCCGCGTCGTCGTTCGACCACGTGGGCACGTTCACCGTCCTCAACGGCGCCGAAGGCGTGACCGGTGCCCTCGCCGAGGTCATCCAGCAGGCCGGCGTCCTGTCGGGCATGGCGCGGCGGGCGCTGACCCCGGCGCTCGAGCCGGTCACGGCGGCGACGTCGAACGGCCATGCAACCGCGGAAGCCTGCACGGGCCGGCACGTCGGAGAGCGCATCGTAGGGTTCACGCCGGCTCATCGCCGCAGATGAACCGTTAGCGAGGTCGAGCGCCCGCCGCTACCGCGTGTCGTAGACCTCGGGGTTGACCGGGGTGGGCAGGCGCTCACCCCGGACGCCCGCCAGGAGGTTCGCGGCGGCCATCTCGGCCATCTTCCCGCGCGTCGCCCTGGACGCCGAGGCGATGTGCGGGACGATCAGGCAGTTCGGCAGGCTCACCAGCGGGTGGGATGCGGGCATGGGCTCCGGATCGGTGACGTCGAGCGCGGCGGCGGCGATGACGCCGTCCCGCAGCGCGTCGACCAGGGCCATCGAGTCGACCACCGGGCCGCGTGACGTGTTCACGAGGACCGCCGTCGGCTTCATCTGACGGAGCGTCTCGGCGTTGATGAGGTGACGCGTGACATCCGTGAGATTCACGTGGAGCGACACGAAGTCGCTCTGCGGAAGCAGCTCCTCGAGCGGCAGGAACGTCGCGCCGTAGGCGGTCTCGACGGCGGCCTCCGCCCGCTGCAGGTCGTGGTACACGATCCGCATCCCGAAGCCCATCGCCCGTCGCGCGACCGCCTGGCCGATCCGCCCGAAGCCCACGATGCCGATCGTCGCGCCGTGGACATCCGGCCCCAGCAGGAGCAGCGGGCCCCACGTCTTCCAGCGGTCGGCGCGGACGTAGTCGGCGCCTTCGACGATCCGGCGGGCGGCGGCCATGAGGAGCGTCCAGGCGAGGTCCGCCGTCGTGTCCGTCAGCACGCCCGGCGTGTTCCCGACCGCGACACCGCGGCGCGTGCACGCCGGGACATCGACGTTGTCGAAGCCGACGGCGTAGTTGCTCACGACCTTGAGCTGCGGCCCGGCCGCATCCAGGAACTCGTCGTCGACCTTGTCGGTCAGGAGCGCCAGGACCCCGTCGACGCCCGCGATGCGCCGCAGGAGCTCGTCGCGGGGCGGCGGAAGCTCGTCCGGCCAGATATCGGCGTCGGTCGCGGCGCGAAGCGGGTCGAGCCCCTCATCGGGGATGCGGCGCGCGACGAAGACCCTCGGGCGATCCGCCATCGGTCGTGCGTCGCTCAGCCGGCGGGAGTGGCGACGCGGCCGGCCCGGGCGGCGCTCACGAAGCGCCCGATCCGGTCGAGCGCCTCGCGCAGGTTCTCGCGCGAGTTCGCGTAGCTGATGCGCACGTGATCGCGCCCGACCTTGCCGAACGCGGTCCCGGCGAGGGTGCACACGCCCTCGTCCGCCAGCAGCCGGTCGGCGAACTCGGCACCCGAAAGGCCGGTGCCCGAGATGTCGGGGAAGACGTAGAACGCGCCGGCCGGCGTGCGGCACTCGATGCCGTCGATCTCGTTCAGGCCCGCGACGATGAGGTCGCGACGGGCGCGGAACTCGGCGACCATCGCCTCGACCTCGTCCTGCGGCCCGGTCAGCGCCTCGACGGCGGCGACCTGGCTGAACATCGACGTGCACGACACGGAGTTGATGATCAGCTGCTTGTACGCCTCGAGGAGGAACGGCGGCACGATCGCGTAGCCCAGGCGCCAGCCGGTCATCGCGTAGGTCTTGGAGAAGCCGTCGAGCGTGATGGTCCGGTCGGCCATGCCGGGATACGAGCCGAGCGACACGGCCTCGCCGTCATGGACGATGCGCCCGTAGATCTCGTCCGTGAGGACGGCAAGGTCGGGATGCGCCGCGACCAGCTCCGCGACCCGATCCATGTCTGACCGGGTCAGCACGCCGCCCGTCGGGTTCGCCGGCGAGTTCAGGACCAGCAGCTTCGTCCGCGGCGTGAGGAGCGACGCCAGCTCGTCGAGGTCCACCCGGAAGTCGTTGGCCTGGCGGATCGCGTACGGCTTGGTCGTGCCGCCCGCATAGCGCGCCATCGACTCGTAGATGGGGAACCCCGGATCGGGGTAGACGACCTCGTCGCCGGGCTCGACCAGCGCGAGCATCGCGTAGAACATGATCGGCTTCGCGCCCGGGACGACGACCACGGAGTCGGCGTCCACCGGGAAGCCCTTGCGCGGTCGTCGCGTCGGCGGCGATCGCCTCGCGCAGCGCCGGCAGGCCGAAGAACGGGCCGTAGTGGGTCCAGCCGTCGTCGAGCGCCTTCTGGGCGGCGGCGCGGATGTTGGCGGGCGTGTCGAAGTCGGGCTCACCGATCTCGAGATGGATGATGCTCCGCCCCTGCGCCTCCAGCGCGCGGGCACGCGCGGCGGCCTCGAACGCCGTCTCGGTGCCGATGGTGTCCATGCGGCTGGCCACACGCATGCCCGCATCGTAGCCCGCGCCAGGCTGGCTCCGCGATGCCCGATGCGGAGGGCGCTCCTCCTCCCGGACCGTCACGCGACCCGACGACCTGCGTCGGACGCCGCGTTCACCCGTCGCATCTGGAGGGGGAGTCATGGGACCGTTCCATCGCCCCGGGCCTGGTCGTCATCCGCGACGTCCTGCCCAGCTCATCGCCGCGCTGGCCGTCACCCTGCTGTGGTCCGTGCCGGGCCACCCGGGATCGACGCCGGCCGTCGTCGACGCCGCGATCGGTCCGCCACAGCCAGGCTCGACCCGCGCGACCGATGCCGCCCGCCCATCCCTCTGTCCGCCGCCGCGCGGGGCGCTGGACCGCGCGCGCCTCGTGCTCCAGGACCGGTACACGCTCGGATCCTTTCCGGCCGTCCGCCTGCCCCACGACCTGACGTGGCGCGAGGACCCGTTCCACGATCCGAACTGGGTGTTCCGGCTCCACGGCCTCGAACCCGTCCAGGACCTGATCGCGGCCACGGCCTCGACCGGCGACACGCGGTTCATCGCGCGAGCGATCGCGCTGGCTCGGGACTGGGCGGGCGACAACGTCACGGCGCGGCCGCCCTCGCCCTACAGCTGGAACGATCACTCGACCGCGATGCGGGCCATCCGGCTCGCGTGCCTGGCCGACGCTCGGCCATCGCTCGTCGCCGTCCGTGCCGATGGGTCCACGCCGTGGCTCCGCCGGCTCCTGGTCCGGCACGGCGCGAAGCTCGCCGATCCCGGGTTCTACGTGCGCGTCGGCAACCACGCCCTGAACCAGTCGATCGGGCTGCTCGAGGTCGGACGCGTGGTCGGACGCGCCGACTGGCGACGACTTGCGGCCAGACGGATCGCGAACCTCGCCGCGATCAGCATCGACCGTCAGGGCGTCACGAACGAGCAGGCGGTCGGCTACCAGGCGTTCAACTGGAGCCGCTACTCGCTCGCCATCAGGCGCTTGCGGGTGGCCGGCATCACCCCGGCGTCCTCGCTCCAGCGGGTCGCCCTGATGCCGGGCTTCCTGGTCCATGCGACGCTGCCCGACGGCACCGTCGAGATGCTCGGCGACACGATCCGAACGCGCGGTCTGTCCATCGCCGGGACGGCGAACGAGTACGCATCGTCGGCGGGTGCGTCCGGGCCCCGTCCGACGAAGACCGTCGTGCGGTATGCGGCCGGGTTCCTGTTCGCGCGCACCGGCTGGGGCGTGCACCGCGCCCCACGGGACGAGACGTTCCTGTCGCTGCGCTTCGGTCCGGCTCCGCGGTTCCACGGCCATGCCGACGGCGGGTCGATCACGCTCTATGGCTGGGGCTCTCGGCTGCTGGTGGATCCCGGTCTGTACACCTACGGCAAGGACTCGCCGTGGCGGAAGTGGATCGCGGGCCGGCGCGGCCACAACGTCGTGGCCGTCGATGGCGTCGCGTGGCGGCCAAGCTCGACGTCGCTCCTGGACCAGGCGACGACGCCGACCCTCGTGTTCGCGCGCGTGCGCTCGTCCGCGGCGCCGGGTGTCGTTCACGTGCGGTCGGTGGCGTTCTCGCGGACGCTCGGCTACGTGCTCGTGGACGACCGCCTGGCCAGCTCGTCGCGGCACGTCTTCCGCCAGCTCTGGCATCTGGTCCAGGGCTCGGCGCCGACGATCGATGGCCGGACCGTGCGGACGCATCGCGACCGCGGCAACCTGGTCATCCGGCAGCTGGCGGCGATCCGTTCCACCCGGATCGTGAAGGGCTCGGTATCGCCCATCCAGGGGTGGATCTCCTATCGCTACCGGCAGAAGGTGGCGGCACCGGTCGTCGAGACGACGGTCTCGGGGAGCACAGGGCGATTCCTGACGCTCCTCGTCCCGGGCGCCGGCACGCCGGCCGCGAGGATCGGGTCCCTGCGACTCACCGCGACCGGGTACTCGGTCGTGGTGACCGTGGGTGGCCGCTCCGAGCGGGTGCAGGTGCGTGGCGGCGTGGCGACGATCACGCCGCTGTCCTGAGGGAGGCGATCCGCGTCACGCACGGGTACGATCCGTGCGTGACGCGCTTCTACGACCTCGACGAGGCGGATGCGCTCGTGCCTGAGCTCCAGACGCGGTGCGCGCGCCTCCGCGACCAGCGGGAGGACCTCATCGCGATCCGCGACGAGCTCGCCATCGGCGAGGCCTCGCTGGAAGGGGCCGCGGCGAGCGGCGGCGGGTCCGGAGGCACGCTGCCCGACAAGGACGACGACATCCGCCGGCTGCGCCTTCGGATGCGCGGCCTGGTCGACCAGATGCAGGCCGAGGTCGCCTGGCTCGACGAGCGGTCGGTCCAGCTGCGCGACATCCCGTCGGGGCTGCTCGACGTGGCGGCGCTGGTCTCGGGGCGCCAGGTGTGGCTGTGCTGGCGGCTGGGCGAGGAGCGGTTCGATCACTGGCACGAGCTGACCACCGGTTTCGCCGGCCGCCGGCCGATCGCCGAGCTGGCATGAGCGCGAGCGCCGGCGGGGCCGCCCCCGACCGCGGCGAGCGCCGGACGGTCCTCCAGGATGGCCGCGCCAAGGCGTACCGCCCACTGCCCGTCGAGAAGCGGGTGGCGGCGTACCGCGCGGGGATCGCGGCCTATCGCCGCGGCGACTTCTTCGAGGCGCACGAGCTCCTGGAACCCGCCTGGATGGGAACCGACGAACCGACCGAGCGGGCCCTCCACCAGGGGCTCATCAAGCTCGCCGCGGGGTTCGTCCACGCGGTCCGCGGCAACCCGGCGGGCGTCCGCAAGAACCTCGTCGGCGCGCGTCAGCGGTTGGTTGCCGCCGAGGCCGGGGGCGCCGCGAGCGGAGTCGCCGGCGGCCGGATCCGCGGGCTCGACCTCGACCGTCTGATCGCCGACATCGATGCCCGTCTCTCGGACCTCGACGCCGGCCGGCCCGTCACCGCGGCCGACGCGCCGCGCCTCCACCTCGCTGCTCGGAGATCCGCATGACCGGTCCGGCCGCCGTCCCAGCGTGTGACGTCCTGTACGCCGACCTTCGTCGCCGCGACCCGGTCCGGCCGGCGGTGCTGGTCGATGTGCGCGAGCCCGACGAGGTCGCCGGCGTCCGGGCCCAGGGCGCGCTTCACGTGCCGTTCAGCACCGTCAGTCAGCACCTCGACCGGATCCCGCGCGATCAGCCGGTGCTCGTGATCTGCGCCGCCGGCAGCCGCTCGCAGGCGGTCGCGGCGCACCTGCTCGCCAATGGCTGGACGGATGTGGCGAACGTCGCGGGCGGGATGAACGCCTGGGAGCGAGCCGACCTCCCGGTCCGCCGCGGCGCCTACGGACCGGACGACCCGAACCCGTTCGAGTAGGGGCAGCCAGCCCTCCCGGGGGTCCACGGTGGCCGGGACCACCGCTGCGTGGCGGACGCGACGGAGAGTCGAGACTCGACGGAGGAGCCGGGCCGGGGCCCTGAGCGCTACTCCCTGCGCCGCCGCCGCCGGTTGCGGAGGTTCTCGAAGATCTGGCGCGTGCGCTCCTTGTGGGCGAACGCCCAGCCGATGAGCAGCAGGAGGATGAAGTTCACCGTGCCCGCGCCCGCCGCGTTCAGGTAGCCCAGCTGCTGCCCGATCTCACCGTCGATCTTCAGCGCCGGCACCGTCGCGCCGACGAGGCCGAGCTGGAAGAACGGCTCCTGCGGCGCGAGGTTGGCCCGCTGGACCTTGGCCGTCACGCCTTCGGGCGTCGTGCCGCCGAAGACGAACGCCGCCGATCCCGACGCGAACCCCGTCGCACCCGCCGTGGCGATCTCCAGGTCCGACTGCGCGAGGTGACGCCAGCCGGGGATCGACCCGTCCGCGTCCGGGATCGCCCAGTACAGCTCGCTGCGCGGGGCGCTGCCATCGCTTCCGCCCATGACGTAGAGGGTGCCGTTCGCGGTGAACCCGGCCGGCTCCGCGCGCGGCTCGGGGAGGTTCGTCTGCTCGCTCACGCGCCACTGGGTGACCTGCGCGGTGTCGGTCGTCGGGGTCCCGGGCGCGGCCGACGCGCTGGGACTGGGGCTTGCCGAGGCCGCGCCGCCGGTCGTGGGCTGGCGGTTCCCGATCAGTCCGACCTGGACGGTCTTCACCGGCCCGTCGGCGTTGCGGCCGCCCATGAGCCACACGTAGTCGCCCACGACCTCCGCGACGCCGCCGACGTTCGGCTCGTACAGGAGGCCCGGCTGCTGGACCCACGGCGTCAGCTTGTCGGTCACGAAGCGGGCTTTCCAGACCGCGGTCTGCGGACCGTCGCCGTTGGCGCCGCCGACGAGCAGCACGCCATCACCCGTCGACGTCCCGGCCGCGCCGGCGAGCGGCCCAGGCAGCTTCAGGGCGTCGACCGGCGTCCACTCGGTGGGCAGCGCGCCACCGGTCGTCGGCGGTGTGAGGCTGAACACCGTGTCCGTCGGTGCGCCGGAGGCGTCGCGACCACCGATGACGTAGATCGAGCCGCTGTAGACGACGACCGCCGCGTCGGAACGCGGAGCCGGCAGCCTGGGGCCCTCGACGAACGGGGCGTAGTTGCCGACGCCCGTGGACTCCGCGATGTACACGCTGTCGGTCGCGATCTGGCCATCGAAGCCGCCGACGACGACGACCCTCGAGCCCGCCTGCACGGCGCCGGCGTCGGTCCGCGCCGCCGGCAGGTCGAGCTCGGTCGGTGAGGTGTGCCACGGCAGGACGGCGCCGGCCGGGGCCGGGCACGGGACGTCCTCGTTGCTGGGCGGGCACAGGTTGACCGGCGACCACGCAAGCAGTCCGAGCTCGAGCGTCTGATTGACGGTGAGGTAGTACGCCCGGTCGGGGATGTAGCCCAGGATCAGGATGATGAACACGAACCAGAACGCGGCCTTGACCGACGCCCAGCCCCAGCCATCGGCGTCGAACAGCCCGAACAGGGCCCGACGCCTCGGGGTCGCGCGGCCGGCAGGGAGCGCAGCGTTGGCCATGTCCTCCATCCTTGCGGGCCCGGCGGCGCCGGGCGGGTCATCAGCGGTGGATCAGCTCGCGGTCAGCGTGCCCATCATGTTCGGGTGGACGTCGCACACGAACGAGTACGTGCCGGCCGGCAGGGCGTTCACCTGGTAGTCCTTGGCCGCGACGCCGCTGAACACCTCGCCCTTGAACACCGACTGGCCGCTCGCGTCCTTGACCTGGACGTTGTGCGGGACGTTCGCGTCCTGGTTGTCGAAGTGGATCGTGAACGGCGTGCCGGCAGGTGCCGTGACGGTGGGCGTGGTGAACGCGATGCCCGAAGCCGTGATGTCGACCGCGGTCCCACCGGCCGACCCGGACGGCGCCGCCGAGCCGGAGCCGGACGGTGCCGCCGAGCCTGACGGTGCCGCACTCGCGGAGCCCGACGCGGCCGCGCTGCCGGATGGCGCCGCGAACTCATCCTTCCAGCAGTCCGGGTAGGGCGTCGCGTCGGCGGCCGGCTTGTAGGTGTAGTCCACCCAGCCGTGGAACGTCTTCACGGAACCGTCCGGGTTCTTCACCGGCTCGTTGAGCGCGGCGTCGCGCACCTCGTACTCCTGGCTCTTGTCCGAGCGGATGAACGCGATGAGGTCGTCGATCTGGCGGTAGTTGAGTGGGCCGGGCGGGTTGCCGGTGTCGGCCCAGACGGGCATCACGCTGTGCGGATCGCCGCACACATAGCGTCCGCCGACCTCGAGGACGTTGTGGAGGTAGTCCTCGTTGAGATGCGCGAACAGCTTGTCCTGGCGGTTGAGCGTGGGACCGATGCCGCCCTCGCCGTTGGCGCCGTGGCAGCGCGCGCAGTTCGCCTCGAAGATGTTGTAGCCGCGCTCGACGGACGTGACCTGCTGCGCCGACTCCTCCGCGCTCAACCGCGCGAGGGTCAGGCCACCCGGCAGACCGAGCTCGTAGAAGTAGTACGCGATCACGAACAGCGCCACGACGGTGACGACGAGGAAGCCGACCCAGCGTGCGCTCGCGGATTGCCGGACGACACCGGCCGCGCGCTCGGGCGTGAGCTCGAACTTGCGGACCGAGGGCGGGGACGAGAAGCGGTCGGCCGGCGCGGGCACGGTCGGCTCGGGTCGCGGGGCCGGCAGGCGCTCCTCGGGCGGTCGCCCGGGGGTGTCGGTCATCGGTCTCCTCGGGATGCGGGGAGGCGGTGGATCACTGGATGCAGCCGGTGGCGCTGCGCGGCGGGATCACGCCCGGCTGCCCCAGCGCGATGGGCAGGGGTCCCAGCGTGATCTTGCCGGTGTTCACGACGAGCGTGCCGTCGCCGGTCACGGTCGTCGCGAAGCGGTCCATGCTCCGCGGCGCGGGGCCGTACTGCGGACCGGCGACCTTCTGCCCGAGCCGGTCGTAGCGGGAGCCATGGCACGGGCACTCCAGCCAGAAGTTCTTGAGGCACGGGTTGGGCTTGCAGCCCAGGTGCGGGCAGCGCTGATAGAGCGCCCGGACGTTCAGGGCGTGGCCGTCACCGGTGTCGTCGCTGCCCGGGATGAACTGCTGACGCGCCGGATCGATGAGCATGACGAACGCCTTCGCCTGGCTCACGAACACCGGGAAGCCCTCGTCGACCGGCAGCTCGGCATTGTCGGTCTTGAGGTCGTCCAACGTGCCGACCTCGATCTCGCCACCGAACTGGCCCTTCAGGTTGGGCCACAGGAAGCCGATCGTGCCCGCGCTGATCTCCAGCAGCCACAGGCCCGACGCCCGCAGCGAGCGACCCGCGCAGCAGCTCCCGCCTCGAGATGCCCTGCACCTGCTCGTGGCGCAGCGCCTTGATCGCCTGGGTCGTCAGCGCCTGCGGCTGGTCCGCAGGTTCGACGTGGTAATTGCTCATGGACGTGCCTTCCCGCTCACAGGGCGAAGTGCAGACCGTTCGTCCCGTTGGGGAAGAACTGGAGATAGGGGATGACGAAGTTATAGCCGGGGCCCCGGAAGAAGATGCCGATGAAGGTGACGGTCAGGCCAAGGATGCAGAACAGCGAGAACAGCACGACGGCGGTCTTTCGCTGCGACGGTCGGATGGCCAGGATGTCGCCCCGGTCGACATATGGGATGAGTGCGGCGCCGACGAGCACGAACGTCGGGCACGAGGACGCCGGCGACGGTCGGGTGGAAGTAGGCGAGAAGCTCCTGGAGGCCCAGGAAGTACCACGGGGCCTTCGCGACGGCCGGCGTCACGTTGGGGTTCGCCAGCTCCTCCAGCGGCGCGTTGACGAACAGGCCCATCAGCAGCAGGAAGACGCTGATGACGCCCGCGGCGAGGAACTCGATGGAGACGAGATGCGGCCAGGTCATGACCGTGTCGTCGGGCTCCTTCTGGACCCGGACGACGGCGTCCTGCTTGACCAGCGCGAGCAGTCGGTACGGACGCGCCGACATCGGCACGCGCTGCTTGTCGATCTCCGTGCGCCGCGCCGGATCGACCGGCAGGACGACGCGCTTCTCGGTCTCGGTCTTCTGGTCCGTCATCTCAGGGCTCCTGCGGACCGCGCGCCGGCGTCGAGGCGAAGGCGCCGCCGAGCAGCGGAGCGAGCGCAGCGGAGGCCAGCGGGCCGACGGTCCGTGCGTGAGCGAGGCCTCGGCCGCAGGCCGACGGACCAGGCGGGCGGAGGCCGAAGGCCGACGGATCGCGCATCGGCGTTCGCGTGCGGTCCCGTTGACATCGCCGCATCACAGGGGGCCACTGATCCCACCGTCCTTGCGGATCCGCCAGAAGTGGACGGCCAGGAAGATGG
Organism: uncultured Chloroflexia bacterium; assembly: GCA_963778025.1. GTDB lineage: Bacteria > Chloroflexota > Limnocylindria > Limnocylindrales > CSP1-4 > CAVZTA01. The sequence continues at coordinate 303,037 of CAVZTA010000003.1, read as the reverse complement.
CCGCGATCAGGGGGAAGGCCATGATGTGGAGCACGTAGAACCGCAGGAGCGTGTTCTGCCCGACCTCGATGCCACCCAGCAGGAGCAGCTTGCCCGGAGTGTTGAACAGTGGCGCGTAGCCGGCCATGTTGCCGCCGATGGTGATCGCCCAGTACGCGATCTGGTCCCACGGCAGCAGGTAGCCCGTGAAGCTCAGCATGATCGTGAGGAACAGCAGGACCACGCCGACGACCCAGTTGAACTCGCGCGGCGGCTTGTAGGCCCCGTGGTAGAAGACCCGCATCATGTGCAGGAACACGAAGAACACCATCAGGTGGGCGGCCCACCGATGGATGTTCCGGGTCAGCAAGCCGAACGTCACACGGCTCTGGATGTCCAGGATGTCCGAGTACGCCGACGTCGCCGACGGGACGTAGAAGAACATCAGGTAGACGCCCGTCACGGTCAGGACGAGGAACAGGAAGAACGACAGCCCGCCCAGGCAGAACGTGTACGCGAACTTCACCGCGTGCTGGCGCACCCGCACCGGGTGCAGGTGCAGGAACACGTTGTTCATGACCGCGTAGGCGCGGGTCCGCTCGTCGTTCGGATAGGCGTTCCGGAACAGCGAGCGCCAGACCGGGCTGCGCCGGATCGTCTGATCGACTCGCTCCAGGAAACTCACCGGGCTCCTCCTGCCACGCCGGCCGTCCCGGCGAGTTGCGCGTCGCGATACGACTCCTTGTACAGCCGGCCGTCGGTCGAGATCTCCTGGAGCTCGAACCGCTCCATCGTGATCGCGTCGAAGGGACAGCGCTTCACGCATAGCGCGCAGCGGATGCAGCGCTCCTCGTCGAGGATCATCGCCGCCCCGTTCTCCCAGCCGTAGGCCTCCTCGATCTCGGGCAGGAGACCCTCGGTCTTCATCTGGTTCACGTCGATCATGTGGATGACGCCTTCCGGGCACACGTCGGCGCAGGCGCCGCACAGCACGCACCGGAAGGGGTCGAACCAGATGTTGTAGTTGCACATCAGGCAGCGGGTCGACTCGGCGACCGCACCCGTGACGTCGTAGCCCATCTCGACCGGCGTCGTGAAGTTCACGGTGGGATCGGTCGACGGCATCCGCGCGGGGAGCGGGACCATCGGGATGTGCTGGCGCGGAAGGATGTCGTAGAGCTCGGGCATCTCGTGGCGCCACGAGCTGGTGATCTTCACGTTGGGCGTGACGGTCACGTCGGTCCGGCCGGCGAGGTACCGGTCGACCGCGTAGGCGGCCTTCTTGCCGTGCCCCGCGGCTTCGATGAGCGTCGTCGGCCCGGTCACGAAGTCACCGCACGCGAACACGCCGCGGACGTTCGTGGCATACGTCGCGGGGTCGACCTTGATCCGGCCGCGGTTGACCTCGAAGTCCGACTCGACCGGCAGGAAGCTGAGGTCGGCCGCCTGGGACACGGCGGGGATGACCGTGTCGGCCGGGACGATGAACTCGGAGCCCTCGATGGGGATCGGGCTGCGACGGCCGGACGCGTCGGGCTCGCCCAGCTTGTTGCGGATGAACTTGACGCCGGTGACCTTGCCGTCCTCGCCCAGGACCTCGATGGGGCTCACGAGGAACTCCATGCGGACGCCTTCGCGCTCGGTCTCGCCCAGCTCCTCCTCGTCGACGACGAGCTCGGACCGCGTGCGGCGATACGCGATGGTCACCCGCTCCGCGCCGTAGCGGAGGCTGGTCCGCGAGCAGTCCATGGCGGTGTAGCCACCGCCGATGACGACGACGTCCTTGCCGACCGTGAGCGGCTGGCCCAGGTTCGCCTTCTTCATGTAGTCGACGCCGTACTGGACGCCGTCGAGGTCCGCACCCGGGACGTCGAGGTAGACCGGGTTCATCGCGCCGGCGGTGATGGCGATGGCGTCGTAGTCGCGCTGCAGGTCGGCGAACGGGATGTCGATGCCGATGGTCGTGTCGTAGACGAACTTCGCGCCCAGCCGCTCGACGAGGCGGACGTCCATCTCGATCGCTTCGCGCGGCAGGCGGAACGCCGGCACGCCGATGAGCATCGTGCCCCCGCCGAACGGCAGGCTGTCGAAGACGGTCACCCGGTAGCCCTTGACGGCGAGCTCGCGCGCGACCGCGATCCCGGCCGGACCGGCGCCCACGACGGCCACTCGCTCCTCGCGCGGGGTGATCGAGGGCATGACGTCCGGGATGCCCGACGCCTCGTGCCACTCGACGAGGAAGCGCTTCATCGCACGGATCGCCAGCGGGCGATCGATGTCGCCGCGGCGACAGGCGCGCTCGCACGGCGCCGAGCACACGTAGGAGCACATCGCCGCGACCGGGTTCGGCTCGCGGGACAGGATGTAGCCCTCTTCGAATCGCCCCTCAGCGGCGAGGTTCAGGTAGCCCCGGCAGTTCGTGCCGACGGGACAGGCTTCCTGACACTCGATGTTGCACTGGAGCCAGGAGGCATCGACCGGTTGGACGAGGAACTCCTGGGGCGCTTCGGTCACCACGAGGGCGGACGTGCCTCTCTCTGGGATCTGGGTGGGGATCGATCACGAGGCGAACGGAAGACGGGCGGGTGACGACCCGCCGAACGCCTCGGAATCTACCAAGGCAGGGCCCACAGTGCAGGCGCCGTTCGTGCAACGGAGGTCGCGCGCCGTTCGCCGGGCCGCGACGAGCAGGTTGCGGCGAGCCGCCGTGGCAGCTACGCTGGGCCGGCGGGATCATCGGAGACCGGCCCGCGCGGGGCCGAGGAGGGATGTGAGCGCGACGGAGTTCGCCTTCCTGGCGTTCGGCCTGGTCCTCGGGGTCGCGGCGGGTATCGCGCTCGCCATGGTCGTCCGCTCCCGACCCAGCTCGCGCCAGGTCCGCCTCACGATCGCCCCCGGTTCCGTGGCCGTGCGCCGCTCGCAGACGCTGTCGTCGATCGAGCCCGAGGATCACAGCGCAGCCGCGATCGGGACGCCCACCGCAGAGCGAACGCCCGTTCGGCCCGGACCTGGGTCGTACCCGGAGCCGCAGGCGCCCGGTCCGGCCCTCGCACCCGCGGCCGTGCCGGCATCCACGAACCCGCTCGCGGGGATGCCCGCGACGCTCGCCGCCACGCGCGGGAAGGGGCCGTTCACCCTGTCCGAGTCGGCGGTGGGCATCCCGATCGATGCCGACGAACACCGGCCCGGGTCTCGCGGAGCAGCTCGTCGTCGCGCGCAAGATCGCGGATCAGGAGCAGGCGGCCGCCGGGACTCGGCCGGGACCGACGTCGGGTGCCGCCATGGTCACCGCCTCGGCGGCGGCCGCCGCGGCGGGCATCGCGAGGACGGAGCGCTCGCTCCGACGCGGCGAGCGCCGCGCCGGCTGGTCTGTCCGGCCCCGCCGCCGAGCCGAACGATCCGGCCGGCGAGCCGGCCGCAGCCGCATCCGAACCCCCACCCGACGTCGACGACTCGCCGGCCGGCACCGAGGACCTCGCGGTGATGGCGGCCGGCGCGACCGGCGCGACCGGCGCGGCCGACGATCCGCGACCGAGCGCCGTCGACGACGCCGGCGCAGGCGCCGGGACGACGCCCGCCGTGGCCCCGACGACCTCGGGCCCGTGCGCCGAGGCCCGCCAGCTCGCCGACGAGCGCTGCTCGATCGCGGAACGCACGCGCGTCGCGGGCCAGGAAGCCATGGATCGGCTCATGGCCACGAGGCGCGAGTACGACGAGCATCGGCGCAAGCTCGAGACCGCCGAGGCGGCCGCCGACCCGCGGTCGGTGCGCGACGCGAAGGAGGCGGCGCAACGGGCGTTCCGCTCGTCGCGTGGCGCGAACGTCGATACCGAGGCGGCCGCACGCGACTGGCTCCACGAGATCAACCGCATCAACAACGCCGCGCGGGATGCCCAGCACGTGATCGACCGGGAGCGGCAGGTCACGCGCGAGCTCTTGACGCGGCTCGATCGCCTGGAGCTGGAAGCCGACGCCGCCCGCATCGGCGCGGAGAGCGCCGAGGAGGCATGCCTCGAAGCGCGCGACGCGGTCGCACGGTGCGAGGAGGCGGCGCAGCTGGCGGCGTCGCCGCCGGCCAGCTCGTGGGCACCAGCGGGACCGGCCGACCTCGCATCGCCGCTCGGTGCCGGCACGTCCGATACGGCCCTGGCCATCGGCGCCGACGCCGCCCCGGTCATCCTCCGCCTCGTCCGCGGCGACCGGGCGGCACTCGAGCGGACCGCGGCGACCCTCGGGGGAGCGGATCCGGTCGAGCGGCGGAACTGGCAGCATCGACTGTCGAACCTCGTCGAGGCGATCGTCGCGCGGGCCATCGAGGCATCGTTCCTGGACTTCCCGGAGGACCACCGTTTCTGGGGCCCGTTCACGCGCAGCCAGTGCCGCGACATCGTCGCGTCGCTGTCATCGCTCGGCTTCCGCTTCGACGGCCTGGGCGGCTGGGCCGAGGAGCGCGTGCCGACCCAGCGAGATCTGTCGCTGGCGGTCGGCTATGCGGGACTCGACCCGATGCGCATCCGCCACTGGCCGAAGGACGCGGAGATGGACGACCTCTTCCGGACCGGCTTCGTGGCGGCCGACGAGTGGCTTGCCGGCGCGGCCGGCGAGCTGACGCTGGGCGAGATGATCGACGCGCTCGGGCGTCGCGCGGACGACCTCGCCGAGGTCTGGAACGACTGGGGTCGTGTGAGGCCGGCGCTCCTCGCCACGGACTGACGGGCTCGCCCGGCCGATCGGCCGGCTGGCGCCGGCGTCAGGTGGTCGTGTCCGGCGATCGCGCGGCGGTGGCGGCGTGCTCGTGCGTCGGGCCCGGCGCCTCCGACGGGGCCTCGTCGGTGTGGGTCGGGCCCTCGGCGTCGTCCTCGTCCTCGTCGATGACCACGGCGCGAAGCGCCTCCGCCGCCTCCACCCCGACCGACTCGCCCTCCTCCTTCGCCCAGGCGCGGATCCGCTCCTCCAGCCGCTCCGGGTGCTTGATCTGCGACCCGTGGGCGCGAAGCGCGGCGATCTTCCGGTCGAGCGTGGAGCTCACGTCGACCCAGACGTCCGGCTGGTTGGGCCAGAAGAGGTACACGCGCCGGACGTTGTGCGCGGCCAGTCCCGAGCGGGCCAGCCACGGGAACGCCATCGGGTTCCGCGCCGCCGGGTACACCGCATCGATCGCCGCGATGCCCGCGGCCCGATGGTCGGTGTGGTTGATGCCGCCGTCGCGGTAGACGATGACGTCGGGATCGGTCGCGAGCACCGCGTCGGGGCGGAACGTCCGGATCTCGCGGACCAGCAGCTCGCGGAGCGCGAGATCGTTGGCCAGGGCGCCGTCGGGCTGATGGAGGAACGTGACGCCCTCGTAGCCCACGATCGCGGCGGCCGCCTGCTGCTCCTCTTCGCGCAAGGCCGCCAGGGCGAGCGGATCGATGTCCGGGTCCTCCCCGCCCTGGTCGCCGCTCGTGCAACACACCAGCCAGCCCACGGACCCCTCGTCGATCCACCGGGCGGCGGTCGCCGCGGGCCCGAAATCGGCATCGTCGGGATGGGCCACGATGAGCATGAATCGGGCTGGTCGCCACGGATGCGGCACCCGCTCCTGACCGGTCATCGCGAGGCGCCGGATGGGTCGGCCACGGCGGGTCGGGACGCGGGGAGGCGGCGACATCTGTACTTGCACAGGTGTTCTCGTGTGTTACAGTCGAGGTCGAGGCTTCGCTCGTCTCCCCCCACGAGCGAAGCCTCTGAGATTCCTCCGGCGGTCACGCCGGAGCGGCCTGACGGGCCTCGCGAAGCGCCTCGAGCACCTGCTCGGCGTGGCCATCGGCCTTCACCTTCGGCCAGCTGCGGACGACCGTGCCGTCGGGGCCGACGAGGAACGACGAGCGGATCAGGCCCATGTACTCCTTGCCGTAGTTGACCTTGCGGCCCCATGCGCCCCACGCGTCGGCGACCTTGTGGCCGTCGTCGGAGAGGAGCGTGAACGGCAGGCCGAACTTGGCGCGGAACCGCTGGTGCGAGCCGGCATCGTCGGGGCTGATGCCCCAGACCTCGGCCTCCTCGGACTCGATCCGCTCGTTGAGATCGCGGAACTGGCACGCCTCGGTGGTACAGCCCGGCGTGTCGTCCTCGGGGTAGAAGTAGACGACGGTCCACTTGCCCGATCGATCGCTGAGGCGATGGATCGTGCCGGTCTCGTCAGGGAGCGCGACCTCGGGAGCCCGGTCGCCGGGCTGGGGCATCGTCATCGACCGAGGATACGCCGGGTCGACCGCGTCACCCGCCCGGCTCACCTTCCTGCCTTACCCGCCCGGCACTTCCACGATGAGCAGACGGCCGCGTCGCAGATCCACGCTCGCCGCCGAGGCGAGCCGCACGTTGGACAGGCCGCGGGCGGGGCCCGGTTCGAGCGTCTCGTCGGCCAGGGGGTAGCGCAGTGCCTCGGTGGTGATGCCCTCGGCGGCGCCGGCGAACGGCAGCAGGGTGACGACGTCGCCCATACGCCCCGCGAGCGTCGCCCGCGCCGGGCCCGCCGTCGCATCGAGCAGGCGGATGCGCACCCGCGCATCGAGCAGGCAGGCGTCGACCGCGCGAAGCGCCGGATGGCTCAGCAGCCACACGTTCGCGAGCGCATGGTCCAGGCGCGGGCCGCCGAATGCGCCGAGCACGGTGATCCGGTCGGCGCCCCGGGCGATCGCGGCGAGCACCGCGAGCTCGGCGTCCGATTCGTCCTTGTCGGTCGACGTCCGCTCGATCGGGATGCCGGCTGCCTCGAGTCGCGCGAGCTCCGCTGGGTCGAGCGAGTCGAAGTCGCCGACGACGACCGCGGGCGTGAGGCCGATCGCCGCCGCACGGAGCGCCCCGCCGTCAGCGGCGACGACCAGCGACACGCCGTCGTCCCAGCCCGGCCACGCCTCGTCAAGGGCAGCGCGCGCGGCGACCTCGCCGTCCGCCACGACGAGGGCGTGAAGCCGTGCGGTCACGCGGTCGGCTCGTGCGGCCGGTCCACCACGCCTGATCCCACCTGCCTGGGCGCGGGCGCCCGCCCCTCACGCGGGAGCGCGCGGCCGTCGAGCTCCGCCGTCACCCAAGCGGAGACGGTCGGCGTGACGATGGACGCGCCCGCCCGCCGCAGCTCGTCCGCATCGCCGATGAGCGACGTGACGCCCACGCCCACCGCACCGACGGCGACCGCCATCGCCATGTCATCGCGCGTGTCGCCGACATACGCCGTCTCGCCGGGTCGAGCGTCGAGGCCGAGCGTCGTCAGCGCCGCACGCAGCGGCCCGGGGTCGGGCTTGTGGACCGCGAGGTCGTCGCCGTAGACCACGACCTCGAACAGGCGGCGGACCTCGAGCCGCGTGAGCTGCGGTCCGACGATCTCGCGATGGCCGGAGGTCACGATCCCCAGGCGGCGCCCCGAATCGCGAAGGCGCTCGAGCGCGTCGACGACGCCCGGGAACAGCTCGGCGCGCCGTCCGCCATCGAACGCCGCGGTCCAGATCGCGCTGGCCTCGTCCATGCGCTCGTCCGGGACACCGAGCCGGCGGTACATCACGCGCCAGTCCGCCGTGAAGCGTCGGCGATAGTGATGCTCGTCGAACGGCAGCCCGAACGCCCGCATCACCTCGACGTTCGCCTGGTACACGCCGGGCAGCGAGTCGAGGAGCGTGCCATCCCAGTCGAACAGGACCGCCTCCATCGCCCGCGATGCTAGCCCGGGCATGCGCGGGGACGCTGTGATGTCGCCTGGATGGCCCTGCGCTAGACTCCCGGCCGTGGCCGAGACCGAGTATCCCGAGCCCATCCGCCGGGTCGTCGACGCGGCCGCCAAGAAGGGCGTGACCCTCGACATCCACGTCTTCGACGAGACGACGCACACCGCAGAGGACGCGGCGCGCGCCGTCGGAGCGGAGCTCGGCCAGATCGTGAAGTCGCTGGTGTTCATCGCGCGCGGCACGGACGGATCGCTGGCGCCGGTCGTGTGTCTCGTGTCGGGCCCCAATCGCGTCGACGTGGCGCGCCTGGCGGCGGTCCTCGGCGAGCCCGAGGTACGCCGGGCATCGGCAGCCGAAGCGCGCGAGCTGACCGGGTTCGTGATCGGCGGCATCCCGCCGTTCGCGCATGGCCGCCAGGTGCGCGTGGTCATGGATCCCGACCTCGGGCGGTTCCAGACGGTGTGGGCTGCCGCCGGCACGCCGACCGCGGTCTTCCCCGTGCCGCCGAGCGTGCTGCGGATGCTCGCCAACGCCCACGTCGCGCCCATCGCCGAGGCGCGGCGCGAGGCCGACGTGCTCGCGGGCGAGGGTGCGACGGTGGGCGAGGCCGGCGCGCGGGCCGAGGACGCCCGGGTCTGACGCCTCGCGGGTCGACCGCGGCGTCGCCGTCACGCATGAGCACCGGGATGTCCACCGAACCCCGACACGCCGTCGTCGGCTATCCCGGCGGCCTGCGCGCGAGCTGGCGCTGGGCCGGCAGCGGCGACGGGGCGAAGGTGTTCGCCCTCACCGAGGCGGGCGGCCCGCTCGTCGACCTGGGCTCGGTGGTGTCCGACGACCCGGATGCGCTGTGCCGGGCCGAGTTGCGGGTGGAATTGCCGGCCGGGCCGTGGACCGTGCGCCTCGCGTCGACGATCAGCGATGAGCCGGCGGGGCTGGTGTGGGACACCGAGGGGCAGCTCGTCGTGAAGTACGGGTTCCACGCGTACGGGCTGGACACGCGGAGCGGCGAGCTCCGCTGGGCGCACCGCTCGGCGACGCCGATCCTGGCCGTGTTCGGGTCACCGCGGCTGCCGCACGTCCTGGTCCAGGCCGAGCTCGAGACGTTCGCGATCGAGCCCGACGGGACCGTCGGCTGGCGGGTGGCGCATTCGGACGTGGTGACGGGCGCCGGGCTCCTCGGCGGGCGGCTCGTCCTCGAGAGCTTCTCCGGGTTGCACTCGTCACTGGACCCCTCGACGGGGCGCTCCGCGTAGGTCGCGCCGGTCCGTCGGGGCGCCGTCACGCACGGGCTCGTTATGCACCATCTGCATGCTGTGACCGGCGGCGCCATCGTTCCGGTCGGCTTGATGCACGAGGTGGATGACCGCGACGTCGGCATGTAGGGGATGCATGGATCCGACTCCTCCGGCGTCCCCGAGGGTCACAACATGCGGTATCTGCATCGGCCGCTGGGGCGGGCCGGCGGCTGGACGCCAGCCTCGTCGAGCACACAGAAACACCCGAAGGAACCTACTCGACGCGTGGGCTTCGAGACGCAAGCGCCTCGCTGCCGTTAGCACCGCTCGGCCCCTTCGGGCTGGATGCACCGTACGAGCCCTGGCGCCATCGGGTCAACGGGGTTATCCACCAACTTCGCCCGCCGCCCGCGGACTCGTCCACACCTGCTCCACGACGACGGCCGCGCGCGCGAGGGGTGAACGGAGACCGTCGGTATCATCCCGGCCGTGGGTCCCCTCCTCCTCCTGGTCCTCGGCGCGGTCGCGCTCGGCGCGGGGTGGCTCGCCATGCGCAGCCTGGGACCGCGCGTCCGTGTCGGGCGGATCCTGGCCTCCACGCCCGTCGTCACCGTGGCGGAGGCCCGCGCTGCCGCGAGCGCGGGACAGCATCGCTACCTCGGCGTCAAGGGCCGGATCGACAGCGAGCAGGAGTTCGAGGACGCCGCGCATCGACCGCTCGTGTTGCGACGGACCCGGTTCGAGGCGCGCCAGGGTCGTGGCTGGCGATCGTTCGAAGACCAGAAGGAGGTCGTCCCGTTCGAGGTCCGCGAAGGCCTCGACGCCATCGCCGTCGACGGCGATGCCCTCGCGAACGGGCTGGTCGTCGTTCCCCGCGAGAGCGTCGGGGTCGCCGGCGACCTCGGCGATCGTGCGCCCGCCGGCATGCCCGCCGGCACCCCGGTCCGCGTGATCGTCGAGCAGCTCAGCGCCATCGACCACGCCCTCGTCCTCGGCGTCCCGGTGGCGGCGGCAGCCGGCACGCTCCACCTGACCGCCGGCCTCGGACGTCCGCTCGTGCTCACGAATCTCGATCAGCCCGAAGCGCTCCGGCTGCTCGGTGGCGGTCGACGGGCCCTCGGCATCGCGGCGGGCGTCCTGCTCGCGGCCGGTGCGATCGCCGTCATCGCCGGCGCGATCTGGGCCGTCATCGAAGCGCTCACATGACCCGGCGCCTGACGACCATCGTGACGGCCATCGCCGCCGCGGCGACGATGACGCTCGCCATCGCCTCGATCGCCCTTGCGGCGACCCCCACGCCCGAGGCCGGCGCCGGGGATCCGCGCAGCTCCGGTGAGGGGCCCGGCCTGGTCGGCGACCCCGCGTTCGCGATCCTCGGCGTCATCGGTGTCGTCGTCATCGCCATCGTCCTCTCGCTCGTCTACGTCCGCCTCACCGGCGGCCCGCGCGAGACCACGGAGCGCCGCCTCGGCACCGGTAGCGGACGGGTCGGGACGAGCCGGCAAGCGGGCCGATCGGTCATCGTCCGGGCACTGGTTGCCACCGAGCCTCCTGGGTGAACGAGCGCACTTCCGGGACGGGATACAGACACGAGACACAGCCCGCGGCCGTGAGCGTCGGAAGCTCCCCCGTCTCGGCGCCGCCATCGGCGTCCATGGTCCAGTTGGCGTGCCGCGGAAGAAGGTGAGCCGACCGTCCGCCGTCCAGCGAGGTGCGAACGACGCTCCATCGTCAGTCAGCCGGCGAAGGTCCGTTCCGTCGGCGCGGATCGTGTAGATGTCCTGACCCGCCCTATCAGTGTGTTCGCGCACCCGAAACGTTCCCGGTCCCGGGGTCTGACCCGCGATCGAAGCGGCTCCAGCGAGCCATACGCCATTGGTCCTATTGGCAACTCCTGTGAGGTTGCTACGGTTCGCCTTGCTGGAACCTCACAAATCCCACGGACCGTTGCCGACACAACTGCAGCCTCGCCCGCTCGACGCCACCCTCACCGTCACCAAGGCGGCGAAGGTGCTCGGCGTGCACCCGAACACGGTCCGCTCGTGGAGCGACCAGGGTCGGCTCCGCTACTACCGCATCAACGACCGCGGCGATCGCCGCTATCGCGTCGGTGACCTCCAGCGTTTCCTCACGGCCGCCGAGCAGGAGGCGCCGCCGATCCCGCCGCGTGCGCTGGGTCGCGACTCCTTGCTCCGACGCCGGCCGATGCCCATCCCGTCGCTCGCGCTCAGCCGGCTCGACCCGTCGGATGCCAGCGAGGAGCTCGACCTCGTCGCCGAGCTCGCCGAGCTCGCGGTCCGCGGCGGGGACCTCGATCCGCTCCTGACCGAGGCCTGCCGGCGGATCCGGATGGCGCTGGGCGCGACGCTGGTCGGCATCTGGGAACGGACGCCCGAAGGCCTCGTCGTCCGGGCCAGCGATTCGCCAGAGGCACCCCACGCGGCGCCCGTCGCGGCCCTGCCGATGTCGTACGGCGTCCTCGGCCGCGCGATCGAGACCGGACGACCGGCGAGGACCCGTGGCGGTGACGACGGTCCGCTGCCCATCGCCCGGCTGGGTGTCCCCGAGGTCGCCGCGCCCATCGCCACCAACGACGTCGCGTGGGGCGCGCTGCTCGTCGCGGGCGGCGCGTTGGGGACGCCGATCATCGGCGACTCGCTCGCGTCCGTCCTCGGGCGCACGCTCGCCGCCGCCGTCACGGGTGCCCGTCGGACGCGCGAGACCACCCAGCGCCTCCACCGCGCCGAAGCCCTGCGGCGCGTCGCGTCCGACATCGGCGCCCGACTCGACCTCGGCGACGTCCTGGAGGACCTCGTCGATCACGCGATGGTGCTGTTCGGCGGCGACCGCGCCGCGGTATTCCTGCGCAAGCCCGACGGCACCGTCGCCGCGAACGTCAGCCGCGGCCTGTCGACCGCCTATCTCGAGACCGTGCGGGACTTCCCGCCCCGCTCGCTGGGCGCGCTCGCCGCGAGCGAACGCCGCCCGCTGTTCGCCGTGGACTACGCGCACGACCCGCGCGGCGCCGGCATCCGCGCTGCGGTCGTCCAGGAAGGCTTCGACACCATCGCGGTCGGCCCGCTGTTCGACGGCGACGAGTTCCTGGGCCTCCTCACCGTCTACCACGACCGGGCCCATCCGTGGTCCCAGGAAGAGCTGGAGACGCTGCAGGCCCTCGCGATGCACGCGTCGGCCGCCATCCGGACCGCGCGCAACTACACGCGGATGGCGACGTGGACGGCACAGCTCCAGTCGATCCAGCAGCTGGGTGCGCGGCTGTCACGCCTCTCGACCGTCGAGGAGATCGGCCACGCCATCGCCACCGAGCTGCGGCAGCTCATCGACTATCACAACGTCCGCGTCTACCGGACCGTGGGCGACGACCTCCTCCCGGTCGCGATGCTGGGGCAGGTGGGCGAGTACGTCGACGAGACGCCCGACCAGCTCCGCATCAAGGTCGGCGAGGGCATCACGGGCTGGGTGGCCGAGCATCGCATCGCCCAGTACCTGCCCGATTCCTCGAACGATCCGCGCGCCGTGACGATCGTGGGCACCGAGGACGATCTCGACGAGTCGATGCTCCTCGCGCCCATGCTCCACGAGGATCAGTGCCTCGGCGTCCTGGTCCTCGCGAAGCTCGGTCTGAACCAGTTCAGCGAGGACGACCTGCGCCTGCTCGTCATCTACGCCTCGTTCGCCGCGCAGGCCTTCCTGAACGCGGACGCGACGCAGCTCCTGCGCACCCAGTCGGCGACGCTCGAGCGGCGCCTCACGGCGCAGCGGGCCCTGCTCCGGATCACCGAGTCGATCCTCACGACCCTCGACACCAACAAGGTGCTCGAGGCGATCACCGAGCGGCTGGGCTCGCTGGTCCAGTGCGACAACATCGCGATCGAGGTCGTCGACCAGGCCTCGGGCCTGCTCATCCCGCTCACGGCGCGCGGCATCCACGCGTCCGAGTACCTGCTCCCGTGGGAGCCCGGCGAGACCGGCATCGCGACATGGGTCGTGCAGCACAACGAGTCCGTCCTCATCACCGACGAGCGCCACGACGGACGGGTCAACCACTTCCGCTCGGTCGGCGACGCGGCGATGGACGGCTCGCTCATCGTCGTCCCGTTGCTCGGACCCACGGGTGCGGCCGGCGTGCTGACGCTGGAGCGGCTGGGCATCGGCAACGCGTTCACCGAGGACGAGTACGAGCTGGTGAAGCTGTTCGCCGCCCAGGTGTCCATCGCCCTCAAGAACGCCGAGATCCATCGCGCGGTCGAGCAGCGCGCCCGCACCGACGATCTGACCGGGCTGCTCAATCACGGCACCTTCGAGGACTGGCTCAGGCGAACCATCGCCGGCGAACGAGCCGGGGAGCCTCGTGATGATCGACCTCGACGGGTTCAAGACGGTCAACGACAAGCTGGGCCATCAGGCCGGCGATGCGCTGCTGCGCGAGATCGCCGCCGCGATCGAGGGTGCGGTCAAGACGCGCCGCGACCTCGACCACGTGTTCCGCTACGGCGGCGACGAGTTCGCCGTGCTCCTGCCCAAGGCCATCGGCATGGCGGCGATGGTCGTCGCCGAACGCATCCGGGTGGCCATCGACGAGGTCGGCCGCGACGGCTCGCACTGGGCTCGCGAGGGGGTCTCCGTGTCGGCGTCCATCGGCGTCGCGTCCTATCCGACCGATGCCGCCACGGCGTCGGGGCTGCTCCTCGCCGCCGACCGGGCGTGCTTCGTCGCCAAGCGCAGCGGGCGCGGCAGGATCGCCACGGCCGACGAAGGGCTCGCGCTGGCCGGCGAGTTCACCCTCCAGCTGCCGACGCCGGTCGATCCGCCGACGGTCACGCTGGCCTGAGGCGAGCCGGCCCCCGTCGTTGGGTCAGTCGGTGCCGGGTCCTCGCGTCGCGTCACGGTCGCCGTCCCCGCCGCGTCATCCCCGAGCCGTGAGCGTCCCGCGTCCCGCCCGCCCGTTCGTGCCCCTCGCCTTCGGTCTCGCGGTCATCGTCATCGCGAGCGCCTGCCTCCCGAGCGCGCTCGGGCCCACGCCGACGCCCCTCGCCTCGCCGTCGCCCGTGATCACCAGCCCGCCGAGGCCGACGCCCGCCCCGACGCCGGCCGGACCGACGCCCACCCCCGCGCCCACGTTCCGCCTCCACGTCGTCGCCCGGGGCGAGACCCTCACCTCGATCGCCCGCCGCTACCACACGACGGCGCGCAGCATCGCCTTCTGGAACCGGACCGCGTATCCGTCGCTCGATCCGACGCTCCCGGGCTACAAGCCGGATCGCATCGCTGCCGGGTGGCGGCTCCAGGTCATGCCGAACACCGTGTACGACGAATCGGCCGAGACGGAGGCGCCATCGCTGTCGCCCACGCCGCTTCCGTCGCTCGTCATCCCGCCCGCGGCGGTGCCCACCTCGGGCGACGCACTGGTCGTCTCCTCGGGCGCGCGTGGCGGGAACGCGGTGGCGCTGACCGTCGAGGTCGGCGGCCGAACGGCGCCCGATGACGCGGTCGTCGCCTGGCTGGTCGACCACCGGGTCCCGGCGACGCTGTTCGTGACGGGCGATGCGGCGGCGACGGACGCCGGTCGTCGCGTGCTCGCGCTGGCTGCCGCGCATCCCGACCTGCTGACGCTCGGCAACCTGACGTTCGATCACCGCTCCCTCGTGGGATCCACGAAGAACCAGGTGCGCGACGAGCTCACCCGCGCGGAGACCGCGATCCGCGACGCGACCGGGACGACGTCGAAGCCCTTCGCGCGGCCGCCGTTCGGGGCCTATGACCGCACGGTGCGCCGGGCGATGAGCGACGCCGGGTTCGGCTACCTCGTCATGTGGGACGTCGACACCTCGGACTGGAAGCGCGCGGCGGCCGGCGGACCGACCCCCGACGACATCGTCTCGCGGGTCGTGTCGCGCGCCCAGGGCGGGTCGATCGTGCTGCTGCACGCGGGCGGCGAGTCGACGCTCGCCGCGATGCCAGGCGTCATCGACGGACTGGCCGCGGCGGGTCTCCAGCCGGTGACACTCGACCGCCTGCTGGGCGTGCAGCGCCCGGCCTGACCGGGGCGGTGACGCGCGGGCGACCGGCTGCCCGAGCCGCTCACAACCGCCCGGCTTCGATCACCCGCTGCAGGAATCGCTGCGTCCGCGCTTCGCGCGGCGCCCTGAACATCTCGGCGGGTGGTCCCTCCTCGAGGATCCGGCCCTCGTCGAGGAAGCACACCCGGTCGGCGATGTCGCGCGCGAAGCCCATCTCGTGGGTCGCGATGACCATCGTCATGCCGCCCGCGGCGAGCTCGCGGATGACCTCCAGCACCTCCGCGACGAGCTCCGGATCGAGCGAGCTGGTGATCTCGTCGAGCAGCAGCAGGTCGGGCTGCATCGCGAGCGCCCGGACGATCGCGACACGCTGCTGCTGGCCGCCCGAGAGTCGGTCGGGCCGCTCGTGTGCCTTGTCGGCGAGGCCGAACCGCTCGAGGAGCGAGGTCGCCTCGCTCTCGGCCGTCCGGGCGCTCCGCTTCAGGACCTTGCGTGGCCCCAGGGTCACGTTCCCCAGCACCGTCATGTGCGGGAACAGGTTGAACGCCTGGAACACGATGCCGATGCGTCGCCGGATGCGGTTCACCTCGACCCCCTTCGCGGTGATCTCGTCGCCCTCCACGACGATCCGGCCGGCGTCGATCGGCTCGAGCAGGTTGATGCACCGCAGCAGCGTCGACTTGCCGCTGCCCGACGCCCCGATGAGGCACACGACCTCGTGCTCGTGGACCGTGAGGTCGATGCCGCGCAGGATCTCGGCCTTCCCGTAGGCCTTCCGAAGGCCCTCGATGCGCAGCGCCTCGCCCGCCGGACCGTGGTCCACCGTCGCCCCGCTCACGTGCGGACCCCGGCGTTCGTCGAGCCGGTCTGCACCGTCCGCAGCGGCGCGCCGGGTGACCGGTCACGGGCGATCAGCCAGTCGACCAGCCGGGCGAGCGGGATCGTGAGGGCGAGGAAGATCAGCGCGGTCGCGAGGTACGGCGTGAAGTTGAACGAGCCCGCCTGCCGGATCTGCGATTGGCGGAACACCTCGACCACGCCGACGAACGACACGAGCACCGTGTCCTTCTGGAGCCCGATGAAGTCGTTGAGCAGCGGCGGCACGACCCGGCGGACGGCCTGCGGCAGGACGACGTAGCGCATCCCCTGCCACTGGCTGAGGCCCAGCGATCGCGCGGCGGCCATCTGCGACGGGTGGACCGAATCGATGCCCGCGCGGTAGACCTCGGAGACGTACGCGGAATACAGCAGCGTGAGCGCGACGACCGCCCAGAAGAACGGGTCGATGGGCAGGCCCGGCAGGCCAAGCGCCGGGACACCGAAGCCGAGGATGAAGATCACGAGCACGCCGGGCAGGGCGCGGAACACGTCGACATAGATGGTCGCGAGGAGGCGGACGGGGAACATCGCGGGGCCGGGCGCGCTCCGCAGGATCGCGATCGCCAGTCCGAGGATGAGGACCAGGACCTCGGCGATGAGGAACAGCCGGACGTTGACCCAGAAGGCGTTGAGGATCCGGGGCCACGAGTCGGCGAAGACCCGGCCGTTGAAGAACGACTCCCGCACGTCGTCCCAGCCGGGCGAGTTGGTGACGAGCAGCGCGAGGGCGCCGAACACGACGACGGTGGAGACGATCGCGATGAGCGTCGCGCGCGTGCGCGGGTCACCCAGCGACAGCTCCCGGAACGCGCGCGCGGGCGGGACCGACCGGGGGTCCGGCGGTCCCGCTGCCATCGGGGTACGTCGGTTCGACGCGCCCTAGGGCTGCAGCTCGGGGATGGTCTTGTCCTGGAGCCACTGGTCGCGGATCGTCGTCAGCGTGCCCGCATCACGAAGCGCCGTGACCGCCTGGTCGACGCATGCCGTGAGCGGGCTGTCCTTCTCGAGGACCAGGCTCCAGTGCTCGGGCGTCGCCCCGGTCGCCTGGCCAAGCTGCCCGATGATCGTGTTCCCCGTGGTCTGGACCTCGGTCATGTAGAACGAGGTCGGGAGGTCGACGACGATGCCGTCGATCTGCTTCGCCTTGAGCGCCGTGAGGGCAGCGTCGTTGGTGTCGTAGATGGACGCCTCGTTCGTGGGCTTGATGACGTTCTCGATCGCATCGAGGCTGGTCGTGCCGACCTGCGCACCCAGCTTCGCGTCCTTGAGCTCGGCGATCGTCTTCGCGCTGACGAACTTCGAGGTCTGGGCGACGATGACCGCCTGATTGCCGTCGTAGTAGCTCTCGGAGAGGTCCGCGGTCTGGGCGCGCTCGGGCTTGTTGGCGACCTGGTTGATGAAGTAGTCGAACTCCTTGGGACCCGGCTTGAACGAGTTGGCGAACGGGACGACGATCCAGGTGACCTCGTCGGGCGTGAACCCGAGCTTGTCGGCCACGGCGAAGGCGATCGCGCTCTCGAAGCCCTTGCCGGTCGTCGGATCGCCCTGGTCCTTGTCCCACGGCTCGGTGTTGCCGCCCTCGCGCGGCAGGTAGTACGGCGGGTACGCGGGGTTGTCGGTCCCGATCGTCAGCTTGCCCGCGGTCTTGGTCGCCAGGGAGTCCTTGGCACACGCATCCGCCGACGGGGACGTGCTGGGCGCCACGGACGCGGACGCGGACGCCGAGGCGGACGGGGCGGCCGATGACGGAGCCGCGGACGACGGGGCAGCAGACGGGCTCGCGCCGGCGCCACCCGAACACGCGGCCACGAGCAGAGCGGCGGCTGCGATGAGGGGGATGCGGGTCGTGCGCATGAGAGACGTTCTCCACGGGTGACAGGACCCGCGGAGTGTACATGCGGCCTCCCGATCCCCGGCCGCGCGCGTCAGCCCGCCCGCAGGACGACCGGCTGGTCCTCGACCAGGCCCAGGGATCGGGCGGCGTCGCCCTGGTTGACCGCGATGCACAGGCGGCCGTAGGAGTCCTCGTAGAGCAGCGGCTCACCGGCGCCGACATCGCCGAAGGTCACCGCCCACGGCAGGGCACGCGGCGTCCCGGCGATCGTCGCCTCGACGGCCGTCCCGGCGGCAAGTCGCCCGAGCGTCCGTTCGAGGTCACTCGCCAGCGCGCCCAGCTTCACGTTGCCGAAGGTGTCGACATAGACGATCTCGGTGACGAGCGCGCCGTTGCCCAGCGTCGGGGCGGCGAGGGGCGATGGCACCAGGGTCGCAGGGTCGAGCGCCGGACCCAGCGCCTCGAGCGCGACGCCCGTGGTCAGATGCGCGGCCGCCGGGGCGAAGATGTCGCGTCCGTGGAAGCTCGACGAGATGACCGGCAGGCGGTACTGGGCCGCCGTCAGCTCGACCGCCTCGGCGACCCCGCCCAGGCGATCCGCCGGTCCCAGCAGCAGTCCGTTGTCCGGCCCGACCAGGATGTCGCCGCGCGCCATGCGCACGGCCACCGGCCGGCGTGCCGTCCCGACGCCCGGGTCGACGACAGCCACGTGGACGCCGACCGGGAGGTACGGCAGCGCACACCACAGGAGCAGCGCGCCGTCGCGGATCCGGAACTTGCGGACCTCGTGGCTGATGTCGATGACGTCGGCGTCGGGTGCGATCGTCCGGATGACCCCGTGGAGGATGCCGGCGGACGGGTCGCGCGCGCCGAAGTCGGTGAGCAGCGAGATCACGGGTCGGGGCATGGCCGAGCGATGGTAGGGCGCGTGGGATGATGCCGGCGGCCGCCCGCACCGCAGGAGGAACGCCCGATGGCCGGACCGACCAGCGTCGACGCCTACCTCGCGACCCTGAACGACGACCAGCGCGCGGGGATCGAGGCGATGCGCGGGGCGGTCAACGCGGCGGCACCCGGGGCGACCGAGGGGATCGCGTACGCCATGCCCGCACTGCGCAGCCACGGCGAGCGCTTCCTGGTCTCGTACGCCGCGTTCAAGCAGCACTTCAGCCTGTTCCCGGCAAGCGAAGGCGTCGTGACGCAGCTCGCCGGCGAGATCGAGCCGTATCTGACGGGCAAGGGGACGATCAGCTTCAAGGCGTCGGAGCCGCTCCCGCTCGAGCTCATCGGTCGCATCGTCCGCATCCGCTGGGCCGAGAACGCGGCCGCGGCGGAGGCCCGCCGGGGCGGGCGGTGACGGACGCGAAGAAACCCGAAACGGCGCCGGGAGGAGGTACGGCGCCGTTTCGGGTAGTTCACGCGAGGACGGGAGGAGGGAGGACGTCCCCGCGCCGATATGCGGTTGTGCGGGCCCGGATCAGTGGGTCGGCGTGCCGTCCTCGGATCCGAACCGTCCGGTGCGGTTGAGCTCCCGGAGGAAGAGCAGTCGATTGACCTCGTGGATCGACCAGGTGGCCTCCCCGACGGGGATGCCGCACAGGAACGCCGTGAGGTTCGCGGCCTCAGTCGGCGCCAGACCCCGGAGGATGAGCATCCGATACGTCGCCCGGGTGCGCGGATCCGTTGCCGGGTTCGAGGCGGTCGGGCTGGCGGTGGAGGACCCAGACGCGACCGCGGAGGCCGCCGCGACCGCCGGCCACGACGAGGCGCCCCGGGCCGTTCGCCCGGATCCCCGCGTGCCTCGAGATCGCGCCTGACCTGCCATGGATCACGCCTTGTCCCTGACTCCAGCATCGACCGCGGTCCCCCCGCGGCGGTGGTCCTGTCTTCCCACCCCGAACCTGCGTCCGGTGTGGTGTGGGGAGTTTCGGGCGGGGCTCCGTCGCACACGATGGCCCGCTGGTCCTAGGGGTGGCGGTACTTGCGGTGGTGCGTCCTGGAACACGGTCCTGCGATCCGAGTCAGGGGCCCCGGCCACACCTGCAGCGGCCCGCCGCTAGACTCGCCGCCGTGCGCGTCCGGATCATCCAGCTGCGGATCCTCGCCGGCATCCTGACCGCGCTCTGGGCGCTCGCCTTCGTGCTCGTGCTGGTGGGCTACCGGCCTGGCGGACCGGTGGACATCGTCGTCGGGTTCGCGGCGGTGCTGCCGCTGCTCGTTGCCCTCGCCGCTCTGCGCTGGCCACCCGCCGCCCGCGGCGAGCGTGCGTTCGCGAGCATCGTGTGGCTGGGGCTCGGGGCCGTGCTCCTGCTGATCCCGTCGCTCGCGGGGCTGGTGATCCAGCTCGAGACGCGCGGGCCCCAGACGCTCCTGCCCTCGCCCGAGGCGGCGTACCCGTGGATCCTCGCGCTCGTGGGCACGGCCGTGTTCGCCGGATTGGGCATCGCGAGGCGGCAACTCGGGGAGACGGCCGTGCGCCGGCGACGGCTGACGCGCGGGACGCTCCTCGGGATCGCGGCCGCGGTGATCGCGGCCGGAGTGTTCGGCGGCGCCGCACTCGCGAACGAGCTCGCCCTGCGCGACCGCGTGGTCTTCGGCTCCCGGTTCGGGCCGACCGATCCGAGCGAGGACCCGCCGCTCTGCGACCAGGCGCTCATGGCCGGCGCCACGGCGCGCGTCGACGCGGATCTCAGCCTGGATATCGACGGCCGTCGGGTGGGCTCCCTGTCGCTGAACGGGACGCGCTCGGGGAACGACGTCCAGTGGGAGGGCTACGTCGCATCCGAGGAAGCGCTCGGGCGCGTCGGCCTCGTCCGTCTGCGGCGACCAGGCCTGGTCGCTGGCGCCCGGCAGCACCTGGGTCCCGACGCCCCTGCAGCGCGCGACCGGCGGTGACCTCGACGGCTCGGTCGTCGACACCGCGCTCACGCCCGCCGCACGCGCGGTCGCCGAGCTGCATGGCATCGACGTCATCGAGGGCGCCCGAGCGCGGCATTGCCGGGTCATCGTCACGGGCGACACCTTCCGGCGGATGGCGCCCGAGGTCGCGCTCCTCGTCGGGGACACCGACATCAGCCGATGGCTCGGCGAGCTCGACTTCTGGGTCTTCCAGGACGGGCAGCTCGGCCGCGTCGACGCGCATGTGAACGGCTCCGCGGGTGACCTGGCCGACGACGCGCTCCAGGCCACGCTGCGCCTGCACATGACCGCCGTCGATCGCGATTCGCCCGTCACGATCGCCAACCCGCGGTCGTAGACGGGTAGGCTCGGGTCGATGCGCGACCAGCCCGCCGACCTCGCAGGACTCGACGACCCCGACGACTTCGACACCGATTCCGACACCGATCCCGACGCCGAACCGGAGCTCGAGCCGGCGGACCCGAGCGACCGCGTCCGCGCGAAGCGCGACAAGACCGCTCGCCTGCTGCGGGTCGTCCACATCCTGGAGGCGTACGGCGAGCAGGGCGTCAAGCCGCAGGAGATCGCGCGCCAGACCGACATGGCCGTGCGCACCGTCTATCGCGACCTCCGGGCGATCGAGGGCGAGCTCGGCATCCCGGTGTGGAGCGAGGACGGTCGCTGGGGGGTCGAGGCGGGCGCATTCCTGCCGCCGCTCCGGCTGACGACCCAGGAGGCGATGGCGGTCGTCCTGTCGGCACGGCTCATGACGCGCTATGCCGACCGGTACGACCCGAACCTCGCCTCGGCGTTCCAGAAGCTGGAGGCGGGCCTGCCCGAGGCGCTCCGGGAGCACGTCGAGCGGGCGGTGGCGGTGCTCTCGGAACGGGGCGTGGACGCGGCGTTCAACCGTCGGTTGGCCGACCTGACCCAGGCGTGGGCCGACCGCCGCGTCGTCGAGTTCCGCTACACCCCGGCCACGTACGACGGTGTCGACCGCGAGCCACGGCTCGCTCGCGTTCGGCCGTACCTGCTCCAGCCGTCGCTCACGACCCATGCGCTGTACCTGATGGGCCTCGACGAGACCCGCGACGCGATGCGCACCTTCAAGATCGAACGGATCGTCGACCTGCGCGTCACGAACGACCGCTTCGACGCGCCGGACGCGGGCGACCTGGAGCGCGTCCTGCGCCGCGCCTGGGACATCATCGGCGACCAGGACGAGGTGACCGTGGTGCTGCGGTTCGCGCCGTCGGTCGCCGCCCGGGTGCAGGAGGCGACCTGGCATCCGACGCAGGCGGTCCGCGAGGAGGCGGACGGCTCGCTCCGCTGGACGGCACGCGTCGCCGGCACGATCGAGGTCCGACTGTGGGTCCTCTCGTGGGGCGATGAGGTCGAGGTCCTGGAGCCCACGGAGCTCCGCGACGACGTCACGGCCCGGCTGCGGAGAGCCCTGTCCCGGTACGAGGCCTGAGCATCGGGGTGGATGCGGGGACACACCGCCACCCACGGCCGCGCGACCGAGGCGGTACCGTCTCGGCGTGGTCGCAGGAGATCCGGATCGCGGTGCCCTGAGCGGGCTGGCCGGACGTCCCCCGCGGCGGCACCCGTTCGCCGCCGTCAATCTCATCTCCGATCCCATCCACGGCTACCTCGAGCTCACCAAGCGGCTGACGCCGGTCGAGACCCGCGCCGCGGGGCTGCTCGACGAGGACGTCGCCGAGGAGGACCTGCTCGACACCGCTTGGCTGCAGCGGCTCCGCCGGGTCAGCCAGCTGCAGTCGGCGCGCTGGGTCTTCCCGACCGCCGAGCACTCCCGGTTCACGCACGGTCTGGGCGTGATGCACGAGGCGGGGCTGTGGGCGCGGACGCTGTATCCCTCGCTGGCTGCGTCCCTGCGTGCCGGCGGCGACCGTGTCCCGACCGAGGGGCTGGTCGTCGAAACGCTGCGGGTCGCCGGCCTGCTCCACGACGTGGGCCACGGGCCGTTCGCCCACTTCTTCGACGAGCACGTGCTGGCCGCCTTCCCCGCCCCGGTCGACGCTCGGCGAACGGGTGCCAAGGCGCTCACCCACGAGGACCTCAGCCAGCTCATCATCGAGCGCGAGCTGGGCGCGCTCATCCGCGGGCTGCGACGTGCGCCCGGCGCCGTCGCGGAGCGCGACCGCTTCGCGGACGGTGAGGCGATCGACCCGCGCTGGGTGGCGTTCCTCATCTCGAAACCCGCCCTCGACGACGCGTCGATGCCGCCCTGGGTGCGCTGGCTCCAGCCACTGCTGTCGGGCGTGTTCACGGCCGACAACCTCGACTACGTCCGACGGGACGCGTACCTGACCGGCGTCGCGACCGGGCCCGTCGACCCCGAACGGCTGCGGCGCTACGCGTTCATCGGCGCGACCGGGCTCACGCTCCACGAGTCGGGCCTGGGCGCGCTGGAGCAGTTCCTCATGGCGCGCCTGTTCCTGTACGAGCACGTGTACCTCCATCGGACGGTCCGGGCCATCGACCTCGACCTCGCGGACGTCTTCGGGCCGTCGATCCGGGCGCTGTTCGGCGAGGGCTCGCCGGCCGATCGACTGGCCGACTACGCCGACCTCGACGAGTACGCGCTGCTCCACCAGGCCGCGCTGTGGGCGCGCGGCGAGCATCTCTCGGCGACACCGAGGCCGGGCGATGGGACGGTCGAGCCGCCGATGGGCGAGGCGTGGCGGCGGATCCTCCTTCGCCGGCCGGCGTGGCGCGCCGAGGCGGTGGTCCGCGCGACGTCCGAGACCGGGGTCTGGGACGAGTCGGTGCTGGCGCAGCTGGGGCCGGCGGACCAGCCGGGAACGGTCCGCGACCTCGCCACGGTCGATGCGCGGCGAGCGCGGCCAGGCGTGGATCCGCGGCTGGCGATCGAGCGGCGCGATGGCTCGCCGGGGCCGACCGCCGCGGAGGCCCTGGCACGGGTCCCGAAATACGCGCTGGTCGCGCGGCGCTATCGACGGATCGCCTGAGCTCGTCGGTCCTCGGTCAGGTCGGCCACCACCCAGCGGTGGACCGGCGGACGACCCCTCAGTCGAGGTCGAGGTCGTTCCGCTGCGGCAGGACGAGCAGCGGGTCGATGCGCATCGTCTGGTGATGCGGCAGCAGCATCTTCTTCACGGCCTTGGGGTCGACGGTGAACGTGCGGCTCTCCGCCGGCGAGAACAGGCCGTAGTGGAGATGGCAGCCGCTCGCGTGCCCTGACGCCCCTTCGTAGCCGATCAGCTGGCCCGCTTCCACCACCTGACCGCGCTTCACGGTCGTTCGCTCGAAGTGCGCATAGATGCTGCGGTAGCCGTTGCCATCGTCGATGACGACGACGATCGGCAGCGTCCTCCAGAGGTGCAGCTTCGTGAGGCGCAGCTGGTACCGCTCGAGGCTGCCCCGCCAGCCGATCCACTCGTCGAACCGTCGGCCGACCGCGATCACCGTCCCGGCATGCGCCGCGACGACCTTGTCGCCGCAGAACGTGGCGAGGTCGAGGCCGTCGTGGAACGGCTTCCCCTCGTAGACGCCGCCGCCGAACGGTGACACGCCGAACGGCTGCGTCAGGCGGCTCTTCGGGATCGGCCAGACATAGCCGATGAGGACCGACGGGGGCAGCGGCGCCATCGCGAGGTGGACCGCCCGCGCGTTCCGGACATCGTCCGGGCCCGGGTCCACCGAGGCGACCCGCGGCGCGGCCGTCGGCGGCGGGGCCGTCGGTGGCGCGGCCGGCTGCGCGGGCGGAGCGGTCGCGATCGGCGTGGGCGTTGCCTGGAACCCGACGGCCTCCCCCGGACCGACGAGCGGATCGTCGACGTGCGCGCGCTGCCCGAGGAACGGGATGACGAACGCGAGGACGACCGCACTGATGAGCGCGGCCAGGAGCGGGCCACGGACGCGAAGCCGAGGACGCCGATGAGCGCGGCCGGACCACGGGAGCGTCCGGAGACGCGTCGCCGATCGACGACGTGCGGGACGGGGCACGGCGGGGAGTGTGCCGTCGTCCGCTGCTTCTCGCAACCAGCCCACACGGACGGTCGGATCCCGGCTAGCGTGCCCGTCGTGGATGTCCAGCCGTCGACGCTGAAGCCGAGCGAGGTCTCGTTCTGGCTCGAGACCTCCGGCGACGACCTGACGCCGCGCCCGCCGCTCGATGGATCGGTCGACGTCGACATCGCGATCCTCGGAGCGGGCTACACCGGGCTGTGGACCGCGTACTACCTGCTCCGCCACGACCCGTCGCTGCGGGTGCTGGTCGTCGAGGCCGAGACCGCCGGGTTCGGGGCGTCCGGGCGGAACGGGGCGTGGTGCGCGCCCGACCTCAACATCTCGATGGATCGGCTCGCGAGACTCCACGGCCGGGAGGCCGCGGCTCGGACGCAGGCGGCGACCTACGCCGCGGTCGACGAGGTCGGACGGGTGTCGCGCGAGGAAGGGCTCGACTCGGGCTGGCATCGCGGCGGCGCGCTGGTCGTCGCCCGCGGAGC
Source organism: uncultured Chloroflexia bacterium (assembly GCA_963778025.1). Classification (GTDB taxonomy): domain Bacteria; phylum Chloroflexota; class Limnocylindria; order Limnocylindrales; family CSP1-4; genus CAVZTA01. The sequence goes on along the minus strand of CAVZTA010000003.1, from coordinate 277,972 downwards.
GCACCAGGTGCCGGCGATCGAGGAGAGCTACGAGGAGTACGTCCGGTACGGCTTCGGCGAGCGCTACCAGCTGCTGAGCGGGCCGGAGGTCTCCGAGCGGGTGCGCGTCGCCGGCGTCGTGCGCGGCATCTACACGCCGGACTCGTCGGTCATCCATCCCGGGCGGCTGGCACGCGGGCTGGCACGGCTGGTCGAGCGGCTTGGCGGCCGGATCGTCGAAGGAACGCCGGTGGTCGACTGGTCGCCGTCCTCACCCGCGACCGGCGGGCGGGCCGTGTTGCGGACGAACCGCGGCGATGTGCGCGCCTCGGCGATCGTGCTGGCGGGCGAGGCCTATCTCACGCGCTTCCCGCGACTGCATCGGCAGCTCATCCCGGTGTACTCGCTGATCGTCCTGACCGAGCCGTTGTCGGACGCCCAGTGGCAGGAGATCGGCTGGACGGAGCGCGAGACGCTGGCGTCGACGCGGCTGTCGGTCGATTACCTGTCGCGGACCGAGGACGGTCGGATCCTGTTCGGCGGGCGCGGTGCGCCGTACCGCTTCGGGTCGCCGATCCGCGACGCGTACGACCGTCACGCCCCGACCCACGAGATGCTGCGCGGCTTCGTGCGTGCCTGGTTCCCGACACTCCGCGATGTGCGCTTCACCCATGCCTGGGGCGGGCCGCTGGGGATGCCGCGGGACTGGCACCCGTCGATCACGTTCGACCGTGCGTCCGGTGTCGCGTCGGCGCGCGGGTACATCGGCCACGGCGTATCGACGGCGAACCTCGCTGGGCGGACGCTGGCCGAGCTGCTGACGGACCAGCAGTCGGAACGGACGGACTTGCCGCTGGTCGGCCATCGCTCGCGCTCGTGGGAGCCCGAGCCGTTCCGCTGGATCGGTGTTCGCTACGCGCAATGGGCCCTCGGCCGGATCGACGCCGCGGCGGACCGCTCGCAGAAGCCGCCGTCAGGCCCGAGCCTCGCCCGCTGGATGGCCCGCCACTAGCGATCGCACGCGGCGCGCGCGCGGGCGCACCACCCGGGGTGGTGCCGGCGCCCCGCATCGCTCGCCTACCACCCGGCGCGGGGTCAACCCGGGACGAGCGTCCGGTACAGGTCGACCGTCCGACGCGCGATCGCATCCCAGCCGAAGTGCTCGACCGCCCGCTGGCGACCCGCGCGACCCATCGCCTCGCGGCGCGCCGGGTCGTCCATCAGCTCCTCGATCGCGGCCGCCAGGTCGCGCTCGAACCGATCCGGATCGCTCGGCTCGAACGACGTCCCACCCGCCGCCTCGAACGGCACGAGCAGCCCCGTCTCGCCGGGCACGACGACCTCCGGGATACCGCCGACCGCGCTGGCCACGACCGCCGTCTCGCACGCCATCGCCTCGAGGTTGATGATCCCGAACGGCTCGTACACCGACGGGCACACGAACACCGCCGCGTGCGAATAGAGCTGCCGCATCGACGGCTTGTCGACCATCTCCGCGATCCACGTGATGTGCGGGTGGGTCGTCCGCGCCTCCTCGACCGCCGCCGCCATCTCGGCCGCGATCTCCTTGGTGTCCGGCGCGCCGGCCACCAGCACCACGGCGGTCTCGGTCGGCAGATGCCGGATCGCCCGGACCAGGTGGATGATCCCCTTCTGGCGCGTGATCCGGCCCACGAACAACGCGTACGGCCGATCGAGCCCGACCCCGAACCGCTCGAGCGCGTCGGTCGCCGTCTGCGGTCGGTACTCCTCGGTATCGATGCCGTTGTGGATCACGTGGACCTTGGCCTCGTCGACCGAGAACAGCCGCAGCACGTCCTCGCGCGTCTCCTTGGACACCGCGATGACCGCGTCGGCCAGCTCGATCGCCGTCCGCTCGACCCACGCCGATGCGTCGTACCCGCCGCCGAGCTGCTCGCGCTTCCACGGCCGCAGCGGCTCGAGCGAGTGCACGGTGAGCACGAGCGGATCCCGTACGCCAGCTTCGCGAGGATCCCGCCCAGATGCGCGTACCACGTGTGCACGTGCACGAGGTCGGCGGTGACGGGGTCGGCGACCCACGCGAGGTCGCGCCCGAACGCGCCGAACACCGGCTTCAGGTTGTCGGCCGTCGTCGAGAGGTCGAGCGGCACGCCGTAGCCCCGAACGCGCAGCGACCCCGACTTCTCGTCCTGCTCGCCGAACGAGCGCACGTCGACCTCGATGAGCTTCGCGAGCTCGCGCGCGAGGTACTCGACGTGGACGCCGGCCCCGCCGTAGACGTTCGGCGGGTACTCGTTCGTGAGCAGCAGCGCCTCCACCTCGCTACGCCACTGCCGCGCCGAGTGCCGCGCTCACGACACCCTGGGCCTCCTCGATGAGCCGGGCGAGATGCTCCTCGCCGCGAAAGCTCTCCGCGTAGACCTTGTAGACGTTCTCCGTGCCCGACGGCCGGGCGGCGAACCAGCCCTGACCGGTCTGGACCTTGAGGCCGCCGATGGGCGCGCCGTTGCCTGGCGCCGTGGTGAGGATCGCGGTGATCGGGTCGCCGGCGAGCGATTCCGCCCGAACGGCGTCGGGCGAGAGCTTCGCGAGGATCGCCTTCTCGGCCGGCGACGCGGGCGCGTCCACGCGCCTGTAGGCGGGCGCGCCGAAGCGCTTCGTCAGCTCGTCGTACGTGACGCCGGGGTCACCGCCGGTTCGCGCCGTCATCTCCGCGGCAAGGAGCGCCGGGATGAGTCCGTCCTTGTCGGTCGTCCAGACCGTCCCGTCGCGCCGCAGGAAGCTCGCGCCGGCGCTCTCCTCGCCGCCGAACCCGACCGAGCCGTCGATCAACCCGGCGACGAACCACTTGAACCCGACTGGCACCTCGAGCAGCCGCCGCCCGAGGTCAGCCGTCACGCGGTCGATCATCGCGGACGAGACGAGCGTCTTGCCGACCGCCACCTCGGTGCTCCACCCGCGCGCCCCGCCGAACAGGTAGGCGATGCACACCGCGAGGAAGTGGTTCGGGTTCATCAGGCCGGCCGACGGGGTGACGATGCCGTGCCGGTCAGCGTCCGTGTCGTTGCCGAACGCGACATCGAACCGGTCGCGCAGCTCCACGAGCCGTGCCATCGCGGACGGCGATGACGGGTCCATCCGGATGCGGCCGTCCCAGTCGACCGTCATGAAGCCGAACTGCGGGTCGACCGTCGAGTTGGTGACCGTCAGGTCGAGCCGGTAGCGCTCGGCGATGAGCGGCCAGTAGTCGACCGACGCCCCGCCCATGGGATCCACGCCGATACGCAGGCCGGACGACGCGATGGCCTCGAGGTCGATGACCGAGCCGAGGTCGTTGACGTAGTTCGCACGGAAGTCGTAGCTCCCGGCACTCGGCCGAGCCTGCTCCCATCGTGTTCGCTTGACTTCTGCAAGTCCGGACTTGAGAAGTTCATTCGCCTCGTCCTGGATCCAGCCGGTGATGTCGGTGTCGGCCGGGCCGCCCGTCGGCGGGTTGTACTTGAAGCCACCGTCCTCGGGCGGGTTGTGCGACGGGGTCACGACGATGCCGTCGGCGAGACCGGTCGACCGGTCGCGGTTATAGGTCAGGATCGCGTGGCTCAGCGCCGGGGTCGGTGCCACCTCGTCGTCCGGCTGGAGCAGGACGTCGACCCCGGCCGCCGCGAGGACCTCGAGCGCCGTCCGATAGGCCGGCATCGACAGGGCGTGGGTGTCCAGGGCCATGAACAAGGGCCCGTCGATCCCGTGGCTCCGCCGATATCGCGCGACGGCCGCACTCGCGGCGAGGATGTGGCCCTCGTTGAACGAGGTCTTCAGTGACGACCCACGATGCCCGCTCGTCCCGAATGCCACGCGCTGTTCCGGGATCGAGGGATCGGGCTTCGCGTCGTAGTAGGCGGCGATCAGCCGGTCGACGTCGACCAGCATCGACGGGTCAGCGGGCTTCCCGGCCCGCGGATCGATGGCCATGGCGACAGTCTCGCGCATCGAGCGCGCCGTTGGCCATGGTTCCGACCGGGTGCTGCGGAACGAGCCTGTATCATCCGCGGTCCGCGCGCCCGTAGCTCAGCGGACCAGAGCACGTGGCTTCGGACCACGGGGTCGGGGGTTCGAAATCCCTCCGGGCGCGCCATAACCACCTCGGGAAGCGCGAGCGCCAGACCGTTCGCCTCGGCGGCTGGCGTCACGTGGGCCGACACGATCTCCGGTCCTGTGGAGCTACTTAGCGGTCGCCTCGCCGTCCGGGCGCGTCGCGGCAGTCTACGAACGCGAATGCCAGCCTGGGAACGACACGCGCGCCATCAGCCGCGCGGCTGAACACGAACTGGTGATAGTGGTGAAGCCGCCAGACTGACCACTGCTAGGTACGGGACGCAGCGCCGCAGGCATCAAGGATCTTTCGCGCGGCCCCAAGTCGAAGCCGACCGTTCGCGAGATCCAGCTCCTTAGCGTCAAATCGGTAGGCGGCCATCGATGTATAGGCGTGTTCAATCCCGTCGAGGGTGGCCGTCAGCTCCTTCCCGTATACGGCGCAATTTATCTCCAGAACGCGAAACAGCAGCGCCCGCGATCGGTCAGAGCCCTCAAGGACGCACGCTTGCATCACTGCATCTATGACGAGAGCTCGGGCCCTCTTGTCACTCGTCGGCAGGCCTTCCCTCAACAGCCTGAGTGCGGCGAAACCGACTGTCTCCTTCTCGCCGAGTAGATCTCGCAAATCTTCGGCCTTTCGCCGTTGCACTTCCGACCGCCACGACAGAATGAGCGAAATTGCGGAAACGAATAGCGCCATCAATGCGATCCCGGTGCTGAATGGCTCCATGTCCTGCGCTCCCCAGCCGGCGTTGTCAAGAAAGCCTTTGTCGCGGTTTGTCAGCCTCCGGCTCGCGCGGTCGCGACCGTCCCGGTTCCACCCGGCCGCCGAGCGGGAGGCGGATAGTCCAGCGTCAACGACTGGCCAGGGCGGAGCTCGCGGTTTCGAAATGTCTGATCGTGAACGACGCGCCCATTGATCTCAAGCTGGACGCGACGAGGACGCCACACGTTCCCGAACTTGCCGCCGACGGGATCGGGTCCCATGGCGATGGCGAACCCGGTGATCTGCTCTAGGCGAAGCTCACCAGACGTGTTGAGTGTGAAGAAGTTGGTCACCGCCGGTTCGAAGTGTGGATAGAACTTCCGCACCAGCTGCGCGCCCAGTACGTTCGTGATGCGATACGGGAAGTTGAGCAAGAACTCGCGGGTCACCACGCGCCCCGCCGCGGCGCCCCCGACCAATCGGTTGGTGACCACGAGCGTCATGTCGGGCGCCAACAACCGCTCCGAGGCGCGCTCAGTCACGACCGTGACCGCGAGCGAGTCCACTTCCTCGTGGCCAACGTCCGCCGACAAGGGGCCAGTCCCCCGCAGCCCGAAACGCTCAAGCCGTTCCTCGAGCGTCTCTGATCCACCCGGCAACTGAGCCGGGGATGTGGGCTTTACGACCGTTCCGATCGCGGCAATCCGCTGGGTGTGCACGTTGTAGCGCCGGACCGCCTCAGCCGCATAGCGTCGCGCGCCCTCGGTGTTGGGATGCAGGAACGACGCGATCAGCGCGCGCTGGATGCGCCGGATCTCCGCTGTGATGATCGGGATGAGGCGCAAACGCTCACGGCCGGACAAGTCGCCGGCGAGGCCATCGAGCAGGGGTTGGGGTCCTGTCAGGGAGCTGCGGAGGGCCTTCACGGTCGCGGCCGATGGCGTCCCGAGGATCAGCTTCGGCCACAAGTCGCGCAGCGCACCCAAGTGGGCGGCTCGAGGACATCGGGCCTCGCGGAGCTGGCGGGCCGGGTCGGTCGTCGGGTGCGAATAGTCCTCATGGAGCATCGGCTGTGCGCCGAAGGCAGCCATGTCGTCGGTGAAGGGCGCGGGCACGTAGACGACACCTGGCCCCCGGGCGGCGTCGTCGGCGTTGGCGTCGGCGACGGCCTTGCGCATCCAGTACTGGGCACGACCGGCAGCCCAGACGCCACGGATGCGGGCCTCGAGGACCATCTGCTCAACGCTCACGCTGTCAACGCCCGGGAGCAGGTCCAGGACTCCTGGAACGTGCTTGTTGAGCCACCAACCGACATCGTTGTCGAGCTCGTGCTTGAAGAATGCCTCGATGTCCGATCGGCTCGATCGGTACGAGAGCGGCATGTAGTAGCCGAACTGGAGGATGACGGCCTTGGGGCACTTGCGCCGAACGCGGGCGATCAAGTCAAGGACGAGCTCGTAGGCGATCTCCTTGATCCTGCCATCCCATCGCTCGATGAACGCACCGGGGAATTCGGTCGGATTGATGACTTCATCGAAGCCGATGTCATTCGCCCCACCACTTACCAGCGCGACACGAACGGTCTTTCCGACCTCGTCAGATACCGCAGCGACTTGGGCGCGAACCGTCGGGAATGTCGCCGGTATCTCGCCGTAGAGTCGCTCGGCAGGGATCTGGGCGCCTGGCAGGGTCCCGTCGATGAAGCGTGTTCGTTCAGTCCGACTCTTGAAGACTTCCGGGAAGCGGCTGACGAACTCTTGGCGCTGGACAGCGCGTTCGTCGATCTGCGCTCCTGATCGCGAGCGGTCCGCCACCAGCACCGGTGTCTTCTTGGCAGCGATCCCTAGCTGTTCCTTGATGAGCCACGAGAATTGGTCGGCGCGCCGCAGCCCCTGACCCCACATGAGGGAGTCGCCGAAGGCCGCGACTCGGAACTCCGCTCCTGGCGTCCCCAGGGCTGTCGCGCTCGTGGCGACCGCGTCGGGTCGCGGAGGGCGAATACGCGGAGTCGCCATCACATGCCTCCTTCACCGAGTTACCGAGGGACGGGCGACTCCGCACTTCCCCCGCGAAGCCCGTTGACTGCTAGGGCTTAGCGACGTGGCTAGCCACGCCGCCAGAGCTCTCCTGATCTCCCACGACAGCGGCAGTTCAGCGAGGCGGCCACACTACGACGCCCGCGTCGGCTGGCGTCTAACTGAACCTCGACGCGTTAGTCGCGCTGGTGGACCAGCTTCGTCTCGAGTCCTCGGCGGTCCTGCTTTCGCCACTGTCATGTAGTGGACGTCCGCACTTCTTCGGCCGTCGATAAGCAGAGAGCCAGTCGAAGCTCGGTTACGGCGACACCGGGCGAGACGCGGGACCGAACGAACCGACCCTCTGAGGCATGGCGCGGGTGGTGGCCGATGTGCAGGCACAGCGACCGGTCGCCTTGGATCAGCCCCGCGTGGCCTCGCTCCGCGCCCGCCACCGCGGCCCGCTGGTCTCGAGGCTGCCACAACGGGCCAGAGTGGTTACTTTCCTGGGCGCGGCGAGTGAGTCATGTGCCACCCGATGGAGGTGGATACATGTCCGAGCACCAGTCGCTCGCCCGACCAGTCGATGGCTCCAAATGGGAGCAGGCGCTGTACGCGTTCCTCGTCGAGAAGGGCAACCGATCGGGCTCTCGACCGGACGGTCGAGAGCTACTCCCGCATGCTCTGGCCATTCTTTGCCGGCCGGACGCCTGACACCATCAAGCCGGCGGACGTGCTGGCGTACGCACATGGAATCGGCGCGTCAGGACGGCCGCCGGCGGCCGCCACGATCGGCGCGCGGATCGCCTGCGTCAGCTCCTTCTACCGCTTCCTCATCCGGATGGGTCTCGTCGCGTCGAACCCGTGCGACGCCGTCGAGCGGCCGCGCACCGTGGTCGCTCCGGCGCGCGGCTACTCCGCGGAGGAGGTGAAGCGCCTCCTCGCGGTCGTCCCTCACACCGTCGCTGGGCGCCGCGACCGCGCGATCGTCCTGACGCTTCTCCTGACCGGCCGGCGCCGCGCCGAGGTCATGGGCCTCCAGGCGAAGGACCTCACGGTCGACGGGGACGTGGCCCAATACTCGTACCGCGGCAAGGGCGGCAAGCGTGGACGTCGCGAGCTGCCGCGACCGGCATTCGAGGCGATCGTCGCGAGTCTTCGGCGACCTGGGCAAGGATCTCGCGGCCATGGAGCCAAGTGAGTCACTGTGGCAGGCGGGTACGCGAGATGTCGGCCTATCGAGCCACACCTTCTACCTGCGGTTCCGCCGTTACTTGCGCGCTCAGCCGGCCTCCGAGTATCGGGCGTGCACATCACCCGCCACACCGCGGCCAAGCTGCGCCGTGACGCGGGCGACTCCGTCGAGGCGGTCAGCGCGTTCCTCGATCACTCGAGCCTCGCCGTCACGACTGTCTACCTAAGGCGGTTGGAGGGTGAACGTGACGGCAGCTGGGCGCGCGTAGCAGAGTCGCTCGGGATTTGAGCTGTAAGGGCCACATTGCAACAGGGCCGAACGGCTCCGCGAACCCCTAGGCATGAGACTCAGGAACTTCCTAGGCTGCCGCGCGGGCCGTGGTGACCGGAGGGACAACATACGGAGACGCCACCAGCGCGGAGGTTGGGTACCCCAGTTTCGAAGAACGTCCGACGTGCGGATGGTGCCAATCAAACAGACGCACGCAGCCTATCCTCATCCTGTCGGATTGGATAACGCGTGGCGCACTGCCACGGAAACGTCCCTCTACCGACCGGGCCATTGGCCGGCGCGGGAGACATCGACGCGGCTCGACACCATGCAGAGAGAAGATGTACTGGCGCGAGTGACGAGCCGCCGCGAGTCCCGCGATCCCTCTACATCGCCGCGGCTCTCGTCTGGCTGGCGCTACTCGTCGCAGGTGCGTTGACCAAGGTCGCCGGCGACGTCTGGTGGCTTGATGTGGTCCGCGACCTCCTCGCGGCCGGCGCCGCCGGCATCGGCGCGGTCGTTATCGGCGCCAACACTCTCGAGCGGTGGCAACGACGAGCATGGCGTAGCCGGAACGAGCGCCTTGCGTTCCACGCGCTACAGCAGATGACGCGCCAACTCAAACTCCTCGCGGCGAACTCCGTCGAGATCCTCGTGGGACCGGGGCCCGAGTCGAGCGAAGTTGCCGAGGCGATTGGCCTGCCCTGGTCTGACGAACGCGAGCGCCGAATCAAGGCGGTGGCGTTGAGCCTTCGGGGCCACGTGGACGCGATGTTCGGCCCGACCGTCCCTAGCCTTGGTGAACATGGTTCGGAATCGCAGCGAGTGGCGGCTCTACGGCTTCGCGAGCGCGCCCGAGAACTGGAAGATCGCGGCCGACCGCTTGGTTAGGCTAGCGGCGGACCTGACGCCATTTCTCGACCACGATGAAGCGAGAAGACTTCGGTACGGCGTCGTGAATGTACATGAGAGGGTTGTCCGCCTCATCGATCCGATGCCAGGCGTTGCCTATGGCGATGCGTTCAGAGCGATGTTCATCATGGCGACCGCAAAGGGGGTGCTCGACCAAGCCCCAGATATTTGTTCCGAGATGAGCGCGGCATTCAGCGTTCTCGAAGATGGCGCTAAGGACAGCGAGCTGCGGTTGGAACTGGATCGACAAAGGGTCGCGGCGTCAGAGGAGGATCGCGCCTCGGCGGAGGAATTCCGACTCGACCAGGAGCATGAGAAGACGCTGCGCGAGTTCGACGATGCCCTGAAGGCCTTCACGGACGAAGGCGAAAGCGCGCTCGCGAGCGTCCGGGAGTTCCTTGAGTCCGACGTTGCGGCGGAGCAGCACGCGGGCAAACGTGCTCTCGAGTCGATGGACGAAGGCTTGCGGGCGCTTGGAGCCAGCGGTCGGGAACCGTGACGGCCGATCAGTCACGGCGTGGACCGCGAAGAGGTCATGGTGTGCGCGCGGCCGGGACCGCACCGGCGATCCCTACGCGGGGATACAGATGCAGACGACGCTGCCGGCTCCGTCTGAGAGGCAGACGGCCTCGGGGCCGCAGCTCTGGCCCGTGAACATGTCGTTGCAGTCGTCGTCACCGACGCACACGCAAGAACTCTCGTCACATGCAAAGGCGGGGGCGTCGCTTGAGCGAGCGAGCGTCCGCTGGCTGCCGGCTTGGCTGATCGCGCTCGCGATCAAGCGCACCTGCGCGGCGGTCAGGGTGTCGCCTTCCTGGAGCATCGGGAAGTTGCCGTTGCCGTAGGGCGTACGCGAGTCGCTCATCGCAGTTCCTCCAGATCCGGGGGTCCGGTTCCTTCGCCGACCCTTATGGTGCGCCGGTTCCGTCTGGCCGAGCGTCAGCTCCTGTCGCGCGCGTCACCAAAGCGGACCCGCGGGCCGTCAATCGTCTTGGCAGCGCAATGGTCGCTGCGTGTGATCTGCCCTCAGCTCTATCGGACCACGCGGTCGACGACCTCGACGCGACCCGAACGGAGCCCCGCAAACACTCGTAAACCACCCGCGAAGCCTCCCTCCTTCGAGCATGAACTGGGCGCGGTCCAGGCGCCCTCCGGGGTTGATGGATCTCGGCCGTGGACGATATACGTACGGAGCGCGGCCGCTGAAGTTCAGGAGGTTGACCCCGTCAGCCCGAGCGCGTCGCGAGCACGAGCCGCGAGCCGTTGCGCCGTTGGCAGGCGGGTACGCGTGCGGAGGTCTGTCCAGTGACACGCTCTACTTGCGGTTCCGGCGCTATCTGCGAGCCACTGGCTTAGCCGCCTCGGGCGTCCATGTGACCCGCCACGCGGCCGCCAAGCTCGGCCGTGATGCCGGCGAGTCAATCGAAGCGGTCAGCGCGTTCCTCGATCGACTCGAGCCTTGGCGTGACGACGGTCTGCCTGCGGCGCCTGGAGGGGAGGAGGACATGGGTTGGGCGCGAGTGGCTGACGCGATCGGCGTGTAGTCCGCCCTCGCCCTGACCGCGGCCTATCCCTCCGTTTCTCTCGGCGTCTGGATCTTCGTTTCCAACCACACGGTCACCCGTGACCCTCTCGGCGAGGAGAGTGTCGAGCTGTCCTGGATGAAGCAGGCGGCATCCGGAGCGTTCCTCGACGTCCTCATCGCGACGCTCGTCGTGACCGTTGTACTGATGTTCGGCAGAAACGACGTCGACGCGTTGCCAGTGTTGCTGGCGTTGATCGGCCTGAGTGTGGTCGACGCAGGTCTGCGCTACCTCGTGAACCGCCACCGTGCGCTGGGATGAGGAACGACCTCGCCGAACGACGGCTCGGTCGCGGATGGACTCAGGCCGACCTCGCACACGTGCTCGGCGTCTCGCGCCAGACGGTCATCTCGATCGAACGCGGGCGGTTCGACCCGTCGCTGCCCCTTGCGTTCCTTATCGCACAGACGTTTGGTTGCAGGATCGAGGACGTATTCACCGCAGGGAACACCATCATCCACCGCCCATGATCAGCCATCCAGGGAAAGTCCGCGTAGAGGATCTGCCGATCGACTGACCGATCCCCGAGGCTGTCGCCGCATTCGTCACCCACCGGCAGAGCGCCCCCGCGACGCCGCCACCCATACTCGTGCCATGCGGATCCTCATCGTCGGCGCCAGCGGGTACATCGGCGGTCGCCTCGTCCCACTGCTCGAGGCGATGGGCCACGACCTCGTCCTCATGAGCCGCGACGCCCGCCCGCTCGCCGACCGGTTCCCGGGTGCACGCGTCGTGGCCGCCGACCTCCTGGAGCCCGCGACCCTCGCGCCCGCCCTGGACGGCGTGGCGGTCGCGTACTACCTGGCGCACTCGATGGGCGCGGGCGAGCGAGGCTTCGCGGAGCGCGATCGGCAGGCAGCCCGCAACTTCGCGCTGGCGGCGGCACGGGCGGGGATCGCCCGGATCGTCTATCTCGGCGGCCTGGGCGACGACGCTGCGGACCTCTCGCACCACCTGGCCAGCCGCCATGAGGCGGGCGCCGAGCTCGCCGCCCACGGGGTGCCGGTCACCGAGTTCCGCGCGGCGGTGATCATCGGGTCCGGCAGCGCGTCGTTCGAGATCCTGCGCCACCTGACGGAGCGGCTGCCGATCATGATCACGCCCCGGTGGGTGGGCACCCGGTGCCAGCCGATCGGGATCCGCGACGTCCTCGACTACCTCATGGGCGCACTCGAGCACCCCGCCACGACCGGCGTCGTCGAGATCGGCGGCCCGGACGTCCTGTCGTACGGCGACATGATGCGCACGTACGCGCGCCTGCGCGGCCTTCGCCGCCTGATGATCCCCGTCCCGGTGCTGACCCCGCGGCTCTCCTCGTACTGGGTGAACCTGATCTCGCCCGTGCCGGCTGGCATCGCCCGGCCGCTGATCGAGGGTCTGCGCAACGAGGTGGTCGTCCGCGATCCGGGGCCGGCGCGGGCATTCGGCCTTTCGCCGGTGCCCTACATCGAAGCGCTCCGGCGGGCCATGGACCGCGCCGATCCGGACGACCTGGTGTCGACGTGGTTCGACGCGTACGCCGCCCCCGACCGGGAGAGCCTCTCGTCCCTCACGTCCACCGAGGGGATGATCGTGGAGCGCCGGCAGCGAGCCGTGCCCGCCCCACCCGACGCCGTGTTCGCCGAGATCGAGCGCGTGGGCGGCCGCGGCGGCTGGCCGTACGCGAACGTGCTGTGGCGCGTTCGCGGCCTCATCGATCGCGCCGTCGGTGGCGTCGGCATGCGGCTCCGCCGTCGCGACCCCGGCACCCTCCGGGTCGGGGACGCTCTGGACTTCTGGCGCGTCGAGGAGGTCCACCGGCCGACCCTGCTGCGCCTGCGGGCGGAGATGAAGGTGCCGGGGCGCGCCTGGCTCCAATACGACGTGACGCCGGCCGAGGGCGGCAGCCGCCTGGTCCAGACGGCCTTCTTCGAGCCCAAGGGCCTCCCGGGTCTTGCCTACTGGTACGTGCTCTACCCGGTCCACGGCCTGATCTTCCGCGGGACCGTGCGGGTCCTCGCCGAGCGCGCGATCCGCCGCCGCGGCGGCCCTCCGTCGGCGACCTGACGACCGCCTCGAGCGCCGCCTCAAGGCGATCGTGACGAACACTCCCTAGGTCGCGGTGACCGAGTACAGGCGCCAAAGACCCGGCACACCCTTCAGGGACACCTCGCCGCGGTCGGCGAACTCGATGCCGGACCCAGCGACGAGCGCGCCGACCGTCGCTGAGACGAGCACCTCGCTCGGTCGAGCGAGAGCAGCCACGCGGGCGCCGATATGGACCGCGATCCCACCGACGTTCGTGCCCATCAGCTCGACCTCGCCGGTATGGACCCCTGCGCGGACCTCGAGGCCGATCGCCGGCATCGCGTCCACGATCGCGGTCGCGCAACGCACGGCTCTCGCCGGTCCGTCGAAGGTCGCGAGGAACCCATCGCCCGCGGTGTCGACCTCCCGGCCCCGGTATCGACTCAGCTCGGCGCGCACCAGCGCGTGGTGCCGCTCGAGCAGCTGCTTCCAGGCGCGGTCACCGAGCTGGCTCGCGTGCTCCGTCGACCCGACGATGTCCGTGAACAGCACCGTGGCCAGCACACGATCGCGCTCCGGCGGCGGCCGGACCCCGGTGAGGAACTCCTCGACCTCGTCGAGGATCGAGTCGGCATCGCCCAGGTACGGCAGATGATCGATGCCCTGGAGCTCGACGAGCTTCGCGCCCGGGATGTGCTCGGCGAGATACCGGGCATGGCCGATGTCGCGGTAGATGTCGTCCTGCCGGTGCAGCACGAGGGTCGGCACCTGGATCGTCGGCAGGATCGCCCGCACGTCGATCTGCGCGTTCATGCGGAAGTAGGCGAGCGCGTTGCCGGGCCCATGCGACAGCCGTTCGTACTTGCCCCACCAGCGCCGAAACGGCTCGTCCCCGACGCGCGAGGGCGCCACTTGGGGCAGGAAGATGCCGGTCCCCCACGCATCGTCGATCTGCCGACCGTAGGCGTCCATCCATTCGGGACTCCGCCCCCAGGGATATCCGTCGCGCTGCCTGGGTGACGCGTATGACCCATAGAGCACGATCGCGCGCGTGCGCTCGGGATACGACGCCGCGAAGAGGATGGCCATCGGTCCTGCCTGCGACATCCCGAAGATCGCCGCCGACGACGACCCGATCGCATCCAGAACGGCGAGCAGATCGTCGATCTGGTCTTCCATCGGCGGTAGCTCGTGTGCCTGATCAGAGAGACCGGCCCCGCGTGCGTCGAAGACGATGAGCCGCGAGAACGAAGCGAGGCGGCCGAGGAACCGCGCGAAGGTCGGCTCATCCCACTGGTGCTCGACATGCGTGAACAGGCCCGGGATGAACACGAGGTCGACGGGGCCGTCGCCGACGACCTGGTACGCGATGTGGACCTCGCCACTCTTGGCGTATCGCGTCTCGGGCGTCACGCCTCGTAGTGTCAGCCATCTGCTTGGCGAAGCAGGCCCTCGCCGGACCCGTTGGCGCGGTGCGGTCCGGTCGATCCTCGACACCCGCAGGGCGACATGATCGAGGCTCCCGGTGAGACCGGGAGCCTCGTCAGTCGCGGGATCCGGACCGCTGCCCGATGCGATCCCAGCCGTCGAAGCGGCCAGAGCGGTATCTACCTAGTAAGCGACGCTCCATGAGCCGCGACCGTGGTCGTGATCCACGTCAACGCCTCGGCGGTGTCGACGCGGTAGGAGTACGTGTTGCCCGAGCAGACGCTGTTCGCGACGAACGAGTTGACGCCGATCACGACATTCGTGCCACCGACGAGGTCGGGTCCACCGGAGTCTCCGAAGCACGTGCCGCCCTTGTTGGCGTGGAGCTTGATGAACTCGTCGCTGATGGAGTTGTTGCTGGCCACCAGGCGGGTCGGCGCGAAGAATCTCGTCGCCGACGCACCCGGGCTCTTCCTGCAGTTCGGGTCACACGGACCGCCGCCGTTGATGAAGTCCTGGACCCCGTAACCGACGATGTCCACCCGGGTATTCATCGCGAGCGAATTGACGAGGTCCAGACTTGGCAGCGACCCGTACTGACCGAGCGTCGCCGCCTGAGGCACTTGGCCACACACGTAGGTGCTGACGGTGTTCGTCGGGATCGTGCAGCCCGGTTCACCGAAGATGACCAGCGCGACGTCGTGGGTGTCGAAACCCGGAAGCCCGCCGCCGCCTCCGATGGCGAACTGCGGGTCGAAGTAGTACGTCCCGACATACCAGGTCCGCTGCGCCGCGGGGGTGTTGATGAGGTTCGGGTCGAATGAGACTCGAACCAACGGGGCTCCCGTCGTCGTGTTGGTGCCGAAGCCAGAGGTGCTGTCGCTGAAGCAATGCGCCGCCGTCAGCATCACGGTCGGCGACAGCAGGGTCCCGGAGCACGCGAAGACCAGGTTGTCCGCGTAGCCGACGTAGGGGTGGTTCGTCCCGTCGGGCGTCCCATTCGTCACCGCCGCGGCCGGGCCGGCGGATGCAAGCATCGCCAGGGCGATGAGGGTTGCTGCGAGCACGCGAAGGCGCATGGGTGGCTCCTCGAGTGGGTTGAAGCTGCGACGCTCGGAGACTGCGCATTGCATCCGCGCTCCATAGCCGAGGAGGCCTGTTGGCGAACACATGCCGACCCCCGGGAGCGAGTTCGTCGACCGACCGCTCGACGGTCAGCCCGTGGTCAGCGTGCGTCCGGCACCCGCGTCAGCTTGGGCATCACCGAGCCGGTGTCGTCATCCGGATGCGTCACGGCCGATCGACGGATCCGCGCGGTTCCCGAGCCTGCCCCGGAAGGAAGCCAAGGGCCAACGCCTGCGTGGCGATCTCGACCCTGCTCCTGGCGCCGAGCTTGCTCTTGATGTGGGCCACGTGAACGGAGGCCGTCTTCTTGCTGATGAAGAGGGTTTCAGCGATCTCGCCATCCGACTGCCCCGCTGCGATCAGCAGAAGACCTGAGGGTTCGGGATCGTCCTGGTCGCCACCGTCGCGGCCTGTGCGACCGGAGCACAGGCGCGACCCCGTGAGTCCGCGCCGTACGCGCCACGTCCATGCGACCCCGAGATTCCCCGACCTGCGTGTCCTCGCCGTCCGCGTGCGCGTCGTGAACGCGTGACTCGCCTGGTCGGAGCGTATCTGGCGGTGGCCGCCCGAGCCGTCCGCGACCTTCACGTCCAGGCGCGCGACTTCGGTGGCAAGCACGCGGTGTGTTTCGCACTCAGCCCTGCGTCCCCGATGAACAGTTGCGTCGGCGCACGAGCCGACGTGCTCTTCGTCGCGACCAGCAGTGAATACGTGCATATCACCGAGGCGATCAAGGCCATGCTCTGACCTGGCCGGCGAGGGCGCCCTTCGTCTTCCGGCTTGACGCGACTGCAAGCCTCCGCGTAGGGCCACCGTCCTCGGCGCCCGGGACGATCGAGATCGCGTGGGCGCTAGGTGTCGCTCGTGTCGTTCAAGCGCAGCCCGATCTCCACGAGGGCGTCCGCGACCGCGCGGTATTCCTCGGCGGGGATGGCGAGGACTTGCGGCTCGGCGTCTGAAAACTCCGGGACCACGACCAGGGTCGCCGGTCGCCCGCGCTCGATGTCGAACTGGATCCGCCGAAGCCGCGGGAACGGGACATCCATGGCGAGTCGCGTGTCGGTGGCGACGAGCATCCGCCGGTCGGTGACCGCGATCACAGCGTCGCGCGCCCGCGCGCGCAGCGCGATGGGCTCATCGGGGTCCAAGGCGTTCACGAGGTGCGGCTCCCAGTCCGCGTGGTCGCGATCGTGCACGTGACTGGCCTCTCAGGTGGCGACGTTGGACGGAGACAGCACAGCGTGCTCCACTCCGGCGACGTGGGAATCAGCGACGGCCACAGTCTCGTGTCAAACGTCCGATAAGCATCGTCATGCGAAACGCGGATGCAGGGTCACCCCGTTAGGCCCGCTGCAAGGCCAGCGTCGGAACATGGCTTGAATTCCACCAGCGGGTCGATGTCCATGGGGGGTCATCGACCCGCCTTCCATGGACAGGCGTGCCCCGCGCGAGCGAGGGCCGGTGTCAGCCGGCCCTCTCGACGCCGCGGCTCGATCGACGTCGGGCGCGGTACCAGGCGAGATATTCGAGCAGCTCATCCCGCTCGTCGTCCGTGAGATCCGAGAAGAGTGCGGCACTGACGGTCGGCGTGACGCTGGCCTCGCTCACGTCCGGCACTCGATAGCCCGACAACCGCATGAGCTCTGCGTACGGCACCGCCAGCGCCTCGCTCAGCTGGTGCAGGACGTGCGGCGACGGCCGTTTGACGGCGTCGTTCTCGAGCTTGCTGAGATAGGCCGCGGAGATCCCCGCCGCCCTGGCGGCATCCACCGCGGACGACCCGCGGACCTCGCGCGCCTGCTTCAGGACGGCTCCTAGCGTCATGGCCATCGGCTGCTGTTTCCTACAGTAGATGTCGATAACTACAGTTGACAATAGCACCGTCTCGTGGTTCACTGCAACCACGCCGTGACCGGTGGTCTCGATGCCCGGCTCGGGTGCCGACCAACGGAGCGCTCGCCGCTCGAAAGGTCGTCCCGGATGCCGTTCCAGCAACTCTTCGTCCTCGCCATCGCCGGCATGGTCTTCCTGGCCGTGCTGCGGATCGTCCGAGTGCAGACCGGTCGGACACCGCACCCTTCGGGCAAGGCCGGGCTCCTGTTCCCTGTCGCGTTCGTCGCGCTACCGCCGATCGCGCTCGGTGCGCTGACCGATCCGGGCGGAGGATCGGGCGCGCTCACCAGCCTCACGTGGGTCCCGGTGTACGCGATCATGCTGGTCGGGCTGATGGTCGTGATGCGGATCGCCGCGGTCATCGTCGAGGCCATCGCACCGAGGCGGCTGCGACGCCTCCTCCTGCTCGCGCTCGTGGCGAACGAAGGCGATCCCTACGACATGCCGTTCAACCCGCCCGTGACGCCGCGTCTCGCCGCGATCTTGGCGCTCGTCGACCGGACCAACGCCGTCTTCCCGAGGGGCATGGGCTTCCGGGACCAGGTCGACCGGGAAGGGTTCCGCGGCGCGTGGGATGCGCTCGACGAAGCGACCGGCCAGCTCGAGGGCGCGATGGCCGAGGATGTCCGGCTTGGACGGGGCGTCCCGTCCGCGGCCGCCGCCACCGCCAAGGATGCCCGTGGTCGCCTGGACACCCTCCGGCGGTTCGCGGTCGAAGACGGCCAGTCGTGGGTGGTGGCGTAGTCCCGACGCCGGCCCGATCGCTGCGGGCGCGCGGACGGATGGCTCGCCGCGTCACCTAGCTTCCGGACGCGGGCTCCGCGACCGGTTGCCACTGGAACGTCCGACCGGGATCGCCCGGTGCCGAGCGAATCACGACCCGGCCGGGCGGGTCGATCGCCTCGAGCGCATCGGTCAGGTCGACGAGCAGCTCCGGCTCGTGCGCGGCCGCGTCCAGGCTGATGAGCCAGGCTCGGTCGCCGTCGCCCGTCGCTTCCTGGACGCGCAGATGCGTGTCGTCCAGCCATGCGGCGCAACAGAGTTGGCGATCGTCGGGACCTGACGCGATCGAGACCCGATCCAGACGCCCCGTCGCGAGGTCGACCACGTAGACGACCGACTCGGAGGTGCTCTCGGTCAGCCACGTCTGCGAGGTGAACGAGATCCGCGTGCCGTCCGGTGACCAACGAGGCTCCCGGACCGAGACGTCGGCGGGGATCGCGACCCTGGCTGGATGCGTCCCGTCGGCGTCGACCAGCCACAGCTCGCGCGTGTCGAGGGTCTCGTCGAGGCGCGTGTAGGCGATGCGCGTGCCGTCCGGCGACCAGGCCGGCAGCTCGAGCGCGAGGTTCCGACCGCCGGTCTGGTCCTTGACGAGCGTGTGGCCGAGGTCGGTCAGCGTGCCCGTGCCGAGATCGAGGATGCTGAGGACCATGCAGTTCGCTCCCGCCGTCTCCGCGACGAGCACATCCGGGACCACTGCGAGGAACCCGAGGCCCAGCGCCGTGGGCGCCGCCGCGCACTTCGACTTCCGGACGAACACCACGTGCTCGCCGTCCGGCGCGAAGTCGAATGCCTCCCACTGCTCGCGCTCGGGCACCGCGACCCCGGTATCGACGAAGGCGCCGATGTCCTCGCCGACCTCGGCGACCCGGATATGCCCGTCGTTCACGAGCAGGCGGCTGCCGTCGGGCGACCATGCGGCGGTCGCACCGCCCAGGATCTCGTGTGCCCCCGTCCCGTCGGCGCGCATCGCCCAGGAGTGGCTGCCGTAGCGTTGCCCGTCACTCGGCACGCTGCGCTCGAAGACGATCCACGGGCTGGGTCGATCGGGGGTGATCGACGGCGACGGCGACGTCGCTGCGACATCCGGCGTCGGCGCGACCGCGAGCGGCGTCGCAGCCGGCGGCGGGGGTGACGCGTCGACCACGAGTGGCTGCACGGGCGCCGGAAGCTTGACGACGCCGGAACCGACCGCGATGACCGCCGCGAGGGTGACCAGGAGCGCCGCCGCGATGAGCATGACGACGTTCCGGTCGCCTGGAGCCACGCGAACCAACGGGAGCTCGAACCGTCACCGAGGTCACCGGATCGGCGGACGTCAGTGCGGCGGCGCGCTGCTCGACATCGGACCACAGGTCGGGGGCGGGCAGGCGATCGAGCGTCGCGAAACGGTCTCGGAGGCTACGCATCGTCATCACCCAACAGATCGCGGAGTCGGCGCCGGCCACGGCTGAGGTTCGCGCGGACGGCAAGGCTGTTCGAGCCCAGGCGCTCGGCGATCCGGCCGACCGGCAGGTCGGCGTAGTAGAAGAGGACGACCGCCGCCCGCTGGCCCTCCGGGAGCCGTCGCAAGGCATCGAGCAGGTCGGTGTCCGCGTATCGGTCGCTGACATCCGAGGGGTGCGAGGGCATCGCGTCGGCGTCGCGGCGCGCCTTGAGCGCGCCCGAGGCGATGCGGAACGCCGCTCGCCATGTCCACGCCTGCGGGTCGCGGACCGCCGAGCCGCGGTGCAGCACCTGCGCGTACGCCTCCGCGACCGCGTCGCTCGCGATCTCCGGGTCGGCGGCGAACGCGTAGACGGCGCGCCAGAGCCGATCCGCATCGGCGCGGTACAGCGCCTCGACGCTGGACTCCTGGTGCAGGACGGCAGCCGCGCTTTCCATCACCCACCTAGGGACCGTTTCGGGTCAAAAGGTGACATGCCTCGCGCGATTCCCCGTCTGGCCGCGCTGGAGATGGGACGAGCGACCAGGCGTCAGGCGGGTTCAGCCAGCAGGGCCTTGATCACCGCCTCGGAGCCGTCGTAGTCCCCCTCGCCGAAGTGGACGTGGCGGATGTGGCCCCGCTTGTCGACGAAGTAGAACGCCGGCCAGTAGTGGTTGTCGTAGGCCCGCCACGTCGCGAAGTCAGGATCGAACGCCACGGGGAACCGGACGTCCGCGTCGCGCACAGCGGCGCGAACGTTGTCGACGTCGCGTTCGAATGAGAGCTCCGGCGTGTGCACGCCGAGGACGGTGAACCCCTGGTCGGCGTAGGTCTCGTACCACGCCTTGACATACGGCTGGACGTGCACGCAGTTGATGCAGCCGAAGGTCCAGAAGTGCACGACGACGACCTGACCTCGCAACGCGGCCAACGTCGTCGGCGCGGTGTTGAGCCAGGCCGTGATCCCACGGACCTCCGGGGCGGCGCCGAGATCCTCGAGCGGCATCGCTGCCTCCGTTCCAGCCGGGGCGCTCGCCGGCCTGTCCGTCAGGTCCGCCAGACCATCCGGGCGCGGGGCCGAGCAGCGCTGCGCTCGTCCCGGCAGGGAGGATGGCCGTCAGTCGGGACGCCAGGACGATGTCCTGGCCCGACGCAACGAGCAGCGCCGTGACGACCACGACGAGCCCGTACACCCGCCGGCCTCCCAGCCGGATCCGGGGCGACGCGACGCGCTCGACGACCGCACGCCCGACCCGCGCCACGACCAGCATCGAGAGCGCCGCTCCGCTCGCGAAGGCCGCGCCGATGGCGACCGCCCCGGGTGTGGGCCCTTGCAGGACGGCGATCCCGATGACCGCGCCCATGATGGGCCCCACGCACGGCGCCCAAACGAGGCCCAGAGCGGCCCCGACCACCAAGCCCGCCGCGAGGCCGGCCCGCGGCTGGGTGAGGGCGGCACTCCCGGACGTCGAGGCATACCGCACGGGCAAGCGGCTCAGGCTGCGCTCGAACTGCCTGGCCAGGGGCGGCACGATGAGCGCCAGGCCGAAGACCCCGAGCGCCAGCACGACGACCGAGCGGGCGACCGATGTCGTGATCCCGATCTCGGCCAGCGTGGAGGCCAGGACGATGGTGATCGCGAGGAAGGCTGCCGCGAAGCCCAGGGCGACGCCGATGGTCCGGCGTCGGTCGCCCGCCGCGCTCCCGAGGATGAACGGCAGGACCGGCAGGCTGCAGGGCGCGAGCATCGTCAGCACACCGCCCGCGAAGGCGAACGGCACGAGGAGCAGGATCGCCATCACGAAGAAGGTGAGGGGCTCTCCATCATCCCGGAGTCGCTGGGCTGCTCCATCATCCCGGAGTCGCTGGGATGCTCCATCATCCCGGAGTCGCTGGGATGCTCCATCATCCCGGAGTCGCTGGGCACCGCGGATGCGCCGGCCCCGGGGCTGGAGCACGCGGCAACGGTCACAGCGGCGCCCAGCACGGCGGCACGGAGGCTGAACGCGGCGCGACGAGGCAACGGGCGGATCATGGGCATCCTCCTGATGGTGTCGAACCGGAGCACCGTGCCTCGCGCCGATGACATGGCGATGACCGTCGTGTGACGTCAACCGCCTTGGAGGGTCTCGATCACCTCGCCGGTCGTCCCGTTCACCAGCGCGCGCTCTCGCGGGCCGACGGCGCGGGACCTCACGCTGGAGGCGTCCGCACGAGCGCGAAGACGTGGCGACGCATGGTGAAGCCCTTCAGCTCGTGGGCGCCGCGGTCCTCGAACGTCAGCCCCGAGCCCTCGAGGAGATCGCGCGTCGTGGCCGAGCACGAGCACCTCGTCCGGACCGGCCAGTGCGGCGATGCGGGCGGCCGCATGGACCGCCACGCCGCGGGGGTGGCCGGCCGCCAACTCGATCTCACCGGTGTGCAGCCCGGCTCGGATGCGGATCCCCAGCTCGGCGACCGCGGGCCCCATGGCGGCCGCGCAGCGGACGGCCCGAACGGGCGTGTCGAACATCGCCATGATCCCGTCGCCCGTCGTCTCGATCTCGCGACCGCGGAACCGGTCGAGCTGGGCGCGAAGCCGAACGTTGTGCTCGCGAAGCAGCCGATGCCATGCCGCATCGCCGAGGCGAGCGAGGGCAGCCGTCGACTCGACGATGTCGGTGAACAGGATCGTGGCGAGCAGGCGGTCGCCGAGCTCGTCGCTGGTCTGGCCGTACACCCCGGAGCTCGCCCACTCGACCGCGACGTACGCCTCGTCGCCCACGACCCAGGCGTCATGTCCGGGCGGGATCTCATGCGCTTCGCCGGCCCGGACATCGAGCTCCGTCCCGTCGTCCATCACGACGTGCAGGACACCCTTGATCGCATAGGAGACATGCCGGGTCTGGCAACTCGACGTCCCGACCGCCGGTCGGACATCCTCGACCAACGCCAGCCAGCTGGCAGCGTGATCCGGCCGACCGTGGTCTCGTCGAGGTCCACGAGCTCGAGCCGCCCCTCGCCAAGCTCTCTCGTGCGATCGGGCTTCGTGAACGACTTGGTCTGCAGGCGCGGCATGAAGGCCCATTCTGGCCTTCGAGCCCACGATGTCGAGCGCCGCCGGCGAGGCCGACCACGCAAAGCGCGAGGACGAGGGGGCCGGCGAACCGGGCCACCGTCGCTCGCGGCTACTCGCGGACGATGTGGAGGCGACCCCGGCGCTCGAAGCGGTAGCCCGGGCGGCCCGTGAAGTACTCGTGGACGGCGGTCCGGCAGCCCGACCACGTGTCGTAGTCATCGACGACGATCCGGCCACCCTTCGACAGGCGCGGCGCGAGGCGCGTGAGACAGGTCATGGTCGACGCGTACCAGTCACCGTCGAGATGGGCGAGCGCCACCGGCTCGTCGCCCTCGATGGTGTCCTGGAAGAGGCCCTGGATCAGCTCGACATGGTTGACGTCCACCGGCACGCCATGGCGAGCGAACGAGCGCGTGACCTCACCCAGCAGATCGTCGCGATAGCCGTAGTACGTGTCGCCAGCGATGCCCTTCGAGCCGCCGGCCTTGATCGTCGCGTAGCGGCGATGGACGTCGGCGCCGTCACGATCCGACGGCGGCGGGATCATGCCGAACACGTCGTACACGCGCATCGGCCGCTCGGGCGATTTCGCCGATGCGAGGGTGATCGCCGAGCCGCCGAGGGCGGTGCCGGCTTCGACGATCAGCCCCGGGATGCCGTCGGCCTCGAGCTGCTCGACCGTCGCGGCGAGCGTCCGCAGGCTGGGCTCGTCGAGGTAGCTCAGATGCTCCGCCCGGACGGCCTCGATGACCGCCTCGACCTTCGGCGACCGCTCGCCGGCGATGTCGATGGGCACGGGGTTGCGCAACGAGCCTTCAGGGCCACTCGGCGAGTCATCGTCCCGTGGCGGATCACCCGCCCGTTCGCGGACACGCGCCGCGTACGACGCCCAGACGTCCTTGCGGAAGCTGACGGCAGGGTCCCACGGCTTGTTGAAGCTCGCCCAGTGGATGAGGAACGGGTCGCGGACCTCCTCGAGGGTCGGGATCGCGTTCCAGCGCGGATCCAGGACCGCCCGGTCCGGTCCGACGTACGCGAGCATCGTGTCCTGGTCGTGCAGCCCGTACGTCTCGACCCAGCCGAGGTACGTGGCCGTGAAGTCGTCGGCGCGCATCCGGTCGAGGTCCATCACGAGGACGCCGGCGTTCAGCGCCGCGATGGCCGAAGCCATGCCGCCGACCCATGGCCCGCCGGAGCTCCGTGGCCTGCGGCTCGGGCAGGGCGCGCCCGGAGCGCTGCCACTCGCTGGCCTCGGACACCACCGAGTCGCGCGCCGCGATCGGGCGCCCGCCCAGATCCGTGCGTGCGAGCCGGCACAGGTCGTCGAGCATCAGCGTGTCGACGTCGAGATAGACGACCCGCGACACGTCCTCGAGCAGTGCCGGCAGCAGCAGGCGGTCCATGGTCGACACCGTGATCCGGGCGGGGACGCGACGGGGTCGACCCTTCGGCCCGTAGGCGATGCCGTCGCACGGCAGGAACGTCATCGGCACCTGCGGGAACGCGCCCGCGAGCCACTCGTAGTAGCGGTCGGTCAGGCCGCGCGCCAGGACCCACAGCCGCACCGGCCCACCGGCGTTCGCGACGACCGACTCGAGCAGCACCGCAGCGGGCCAGGTGAGGTTCTCGTCGAAGGCGAGGACCAGGTCGCTGACGGACGCCGGGTCGACGGCCTCGTGCGCGCCGAAGCGGCGGCTGCCGGCCTTGACCGTCGCGACGGCCCCGTCGATGTCGATGGTCGTCGTGCGGAGCGCGGCGACCGGGGCGTCGAACCGTCGGCGCGCCTCCGCGACCCGCTCGCGCGTGAGCTCGCGCCACCGCGCGTAGACGTCCGCAGGTGCGGCGCCGGCGAGGATCAGCTCGAGCATCGGCGCGGTCAGGTCACGGATCCCGCTCCGCAGCTCGACGAGGCGGGGGTCGTCGGGCGTGAGGTCGGTCAGCCCCGCGAAGCGGATGTCGCCGGGGCTTCCGGTCCGGAACTCGACCGGCACGCCGAGCGCCGTCAGCGGCAGGAACGCGTGGAGCCGGCCGGTGACGGCGCGGTCGAGGTCGCGCTGATAGCCCGCCAGCGCACGGTCGGCGGCGCGGAGGCCCTGCGCCAGCCCCATCGCCTGGTATCCGTCGGCCTGGTGGCTGTAGGTCCGGACGTTCGCCACGTCCTGGCCGGCGACGTGCGGCGGCAGGTCGATCACGCCGACCGCTCCCCCGCCCCGGTACGCCTCGGCGCGCCGTGGGAACAGCGCATCGACGCTGGTGGTGAAGCAGCCCGAGAAGAACGCGTCGACCCCGGCGCTCAGCAGCAGGAACACCGTCGTCCAGTCGCGGCAGCCGATCGGGCCGTGGTCGCGCAGGTAGGCGAGTGCCTCGTCGGAGAGGATCTCGAGCCGGTTGACGTGGAACGAGAGGAACAGCGGGCGCAGGTTCGGGTGGTATGGGAAGTCGTACCGGAGGTCGAACAGCGGGTGCATGTGCCAGCCGAACGCGAAGGCCCACGTGCCGGGCGGGACCGGCTCGAGCGTCGAGACGTCGCGGTCGACCGGGATCAGGTGGGCCCGGCCTCGCACGCCTGGGACACGGAGCTCTTCGTGAACGCGGCCCTGCAGCTCGTTCGCGAGGTCGCCGAGGCCGTCCTCGCCGGTGAACGTCACGTCGCTCAGGCGGACGAGGTTGCCGAGCATCGACAGCGTCTGGACGTAGTCGCCGAGGTTGCCGGACGTCAGCACGTGGTCCGGTGATTGGTAGTCGAAGACGGCGATCGGGACGGCGCCCTCGGGGATGGTCGGCGTCGGCGGGTCCAGCCATCGTTCGAGGCGCGGCCAGACGGCGCGGCGCCGGGCATCCAGCTCGACGGACGGCCGACGGCGCAGCTCGCTCAGCAGCGCGGCTGCGGCGTCACGCTCGCCGAACGCGATGAACCGGCCGGCGAGATCGATGAGCGTCGGGGCGTCCATCGAGTCGGTCGGCGCGGCGATGGCGATGCGCGCGCCGCCGGGCGTCGTCGGTGCCGGTGGCCAGCGCGCCGTCGACCGCCTCGATCGGGACGTACCGCGCGAGGGTCGCGTCGTCGAGCCCTTGGAGCACGCTCCACACGCGCGGCAGCTGTCGGCGGCGATGCCACAGGACGGCGAGCGCGAGCGTGGACGCCGTCTCGCCGCCCGGCAGCCGGCTCGTGCCCTCGGCGAGCGCCCAGGCGGCGTGATGCTCGATGAGGTCGGCCAGCACGCCGACCGTCCGCGGGACGGCGGTCTCGAGGGGTTCGCCGCGGCCGATCGCCTCGGCGAGGAGGGCCTCCGCGCGCTGGCGGGCGGCGGCTTTCTGGGCGTCCTTCGAGCGCGTGGCGTCGTCGGAGGCCACGTCCGGCGCTCCGAGGGCCGCATCCGCGAGCTTCTGCCACTCGCCGACGTACCACGCGTCCTGGCGGCGACCGTTCCCGTCCCCGCTCCGGGCCGCGGGCTTCGGTCTGGGGCCCGCGTCGCCACCGACCCGCGTGCCCAGCTCCCTGCCCGCTCGACGGCGGATCCGCCCGATCGCGTCGCCCCGCGTCTCGGCCTTCGCGAGATCGCCGAGGAGACGGCGGACCCGCGCGCTCCGGGATGGTCGCGACGGGCTCATCGTCGGGTCGCGTCCTGGGCGGCGGTCCGCTCGGCGCGCGCGCTCGACGGATGGGCCACGGATCACCTCGGGTTCGCCGCCACGTCCGGCGGGTCGGCGGAAGGATACCGGGCGGTCTCAGCCGGGGCTGGAGCTCGCCGGACTCCATCATCGACTTCAGGCGAGCGAGGTCGGCTCCGATCGAGCGCCTGAAGATCGGCACGATCGGCGCCATCGCCGCTCGTTGCCACCGCGAGCGTCCGAGCGTCCAGGTCCAGACGACGCGCGTCGCGTCACCCTCGGGCGAGAACGATGCCGACGCCTCGAATGCGGCTCCGGACACGCTCCGCAAGGTCCAGCTGCGACCGGCATCGAACGCGACGACCTCGGCGACGTTCGTCATCCGCCGGCCCAACCCCTTCGTCACCGCCTCGCGGCGGGAGCCGACGCCGTGGGGCGGTGGCGTCAACCAGCGTTCGGAGACCGCGTTCGCCGACCAGCGCGGGGTCAACGTCGGATCCGTCAGGACGGCGAACACCTCGTTCACCGGCCGGGCGATCGTGATCTCGAAGCGCAGTGGAGCCATGGCTGGCGCGGAGCGTCGGCGCCCGCGCACCGGGTTGTCAACGTCCCGTCGCGCCGATCGCTTGCGCGCCGTCCGGGGCCATCGGACAATCCGCGCCCCGATGGCCGTCATCAGCATCCCCACCCCGGTCACGTTCCCGCGTGACGACGCCGCGTTCGCCTCGTTCGTCCGCGCGACGATCGAGAAGCTCGCGGCTGCCGAGCGCACGGATCCCGCCGCGCTCGAGCGCGCGCTCCGACGCTGGCATACGCGCGCGATCGTGCGGGCGCAGGATCCGCTCGCCTCGTTCGGTGGTGTCGCCTGGTACATCTACCGCGACGGACAGGCGGGCGTCCGCACCGACGAGGCGTGGTGGCAGGAGCCAGGCGTCGCCACGGCGTATCTCGGCGAGGACGACCGGTTCATCGACGGGGACGATGCCGCGTGCGCCCTCGTCGACCGGCTCCCGGGCGGGCTGGCGGGCGTCCCGTGGCGGGAGCTCGTGCCACCGGTCGTGCGCGACGACGACGCGACCTGGCTGTTCGGCGAGCTCAAGGAGACGCCGGCGCATTCGGTGTTCGACTTCCCGCGGGCCGATGGCAGTCGCCGGGTCATCGAGTACCGGACGGCCTGGGATCCGGAGCGCGACTGCTTCGTGTGCCGCTGGCGCGAGCTCGCCGTGATCGACGCAGCGTCGGTGCCGACGCTGACCGGCGACGGATCGACGCGCTAGAAGGCGCGCTTCAGGAGCATCAGCCCGAACAGGATCGCGATCGCGCCGATGATCAGGATGTGCGGGGGAAGCGCCGCGATCTGGTCGACGGTGTGCCCGATCGTGTGGACCACGCTGGCGCCCACGTCGACGCGTCTGCCCGCCGCCGCCCGCGCCACCACCCGCCTGACCTGAGACCTGGCTGACGCCGTTCCCGTACTCGACCATCGCGCCGATCATCGCACCCCATGCAAGGGGTCACCGCGCCCTACCCTGACGCGATGACCGACGCCCCGCCGCGGATCCTCGCGATCGTGCCGGCACACGACGAGGGACCGCGGATCGAGGCGGTCGTGCGAGGGGCGAGCCGGCACCTGCCGGTGCTCGTGGTCGACGACGGATCGAGCGACGACACCGCCGCTCGCGCGGAGGCGGCGGGTGCGCGCGTGCTCCGGCAGCTGCCCAACCAGGGCAAGGGCGCGGCGCTCCGGGCGGCATTCCGGCTCGCGCTCGATGAGGGGCTCGACGCGGTCGTGACGCTCGACGGCGACGGCCAGCACGATCCGGCGGAGCTGCCGACGTTCGTCACGGCGTTCGCGGACGCGTCGCCGCGGCCCGAGCTCGTGGTCGGGCGGCGGGACTTCCGGCGGATGCCGCCCGCGCGGCGACTCGCGAACGTCCTGGGCGGCGCGGCGTTCTCATGGGCGGTCGGGCAGCGAGTGCCCGACAACCAGTCCGGGTACCGCCTGCTCGGGCGGCGGCTGATGGAGCGCACGCTGTCGAGCGACGAGCGCGGCTTCGAGTTCGAGGTCGAGATGCTCACGCTGGCGATCCGCGACGGGCTGCCCATCGCGTGGGTGCCCATCCGGACGATCTACGCGGGCGAGCCCAGCCACATCCGGCCGGTCGACCACCTGGGGCAGTTCATCCGGATCGTCCGCAAGGCGCGCAGGGACGTCCGCGCCGGCTGACGGACCCTCAGAGGGCGAACACGTTCGAGTAGGCGCCGATGAGCCCGGCGAGGACCGCGACGGTCGCGACGAGGTGCGCCATGCGAGCGCGTTTCTTGCCCACGACGCTGAACGCCGCCGCGATGAACACCACGAGGACGGCCTTGGCCACGATGAACGGCTCGGGACCCATGCCAACGACGCCGTGGTGGACGAGGGGGTTCGCCTCGGCGAGGGCGCCGTGCTCGACCATGAGCCGGACGAAGGTGATCAGGTCGGCCATCTGCGCAGCCGTCACGGCGACCAGGACGGTGATGATCGGGCGGGGCGTGACCAGCCGGCGACCGTGGACCTGGATCCGTCTCGGCCCCTCACCACGCGCCATGTCCGCATCATCCTGCGAACCGCACCGGACCGCATGGGAGTGCACCCCACAGCTCGTGACGGCCGTCTATCGACGGTGCGCGAGGGCACCGGAAACGGTGGCTCGGTGTGGTGGGGCCCGGGATGCCCACGAGCCCCCCGGATGCGCGTCCGGGGGGCTCGATGGATCTGGTGGGCGGGTGCCGTCAGGCGGCGGCCGGCTCCGTGGCCTTCGACGGCGGGGCGACGAGCGTGACCGCGGTGTCCCACGAGCCGCCGTTCCGGAGCTGGAGCTGGATGTTCAGGAACGCGAGCGATTCGAGCTCACGAGCCCGAGCGAGCCCGCCGGCATTCACCGGGCGGAGGCCGATCGACTCGATGACCTCGGCGACGGTCTCGGCCGCCTCGGCATCGTCGGTCGCGTAGAGGCCGTCGACGGTCACGCCGTGGCGCTGCGGATCCGCCTGGACGCTGGCGAACAGGGTGTTGAACGCCTTCACGATGTGTGCCTCGGGAAGCTCCGCGGCGAGCTCCTCCGCGGCGCTGGTGCCGGGCTCCGTGGCGAGGCCGCTGTAGTCGGCGTTGAGCGGGTTGCTGACGTCGATGACGACCTTGCCCGCGGCGGCGTCCTCGATCGCCTCGGCGACGTCGGCCGCGGCAGAGAACGGGACGGCGATGATCGTGGCCCGGGCGCCGGCGACCGCCTCACTCGCGGTGGACGCGACGTCCGTGCCGAGCTCGGCGGCGACCGCCTGCGTCCTGGCCGCGTCGCGCGCGGCGAGCGTCACATGGTGGCCGGCACGAGTGAGCGACGTGGCGAGCGCGCGACCGACGTTCCCGGTACCGATGATGGCGATGTCCATGTGGGCGATCTCCCTGTGGTCGGCGCATTTGCTGACCACCAACGATTGTTGCTGATGGCCTACATCGTGCGCCGCGAATTCGCCCTTGTCAATACCTGTTTTCTGAGGGCAAAATGACGCCATGAGCCGCCCCGAGCGCGATCAGGCGTTCGACCTCGTGGTCAGCCGGCCGCGACGTCCCCGCCGTCCGCTCGTCGGAGCGGAGATCCGGCGGTGGCGCGGGCAGCGCGGACTGACCCTCGCGCAAGTCGCCGAGCGGAGCGGCCTGAACGTCGGCTACCTCTCCCAGATCGAGAACGACAAGGCCTCGCCATCGCTCGAAGCCCTGGCGGCGGTCGGCGACGCGCTTGACGTCCCGGTCGCGTGGTTCCTGCTCGGCGATGCCGCGGCCCCCGTCGTCGTGCGCGCATCCGAACGCTCGGTCAAGGTCGACCCGGAGGGCGGCCGGGTCGAGCGGGTCGACGGCGGCACCTCGGGCGACCTCGCCATGCTCCAGATCGTCGTGCCGCCCGGGACCGGGATCGGCGACCACACGCACCCGGGCCTGGAGCACCACCTGATCATCGGTGGGACGTGGCGGATGCGACAGGGCGATCACGAGTTCGAGGTGGGCCCCGGGGACTACGTCCGCTGGGACGGGACCGTGCCGCACGCCGCGGCGGTCGTGGGACCCGACGCCGGGACGATGCTCATCGTGAGCGTCCGCCGGCCCGGCGCCGAGCCGGTCGAACCCACCGGCTCCACCGCGCCGCTGCCCAGTCGACCGGACAAGGCATCCAGGCCGTGACCGCGGAGGGGATCGGTCTCACGGATCGCACCGCCCTCGAGCTGCTCGACGTCCTCGACCGGCGCGAGGCGAGCGCGCTCGAGGTCGTCGACGCGCACATCGCCCGGATCGAGGCCGTGGACCGCGTGCTGAACGCGATCCCCACCCGCACGTTCGACCGCGCGAGGGACGAGGCGCGGGCGAGCGACGCGCGACGCGCTCGCCGCGAGCCGCTCGGACCGCTCGAGGGACTGCCGGTCGCGTTCAAGGACCTCCAGCCGACGGCGGGCGTGCGGACGACGATGGGCTCGCGCGTCCTCGCCGAGTGGATCCCGGACGAGGACTCGCTCACGGTCCGCCGGATCCGCGAGGCGGGCGCCATCGGCCTGGGCAAGACCAACGTCCCCGAATTCGGCGCCGGCTCGCAGACCTACAACGACGTCTTCGGCCCGACGCGCAATCCCTGGGATCCCAGCCGGACACCGGGCGGCTCGTCGGGCGGCGCGGCGGCCGCCCTGGCGGCCCGGATGATCGCCCTTGCCGATGGCTCGGACTACGGCGGATCGCTCAGGAATCCCGCGTCGTTCTGCGATGTCGTGGGCTTCCGCACGACGCCCGGGCTCATCCCCGACGACGAGCCCAGCGACGGGCTCAGCCTCGCGGTCGACGGCCCCATGGCGAGGACCGTGCGCGATGTCGCGCTCCTGCTGTCGGTCATGGCCGCTCCGGCCACGTTCGAGATCCCGGACGATGTCGACGTCCGAGGCCGGCGGATCGCGATCGCGCCGAGGTTCGCCGGACTGCCGATGGAGCCCGACGTCACCGCCGAGGTCGAGGCGGCCGGCGCGCGTCTCGAACGCCTCGGGTGCATCGTCGAGGTCGCCGAGCCGGACATGCGCGAGGCGAGGCTCGCGTTCCTGGCCCCACGCCACGCCTCGTTCCGGCGATCGATCCTCGAGCGGGTCGGCGACCGGGTGGACGAGCTCAAGCCCGAGCTCCGCTGGCACGTCGAGGAGGGGGCGAAGGTCACGCCCCGAAGACCTCGCGGCGGCCGCCGCCGCCAAGCGACGTCTCGGCGACGGCTTCCGAAGCTTCATGGACCGGTTCGATGCGCTCGTCCTGCCGGTCAGCCAGGTCCTCCCGTTCCCGATCGAGCTCACGTGGCCGCGCGAGATCGAGGGCGTCCCGATGCCCGACTACGTCGAGTGGATGCGCTCGTGCTGGGCCGTGTCGCTGCTGGACGCGCCGGCGCTGGCCGTGCCGTCCGGATTCCGGGGGCCGGAGGGTCGGCTGCCCGTCGGCATCCAGCTGGTCGGTCGGCCTGGGGCGGAGCAGGCGATCCTGGAGCTCGGCGCGGCGTACGAGCTTGCCGCCGGCGAGCCGTGGCGCATCGCGCCCTATGCTCTCCGCTCGTGATCGACCGCCCGACGAAGCTCGACCTCTTCTACGACTTCCACTGCCCGTACTGCTATCGGGCCGTCGACTGGATCGGCGGGCTGGGTCGGGACGTCGTCGACGCCGAGTACCGGCTGTTCGCGCTCGAGCAGGTCAACCGGGATCCGGAGGCGGACGGCTGGCGCCTGTGGGAGCAGCCGCTCGACTATCGCCACTACCGCGACCGGCAGGATCGCCGGCCCCTCGCGCCGTTCCTGGCGATGACCCACGTCGAAGCGGTGGAGTCGGCGGACGTCGCGGCGCGCTACCGGCTGGGGGTCTTCGCCCTCCGCTTCGACGAACACGAGGACATCACCGACATCGGGCGCCTGGCGCACGTCCTGAACGAAGCGGGCGGCGACGGGCATCGGCTGAAGGAGCGGTTCGACGACGCGGCTGCCGATGTCGCGGCCCGGGTCCGGATCGCCACGGACTGGGAGGATGCCCGCCGGGACTTCCTCGTGTTCGGCGTGCCGACGCTCCGGCTGGAGGGCGTCACGCGGCCGTACTACCTGCGCCTGGAGCAGCGCCTCACGCCCGCCGACGGCCGGGCGTTCTGGGACCGGTTCGTCGGCCTGCTCGTCGAGGCGCCCTACCTCCTGGAGATCAAGGGCGCGGAGCGCGACACCCAGGACTGAGCGGTCGTGCCGCTCAGCGGACGTAGCGGTTCGTCCGACCCCAGAGCCTCACGGCGCGATCGATCTCGCCGCGCATGCGCGCCTCGGCTTCGAGCCGCTCGCCCCGCCGACGCAGCGCCTCCTCCGGTGACATCGGCGCACCGGCCAGCCGACGCTGGACCGCCTCGATGAGCCGCGTGGGCACGAGCTGCATGCGCCCATCCTGCGCCGCGGGCTCGCCAGGTGGCAAGAGCGACGACGTGGTCGAACGAGCGGCCCGCCCCGACCTGCTCCGCTATCCTGTCGCGCGACATCCCAGTCCTCTTCCGGCGAGCGGCCTGCCCTCGTTCGCCATGACCCACAAGGTGATGCCCATGAAGGTCGGCGTCGCCAGGGAGACCGTCGCCGGCGAACGGCGCGTCGCTCTGGTGCCCGAGGTGCTCGGCAAGCTGCAGGCGGCCGGGTGCGAGGTGCTCGTGGAGACCGGCGCGGGTGCCGGTGCCGCGATCCCCGACCAGGCGTACGCGGATGCGGGCGCCAAGGTCGTGTCCACCGACGAGCTGTACGCACAGTCCGACGTCGTCCTTCGCGTCGCCAAGCCCACCGCGGAGGAGTCGTCCCGGCTGCGCAAGGGTCAGGCGGTCGTCGGGCTGCTCCAGCCGCTGCTCGACCCGCAGCTGATGGGCAAGCTCGCCGAGCGCGGCGTGACCGCGATCAGCCTGGACGCGATCCCGCGGACGCTGTCGCGGGCGCAGACGATGGACGCGCTGTCGAGCCAGGCGAACGTCGGTGGCTACAAGGCGGTGCTCATCGCCGCGACCACGTACGGTCGCTACTTCCCGCTCCTGACCACGGCCGCCGGTACGGCGAAGCCCGCCAACGTGCTGATCCTGGGCATCGGCGTGGCGGGGCTCCAGGCGATCGGCACGGCACGCCGCCTGGGCGCGGTCGTGTCGGCGTACGACGTGCGCCCCGAGACCCGCGAGCAGGCCGAGAGCCTTGGCGCGAAGTTCGTGAAGCTCAAGACGCAGATCGACGCGACCGGCGCGGGCGGCTACGCGCGCGAGCTGACCGCGGAGGAACGCGCCGCCCAGCAGGCGGAGCTCAACGAGGCGATCGGGGGCATGGACGTGGTCATCACCACGGCCCAGGTGCCGGGTCGCAAGCCGCCGGTGCTCGTGACGGCCGCGGCGGTCGAGAAGATGAAATCGGGCTCGGTCATCGTCGACATGGCGGCCGGGCCGCTCGGTGGCAACTGCGAGCTGTCGAAGGCCGGCGAGACCGTCGAGACGCCCAACGGCGTGACGATCGCGGCGCCCGAGAACCTGCCGGCCTCGATGCCCGCCGGCTCCAGCGCCTTCTACGCCCGCAACATCTCGGCGCTGGTGCTGGGGATGGTGAAGGACGGGAACCTGAACCTCGACTTCGAGGACGAGGTGACGAAGGCCACGGTCATCACCCACGACGGCGCGGTCATCGCCGAGCCCGTCCAGAAGCTGCTGCAGCCCGCCGGAGGTGCCGCGTGAGCGCGGAAGAGCTGCTCGCGTTCCTGCCGTACCTGACGATCTTCAGCCTCGCGATCCTGTGCGGGTTCGCGGTCATCTCGAAGGTGCCGGCGACGCTCCACACGCCCCTGATGTCGGGCGCCAACTCGATCCACGGCATCGTCCTCGTGGGCGCGATGTTCATCGCCGTCACCGCGAACGACATCCTGTCGCAGGTCCTGTCGCTCATCGCGGTCGCGTTCGCGACGATGAACGTGGTCGGTGGCTACGTGGTCACCGACCGGATGCTCCAGATGTTCCGGCGCAAGCCCGCCGCCAGGCCGAAGCCCGAGCAGGCCGAGGACTAGGGCGATGGACGAACTGCTCCTTCGCGCGCTGGCCCAGATCGCGTGGATCATCGGCGCCGTCGCATTCGTGCTCGGCCTGATCCGCATGAACTCGCCGGCCACCGCCCGCAACGGCAACCTCGTCTCGGCGGGCGGCATGATCGTCGCCGTCGTCGCGACGGCGGTGTACCTCCTGCTTCGGCCGGCCGACATGAACCCGGCCGGTGCCGTCGGCTGGGCGATCATCCTGATCGGCATCGCCATCGGCGGTGGGCTCGGCCTGTACACCGCCCGCACCGTGAAGATGACCGCGATGCCGCAGCTGGTGTCGCTGTTCAACGCGGTGGGCGGCGGCGCGGCAGCCCTGATCGCGATCGATGACTATCTCCGGCGCTCGGGCGCACCCGGTCTGGTCGAGAACGTGGCCGTCGTGCTCGACATCGTGATCGGCTCGATCACGTTCACCGGCTCGCTGATCGCGTCCGGCAAGCTGATGGGCCTCAGGTTCACCCCGTCACGGCCGGTCAGGGTGCCCGGCGGCCAGCTGACGACGGCGCTCCTCGCGCTGATCGTCGTGGTCGGCGCGGTCTACCTGTGGCTCGGCAACTACAACGTCGCGGTCATGTTCGTGATCCTCGCGGCGGCGCTGATCTTCGGCGTGACGATGACGCTGCCGATCGGCGGCGCGGACATGCCGGTCGTCATCTCGCTCCTGAACTCGTTCACCGGCACGGCGGTCGCGATGGCCGGCTTCGTGCTCGCGAACCCGGTCCTGATCGTCGCGGGTGCCCTCGTCGGCGCGTCGGGCGCGATCCTGACCAAGCTGATGGCCGACGCGATGAACCGCTCCGTGATCAACATCATGATCGGCGGATTCGGTGGCGGCGAGGGGACCGTCGCGACGGGGATCGAAGGGGCCAGCGTGCGGGAGATCGGCGTCGACGACGCTGCGATCCAGCTTGCCTACGCCTCGTCGGTCATCGTCGTCCCGGGCTACGGCCTGGCCGTCGCCCAGGCACAGCACGGCGTCCGCGAGCTCGCCGAGCTCCTCGAGGCGCGCGGGGTCGACGTGAAGTACGCGATCCACCCCGTCGCCGGCCGGATGCCCGGGCACATGAACGTCCTGCTCGCGGAGGCGAACGTCCCGTATCCCCAGCTCAAGGAGATGGAGGACATCAACCCCGAGTTCGAGCGGGCGGACGTGGCGCTGGTCGTCGGCGCGAACGACGTGACCAATCCGGCGGCCCGGAAGCCAGGCTCGCCGGTGTCGGGGATGCCGATCCTCGACGTCGATCACGCCAAGGCGATCATCGTGATGAAGCGCTCGATGGGCCGCGGGTACGCGGGCATCGACAACGAGCTCTACACGAACCCCAAGACGGGCATGCTCTTCGCCGACGCGAAGCAGGGCCTGGCCGATCTCGTCGCGGCGGTGAAGGCCCTCTAGGGCTGCCGCACGGGGCTACGCGCGGCCACCGAAGTCGCCCGGCTGTGCGGACCGGGCGCCCTGCTACCATCGCCGCGGCCATCGTCATCTAGCTGTCTAGACGACTAGACATCGGTCGAGCCGCGAGGAGGGCGACGGACCGGATGCTTCCCGTCACGGAGTGGGCGTGACCAGCCGCGCGGTCGGCATCGGCATGCTCGGCACCGGCTTCATCGGCGAGTTC
The DNA here is from genome assembly GCA_963778025.1 of uncultured Chloroflexia bacterium. GTDB lineage: Bacteria > Chloroflexota > Limnocylindria > Limnocylindrales > CSP1-4 > CAVZTA01. The sequence goes on along the minus strand of CAVZTA010000003.1, from coordinate 242,156 downwards.
CACACCTGGGGCCTGCGCTACGTGCGCGACGTCCGATTGGCGGCCTGCTACGGCCGCGACGAGGCGCGCCGCCGCCGGTTCGCCGAACAGCTGGGCTACGCGAACGCCTACGACACCATCGACGCCGTGTGCGCCGACGAGGACGTCGATCTGGTCGTCGTCTCGCTGCCGAACCACCTCCACGTGGAGGCCGTGGCGGCGGCCGCCCGCCACGGGAAGGGCGTCGTGTGCACCAAGCCACTCGCCCGAACCGCGGACGAGGCCGCGCAGATGCTCCGGGCCGTGGCGTCGGCCGGCGTCTGGAGCGGCTACCTCGAGAACGTCGTCTTCAGCGCCGAGCTCGTGCGGATGCGCGAGATGGTGGAGTCGGGTGCCGTCGGTCGGCCGGTCACGTTCCGTGCCCGCGAGGCGCACTCCGGGCCGCATGCCGCGCACTTCTGGGATGCCGAGCTCGCCGGCGGCGGCGCGATGCTCGACATGGCGTCCCACGGCATCGAGGCCGCGCGCTACGTGTTCGGCAAGGACGTCCGGATCGAGGCGGCGTTCGCGTGGGGCGCGACCCTCGTGCACCAGGCGAGGACCTCGGGCGAGGACAACGCGATCGTCATCGCGCGCTTCGAGGACGGCCGCGCGGCCACGATGGACGTGAGCTGGTCCAGCAAAGGCGGCCTCGAGGGCCGCTTCGAGCTGGCCGGCAGCGGCGGCCGGATCATCTCCGACATGGCATCGACCCCGCTCCGGGCGTTCATCGAGCAGCCCGCCGGCTACCTCGGCGAGAAGACCGACGCCGACACCGGCTGGGTCTTCCCGGTGCCCAACGAGACCTACGTCCACGGGCACGACGCGATGATGGGTCACATGGTCGAGGCGTTCCGCGCCGGACGCGAGCCGCGCGAGACGTTCCACGACGGGTTCGTGGTCAACGCCGTCCTCGATGCCGCGTACCGCTCCATGCACAGCGGGTCGTGGGAGCCCGTCCTCGACCGCCCCGCCACGCTGACACCCGCGTGATGACCGAGGCGCCGCCCGTCCTGCGCTGGATGACCGAGGCGACGGGCCTCCTGGAGCGCCTCGCCGCGACCCAGGCCGACGCGATGGAGCAGGCGGCCCGGTGGTGTGCCGACGCGATCGCGGCCGACGGCCTGGTGCATCTGTTCGGGACCGGTCACTCGCGGATCCCCGTGGAGGAGATGTTCCCGCGCTACGGCTCGTACCCCGGCTTCGACCCGATCGTCGAGCTGTCGATGACGTTCCACACCCAGGTGGTCGGGGCCAACGGCCAGCGCCAGGCGATGGCCATCGAGCGCACGCCCGGCCTCGCGGAGGTCATCCTGTCCAACTTCACGTTCGGCCCGAAGGACGTGCTCATCGTCTTCTCGGCGGGCGGGACCACCGCCGTGCCCGTGGAGATGGCACGCGGCGGGCGCCGGCGCGGCCTCAAGGTCATCGCCGTGACCAGCGTCGCCCAGACGATGGCCTCCGATGTCGATCCGGCTGCCGGGGCACGGCTCGTCGACGAGGCCGACCTCGTCATCGATCTCGGCACACCGCACGCGGACGCCATGGTCACGCTCGACGGCCTCGACACGCCCGTCGGCCCGGGCTCGACCATCGCCGCCGTCGCGGTCGTGAATTCGCTGAAGGTCCGGATCGCCGAGCTGCTCGTGCAGCGGGATGCGATGCTCCCCGTCATCACCCGGTCCTCCGTGGTCGGCGAGGAACGATCACGGGCCCTGTTCGATCAGGCCTACCGAGAGCATGCGCGGCGGATCGCTCGCGCCATCGACCAGTCACGAGGAGGTGGGTGACACGGAGATCGCTTTGCGCGCTGCGAAGGGGCAGGCGACGGAACCTCGGGCCCGCAGGGCCGACCGTCGCGGAAGGAGGAGCACAGACCACATGATCCGATCCCTGAAGATCGCACGGACGCTCGCGGCGGCTGCCGCCGTCGTCGTGCTCGTGGGGGCGTGCTCGGGCACGTCCGGGAGCGCGGCGCCGTCCGGGTCCGCCGCCGGCAAGCAGTACGTCGTGGGCGTGTCGAACACGCTCCAGGGCAACGGCTGGCGCGAGGAGATGATCTGCTCGATCAAGGCCCAGGCGCTCGCCTCCGGCCAGGTCAGCAAGGTCGTCGTCGCCAACCGCAACACGGACACCGCCGGCCAGATCGAGGACCTTCGTGGCCTCATCTCCGCGGGTGTCAACGCGATCATCGTCAACCCGACGTCGGACACGGCGCTCAATGACGTGATCAAGGAAGCGACCGACAAGGGCATCGCCGTGGTCGCCGTCGACCAGGGCGTGACCGCCCCGACCGCCTACGTCCTGTCGAACGACCAGGAGAACTACGGCTACCTGGGCGCCAAGTGGCTGTTCGACAAGCTCGGCGGCAAGGGCAACATCATCTACATGCGCGGCATCGAGGGCGTCCCCGCGGACACCGACCGCGACAAGGGCTTCAAGCGGGCGCTCACCGAGTACCCGAACATCAAGGTCGCCAAGGAGACGTTCACCGGCTGGGACATCACCAAGGGTGCCCAGCAGATCCAGGACATCTTCTCGGCCGGGACGCAGTTCGACGGCGTCTGGACGTCGGGCATCGACGCCAGCGTCATCGACGCGTTCAAGACCGCCAAGCAGCAGTTCAAGCCGATCGTCGGCGCGGACAACAACGCGTTCGTCGGCTACCTCGACAGCGAGAAGGCCAACGGCCTTGTCGGCGCCGCCGTCACCAACCCGCCCCCGGTGGGCGGCGCGGGCGTCGCGCTGGCGCTGAAGGTGCTCAACGGCCAGGCGCCGACCGACCACGTCGTGAAGCTCACGCCGGCGGTGTGGGACAACACGACGGACGCGGGGCTGCAGACGCTGAAGGGCGCCTACGACAAGACGCTCGATCCGTACTACGGGGTCAACTACACGATCCCGGACTGGACCACGTACGACAAGGCACAGCTCGTGGCCTGCAAGGGCCCGGGCGAGTAACCGGAGCTCGTGATCCATGGGGCGCCGGCCGTCGCCGGCGCCCCGATCCCCACCCATCACAGGGACCATGACCGACCTGCTGCTCGAGGCCACCGGCGTCGCCAAGCGATACGGCGCGGTCGCCGCGCTGCGCGACGCCTCGCTGAGCGTCGCGCCGGGCGAGGTCCATGCGCTGCTCGGCGCCAACGGCGCGGGCAAGAGCACCTTCGTCAAGATCCTCACCGGCGCGATCCACCCCGATGCCGGCACCATCCGGGTGCGCGGCACGGATCGCCTCGTCCGCTCGCCCGCCGAGGCGCGTCGCGCGGGCATCGTCTCCGTCTACCAGGAGCCGTCGCTGGTCCCCGACCTGGAGGTCGCGGAGAACCTGCGCCTCACCGAGACCCCCATCCCGGCGTTCCGGCGCCTGCTGGGCGACCTGGGCATCAGCGAGCTCGACCTGCGGGCGTACGTGCGCGAGCTGCCGCTGCCGACGCTGCGGGTCATCGACCTTGCGCGCGCCCTCGCCGCGGAGCCCGACCTGCTGCTGCTCGACGAGATGACCGCGGCGCTCCCAGCGGACCTCACCGAACGGGTGCTGGACGTCGTGGGCAAGGTCCGCGAATTGGGCCGGTCGGTGATCTTCATCTCCCACCGGATGCTCGAGATCGCGTCGCTGTGCGACCGGGCGACGGTCCTCCGCGACGGTGAGACCGTGGGTGTGCTCGATGTGACCAAGGGCGCCGAGGAGCGGATCGTCGGGCTGATGCTCGGGCCCGTCGCGGCCGATGTCGCCGAAGGCGGCGCGACGATCGCGGCGGCCGCCAGCGCGGCCGCGGAGTCCGCGTCCGGGAGCGCACCCGAGGACCAGGTCGGCGTGGATCGCGAGGCGGCCGCCGCGGCGGCGCGATCCTCCGCGCCCCGGCTGCGGGTCGAGGGGCTGCAGGCCGGCACGAAGCTCCACGACGTCTCGTTCGAGCTCAGCGCCGGCGAGGTCCTGGGCATCGTGGCGCTCGAGGGGCAGGGTCAGGACGAGCTGTTCGAAGTGCTCGCCGGCGCTCGCACACCGGCCGCGGGAACCCTCGTCGTCGATGGCACCGCCGTGAAGTTCAGCCATCCCGCCGACGCCATCCGGGCCGGCCTCGTGTACGTGCCCGCGAACCGCGCCGAGGCGCTCCTGCCGCAGCGCTCCGTGCGCGAGAACATCGCCCTGCCCTCCGTCGCGCGCGTGAAGCGCTGGGGGCCCATCCGCATGCCCGCCGAGGCACGTCGAGTCGGCGCCGCCATCCAGCGGCTGCAGATCGACACCCGTGCCCAGTCGGAGGTGCGGCGGCTGTCCGGTGGCAACCAGCAGAAGGTGACGATCGCCCGGTGGATCGCGGCGGGCGTGAAGACGCTGCTGTGCTTCGACCCGACGCGCGGCATCGATATCCGCACCAAGCGCGAGATCTACCAGCTGCTGCGGGACCTTGCGGCGGGTGGCGCGGCGGTCCTGCTGTACACCTCGGAGCTGGAGGAGATCCAGCTCGCGTGCGACCGGGCGGTGGTCATCTTCGGCGGCAAGGTCGTCGATGAGCTGCCCGCCGCCGAGGCCGATGAGCCGACGCTCCTCCGCGCCGCGTACGGGCTGCCGCCGGGTGCGGTCATCCCCGAAGAGGCGGCCTTGACAGAGGGCGCGGTCTCATGACGGCCGTCACCGCGTCGCCGTCCACGCCCACGGCCATCGCCCCCGCCGAGGGCGCGTGGCGTCACTTCCTGCGGCGGAACGCCTGGGGCCTGGGCCTGCTGGGCGTGCTGATCGTCCTGCTCGTCGTCACGAAGGTCATCCACCCGACCTTCGGGGCGTTCGACCTCGAGACGCTGGCCCGCGCGTCCCTGCCCATCGGCCTCGCCGCGGTCGCCCAGGCGATCGTCGTCATCGCGGGCGGCATCGACCTCTCGGTCGGCGCCGTCATGGCGTTCGCCAGCATCACCGCGGCCGTCCTCATGGAGCGGCTCGGGGATCCGGCGTCGTTCGGCGTCGTCGTGTTCATCCTGCTGCTCGGGTTGGGCGTCGGCTTCGTCAATGGCGGGCTCGTCGTCATCACGCGCGTCCCGGACATCATCGTGACCCTCGCCACGTCGTTCGTGTGGGCCGGGGCGGCGCTGCTGGTGCTGTCCAAGCCCGGCGGCAAGGGCGCGAGCTGGTTCACGTCGCTCGCCTCCGGCGGCGTGCTCATCGACCTCCTGCCCAAGGTGCTCGTCGTCCTCATCGTCGTCGTCGCGGTGGTCTGGCTGCCGCTCCGCCGCTCGCGCCTGGGCCTGTCGCTGTACTCGGTCGGGAGCGACCGGCTGGCGGCGTTCCGAAGCGGCGTCCAGGTCGAGCGGACGAAGGTCGCGTCGTACGTGCTGGCCGGGCTGTTCGCGGCGGGTGGCGGCCTCGCCCTGACGATGACGACCGGCATCGGCTCGCCGGTCCCCGCGGACTACACGCTCGCCGCCGTCGCCGCCATCGTGCTCGGCGGCGTGAGCCTCGCGGGGGGCCAGGGCGGGCTGCTCGGCCCGCTCGCCGCCGCGTTCATCCTCGCGCTCATCCGCCAGGACCTGATCTTCCTCGGCGTCGACGCCAACTTCAGCGTCGTCATCCGCGGCGGGATCATGGTCATCGTCGTCATGGTCGGCGGCTGGCTCATCCTGCGGCGGCAGCAGACGTGACGGCCGGCGCGGCGATCGCCGCTCGACCGGCCCGGGACTGGCGGCGGCGCCTGCGCGAGCAGCCGACGATCCCGCTGCTGATCCTGCTCGCAGCGCTGATCCTGCTGCTCCAGCTGGTCCAGCCGGGCATCGTGTCCGGGACCTGGATCGCGAACACCATCAAGTTCGCGACCCCGCTCGCGATCCTCGCGGCCAGCCAGACGCTGGTCATGCTGACCGGCGGCATCGACCTGTCCGTGGCACAGGTCGCGACGATGGGCGCCTACCTCGCGGCGACGCAATCGGCGAACCAGGGCGACGTCGTCGCCATCCTCCTGGGGCTCGTCGCGGGCGGGCTGGTCGGGGCGCTCAACGGCGTCGGCGTCGGCGTCTTCCGGGTGCAGCCGCTGGTCATGACGCTCGGCACGGGGCTCGTGGTGAACGGCCTGCTGACGGTCTACCAGACCGCCCTTCGGGCGACCGCCACGGTCGTGCCCGCCCCGATCGCGTTCATCGGCGCCGGGACGTCGTTCGGGTTCCTGCCCAACTGCCTGTTCCTCATCGTGCCCCTCGCAGCCGTCATCATCCTGGGGCTGCGGCGGTCCGGGTTCGGACGGCTGCTGTTCGCGATCGGCGACAACGCCACGGCCGCGCGACTCGCCGGCGTGCGCGTGTGGCAGGTCCACCTCGCGGTGTACACGCTCTCGGGCATCCTCGCGGCACTGGCCGGGATGCTCGTGTCGTCCCTGGCGAACGCCTCGACGCTGGGGCTCGCCGACTCCTACCTGCTGCCATCCGTCGCGGCCGTGGTCATCGGCGGGACCTCGATCTTCGGCGGACGGGGCGGCTACACCGGGAGCATCATCGGCGCGATCATCCTGACGGTCCTCGTGTCGCTCCTGACCGTCCTCGACGCGCCCGAGGCGATCCGCCAGATCATCTACGGCTCGATCATCCTCGCGGTCGCCGCCGCCTACACCCGCGTCACCAGCGAGTCCTGATGGGCGTCGCGATCGCCGACGACGCCCGGCGGCCGCGCTACCGCGCCATCGAGCTCGCCCTGCGCGAGCGCGTCGCGACCCTCCGACCGGGCGACCGTCTCCCGTCCGACGCGACGCTGTCGGCGGAGTTCGGTGTGTCGCGGATGACGGCGCGCAATGCATTCGCGCGCCTGGCCGACGAGGGGCTGATCCACCGCGATCCCGGACGTGGGAGCTTCGTCGCCGAGCCGCCGGCGCATCGCCGGACCAACAGCCTGATGAGCTTCACGACCGAGATGCGTCGGCGCGGACGGGTGCCATCGTCGTGCGTGCTCGGGTGCGCTGCGCGCAGCGCGACGGACGAGGAGGCGGCGGCGCTCCACCTGACCGATGAGCGGCGCGAGATCGTCGTCATCCGGCGGATCCGGCTGGCGGACGGGGAGCCCGTGGCGCTCGAGACGGCGGTCGTGCCGGAGCCGTACGCCGTCGTGCTGGCGTCGGCCGACCTCGCCAGCGGCTCGATGCACGAGGCACTGGCGCGGGCCGCGCTCGTCCCGACGCGCGGCCATGGGACGGTCTGTTCCGAGCCGGCGACCGACGAGGACGCGACCCGGCTGGGCGTGCGGCGGGGCGAGCCACTGCTCGTGGAGCGGCGGCTGATCGTCGACCAGCACGGCCGGCCGATGGAGTGGACGGAGTCGCGCTATCCAGGCACCCGCTACGCGCTCGATGTCGTGTTCGAGGTCGAGGAGCAGGCGACGGGCGCGACCGGCCCGGCGGGCGTCGTCGCCGCGACGGGACGGTGACCACGTCGCTCGCCGGTCGCCTCGTCCTCGACGAGGAGGTCGTCGCGGGTCGGCTCATCCTCGACGGCGCGACGATCGCGGCCGTGGAGCCCGACCCGTCCGCTGAAGACGCGGTGGCGGGTCCGTTCATCGCCCCCGGGTTCGTCGACCTCCACGTCCACGGGTATGGCGGCCACGACGCGATGGGCGGCGCGGACGCACTCGACGGCATGGCCCGCGCCCTGCTTCGACGGGGCGTCACCTCGTTCCTGCCGACCGCGGTGACGGCGGCGCTCGACACGCTCGACCGGTTCGTGGCGGACGTCCGCGGCTGGACCCCTTCGGCGCCCGACGACGGGGCCGATCCCCTGGGCTTCAACCTCGAGGGCCCGTTCATCTCGCCCCGCCGTCCGGGGGCGCAGAACCAGGCCCACATCGCCTCGCCGGTCGACGTGCCGCGCTCCCGCATCGAGGGCTGGCTCGACGGCTGGCGGATCACCACGGTCGCACCCGAGATCGAGGGCGGGCTCGAGCTCATCGCGTGGCTCCGCGAGCACGGGGTCGTGCCGTCGCTCGGCCACTCCGCCGCGACCGCCGAGGAGGCGCGGGCGGGCTACGCGGCGGGGGCAGGCACCACGACCCATCTGTTCAACGCGATGACCGGCGTCGACCACCGGACGCCCGGGCTGGCGGTCGCCGCGCTCCTCACGGACGACGCCGCCGTGGAGCTCATCGCCGATGGGCAGCACGTCCATCGCGACGTCTGGCCGCTCATCCTCCGGGCGAAGCCCGCGGGCCGGATGGTCCTCGTGAGCGACGCGTTGTCGATCTCCGGGACGGGCGCCACACGCGCCGAGGTCGGTGGTGTCCCGATCGAGATCCTGTGGGACCGCTGCACCGTCGCGGGGACCACGACGCTCGCGGGCTCGGTCATCGCGCTGGACAGCGCCGTCCGCAACCTGGTCGCGCTGGGCGTGTCGCTGCCGCGGGCCGTCGCCGCGGCCTCGCGCGATCCGCTGGCGGTGGTCGGCGTCACGGACCGCGGGCGCCTGGCGCCGGGTCAGCGGGCGGATCTCGTGGAGCTCGACGAGGGGCTGGGGGTGGTGGCGGTCACGAAAGCGGGCGTCCGCCGGACGACCTGATCGGCCCCTGCCCCGGCGAACTCAGTCGGCCTGGACGATGACGATGCCATGGAGGTTGCCGACCGCCTGGATGACCTCGGCCCGGACGGCGCCGGGCGGCAACGCGAGCTGGAGCAGCACCTCGTACTGGCCCTTGCCGACCTTGTCCGTCTCCATCGCGGTGATGTCCAGCCGGCGTCGGTGGATCTCGGCCATGACGGGATTGAGGTCGGCCAGGTCGTGGAGACCGAGCTGGAGCCGGAGCGCGCGGCCGTCGGCGGGCCGCACGCGGGCCACGATCCGGGCCAGCGGCCACAGCGACGCGATCATGATCACCGTCCCCACCGACGCGATGAGCCAGGCACCGGCCGCGGCGGCCATCCCGATCGACGCCGTCGCCCACAGTGACGCGGCGGTGGTCAGACCCCGGACCGTCGTCCCGTACTTGATGATCGCGCCGGCGCCCAGGAAGCCGATGCCCGACACCACCTGGGCCGCGATGCGGGTCGGATCGACCGGGACCACGACACCCGGGGCGCTCTGGACCTCCTCGAAGCCGACGATGCCCAGGAGCGTGAAGATCGCGGCGCCGAGGGACACGAGCATGTGGGTGCGGATGCCCGCCGGGTGATCGTGGATCTCCCGCTCCACGCCGATCGCGCCGCCGAGGATGGCGGCCAGCAGCAGCCGGAGCGCGAAGTCGAACTGCTGGAGCACCTGCTGCAGCCCGTCGCTGAACACGCGGACCTCCCTCAGCGCGCCTGGTGCCGCGAGCGTACTGCGCGGAGGCGGCGCTGGGTCAACGTTCCATGAACGGGCGGGGCAGGAGGCGTCGCGCGCGTCGTCGTCTGGACGGGTGACGGCGTCAGAAGGATGGTCGAACGGGTCGTCGACTGGGGTTGAGACCGACGAGCGGAGGGTCAGACCAGGTCGATGGGGCCCGACGCGGCGCCGCGATCAGGCTGGATCGACGAGCGCGAGGCGGATCCGTTTGTTGATGCGGCCCTTCGATTCGTAGCCGGTCACCCTGATGCCGCCGACCTCGCGCGTGTTCGCCACGTGCGTCCCGCCATCGGCCTGGAGGTCCAGCCCCACGATCTCGATCGTCCGGATCTCCTCGATCCCCTCGGGCAGGAGGTTGATCTTCGTCCTGATGAGATCGGGGATCGCGAACGCGACGTCGCGGGGCTTGACGTCGACCCGCACCTCGCGTGCCGCCGCCAGCTCGGTGTTGACGCGCGCCTCGATCTCGTCGACCAGGTCGCCCGTCATCCGCTCGAACTCGAAGTCCATGCGGCCGCCACCGGGCTCCATGTTGCCCCCGGTCACGAGCGCCCCGTAGTCGCGCCACACGACGCCGCACAGCGCATGCAGCGCGGTGTGGGTCCGCATCAGCGCATAGCGCCGCGCCCAGTCCAGGTCGACCCGGACGATGTCGCCACGCTCGGGAGGCGCCTCGCCGTCCGGGACCTCCAGCTCGTGCGCGATCTCGCCACCCAGCTTCCGCGCCGCGCGGACCGTCCAGCGCCGGCCGTCGGCGGTCCGGAGCAGCGCGCCGACGTCCGAGGGCTGGCCGCCTCCGCCCGGGTAGAACACCGTGGCATCGAGCACGACCTGCGGCGGGCCGCCGTCGGCCGCGGCCACCTCGACGACGCGGGCCTCGAGCTCCCGCGCATACGCGTCGCGGTAGCAGACCTGGTCGCCGTGTGGCGTCATCGGCACGTCCTCCCTCGCGCGAACCTCAGCTCGCGGTCAGCGTGCCCATCATGTTCGGGTGGACGTCGCACACGAACGAGTACGTGCCGGCCGGCAGGGCGTTCACCTGGTAGTCCTTGGCCGCGACGCCGCTGAACACCTCGCCCTTGAACACCGACTGGCCGCTCGCGTCCTTGACCTGGACGTTGTGCGGGACGTTCGCATCCTGGTTGTCGAAGTGGATCGTGAACGGCGTCCCGGCAGGTGCCGTGACGGTGGGCGTGGTGAACGCGATGCCCGAAGCCGTGATGTCGACCGCGGTCCCACCGGCCGACGGTGACGTGGCGGGCGACGGCGCGGTCGATGCCGGCACGGACGCGGACGGCGCGGTCGTCCCACTGGGCGCAGCCGACGGCGCGGCCGAGCCCGAGGCGCCGGCCGACGCCGATGCCGAAGCCGGCGGCGCCGACGAGGGCGACGGACCGAGCGTCCAGCCCGGGGCGGATCCGCCGCTGCAGGCGGCGCTCAGGACGGCGATGGCGGCCAGGACGGGCAGGGAGACGAGTCGACGACGCATGGGAACCTCAGGGCGCACGGTCGATCGGATGACCGGTGGAATGCGCGGAATCTAGCGCGCCGACCTCGCGGATGCGCTGCCACGCCGCCGCCCACCCTCAACGACGCGCGCCGACGACCTCGCGCTTCTCGGTCAGGCCCAGCCGGATGGCCACCGCCGCCGCCTCCACGCGCCCCGATACGCCGAGCTTGGACAGGATGTTGCCGACATGCACGCCGACCGTCTTCTGGCTGATGAACAGCCGGTCGCCGATCTCGCGGTTGGTCCGGCCCTGGGCGATCAGCGCGAGGACCTCGCGCTCACGGTGCGACAGCCCGAAGGTGTCGGCGTCGCGGGAGCCGCTCGCCTCCGGGGTCAGCGCCGCGCCGATCGCGCCGGCCGGGACGATGGGCGTGGGATCGGGATCCGGCACGACCTCCATCACCGGCACCAGCGGCGCGTCGATCAGCTCATCGACGACCGACGGCAGCGGGATCAGCGCCCGGCGTGCGAGCTCGCGAAGCTCGCGCAGCAGTGGCCGTGCCTGCAGTTCCAGCCCGATCGCGACAGCCTCGGCCAGCGGCTCCCGAGCGTCCGCGCGCACCGCCCGGGCATCGGCCCGCACGTGCCCGTCAGAGCCCGCGCCCGCGGTCGCGAGCAGCGCCTCGGCCTGGCGCCAGCGTGCCCGTGCGACACGGTATCGGTCGCCGAGCGCGCCCCACGCCCGGGCGACGCCGTCCCACGCCGCGGGGTCGTCGCGGCCGTCGATCCGCCGGCGGAACGCCCGCGCCGTGGCGAGCAGCGCGTCCGCCTCCTGGCGCGAGCCGAACGAGTCGGGTACCGCCGAGCGCGCGACCGCCTTCTCGGCCTCGGCGAGGATCCGCGCGGAGCGTTCGCGCGCCGTGGCCACGTCGGCGATCCGGCGACGGTCCAGCGCTTCGACGACGACCGCGGCGTCGACCTCGAGGGCCGACGCGGCCATCCGCGCGATGAGCACCCAGTCGTCGGTCGAGCGGACGCGGCTCCAGCCGCGCTCGATGGCCCGCACGGCATCGGGGACGTCGCCGCTCCACAGGGCGAGCGACGCGGTGGCGCGATAGGCCGGGACGGCGAACTGGACGTCGCGCCCCGTCTCGAGCTCGACGAGGATCCGGCCGAGCAGGCGGCCGGCCTCTTCGCCGCCCGATGTCTCGATCTCGACCGTGACGAGGTTGACGATGGCGTTCACGAACGCGGCGCCGGGCGGGCTCCAGTCGAGTGCCCGGCGGCTCAGCTCGCGCGACTCGTCCCAGCGCCCCAGCGCGAACAGCAAATCCGCGACGTTCCCGCCGAGCGTATTGCCGTAGACCGCGGCAAGCCCCGAATCCCGCGCTTCGGCGATGGCGAGGTACGCGAGATCGACGGCTTCCTGGCGCCGCCCGAGGAGGTCCAGGACCGTCGTGAGGTTCGCCGTCGCCCGGAACCGGTCGTCGAAGCGGCCGAGCTCGCCCGCCTGGTCCCGCGCCCCGCGCAGCAGCGCCACACCGCGCTCCGGATCGTCGCCCCAGCCGTACACGACGCCGAGGGTGATCGTCGCGTGGAGGACCCCCGGCGCGGCTTCGGGACCGCAGGTGTCGCCGATGGCCATCGCCTCCACGGCGGCGCGCTCCGCTTCCCGGAACTGCGCGGCGAGCATGCGGTGCTGCGCGAACGAGGCGAGGACGGTGGTCCGGGCGACCGATGGCTCGCGCGGCACGAGGTCCATCGCCTTGCGCAGGTTGGACAGGGCGCCGTCGACGTCGCCGCTGGCCAACCGGTACCGGCCAAGCCGCTCGTGGAGCAGGGCGATCTCCGTCCGGTCGCTGCGATCCTCGGAGGAGCCCAGCGCGGCCGCCGCGAAGGCCACCGCCCGGCCCGGACGGTGTGACGCGAACGCGGCCTCGGCGGCGCGGACCTGGAGCTCGCCGAGCGGGCGTGGATCGAAGCGGCCGCGGATGGCGGCCGCCCGCGGGTCGAGCAGGGCCGTGCTGCTGGCGCTGCTGGGCCGGAGCGCCGGCTCGCGCGCCCCCGTCGGGATGCGTGTCGCGACCGGCTGCGTCGCCCCGGGCGCGGGACCGTCGCCCGCGCCGTTCGAGCCGTCCGTCGCCGCCTGCGCCGCGGCGTCCATGCTCGGCGCGTTGACGCTCATCGCGCCTTCCAGCTCGAGGGCGAGCTCCAGGGCGGCCAGTGCATCCTCGGGCGCCTCCAGGGCGTCGGCGCGGTCGGCCGCCTCGAGCGCACACGCCCGGGCGTCGGCGGGCCGGAGGGCCGCGAGCCAGTGCGCCGCGGCGATGACCGGCTCCGCGGCCCACGCGACGGCCAGCGCGGCGTGGTAGCGCGGGCGCTGGTGCGGTAGGAGGTCGGCGGCGACCGCGCGGCCCACGAGCTCGTGGCGGAACGCGATGCCGTCCTGGCCGATGGGGACGAGGAACCCCTGCTCGAGCGCTTCGGTGACACCGGCGGCGAGATCGGCGTCCAGGGCGCCTTCCGCGCGCCGTGGCGCGGTCGTGGAGCGTGGCGGCGGCCGCTGCGCCCCCACCTCGAACGCGGCAGCCGCCTCGGCGAGGTTCTGGCGCGTGATCGGCCGTTCCGCGAGGGACAGCAGGCGGAGCACGCGGCGGCACTCCGGCGTGCGGCGCGCCAGCCGCGCCGCGACGATCTCGGCGAGCGACCCGGTGAGCGAGGCGCTCGACAGCTCGCGACGGGCGGCGGTCAGCTCCTCGACCAGCAACGGGATGCCGTCCGACCGCTCGGCCACGAGGACGACGATCGACGCGGACGGCCGCTCGCCCTCGATCCCCTCGACCAGCGCCGCGACCTCGCGGCGCTCGAGGCCGGGCATGTCCAGCCGCATCGGCGCACGGGCGCCGGTCGAGATCCGGCCGAGCGTGGCCGCGAACGGGTGGTCGCGCGTCATGCGGTCCGCCTGGTAGGTGACGACCAGGGCAAGGCGCACGTCCCGGGCGATCCGCGAGAGGAACGCGACGGACGCGTTGGTCGCGGCATCGGCGACGTGCAGGTCCTCGAGCGCGAGGAGCACGGGGCGTGTCATGGCCAGCCGATCGATGATCCCGGTGAGCGCCTCGATCACTCGTGGCTGCCGGCGCTCCGGGCTGGTGATCGCCGGCGGCGCGACCGTGACCTCAGCGGCAGCGAGCCGGCGCGCGATGTCCGGGAAGAGCCGGACGGCGTCACCGGTGGACGGACCGAGGACCTCGAGCAGCTGCGTGTCGTCGAGCGCGGCGAGGGCCGGCCCGATGGCGCCGATGACCGCGGCATACGGCGGGTCCGCCGGTCCATACGCCCGGCCGCGCAGCACCGTGAAGCCACCCTCGGTGTCGGTGAGCCGGGTCGTCGCCTCGTCGAGGAACCGGCTGACGCCGATGCCGGCCGGGCCCGTGAGGAGCAGGGTCGTCGCCCGGCCGGCGGCAGCACGGTCCAGGACCGCCGCGAGCCGCCCGAACTCCCGGTCCCGCCCGACGTAGCGCGCGCTCGTGACCTTCGCCGGCATGGCGGCCATCGTAACGCCGTTGCAACGCGCCGAACCGTGCGTGGGCGCACCACGGTGCTCGGCTTCACCGGATACGGCGCTCATCCACGCCGGCGCCGACGTCCGACTGACCGCGGTCGGGCCGTCCCTGACCGGTACCCTCGGGAGGTGTCGACCCGCCGGCCGCCGCACCCCGCCAACGAGCTCAACGAGCTCTCGGGCGAGGAGTGGCTGTACTTCACCAAGTCGGTCTGGACGACCGCCTATCCCTCCGAGCTGGGCCACGACCGTCGCAAGGCGCACGGGGCGAACAAGCCACCGCGCCTGATGGCGAAGCTGATCGAGTTCTTCTCACGGACCGGTGAGCTCGTCCTGGACCCGTTCGCGGGTGTCGGCGGGACGCTGCTCGGTGCGGCCATCGCCCGCGGCCCACGACGGGCGATCGGCCTCGAGCTGGATCCACGCTGGGCCGCCGTGTACCGCGAGGTCGTCGACGTGCTGTGCGCCGAGCGGGACGGCCGCGGTCCCGAGCTCGTCGACCTGGGCCCCACCGATCCGGGCGGTCGTCGGACGTTCGACCCGGGCGGTGCCGAGCTTCGCATCGGCGACGCGCGCGAGCTCCTGCGCGCCCTCCCGGACGCGTCCGTGGACTTCGTGGCGACCGATCCGCCGTACAACGTCCAGCTGCCGATGACGATGGCCGGCGGCCGCCTCGCCGAGGCGCACGCGAACCGCCGCACGGACTACGCGATGGTCAGCGACGACGCACGCGATCTCGCGAACCTGCCCGACTACGCCGCGTTCCTCGACGCGATGACCGAGGTCCTCGCCGAGCTCCGGCGGGTCACGAAGGTCGGCCGCTATGCGGTCCTCATCGTCCGCGACGCCTACCAGGACGGCCGCTACGTGTTCACCGGCGGCGGACCTGGCGGCACGCGCATCGGGCGTCGGCTGGGTGCCCAAGGGCGATGTCGTGTGGTACCAGGCCGGGACGCGCCTGCGGCCGTACGGCTATCCGCGGGTCTTCGTCCCGAACATCGCGCACCAGCACCTGGTGGTGCTGCGCCACGAGCCCCCGCGTCGCGGCACGAGAGCGGGGAGCCGCTAGACGTCGCCCCGCCGGCGCGCGTCCAGGAACGCCTGGAGCACGTCGTCGTCGATGTCCTCGTTCCGGCCACCGTCGGCGCTCGTCCACGTCGACGGGCCGTCGTCCGAGGGGCCGTCGATGACCACGTCGCCGAGCGTCATCTTGTGCAGCCAGCCTTCGCGGCCGTCGGGGCACAGCACCCGCCAGTAGACGCCCTTGCGCTCGACGAGAAGGACCTCGTCGCCCTCGTCGAGGGAGCCGATCTCGTTGCCACGGAGCTCATCCGGCGCGTCGAGCAGCGAGACGAGGCGGTAGCGGATGCGACGGCGCTCGCGGCCTTCGAGGGAGCTCGAGTCGGCCCGCTCGAAGGTCAGGCGCATGCTCGTGGAGGCCGAGCGGAGCGGGTCGGCCTTGCGCGCCTCGAGCAGTGAGGGGCGACGCCAGCGCGGCATGTGCCCGTCGACGTCGACCGGCAGGCCCACGCCGTAGCCCATGGGGACGAGCGTCGCGGTCGCGACCGCGGATCCCGTCCCGGCGGCGGCCGAGAGCACGCCATCCGGAGCGGGCTGCTCCTCGTCGCGGCGGCGCTTGCCGAACATCAGGAAGGCCATCGTGAGGGTCACCGCACCGGTCGACCCGACGACCGCCGGCAGCTGCCGGATCAGCCGGTCGTTCGTCCACCAGGCCAGGCTGCCCAGCGGAGCACCCGCGGCGGGATCGCCGGGCGCAGGCGCATTCGGGTCCGAGCCTGACCCGCCGGAGCCGACCGGACCCGCTGCCGCTGCCGCCGTTGCCGGTGCCGTTCGAGCCCGTGCCGCCGATCGCGGTCGCGGTGTCGGTGGCCTCCGGGGAGGCCGACGGCGAGGCGGAGCTCGTCGGGTCGGATGACGGCTCGGATGTCGCCGGGGCCCGCGACAGGATCCACCGAAGCGCTCGGGTCGTCCGTCGTGCGCGGCTCGCCCGACGGGGTCGACGTCGACGTCGGATCCGCGCTCGGCGTGGGGTCGGGGGTCCCGATCCCACGCGGGTCGACCCCGGGCGTGGCCGTGGGCGCGGGCGTCGCGGTCGGATGGGGCTGCGCCGTGGGGGTCGGGGCAGGCGTGGGCCGCGGTGTCGGGTCCGGTGTCGGGCGCGGCGTCGGATCGGGCGTCGGATCGGGCGTCGGCCTCGGCGTCGGTTTCGGGGTCGGCTTGGGCGTGGGTTCGGGGGTGGGCGGCGGGGTCGGCGCGGAGATGTGGACCTCGCCGCCGTCGACGGCGTCGTCGAAGCGGTCGCGGCCCATGGCCTTGAACGCGATCTGGTGCGTGCCCGGGGCCAGCTTGGCCGTGTACCGGTGCAGCATCCCGTCCTTCCAGGAGCCGTCGACCGGCGACATGTCGTGTGGGTCGCCGTCGATGTACACCCGCACCCAGTCGGCTTCCGAGCCCTCGCGGTTCCGATAGGTGACCTCGAACCGGATCGTGGTGGTCGGCGAGGCGTCGCGCGGGCTGACGCTGGGATCGCGGAGGTTCGTCGACCCCGGGTTGGCCGATGCGGGCACGACGGACAGCGCAAGGCCCATCGCGACCGCGAGCATGGTCGAACCGAGCACGCGCACGTACGCGGGTCCGCCACGCCGTCCGGGACGCACGGGTCGAATTGCCTCCGCTGTCGAGGGGAGTCCAGCCCGGCGAGGATGCGGAGGCGGCCGAGGGGAGCGCTATGGTACGGGGGTCATCCGCGCGCCGGGACCGCGTCCGGTGCGGGCGGGCACACGGCGGGCGTCGCGCCTATCCGCCGGTCGGCGAGGCCGACATGGGAGGAGTGGGTCATCGACCCTCGCGCGCTCGCCCGTGAGGATAGGTGCGATGCGGATCATCGCCTCGCCCCCGCACCTGACCGCCGCCGACCGCCTCGCGCTCGTCCGCGGCGGGTTCGTGGCGGTGATGCTCATCGGGGTCGGTGGCCTGCTCGGCTGGGCCATGGTGGCCACCCCGATCATCACCCAGCTCATGCCCGGCTTCCGACCGAACCCCCTGCAGATCGCGACCGCGGTCGGCGCGTGGGCGTTCGCGATCGTCGTACCGGCGGGGTTCGTCATCCTCGGCGTCGCCCGGGCGATCGGCGCGCTGGAGCTGCTCACCGCGCTCCGGCCGAGCGCCGCGACGCCACGACTGGCGGGCCGGCTCGACGACCGTCATCAGGTCGCGACGTCCCTCCGACTGCCCGACGGTCGCTACATCCACGAGCTCGTGCTGGGGCCGTTCGGCCTGGCCGTGCTGGGCGACACGCCGCCCCGGGAGGCGGCGCGCGTGAATGGCGGTCGCTGGGAGATCCGGGGACGCCGCGGGTGGGAGCCCATCGAGTCCCCGGTCGAACGGACGAGCCGCGACGCCGAGCGCGTGCGGCGCTGGCTGGGCGGTGAGGACCAGGACTTCGTGGTGAAGGTCTATGCGGCGGTGGTCACGACCGACGCCCGGGCGACACGCTCGCCCGCCTGCGCGGTCATCACGCCCGACGACGTCCCGGGGTGGCTCGCGGCCCTGCCGCCACAGCGGGGCCTGACCGAGGACCGGCGCGAAGAGGTCGTGGAGCTGATCCGGAGCGTCGCGCCGATCGGTCGCTGACGGCGGCGGCATCGTCGGTCGTGTCGGCCGGTGTCCGGACCGGCGTGGTCTCGCTGCGGCGTCGCGCCGTGCCCGCCGATCGCGGGGTATCCGCGGCAAGCCGCGCGGCGGTCCGGAGGTCGTCGACGAGCGCCGTGTACATCGTGTCGCGCGCCGCGGCGTCGGGCGCCCGCAGGATCGCCGACGGGTGGAAGCTCGCGACGTAGTCGCGACCCGAGTCGGCCCGGATGACCTGCCCGCGCTGCTGCGTGATCCGGAACGACGGCCCCAGGAGCGCCGCTGCAGCGGTCGCCCCGAGCGGCATCACGACCCGCGGCTCGATCGCCTCCAGCTCCAGCTCCAGCCACGGCCGGCAGGCCTTCACCTCCCGAGCGTTCGGCTTCTCGTGGAGGCGTCGCTTCCCCGAGGGCTTCCACTTGAAATGCTTCACGGCATTCGTCACGTACACCTGCGCCCGGTCGACACCGGCCTCCTCGAGCGCCTTGTCGAGCATGGCGCCAGCCGGCCCGACGAAGGGTCGCCCGACGAGGTCCTCGCGGTCGCCCGGCTGCTCGCCGACCAGCACGATCGTGGCGCCGCGGCGGCCCTCACCGAACACGCCTTGCGTGGCGCGCGCCCAGAGGTCGCACGCGCGACAGGCGTCGACGGCGTCGGCGACCCGGGCCAGGTCGTCGTCGGCCGACCACTCGGCGGCGGGATGCCCGGGCGGCGCGGCTGGACGGTCGGGAACGCGCAGGACGGCGGCAGCGCCCGGGTCGCCGGCCCGGCCGTTCGCTGGTGGCGTCATCGGAGCGTCGGGTCGTCGGGCGGTCGCAGCCCGTGGCCCGGCGTCGGATCGACCGGTTCCGGCTCGCTGCCGTGGCGGGCCTCCTGGTCGTCGACCACGAGCCGGCGCGTCGCATCCGCCATCGGGTCCGCCGGCGGGTCGCCGGCGCCGTGGATCTCGACATCCGGCGCGTCCGGGCCCGCCAGCGGGTCCAGGTTCGGCGGGTCGTCGCGCTGCCGATCGCGCGGGCCGGTCATGCTCCAGGCTCCGATCCCGACTCGGCCTCAGGCGCGGCTTCGGCGTCGGAGTCGGATGCGGGTGGGGCGTCGGACTCGGGCGCGTGCTCGGGATCACCGGGCGCGCCACGGAGCCAGTCGGTCTGCGGGCCGGGCCCCGTCTGCGTCTCGGTGCCGTCCTGGCCGCGATCGCCCTGACCGCCGCTCGGCGCGGGGGACACGATGCCGCCACTGCTCACGCTGCCCTCGCCGCTCCCGGCGAGATCACCACGGAGGCCGTCGCCGGCCTGGGGTACGCCATCGTCGGGGCCGGGTTCTCGGGCGCGAAGATCGTCGCTCATGCCGGCACGGTGCGCGCCACCGCGCCACGACCGCGTGTGCGCGTCGCGGTGCGACGTCAGAAGAGGGTTGCAGGTGGCGGTGCTGGCCGGGACACCAGGCTGGGGTGGTAGGGGAGCCTGGATTCGAACCAGGGACCGGCCGTGTATAAGACGGCTGCTCTCACCGCTGAGCTACTCCCCCACGGCGCGGGAGCAGGATACGGCGCTGGCGCTCGGGCCGCCCGTCAGGCCGGCGGGCGGGCGGGTCAGCGCGGCGCGCCGCGAAGCTTGCCGGCGAGCCCCTTGAGGCGGAACGGGCGACCCGAGAGATGCATCGGCCCCGCGGATGTGCGGGACGCGGCCTCGTCGCCGATCTTGATGCCGCCACCGGGCGCGTACGCGCGTGCGGGCAGGGACTCCACCCAGTCGCGCTCCTCGTCACTGAGCGCGACGGTCAGCGGAAGATCGTCGGGATCGAACGGCCGGGGCGCCTCCGACACCGGTCGCGTGGGTCGCGCATAGGCCGGCTGGCCGACCAGCTTGGGGAGCGCGACGTGCTTCTGCTCCTCGATGGCCACGGACGCATTCCTCAGGGTCGCAGGTGCAGCCGGGCCGATGAAGCGACCCGTCCGCGATGATATCGGCGGCACTCTAGCGCGGAATGGTACGGATGGGCTACCCACCAATTTGCGGAGTCGTTGCGCCGGCACATCATCTGCCGAGCGGCCGACGACATGCCGACGGACGGCCCGCACGCCGGCGTCACCCGAACAACGGACGCACGATCTGGAGCGCGGCGACGAGCACGAGGTACGCGATCGGGACCGCCGCGAAGAAGCCCAGCGCGGCCGACCACGGGGTCCGCGTCCGCCGGCCCGTCGATCCGCTCGGGAGCGGCACGATGAGCCACGTGATGAGCGTTCCGGCCAGCAGGACGATCGCGACATCCAGGGTGATCGCCAGGACCCGCAGGTCACCGCCTGGCAACGCCACGCCCCGATCGAGCGCGAGGTCGTAGCCGAGGATCAGGACGCCCAGGACGGCCGCCACGGCGAGGCTGCTGCCGACCGCCCGGACCACCGGGCGCGGCGCGTTCCGGAACTGACGCCAGCGGATCTCGAGCCACCCGCGACGACGCGGGACGGGCCTTGCGGCGGGGTCAGTCGATCGGCCGGCCATCGGCACCCAGCACCGCCAGACGGCGGCGCGGCGGGAGCGTCTCCGGCGTGTGTCCTGCCACGAGCTCGACCCCGGCGACGAATCGGTCCAGCTCCTCGTCGGTCGTCCAGAAGCCGACCGAGATGCGGATCGCATCCACGCCCGGCACCGTCCGGATGATCGCGAAGGTGCGGGCGGTCAGCTCCTCGTACGCCGCCTCCGCGGACCAGCCCGCGATGCGGAAGGAGACGAGCGTGGCCATCGCGTGCTTCGGCGTCACGACCTGCACGCCCGGCACGGCGGACAGCCGCTCGTGAGCCGCCCGCGCCATGCGTCCCGCCCGCTCGAACGCCCAGGGCAGCCCGACCGACATCGCGAGCCAGCCGAGGCTCCGACCGAAGCCGGTCACCGACGGTCGGTGGTAGTTCGTCGATTCGAACCGCCGGGCGCTCGGCTGCCAGACCGCGTCGCCGTCCATCGAGAACCGCTCGAAGCCGAACCAGCCACCTGCGGCCGGCACGCGCTCCTGCGCGGCGGCGCTCGCCCACAACCCGCCCATGCCCTCGGGTCCCAGCAGCCACTTCTGAGCGGACATGGCCATCGCGTCGATCCCGAGCTCATCGGGATGGACCGACATCGCGCCCACCGACTGCGCCGCGTCGACGATGGTGACGGCTCCCGCATCCCGCGCCGCGGCGCCGATCCGCGCGATGGGCAGGACGGCTCCGGTCGTCCAGAGCACGTGCGACAGCACCACCGCCCGCGGCCGGCGCTCCAGCGCCGTAGCCAGCGACGCCATCGTCCGGTCGTCGTCCTCGCCGTTCGCCACGTCCAGGAAGTCGATGACCACCCCCAGGCGGTCACGGAGCGCGATGAGCGGGCCAAGGCCACCCGGATGCTCGTGGCGGGTCGTCACGACGCGGTCGCCGGCGGCCCACGGGAGCGACGCGACGGCGGCGTTCATGCCGTCGCTCGTCGAGTGGGTCAGCGCGACCGCGTCGAGGTCCGTCGCGAGGAGCGCCGCGAGGGAGCCGCGTGCCTCGGCCATGCGCTCCTTCGCATCCTCGAACGAATCGGGATGGCCCCGGCCGGCCGAAAGCTCCAGCTCCTGCTGCTCGCGCATCGCCGCAGCCGTCTCGGCGGGCAGGGGGCCGGCGCTCCCGGTGTTGAGATAGATGCCCGCGGCCGTGGCCGGCAGGAGCTCCCGGATCGCGGCGACCTTCTCGTCGTCCGGCAGGTTCGGGGGCAGCACGTCCGTATGATACCGACGGGCCACCGGCAGCTCGCCGGTGCCGACGGTCTCCTGCGACCGTCACCCGCCACGCCCACCGCCCACCGCCCACCGCCGATGGAGCCGCCTTGACCGGGTACGCCCGCCCCGAGCTCCTGGCCAGCGTCGACTGGCTCGCCGACAACCTGGACCGCCCCGAGGTCCGGATCCTCGATGTGCGCTGGCGGCCGGATGGGACCGCTCGCAATCAGTTCGCGGCGGGCCACGTGCCGGGCGCCGTCCATCTCGACTGGGCCGACGAGCTGGTCGACCGCACGGAAGGCGCCGACGCGTTCCTGCTGGCGCGTCCCGATCGAGCGGCCGCCGCGCTGGGCCGAGCGGGCGTGGGCGATGGCACGACCGTGGTGATCTACGACGACACGATCTCGCTGTACGCGTCCCGGGTCTGGTGGAGCCTGCGGGTATACGGCCACGAGTCGGCGCGCATCCTCGACGGCGGGTTCCCGGAGTGGGCCGACGCGGGTCGTCCGATCTCCAACGCGACGCTGGAGCCGCAGCCGGCGACGTTCACGCCGCGCGCGCAATCGCGCTCGCGCCTCGTGACCGCGGACGTGCGCGGGCTGCTGGGATCGCCGGAGAACCTGCTGCTCGACGCGCGTGCCCCGGCCGAGTACCGCGGCTTCGAGGGGAACACCCGCCGGCTGGGCCACATCCCGGGCGCCGTCAACGTCCCGGTCGCTGCGATGCACATGCCCGGTGGCCAGCGCTTCCGCGACGGCGACGAGCTACGCAGGATGCTGTTGAAGGCGAACGTGACCCGCGGGCGGCGGTTCGTCTGCTACGACGGCTCCGGCGTGGCCGCGGCGAAGCTGGCGTTCGTGCTCACGCTCCTCGGCCACGACGATGTCGCGGTGTATGACGGTGGCTGGGCCGAATGGGGTGACCGGTTGGATCTGCCCGTCGACCGCTGACGCGGCCGCGGGTCAACGGTCGGAAGGGCGGTTCGGTCGACCGCTCGCGCGGCCGCGGCGTTCCAACGCCAGACCGTTGACGAACCGTCCTTCGGGCGCTGGGGCGTCGCCGGCAAGGCGGCGCCGAGGAGCGGAAGCAAGCGCACTCGGATGTGCGCGGCTGAGCACCGCAGGCGCCAACGCCGTCCGGCGGCGTTCCAGCGCCCGACCGGTGACTCCGCCTCTCCTACCAGCCGCTGGTCGTTCCGGGGTCGCCTTGCGTCCAGGTATCGCCCGAAGGCGCTTCGCCGCCGCTCGTGCCACCTTCGGTGGAACCGCCTTCGGTCGGCCCGCCGGTGTTGAGCCCGGCCCACGGGTCGACTTCCTTGTGCGGCGCCAGGATCTGGGCACGGCTGTGGTTGAACGCCACGACGTGGACGCTCGTCCGCGGCTCGCCGACCGTGTCCGACCAGTAGGTCACGTCCGTCAGCGGCAGGAACTTCCCCTGGAGCTCCATGAGCGCCTCGCGCATGTCGCGACCCGGGAACACGTGGATCGACCCGGACAGCTTGAAGGGCGGGATCGAGATGATCGCCTTCTCGGGCGACTTCGGCGTCCGCAGCTCGGCGACCGCCTCGACCTGCGTGTCGCTCACCGCGAACAGCACCGCCGAGAGGTTGACCTGGGCGTAATCGGCTCGCTCTGCGGACGCCCGCGAGCCGAACTCCTCGGTCGTCACGTCCTCGAGCACGAGGTATGGATCGTCCGCGCCGTTGAGGATGTCGGTGATCCGGTGCTGTCGCGTCCGGATGAGCCCGCGGATGATCAGGGCATCCGTGTACAGGGTCAGCCGCGAGGGCTGCTCCGATCCGAGTCCGGCGAACATCGTCTCCCCGCTCTACAGGTGCGCGCAGCGGCAGGATACGGGACGGTCAGCGGCCTCTGGCGCCCGCGGTCACCAGATGCTCCGGGCCGTGCTGCAGGCCCTCGAACAGCTCGCGGACGGTCTGGAGCGTGTCGATCTCGCGTGCATCCTTGTCGGTCCGCAGCTCCGCGATGCGCGGGAACCGGAGCGCGAATCCCGACTTGTGGCGGTTCGAGCGCATCAGGACGTCGAACGCGACCTCGACGACCACGGTCGGCTCCACGACGCGATAGCGGCCGTAGGTGCGGATCGTGTGCTCCGTGAACCAGGTCGTCATCTCGGCGATCTCGGCGTCGGTCAGGCCGGAATAGGCCTTGCCGATCGTCACGAGCTCGCCGGAGTCCTCGTCCCGCACGGCGAACGTGTAGTCGCTCAGGACGCCGTGGCGCTTGCCGTGCCCGACCTCGACACCGACGACCACGCAGTCGAGCGTCGCGAGCGCTTTCTTCATCTTCAGCCAGCCATAGCCCCGCCGACCGGGCGAGTAGCCGCTGGTCGGATCCTTGACCATGAGTCCCTCGTTGCGGCGTGCCCGTGCCTCCGCGAACGCCTGCTCGAGGCCGTCGATGGAATCGACCGACTCGAGGTGGCTCAACCCGAACCGGCCACCCTGCTCGGCGAGCGGGAGGCCCAGGCCTTCGAGCCGCTCGCGACGCTCGCGCAGCGGATGGGCGAGCAGCGGCTCGACCACCTCGCCATCGCGCGGCCCCAGACCCAGCACGTCGTAGGCGACGAAGATCACCGGGATCTCCTCGCGGATCTTCGCGCTCGGGTCCTTGCGGCCCAGGCGCGCCTGCAGCTGCAGGAACGGCAGGACGACGCCGTCGCGCCAGGCGAGGATCTCGCCGTCGAGGATGCCCGCCCAGTCGAGACCCGTCGCCCCGTCGACGATCTCCGGGAACTGGTTCGTGATGTCGTGCAGGTCGCGCGAGTAGAGACGGACCTCGTCGCCCGAGCGATGCAGCTGGCAGCGGATGCCGTCGTACTTGTCCTCGACCCAGACCGTCGGGCCGAGGCGGGTCATGATCTCCGTCGCGTCCTCGGCCGGGCTGGCGAGCATGAACTTGAGCGGGTGGAACAGCGCGAGCGCGGAGTCCTCCAGCCGGTCGTCCCGGGCGAGCGCGGCGGTCCGCCCGATGTCGCCGTTGAGCATCCCGGCCCACTTCACCACGTCGAGCGGACGGTCGAACGCCTTGGCGATCGCGGCCTCCAGGAGACCCTCGCGGCCACCGATGCGGAGCTCGCCGGTGAGGACCTTCACGAGGTACTTGGCGGTGAGTGGCGACGACCGCGCGAGCAGCTGGGCGAACAGCGCGGCCTTCGCCGCCGCGCCCTGGGCATCGGTGATCGCCGCGTAGGTCACGGCCACCTCGGTCAGCGTCGGCTCGTGCGCCGGGTCGACGGTCCGGTCGGCGCCCTCGAGGACGTCCTCGACCGCGAGCCCCAGATCGGAGTGCCGGTCGTAGGCCTCGCCGAGGGCGCCGGCGGGGGCGTCGGCGAGCTTCGTGACCGCGGCGGAGATCGCCGCCCAGCCCAGACCCATCGTCCGCTGGTCCGCCTCCGCGAACGGGCGGCCGGTGAAGAACACGGCCGCGATCGGCAGCTCCTCGGGGCTCAGGGAACGGAGATAGTCCGCGAGGAGGGCCGTCTTCTCGGACGTCCGCGTCGTGGCGGCCACCCGCTCGGCCACCTCGCTCCAGCGGCGCATGGCTCGCGATGGTAGCGGCGGTGCCCCGCGAGCGCCGGACGACCTTCGACGCGTACGCTGCGGGCGTCCGTCACCGCGTTTCCGAGGTCTTGCCGTGACCCTCCGTGACCTGCCCGATCTGCGTGCCCTTCACGACCTCGGCGAACGCCTCTCGGGCGACGTCGTGACGCCCGACGCCGAAGGCTGGGAGGCGGCGCGACAGGCGTGGAACCTGGCCGTCGATCAGCGGCCGGTCGCCGTGGCCTACCCCGAGACCGCCGACGACATCGCGACGATCGTCCGGTTCGCCGCCGAGCACGGGATCCGCATCGCGTTCAACGCGGGCGGCCACAATGCCGGGCCGCTCGACTGGGCCGCGGACACCATCCTGCTGAAGACCGAGCGGATGCGTGCGGTCAGCGTGGATGTCGCGGCGCGGCGAGCGCGGGTCGAAGCCGGGGTCCTCGCCTCGGCGCTCGCGGCAGCGGCCGGTGAGCACGGGCTCGCGTACCTGGCGGGGACGTCGCCCGATGTCGGCGTCGCGGGCTACGCGCTCGGCGGCGGGCTGTCCTGGATGGCGCGGCGGTTCGGCCTGTGCTGCAACACGATCACCGGCGCGGACGTGGTGCTCGCGGATGGCCGCATCGTCCACGCGGACCACGAGACCGAGCCCGAGCTGCTCTGGGGTCTCCGCGGTGGCAGCGGCAACCTGGCCGCCGTCACGGCGCTCGAGCTGGAGCTCGTCGCGGTCCCCGAGATCTACGCCGGCGCGCTCTTCTGGCCGATCGAGCGGGCGGCCGAGGTCCTGCGCGCCTGGCGCCGCTGGATCGACGATGTGCCCGAGACCTGCGGTTCACTCGGGCGGATGCTCCAGCTGCCCGACGTCCCGTTCCTGCCCGAGCACCTCCGCGGTCGGTCGTTCGTGCTCGTGGAGGTCGCGTTCCTCGGGAGCGCGGCGGAGGGCGATGCGCTGATCCAGCCGCTGCGCGACCTCGGACCGGTGACGGACACGATGGGCGTGATGGCCACGCAGGACCTGAGCGTCGTCAACATGGACCCGGAGTTCCCGCTGCCGTACGCCGGCGAGGGGTTGCTGCTCGAGGACTTCACGCGAGAGGCCGTCGACCGGCTGGTCGCGGTGTTCACCGGTTCGCCGCTGCTCCACGTCGAGATCCGGCAGCTCGGCGGTGCGGTCGCTCGTCGGTCGGCCGACCACGGGGTGCTCGACGCGATCGACCAGCCGTTCGTCGCGTTCACGTTCGGGCTGGCGCCGGATGCGGAGGCTCGGGGCGCCGTCGATCGGGCGGTCGGGTCTGTGCTGGAAGCCCTCGGTCCGTGGGACAGCGGTCGGCGCTACCTGAACTTCGCCGAGTCGCGGATGGACCCGTTGACGATCTTCCCGCCGGAGTCGTTCGAGCGCCTGCGGGCCGCCAAGGCGCGCTACGACCCGACGGGCCTCTTCCAGGCGAACCACTCCGTGGCGGAGCGCGACCTCGGCCTGAAGGACCGCGGCGGCGGGCGTCGAACCGCCCAGCGGTCGCTAGTAGACGTGCAGCTTCGCCAGCAGGCCGAACGTGTCGCCCACGGACTGGAGCAGGTCCTTGTTGTGCTTGATCATCGTGGTCCGCATGTACACGCGCAGCCACTGGCGGTACATGAACGCCTCGTAGCGGTCGAAGACCTCCGTCATCGGCAGCTTCCGGTTCTCGAGATGACCCGCGAGGAAGAACGCGTTCTCGAGGCCCATCGAGATCGACCCGAAATACGGTGATCCGATCGCCGCGTCGCCCAGCAGGAAGACCGGCGTCGTCGCGAGCGGGTGGCTGCCTCCCGCTCGATGCCACGGGCGGCTGGTCACGTTCCAGGCGTGGTACACGTCGAGCGGGATGCGCACGATCTCGATGTTCCCGACCACCTCGCCATGGGACTCGGCGTTCACCTTGTCGATGAACCGGTCCATCGACTCCGCGACCACCGGGAACCGCTCGCGAAGCCAGTCGCCGTCGAAGCTCCGGGGCATCGCGTGGAACTCGTCCTCGCTGATGCCCACGATGCCCGTGACGTGCGTGATCTCGCCGTCGTAGAACGTGCGATTCACGCCGGGGATGAACTTGTAGGCCGAGTTCTCGACGTTCTTGTAGTACTTGCAGTACTCGTCGCAGGCGTAGTGGCGGTCGTACAGGAACGTGACCACCAGCGCGTACTCGAGCCGGACGAGCTGGGTGTTCGGCAGGGCCGCCTGGTCGCCACCAGGGACGAGCGCATCGCGGAAGACGGAGCGAGTGCCGCTGGCGTCGACGACGATGTCGCCCGGCTCCACGCGCTCGAGCACGCCGTCCATCGTGACCTCGCCCGCGACCCGCTCCACGGTGCCGGTAGCGCGGGCCTCCATCAGCTCCATCAGCGACCGCTCGATCGTGTTGATCGGGACGAATCCGAGCGTCCACGCATCGAGGAGCGCCCGCAGGTCCGACGCCACGGTCCGTCGATAGGCCATCCGATACTCGAGCTCGACCGGGTCGAAGATCGCCGCGACGTTCTGCCCGTCGAGCTGGTCGGCGAGATAGCTCTCGATCGACTCGGCCACGAGATACGGCGCGAGCTGGACCATCCGCGTCCGCGTGTACTCGGCACGCTTCTCGTACACGCAGACCCGCTGGCCATCGATCGTCTGGAGGAGGGCCGCGAGGAACGAGCCGACCGGTCCCGCACCGACGACGTGGACCGTCCCATCCGCCCTCGAGCTCGTCGCGCCCCCCTCGCTCATCACGGCCGAACCATAGCCCGACGTGCGATCCGGGCGGGCGAGTGGCCGTCGGCTGGGTCGCGCCGCCGGTCGCCGGTAGCATCGACGGGTGACCCAGGTGCATCCGGCCGGGCCCGCCATCGTCCGGCTCGCGCGCGAGCTCGCCTCGTCGGATCCGGCGTTGGTCGACGAGCTCACGGCGTGGCTGGTCGCTGGTCCGCGCTTCCGTGCGTTCGCCGAGGCGAACCGGGACAAGATCCGCAAGAAGGTGCGGGGGGCGGCCGACGCGGAGGCGCGGCGCGATGTCCGCGTCGAGCTCGAGGTCATCCGTCAGCTGCTGGCCGACCGGAAGGTGTCGGTGGCATTCGAGCCCTATGGATCCGGACACGTCGGGCCGGATCTCGCGGTGACGCTGGGCGGCGGGACGGCGAACCTCGAGATCACGCGGCGGCGCGGGACGCCGCCCGACCCCATGACCCTCGCCCAGCTGATCCTCGGCAAGCTCCGACAGCTCCCGCCGAGCGTGCCCAACGCGTTGCTCGTGGCATCGGATGCGTCGTCGGCGGCCGTCCTCGACGTGAGCGCCGCGATCCGCCTGCTGCGCGACCGCGCCGACGCCAGGGACGAGGCGTTCTTCGCGTCCCGCGGCTTCCCGACGCCGCGCGCGTTCTACGACCGGTTCCTGCGGCTCGGCGGCGTCATCGCCTGGAGCGAGCGGGCCTCGGCCGCGCCACGTGCCGTGCTCTGGACGAACGCCTCGGCGCGGATCGCGCTGCCCCCGAAGCTCGCGCGGGCTGTGGTCACCGCCCTCACGTCGCCCGACTGAGCGCCCGGTGGCTCCGCGAGCGCGTCGACCGCGCGGCGCAAGGCCGTGGCGAACCGTCGCGTGCGCGCATCGAGGCAGCGTCCGGCGTGACATTCGCGTCCTTCGCGCTGGTGTAGCGTTCCGGGCGTGATCCCGCGCCGCTGGTTCCCCGACCGCATCGACGGCGACCGGATCGTGCTGCGCCGGCACATGCGCGAGAACCTGCCGAGCTTCCAGCGCTGGTACTCCGACCCCGAGGTCGCCCGCCTGACGCGCTACCAGGACGGCCCCATGCGCCCCGATGAGATCGAGCGCTTCTTCGCCGCCCGCGCGCTCGGCCCCGAGAGCCTCGCGATGGCCATCCACGTCAAGGCCACCGGCCGGCTCATCGGCAGTTGTGCGTTCAGCCAGCTCGACGCCGACAACGGCTCGGTGCTCTACCACATCACGATCGGCGAGCGCGAAGCCTGGGGCCGTGGCTACGGGACCGAGGCGACGGCGCTGATGGTCCGCCACGCGTTCGAGACGCTCGGCCTGCACCGCGTCGCGCTCAGCGTGTTCGAGTTCAATGAGCGCGCCGATCCGGGCCTACCGCCGCGTCGGGTTCACCGACCGAGGGCCGGGCGCGGGAGGCGATCCGCCGCGATGGACGCTGGTGGGACGAGCTCTCGATGAGCATCCTCGAATCCGACTGGAAGCAGCAGCGCCTGCGGTCACGCGAGTCGTCGGCTCGCG
Source organism: uncultured Chloroflexia bacterium (assembly GCA_963778025.1). GTDB lineage: Bacteria > Chloroflexota > Limnocylindria > Limnocylindrales > CSP1-4 > CAVZTA01. The sequence continues at coordinate 212,628 of CAVZTA010000003.1, read as the reverse complement.
TTCGCGCGGATGACTCGCGGGCTCCGGCATCGATCGGCGAATGAGCCCAGGACCAGCCCACACCTGAGGTCGAGATGGCGAGCGAGGGACCGGCGGCCGAGGCCGCCCGCGCGGCATTCCGGGAGAAGATGGAGGCGAAGGGACACGCCGTCGAGAACGCCCGCGAGGCGGTCGCCGGCCTGGAGGCCGCGTTCGCCGCTGGCACCCTCCAGCGCACGCCGTTCCTCGACCAGGCCCTCGCCGACCTGATGGTCGCGCTGGAGCAGGACGAGGGTCAGAAGCTCGGTGGCAAGAGCGCCGAGGCGGCCCGCTTCATCCTCCGCGCCATCTCCCGTGGCCTCGACGAAGCTTGAGTCTTGACTCTCGACCGACCCGAGACTCCATCGTGGCCGCCATGGACGAAGCCGGGCGCCGTGTCGCCGACGAGGACCTGCTGAGCATCGGGCGATTCGCCCGCCTCTGCGGGCTGTCGATCGGCGCGCTGCGCCACTACGACGAGCTCGACCTGCTGCGACCCGCCCGCGTCGACCGGTTCACCGGCTACCGGGCGTACCACCGCGACCAGGCCGAGCGAGCGCGCACCATCGGTCGCCTCCGCGACCTCGAGATGCCGCTCGACGAGATCCGCGCCGCGCTGGCCACGGACGACCCGGACGTACGCCGGGCCGTGCTGTCGGCGCATCGCGACCGGATCCTCGCTCGCAACTTCCGGCTCCAGTTCGTCCTCCACCAGCTGGGTCAGCTGATCGACCCCACGAAGGAGACCCCGATGACCGCCGCTCCCCCGCTCCCGCCCGAGGTCGACGCGACCACCCGTCGCGCCCTCGCCGTCGGCCTGTTCAACCGCGTGTGGCAGCTGCTCGAGACCGCCGACCGCACGACGGACCAGGACGACGAGATGGTCCACGCCGCCCACGCCAGCCGATACCACTGGGGCGAGGTCCCCACGCACGAGCGCAAGAACCTCGCCATCGGCGAGTGGCAGTGCAGCCGCGTCTACGCGGTCCTCGGCCGCGGCGAGCCGGCGCTCCACCATGCACAGCGTGCCCTCGACCACGTCGACGCCGATCCCGAGGCCGCCCATTGGCTTCGCGCATCCGCCTATGAGGCTGTCGCACGCGCGCACGCGGTGGCCGGCGAGCGCGACGAGGCGTTCATCTGGAAGCACGAAGGCCGCGGAGGAGCTCGCGAAGGAGCCCGACAAGGACGACCGGGAGGTCGTCGAGCAGGACCTCGCGACGCTCCCGATCTGACACGCCGTGGGTCGTGGCCGGGCTAGAGTCCGGCCATGCCCACCACGTACCACGTCCCCGGTCTCGTCATCACCGAGCGCGAGCATCAGGTCCCGCTCGTCCACGACGACCCGGCCGGCCCGACGATCACCGTGTTCACCCGCGAGCTCGCCGCACCCGACGGTGGCGATCGCCCGTACCTCGTGTTCCTGCAGGGTGGCCCCGGCTTCGAGGCGGCGCGCCCGACCAGCCCGCCGAGCGGCTGGCAGAAGCGCGCGATCGAGGACTATCGCGTCCTCCTCCTCGACCAGCGCGGCACCGGCCGGTCGACGCCGGTCGGCCGCGAGATCCCCGGCGGCACCGCGCAGGAACGGGCGACCTACCTGACCCACTTCCGCGCCGATTCGATCGTCCGCGACTGCGAGGCGATCCGGCGCGAGCTCGGCGTCGAGCGCTGGAGCATCCTGGGCCAGAGCTTCGGCGGGTTCACCTCGCTGACCTACCTGTCGTTCGCGCCCGAGGGGCTCCGCGAGGCGATGTTGACCGGCGGCCTCAGCCCGGTCGGCCGCCCGGTCGACGACATCTACGGCGCGACGTGGCGCCGCATCCCCGGCCGCGAACGAGCGCTACTTCGCCCGCTATCCCGACGATCGTCAGCGGGTCAAGGACATCCTCGGCCGCCTCGATCGCGACGACGTGCGCCTGCCGAGCGGCGACCGGCTGACGTCACGCCGCTTCCGCCAGCTCGGCCTCGAGCTCGGCGACAGCAACGGCTTCGAGCATCTCCATCACATCGTCGAGCTGCCGTTCGGCTCGCTGGCGTGGCTGCACGACATCGAGTCGGGCGTGCGCTTCACGCGGAATCCGATCTACGCGACGCTCCACGAGTCGAGCTACGCCGACGGCGTCCCGACCCGATGGTCGGCGGCCCGGCTCCAGCCCGACATCGTCGAGGCCCAGGGGTACCTCACCGCCGAGCACGTCTTCCCGTGGATGTTCGAGGACTACGGCTGGCTGAAGCCGCATCGCGAGGTCGCCGAGATCCTCGCCGAGCACCCCTGGCCGAAGCTCTACGACGCTGACGCCCTGCGCCGCACGACGGTGCCCGTCGCGGCGACGATCTACGTCAACGACCTGTACGTCGAGCGCGACTTCGCCGAGGAGACCGCGGCGCTCATCCCCGGCATCCGCACCTGGCAGACCGACGAGTACGAGCACAACGGCCTGCGCGCCGACGGCGAGCGCGTCGTCGGCAGGCTCATCGACATGCTCCACGGGGCAGCCTGATCGCCGCCCGGCCACCTTCCGAGGCGGGGGCGCGGGCCGCAGCGAAGGTCAGCCCTCGAGCAGGGCCTTGAGGCCGGCGGCCCTGTCCACGAGGAAGGCGCGCTTCGCGGCGGCGGTGTCAGCGTCGGCGATCCGCTCCTGCTCGATGAAGACGGAGCTGCCGGTCGTCGCCCTTCAGCTCGGCGGTGACACGCAGCCGTGTGCCGTCAGCGACGTCGAAGCGGATCCGCTTGCCCGGGGTCGACGATCGCTCGGTGAGGTCGTAGCCCGGGAGCCAGCGGGCGCGCAGCTCCGGATCGGTGAACGCCTCCAGGACGCGCTCCGGCACGACATCGATCGACTTGCTGGCGCCCGCCGTGAACGTCCCATCCCGCCGGGCTCCGGCGCCACGGACGCCGCGCGCCTGCTCGTACTCGACGATCGTCTTCTGTGCCCACCAGTCGCTCATCCCGTGCTCGGTGAGCCATGCGGCGACCTCGGCGTAGGGCTTCCCGGCGGCGCCCCAGGCATCGAGCTCCGCGTACCACTCGTCGCGCCCCTTGCCGGTCGCCTCGCGCAGGCCGGTGTCGATCCGTCCCGCCTTGTCCGTGCTGGTCGCCATCGTCCGGATCCTCGCTGGGTCGGCGGTCGCCCGCCGTCACCCATCCTGACGGCACGCGACGCCCGGAGTCATCGGCGAGGCCTCAGCCGCGGACGGCCGCGAGGATGCCGGCCACCTCGGCGGCGCTCGGCAGGCGGGGTGAGTTGTCGATCGCCGCGTCGTCGATGGCGTCCCGGACGATCACGGGCTCGACGTCCTCCGGGATACCGAGCTCGCGCAGGGTCCGCCGCTGGCCGACGCACTCGAGCAGCGCGCGGACGGCGTCGATACCGGCCCTGGCCGCGACCGCCTCGTCGTCCCGTGGCGATGCCGCGCCAAGCGCCACCGCGACCAGCGCCAGCTCGCGATCGCGGACGCCGAGGTACGTCTCGAACACCTCGGGCATCACCGTCGCGAGCGCCGTCCCGTGCGCCAGTCGACCGCGGGTCCCGATCGCGTGCCCGATCGCGTGGACCGCCCCGACACCGGTCCCGCTCTGCTGGCCGACGCCCGCGTAGTGGGCGGCGAGGAGCATCCGGCTGCGCGCCTCGAGATCCGCGCCGTCGGCCACGGCTCGCGGCAGCCATTCCCCGACCGTTCGGATCACGCCCGAGCGCCACGGCCTCGGCGAACGGATTCGGGTGCTTCGAGAGCAGGGATTCGAGCGAGTGCGTCAGCGCATCGACGCCGGTCGCGGCGGTGGTGGCGGGCGGCACGCGGAGCGTCAGCTCGGGGTCGAGGATGGCCAGCTTGGGCAGGACGCTCGCATGCCCGACGTAGCCCTTGCGACCGGCCGCCTCGTCGGTGATCACGCCGTACGTGTTCGTCTCGGCGCCCGTGCCGGCTGTCGTGGGGACGGCGATCACCGGCACCCCCAGCCGCAGCGTTTCATCGTGGTAACCAAGTGACATGACAGCATGCTGATCCGCGTTGGGCGCGTGCAGGGCGATGACCTTGGCCGAGTCCATCGCGGACCCGCCGCCCAGGCCGACGACCGTCACGCGGATGCCCGGCCGACCTTCGAGGATCTCGCGGAGGCGCGCGCTCCCGGCCTCGATCGTCGCGGTCCCCGGGTTCGGCTCGACGCCGTCGAACAGGTCGACCGCGAGCCCATGCGCGAAGAGCAGGTCGACGACGCGGCCCGCCACGCCCGATGCCGTGACACCGGGGTCCGTCACCACGAACACCGTCGACGCGCCCAGCTCGTCGACGGTCGCGGGCAGCTCCTCGATCACGCCGGCGCCGAACCGCGCCCGGTCGCGGGCGAGGATGTCGAACCGCCGCTCGGCGTACCCCTGGAGAGCCACGGCTCAGTGCACCTCCAGCACGCGATCGACGTGGGTATCGCGGCGGACGGTGAGCCAGCGCCGGCACCCGGCCGCGTGGAACCAGCGCTCGGTCGTCGGGCCGTCGGGGTTGTCGAAGATCATCACGCCGTCGAAGTCGATGTCGTCCGGGTCGGTGAGGCTGGGTGGCACCGGCCGGCGCTCGCCGCCGAAGACGAACTCGTCGAGCGGTCGCCGCCCGCACCGCGGGCAGTCGAGCTCGTGCATCAGCGGGTCCCCGCCGACGCCTGGTCGGCCATCAGGTGGTCGCGGCGGAACCGGTCGAGCCCGAACGGTGCGATGAGCTGCGGCGTGCGACCGGTGGCGATGAGCTCCGCGAGCGCCTCGCCGCCGGCGGGGATCGCCTTGAAGCCCCACGTCCCCCAGCCGGTCGTGATGAGGAACCCGTCGACGCCGGTCGACCCCATGATCGGGCGAGAAGTCGACCGAGATGTCGCACGAGCCGGCCCACGTCCGGAGGATCCGCAGGTCGCGCGTGAACGGGAGCAGGTAGCCGATCTTCGTCGCGTAGCTCCGCAGCGCGTCGAAGGACGAGATGCCGCGAGTACGACGGCTGCGCGTCGAACTCCGCCCCGATGAGCAGCTGGCCGCGCTCGGTCTGGGACACATAGCACGCAAGCTCGGTCGAGGCGAGGACGCGCGGGAAACCCTGCGCGAAGTCATTGGTGACGAAGGCATGGAGGGGATGCGTGCGGATCGGCAGGCGGACCCCGGCGGTCGCCGCGAGCGCCGTGACCCGGCCGCCCGTGGCGCTCAGGACCTGTCCGGCGGCGATCGTCGACCCATCGGCGAGGCGGACGCCCGTGACGCGGCCACCGTCGACGACCAGGCGATCGACCGGGGTGTGCTGGTGGATGTCCACGCCCGCCTGGCTCGCCCCGGCCGCGTACGCCCACGCGACCCGATCGTGGCGGGCGGTCGCCGCGGGCTTGTGGAACGAGGCGCCCAGGATCGGGTAGCGGCCGCCGCCGGTCAGGTCGATCTGGGGAACGAGCTCCTTGATCTCGACGGGCGTGACCATCACGGTCTCGACGCCCATCGCGAGGTTCATGAGGCTCCGCGCCCGCTCGGTGCGCAGCGCCATCTCGGTGTGGGCGAGCCAGATGTGGCCCTTCGTCTGGTGGACGATGTCCGCCCCGACCTCGTCCCCGAAGCGCTCGTACTTCCGCAACGAGTGGTCGTAGAAGCGCACGGCCTCGGGCAACGCGTAGTTCGAGCGGATGATCGTCGTGTTGCGGCCGGTGTTGCCGCTCGCGATGTAGTCGCCCTCGAGGACCGCGACGTTCGTGATCCGGTGCTGCGTCGCGAGATGCCACGCGGTCGACAGCCCGTGCCCGCCGCCGCCGACGATGACGACGTCATAGGCGGGTCGCGGCCGATCGCCCGGCCAGCGGATCCGCGGGAGCGACTGGATGTGCGCGCTCAGCGCCATCCGAGCCGCTCCTCCAGCTCGTGCGCGTACGCCGCCTGGATGACGACCCATGCGCGGCCGTCGGGCAGCCAGGCGACCTTCGCCGGCACGCCGGCGACCTTGCCCTGACCCAGGCCGCCGACCGGTCGGCAGCGGCCACTCGACGTGCCGCTCGAGGACCTCGCGCTCCACGGTGAGCGCGAGGTAGCCCACCTCGTCTTCGACGATCGCGGCGCCCGTCGACGTCGATCGGCTGCCCCCAGGACCAGCGCTTCGTCGGGCGCGAACCGAAGCACGGTCGGGCCCGCTCCCGAGGGACTGCGGCCAAGGCGTCGATCCAGGCCTCGGATCGGCCACGACCCGCACACCCGCGAGCGATTCACGCGCGGGCACGTGTGCCCTCCGGGTCGTAGAACGGCGTCGGCGTCACGCGCGCCTCGCGGCCGTCGATGTCCACGACATCGGCCCACGGTCGCCGCCGCTGCCAGCCGAGCAGCAACGCCCTGCCGAGGAGCGGGGATGACCAGCTGCCGGTGACGTTGCCGACGATCTCGCCGCCCACGTGGATCGGCGTTCCCTCGGTGGGCGCCGGGCCGTCCATCGTGAAGCCCATCCAGCGCCGGTCGTCGTCGAGCTTCGCGGTCCGCGCGAGCGCCGCCCGGCCGATGAAGTCCGGCTTCTCCATGCGGACGGCCCAGTCCATGCCGAGCCGACGCGGCGTCGTGTCCAGCTCCGTGTCCATGCCCACGATCACGTGGCCCTTCTCGAGCCGCAGCCCGAACAGCGCCTGCAGGCCGTGCGGCCGGATGCCGAGGTCGCGGCCCTCGCGCCGTCAGCGCCCGCCAGAGCTCGACCGATCGATCGAGCGGGTGATGCAGCTCCCATGCCGCCTCGCCGGTGAACGAGAGCCGCATCGCATGGACGGGCACGCCGGCGACCCGGCCGCGCACGTGGCCCAGGAACCGCGGCGGCTCGACGAAGGCCGAGCCGCACCAGCAGCGCCTTCGCGAGCGGCCCGGTCACGTTGATCGCGCCGAGGCTCATCGTCCGGTCCATCACATTGACGCGGAGTCCCCAGGTGTCGACCCAGTCGCGGATCCACATCTCCGCATTGGCCGCGCCGCCCGACGTGAACGTCAGCGTGAACCGCTGCTCGTCGTCGCGGAGGATCATCCCGTCGTCCATGACATGACCGCGCTCGTTCAGCAGCAGCGCGTATCTCGACCGCCCGACCTTGATGTCCGCGACGTGGCACGGATAGAGCCGCTCGAGGAGCTCGACGACATCCGGCCCGCTGACGATGAGCTTGCCCAGCGTCGACACGTCGCCGATCGAGACGCCCTCGCGGACCGCCCAGTACTCCGCGATCGGGTCGCCGTAGTGCCACGGGCGCCACCAGCCACCGAACCGGTCCATCCGCGCGCCGGCAGCCAGGTGCTCGTCGTGAAGGGCCGTGCGGCGGAAGGCGTCGATGTGGGTCCCTGCGGCCGCCTCGCCGATGGTGATCTGGCGGGCGCCGGGTCGCGCCGTGAACGGATCCGGGACCACGCCCGTCCGTTCCGCGATGAACGCGCGCACATGCGGCAGGCAGACCCCACCCTGACAGGTGCCGAGACCCGCCCACGACGCTCGCTTGAGTAACTCCAGTTCGTTGTAGCCGCGGTCGAATGCCTCCTTGAGATCCGCAAGTGTGGTGCCCATGCAGGGGCATACCACGCCATCAGCCGTCGGCGCCGACGGCAACGGGTACGTCTCGGCGGCGGCCCCGATCACCGTCACCGGCGCGTCGGCGGGCGCCATCCGGGCGAGGACATCGCGCCCGACGCGGCCGATCGACGCCGGCGGATCCATCGGCATGCCGCGCTCCGCGGCGATGGCCGCCGCTCCGGTCGTGAACCAGGTGTCGAACGTCGGCTCGCCGAGCGACATCACGTCCACGGCGCCCGTCGCCACGACGACCTCCTCGGCGCGGACGTGGAGCATCCCGCCGGGTTCGCGGGCGACGATCGTCGGCCCCGGGTAGATCCCCATCACGTCGATGCCGTCGCGCGCATCCAGCGTCATCACGCTGCGCCCCGCGCCTTCGGCATCGGCCGCTGCCTTCGTCCCGCTTCGGCCGCCACCAACGACCGCGACCTCGACCTCGACGCGCCGCACGGGGATCTCACGTGGCGGGATCGGCGACGCGAGATCGGGCGAGGATGCGACGGGGAACAGCGGCTTGCCGTCGACCGGGTGCGCCCGCACTTCGAGCCCGGGTCGCGCCCGCACCTGGCAGGTGCGCTCGTAGGCGATGCCGTCGACCTCGGCGATGCAGTTCCCGCAGTCGCCCGCGAGGCAGACGCGACCGTGACCCGGCCAGATCCCCGCACGGATCATCGCGATGGCGACGGAGTCTCCGGGCTCGAATGCGAGGGGCCTCCCGTCGACGACGATGCGCCCGACGGTCGGCCTCCCGCGACGGCGCCGAGCCGTCGGTCACTGGCGCATCCGGAGACCCTGCGGGTCGAACAGCGGCTCGGGCTGGAGCCGCGCGGGACGCCTCCGGCCGATGATCTCGATCTCGAAACGGCCGCCTTCGGCGTCCGACGCGTCGGAGCTCGCCGCAGGCGCGACGCCGCGATCGACGTCACGGAGCAGCTCCGCCGGGACGTAGCCCAGCGCGATGGACTCGCGGACGTGATGGCCGTAGCCGCCGGACGTGATCCAGCCGACGACCTTGCCGTCGTGCCAGACCGGCTCATCGCCGATGACATCGGCCGGGTCGTCCGGCTGTGGATCGACGACGAAGGTCACGAGCCGTCGCTTCGGCCCGGTCGCCTTCTCGGCCTCATACGCGGCGCGGCCGATGAACTCGTGGTCGAGCCGGACGTAGCGGTCGAGCCCCGCCTCCGGGACCGTGTAGATGGGGCGGTATTCGCGGAACCACGTCCCGTAGCTCTTCTCGAGCCGGAGCGCCATCAACGCCCGCATCCCGAACAAGCGCAGGCCGTGCGGCTCGCCCGCGGCGACGATCCGGTCGAACACGACCCGCTGGTGCTCCGGGCGCATCCAGATCTCGTAGCCCAGGTCGCCCGAGTAGTTGATCCGCGCGAGATGCACCGGATGCATGCCCAGGTCGACGTCGCGGAACGTCATGAACGGGAATGCCTCGGTCGAGAGGTCGAGATCGGGCGCGACGGCCTGAAGCACCTCGCGCGACTTCGGCCCGGTCACGCTGAGTCCGACCAGGCCGAGCCCGAGCACCTCGAATGCGACCGATCCATCCCGTGGGAGGTGGTGCCGGAACCACCGGGAGTGGTGGGTCTCGGCGGGCAGCGACCCGAACAGGAAGAACTCGTCCGCCGCGCTCGGTCGCGCGACCGTGAACTCCCCGACGATCCGGCCCTGGTCGTTGAGCATCGCGGTCAGCGTGATGCGGCCCGGGTTCGGCATCCGCTGGGTGAGCAGCGATGACAGCCACGCCTCCGCGCCCGGGCCGGTCACCCGGTACTTCGCGTAGTTCGAGATCTCGGTCATGCCGACGCGCTCGCGGACCGCGGCGACCTCCTGGGCGACGCAGTCCCAGGCGTTGGAGCGCCGGAAGGTGACATCCTCGCGGGGCTCGAGCCCGGCCTTCTGGAACCACAGTGCGTGCTCCAGGCCGGCGGTCGCGCCCCACACGGCGTTCGCGGCGGTGAGACGGTCGTGGATCGGCGTCGTCAGGAGCGGCCGTGCCGCCGGCAGCTCCTCGTTCGGGAAGGTGATCCGGAACCGGCGCCGGTAGTTCTCCTGCACCTTCGCGTTCGTGTACGCGAGCGTGGCGTAGTCGCCATAGCGCGCGACGTCCATCGCCCAGATATCCATCCCGGAGTCGCCGGCATCGCCGGCGGTCATCCACGACGCCAGCGCCAGCCCCACGCCACCACCCTGTGACAGGCCGGCCATCACGCCGCACGCGACCCAGTAGCCGCGCAGACCCCGGATCGGTCCGACGAGCGGGTTGCCGTCGGGCGCGAACGTGAACGGCCCGTTGACGACCCGGCGGATGCCGACCGTCGCCATCGGCGGGTAGTGCTTGAAGGCGACGCTGAGCTCGGGCGTGATCCGGTCGAGGTCGGGCTTGAGGAGCTGGGACCCGAAGTCCCACGGCGTCGTCTTCGGGGACCACGGCACCGCTGCCTGCTCGTACGTGCCGAGCAGCATCCCGCGGCCTTCCTGGCGGATGTAGATCTCGCCCGCGAAGTCGAGGGCCATCGGCATCTCATGGCCGGTCTTCTCGTTCTGGGCGATGACCTCGGGCATGTCGACCGTCAGCAGGTAGTGGTGCTCCATCGCGAGCACCGGCAGCTCGATACCGACGAAGCGGCCGACCTCGCGCGCCCACAGGCCGCCCGCGTTGACGACGTGCTCGGTGTGGACCTCGGCGCCCGACTCCAGGCGGACCGTCCACGTCAGGTCGGGGCGCTGCTCGAGCGCGACCACCGGCTGATGCTGGTGGACCTCCGCGCCGGCGAGCTGGGCGGCCTTGACGTACGCCCGCGTGACGCCCGACGGATCGACGTGCCCTTCGACCGGGTCGTACAACGCGCCGACGAAGTACTGCGGGTCGAGGAGCGGGAAGACGTCCTGGGCTTCCTTGGGCGTGATGAGCTCGAGATCCATGCCCAGGTACCGGCCGCGCGCCTGCGCCATGCGCAGGAAGTCCATGCGGACCTCGGTGTCCGCGAGCATCAGCCCGCCGGGCAGGTGGATCGAGCAGTCCTGGCCGGAGACCCGCTGGATCTCCTCGTACAGCTGGATCGTGTACTGCTGGAGCCGCGCGACGTTCGGGTCGCCGTTGAGCGTGTGCATCCCGCCCGCGGCGTGCCACGTGCTGCCCGCCGTCAGCTCGCGACGCTCGATGAGCATCACGTCGGTCCAGCCGGCCTTCGTCAGGTGGTACAGGACGCTCGCCCCGACCACGCCCCCACCGATGACGACGACCTGCGTGTGCTGCTTCACGAACCCCTCGCGCTCGACGGCTGTCCCGGCTGCGAAGGGTAGCCTCAGCGGTCGGAGGCGGGCGCCATCGGGCCGACCGCTGCCCCACGGTCAGCAGATCCCGACAAGCGCGTCCCGCGGGCGGATCGCGCCTCCAGGCAGCATCGCGGCCCAGAGCGCCGCGTCCGCTGTCTGAGCGGGCTCGAGGCGCGCCCGTGCGAGCCGACGTCCGTCGCCGGTGCCGGCGCAGGGTCGGCCGAGGGTCGTGCGGTCGGTGCGACATTCGGCCGACGTCAACGGGCGCCACGAAGGCTACGGTCGACCGCTCCTGCCGTAGCTCAAGGCTTCGCGATGTCGACCACTGCGACCATGACCACCGACGCCGCCCGACGAGCGGCGATCCTCGACAACCTCCGCGAGACCGACGCGGATCGGGCACACGCGATGTACGCCGACGACGCCGTCCTCGAGTTCCCGCAGTCCGGCGAGCGGTTCATCGGTCTCGAGAACATCAAGACCTGGCGGGCGAGTACCCCGCCGACGTGCGCTATCGCGTGCGCCGGATGACCGGCTCGGGCGACCTGTGGGTCACCGAGCTGCTCGTCTCGTACGACGGGCGGCCCCTGGACGATGGGCCTCTCGGTCGTGACGTTCCGCGACGACGAGATCGTCCGTGAGGTCATCTACGTCACCGAGCCGTGGGACGCGGCGGCGCTGGCGCGAGCCGTGGGTCACGCGGTTCGATCGAGAGGCGTCCGTCGCGGTGGAGGAGTTCGACGAAGGCGTGCCCTACGGCCTCGAAGCCGAGTCCGCCGCGCGGGCCTGACCGTCGGCCGACGGGAACAGCTCGAAGACGACGCGACCCTCGCGCGGCCTCCTCGGGCTTGCGCGAGGTCGGTCTTGTCCATGAGGCGGATGAAGGTCATGCCGCCCGGCAACGATCGAGCGAGGGGCGCGAGGATGTCGCGGAAGAACGAGAGGCGCTGCGCCGGGTCGAGCTCGATGGCGCGGACCCGCTCGTCCGCGCCGCGATAGGTGATCGTCGCCTGACCGGCCGCGCGCAGGTTCTTGACCCAGTTCACCTCGCCGAACGGCGCCCAGACGAAGCGTCGGCCGTCCCGCTGGATGATCGCGACGCCCACCGTGCGGGGCTGGCCACTCGTCCGCCCGCGGATCGTGATGAGGCCGTTGAAGCCGAGCGGCAGGCCGGCTCGCAGGAGACGGACGAGGACGGGGCTGAAGGCCGGGATGTACCACGGCATCGGCGGCGCGGAGGCTGTCGTGGGGGCGCCGGCGGTACCGGCGGTCGGCTCGCTCATGGCGGGCTCCTTCCTGGGTGACGTGCGTGGGGGTCACCAGAGAGAACCCTCGCCCGGCCAGGATGTGACCGCGCCCCACGCCGACCGGATCCGCTACACGGATGTGCCACCTGCAGCGAGCGTCACGGAACGGTGAAGCGGAGCACCTCGATGGTCTCGTCCTGGCCGGCGACCGTCGGGTCGGGGCCGACGTCGATGCGCCGCGGATAGCCGAGCTGCGGGTCGAACTCGATCGTCGTCCGGCCGTTCGTCGCTGCAGTCATCGCGAAGTCGAACAGCGACTCGACCCGAAGCGGGACGCCGTCGAGCGTGTCGGGGTCGATGCGCTGACCGTCCGAGCTGACGACCAGGTCGCCGCCACGATCCGTCGTCGTGAACGACCGGCCGTCGTAGACGCACGTGCAGTCGATCCGGATCGTCATCGTGTAGCGCACGAAGCTGCTGCCGACTCCCACAGCGCCCGCGCGGCAGATGACCGTGCCGAGCAGCGGTGTCATCGGGCGGATCGAGCGTCCAGTCGGTCAACGTGAACGACAGCTCGTCGTCGATCGGCGTTCTCCATAGGGTCCGACTCCATCGCGACCGGGACCCCGGTCGCCGGGTCGTACGTGACCTTGGTGCGGTCGCCGTCGATGGCCTGCCGGACGAGCGCGAACAGGCCCGGCACTCCGACCGGGGTCCAGTCGTGCAGCGGCTCGGTCGGGTCGACCGCGACGCCATCGATGCGCACGACATCGCCGTCGACGACGACGAGATGCGGCGCTGCTCGCGCAGAAGCAGCTGGGCGTATACGTGAACGCGTAGCTCGTGATCCCGGCTGCGGCCCACCGCTCGACGTTCTGCGTCGAGCTCCTCGACGAGCGCCGGGTGGGGATGCGGCGACTCGGGCGCGATCAGGTCGACGAACGGCGAGCCACACGCGCTGAGCACGAACGCGAGAGCGAGCGCGAGGCCACCGCTGATCCCGGTTCGCATGTGGGTCTCCGACGAGCGCAGTTCGGCCCGAGACGACCGTCGACTGGGGCTGGTTCCCGAGTCGGCGGGGGTCCGGCAGGATCGTCAGGCGACGAGCTCGACCCCGATCCCGCGACACGCCGCGATCAGGCGGCCGTCCACCGTCGCCAGCGGCAGGTGCCGTGCATGAGCGAGCTCGAGGTAGGCAGCGTCGTAGACGCTCAGCTCGTGGTCCCGGGCGATCGCGATGACGCTCAGCGCCGCAGGCAGATCGGCAGGCAGGATATCGACCGTCAGCGTCGTGAGGCGCGCCTGGAGTCCCGGCAGCTCCGCGGGGTCGATCCGTCGTCGACGCTCGGCGCTGCGAAGGCCGTTCGCTACCTCGATCGGCCAATGGGCCGGCGCGATGGCCCCTTCCTCGAGCACACGGCCGACAGCCGCCTCGGCGATCGCGCTGGACTCGTCGGCGAAACACCAGGCGAGGACGATCGACGCGTCGACGACGAGGGTCATCGACGGCCCTCGTCGATCAACTCTCGGATCGTGACCCCATCGAGGCGGTGGCCGCGACGGAACTCGCGCATCCAGCGCAGGACCTCCGCGGCTTCGGCCGTGGACCGCCCGCCGGCGGGGACGAGCATCGCGACAGGCCGCCCGTGCTTCGTGATCGTGATCCGTGCGCCCTTCTCGACCTCGTCCAGCAGGCGAGGGAGGTGTGTCTTGGCTTCGTAGGCGCCGACCGACTTCATGGCTTCAGACTAGTCGTAGACCAGTCTGACCGTCAATAGTCGGTCGGGACGCCGCCCTCGGCTTTGCGGCGGTCGACGAACGCCTGCAGCTCCTCGGCGCGGGCGGGGTCCATCGGCGGCGGGGTGTAGGCGGCGAGGAGCTCCTTCCAGATCCGGTTCGCCTTGGACGGCACCTCCGGCGAGCCAGCCTCCTCCCACGACTCGTAGTTCCGCCAGTCCGAGAGCATCGGCTTGTGGAAGGCGGTCCGGAAGCGCGACTGGGTGTGCGGGGTGCCGAAGAAGTGGCCGCCGGGCCCGACGTCCTCCATGGCCGCGATCGCCAGCTCGTCGTCGTCGACCTTCACGCCGTCGAGGAACGCCGCGACCATCTGGAGCAGCTCGGCATCGAGGATGACCTTCTCGAACCCGGCGTGGAGCCCGCCCTCCATCCAGCCTGCGCCGTGCATCATCAGATTCACGCCGCCCATCACGGCGCCCCAGATCGCGAACACGCTCTCGTAGGCGGCCTGGGCATCGAGCGCGTTCGCCGCCGACACGTTCGACGATCGATAGGGCACGCCGTAGCGCCGCGCGAGTTGCCCGCCGACCATCGCCGTCCGCATGTACTCCGGGGTGCCGAACGCCGGCGCGCCCGACTGCATGTCGACGTTCGAGGTGAAGCCGCCGTAGATGACCGGCGCGCCCGGGCGCACGACCTGCGTGAGCACGATGCCGGCCAGCGCCTCGGCGTTCTGCTCCACCAGCGCGCCGGCGAGCGTCACCGGTGCCATCGCGCCCGCGAGCGTGAACGGCGTCATCGCGATGACCTGGTTGCGGGCCGAGAACGTGAGGATCCCCTGGCACATCGGCACGTCGAGGCGCAGCGGCGACGAGGAGTTGATGACCGTGAAGATCGACGGCTCGCGGTCGAGCGTCGCCTGGTCGATCCCGCGGGCGATGCGCGCCATCTCCATCGCATCGAGGTTCCGCTGGCGGCCCAGCGAGTACGCGTGGATCGGCTTGTCGGCCAGGGTCAGCAGCGAATGGATGGCGTCGAGATGGCGGACCGACGGATGGATATCGATGGGCTCGACGGGATAGCCGCTCATGAAGTGCACGACGTCGAGCGACTGGCACAGCCGGATGAGATCGTCGAAGTCCTGCTTGTTGCCGACCCGCCGGCCGCGGTCGAGGTCGGCGACGTTGGGTGGCGATGCGACCGACCCGAACGCCATCCAGTCGCCGCCGATGCGCAGATCGTGGGCCGGGTTCCAGGCGTGGAGCGTGAACTGCGACGGCGCGGTCCGGATGCGCTCGAGCACGAGGTCCCGATCGAAGCGGACCCGGGCGCCCTCCGGCGCGACCTCGGCACCGGCGGCCTTCAGCAGGTCCCGCGCCTCGGGATCGAGGATGTCCATCCCGAGACGCTCGAGGACCTCGAGCGAGGCGAGATGGATCGACTCGAGCTCGTCCGCGGAGACCACCTCGGTCGGTGCGTAGCGGAGACGCGGCTGCGCCCAGGGCCGCTGCTGCGGCAGCCGACCCGGACCCGTCCCCGCATGGCCGGCTCGCCCGCCGCGCCGCCGCGGACCCCCGGCTTCGCGCGGGGCGTCGGCGGCGTCCGGCGCACCGGGCTCGGGCTGGAGCAGCGCCAGCTCCTCGGGGCTCAGCTCGGTCATGCCGCGTACCTGGCGATGGCGTCCTCGTCGAGCTCGATGCCCAGGCCCGGTCCCTGCGGCACGCGCAGGACTCCGTCGGCATCGGGCCGGATCGGCGTCGCGAGCATCGCGTCGCGACGTTCGGGGGTCCAGCCGGGCGGGTCGTACGGGAACTCGAGGAAGGGGCCGCCGCCGACGCCCGCCGCGACGTGGAGGTTCGCGAGCACGCCGATGCCGTTCGTCCAGGTATGGGGCGTGAACCAGCGGTTGCGCGCCAGCGCCAGCTCGCCGACGGTCCGCGACCGCAGCATCCCGGCGGCCAGGACGACGTCCGGCTGGTAGACGTCGAACGCGTCGGCGTCCAGTGCGGCGAGCGTCTCCGCGAACGTCCGCGTCATCTCGCCGCCGGCGACCCGGATCCCGAGCCCGGCCGCCCGAAGCCCGGCGAGTCCCCGCAGGTCCGTCCCGGCGACGGGCTCTTCCACCCACAGCACGTCGCACTCGGCGAGACGGGCGGCGATCCGGCGGGCGGCGGTCGGGTCCAGCGCGGCACGTGTGTCCCCGGCCATCCGCCAGCCCTGGTTGAGGTCGACCATGATGGCCATCGAGTCGCCCACGGCGGCGCGGGTCGCCTCGACCGCCGCGAGCCCATCCTCGAGCCGCGCCGGGTCCACGCGGATCTTCAACGCCCGGAACCCCTCCGCACGCAGGCGCAGCGCCGACTCGGCCCGGGCAGCCGCCGGGAGCAGCATCCCGCACGACGCGTAGGCGGGGATGCCGTCGACCGCGCCACCGAAGAGCGTGGCGACGGGCAGCCCGGCGACCTTGCCCGCGAGGTCCCACAGCGCGACCTCGAGCGGCCAGTAGCGCCCGGCGTGGAAGTCGATCGTCTCCAGCGCGCGCACGTGGCGCGCGATGGCCAGCGGATCGCGGCCGAGGAACAGGTGCTGGAACGCCTCGAAGCCATCCATCGTGTCGCCCGACCCGATGCCCACCAGGCCCTCGTCGGTCTCGACCCGCACGATCGTGATGGGGAACGACGTCCGCGGGACCGGGTCCCAGGCGGCGGGGAACGGCGGGTCCAGGGGCACCCGCAGACGCTGGATCCGGATGGCAGTGATGAGCACGCGCGAAGTATCGCCGAGCCTTCGCGGGATGCGGTACCTTCCGGCCCACCGCCCGCCCCAGGGGTCCGTCGCCGATGGCCGAATCGTCCGCGCGCCGCGCTGCCACCGTCGAGTTCGATCACGTCTCGAAGCAGTACGACGAGACGCAGATCAAGAAGGGCGCGCCCGGTGCCGTCAACGACCTGTCGTTCACGGTCCCCGCCGGCAAGATCCTGACGCTCGTCGGTCCGTCCGGCTGCGGCAAGACGACCAGCCTGAAGATGGTCAACCGGTTGATCGAGCCGACCTCCGGGCAGATCCGCATCGACGGCCAGGACATCGCGAAGCGCGACGTCACCGAGCTGCGGCGGAGCATCGGCTATGTCATCCAGCAGATCGGCCTGTTCCCGCACCAGACGATCGAGGAGAACGTGGGCACCGTCCCGCGACTCCTTGGCTGGCCGGATGCGCGCTGGAAGGCACGCGCGTCCGAGCTGCTGAGCCTGATCAGCCTGGAGCCCGGCAAGTACGCGAAGCGCTATCCGTCCCAGCTCTCCGGCGGCGAGCGCCAGCGCGTCGGCGTCGCGCGGGCCCTCGCCGCGGACCCGCCCATCATGCTCATGGACGAGCCGTTCGGCGCCGTCGACCCGATCGTCCGGGAGCGTCTCCAGAACGAGTTCCTGCGCCTCCAGGAGGATCTCGCGAAGACGATCCTGTTCGTGACCCACGACATCGATGAGGCCATCAAGATGGGCGACCTCGTCGCCGTCCTGCAGGTCGGCGGGAAGCTCGCCCAGTTCGGGCCGCCCGCCGAGATCCTCGCCAACCCGGCCTCGGAGTTCGTGGCACGGTTCGTCGGCGCGGACCGCGGCCTGAAGCGCCTGTCGCTCAAGCGGGTCGACGACATCCCGCACCGCGAGCCCGCGATGGCGACCACGAGCGACGATCCGGCGACGGCCCGCGCCCGGGCGGCCGCCGATCCGCTGCGCCACCTGTTGCTCGTCGACGACGGCCGCCAGCCCATCGGCTGGATCGCCGCCGACCATCTCCGCGACGGCCAGCCCATCACGACCGAGATGGCGTCACAGTCGTCACCGCTGTTCGACCGCCGGACGACCCTCAAGGACGCCCTCTCGATGCTGCTCGACGCGGATGTCCGGGCGGGTATCGTCGTCGACCGGACCGGCGCCGTCCGCGGGATCATCACCGCGGAGGGCATCGCCGACTGGATGCGCGAGTCGGGTGGCTCTACCGGGCCGGCGGCAGGCTGGGATCGCGACGGCGCCGGGGAGGACGAGTCGCTGGAACCCGTGGCGGTCGAGGCCTGACGGGATGGACGTCGGGGTCGACTGGAAATGGGTCGGCGACCACATGGACGACGCGTTCGTCCGCCTGCTGCAGCACCTCCAGCTGGTCATCATCCCAGTCGCGCTGGGCTTTGCGATCTCGCTCGTGCTCGCGATCATCGCCGTGCGCCGGAACCGGGTCTACGGGCCGATCACCGCCGTCACCGGCGTCCTGTACACGATCCCCAGCATCGCGGCGTTCTCGCTGCTGTTGCCGGTCTTCGGCCTGAGCCTCCTGACCGCGATCGTGCCGCTGACCACGTACACGCTGCTCATCCTGTTCCGAAGCAATGTCGCGGGCCTGCAGTCGGTCCCGGCCGACGTCATCGAGGCCGCCGAGGGGATGGGCTACTCGGGCCGTCGCCGGCTGGTCCGCGTGGAACTGCCACTCGCTGTGCCGCTGATGATCGCGGGATTGCGGCTGGCGACCGTCACGACCATCGGCCTCGCGACGGTGGCCGCAGTGCTCGGCGACAAGTTCGGGGGCTTCGGGCAGTTCCTGACCGAGGGACTCCAGCGGTTCTTCGCCACCGAGATCTATCTCGGAGCCATGCTCTCGGTCGCGCTCGCGATCGTCGCCGACCTGTTCTACGTCCAGCTCGAGCGGCGCATCACGCCGTGGGCGCGCGCGAGGCGGACCTGAGCCGTGGACAGCGTGATCGCCTGGCTGACCGACCCGGCGCACTGGACGGATACCACCGGCGTCCCGAACCGGATCGTCGAGCACCTCTACCTGTGCGCCTTGAGCCTCGCGCTGGCGACCCTGCTCGCCTTCCCGATCGCCCTGTACATCGGGCACACGGGGCGGTTCGCCGGGCTCGCCGTGAACGTCGCCAACATCGGCCGGGCGATCCCGTCGTACGCGATGATGGGCATCCTCCTGCCCGTCTCGCTGGCGATGGCGCCGGTGATCGGCTACGACCCGGGCCTGGGCCTCGCGTTCCTCCCGGTGTTCGGCGCGATGACCCTCCTCGCCATCCCGCCCATCATGGTCCAGACCTGGGCCGGCCTCCGCGCCGTCGACCGCGAGCTCATCGAGGCGGCCCGCGGGATGGGCATGAAGGAACGACGGATCCTCACCTCGATCGAGCTGCCCCTGGCGTCGTCGGTCATCGTGGGCGGCTTCCGGACGGCGACCCTCCAGGTCATCGCCACCGCGACCATCGGCGCGATCTTCGCGTTCGGTGGGCTGGGCCGGTTCATCTTCGACGGCAAGCTCAACCAGGACATACCGATGCTCGTGAGCGGCGCGATCCTCGTCACCGTCCTCGCCGTCGTGATCGACATGCTCCTCGCCGGCCTCCAGCGACTGCTCACGCCGAAGGCGCTGCGCGCCAAGAAGGGACGTGCGATCGAGGAGCCATCGATCGATCCCACGATCCTGCCGACGGAGAGCCCGTCGGCGATCTGAGCGCGGGACCGCAACCGAAGCGGCTCTTGGCGCTCCAGAGGCAAGACGGGTAGAGTCGCGCTCCGCGCTGCCTGTCCGCGGCGCGTCACGCATGGTGGAGGAGAACCCAATGCGGCTTTCCCGCACGCTCGCTCTCGGGGCGACGGTGCTGGCGCTCGTGGGCGCCTGTTCGTCGGGTGGGGGCGGCTCGCCCTCGGCATCGGTATCGGCGGCACCGTCATCCGCTGCCCCGTCGTCGGCGGCGCCCTCGTCGGCGGCCGCGTCGTCGGCGGCCCCGTCATCGGCGGCCGCACTGCCGAGCGTCCGCATCGGCTCGGACAACTTCTACGAGTCCAAGCTGATGGCGGAGATCTACGCGCAGGTCCTCGAGAAGGCGGGCTACACGGTCGAGCGGAACCTCGGGCTCGGGTCGCGCCAGGAGCGCGCGCCGGCGTTCGAGGCGGGCCAGGTCGATCTCGTGCCCGAGTACGTCGGGTCGGGCACTGGCTACTACGACAAGTCGAAGATCACCGGCGACGGCGAGAAGAACCGCGCGGCACTCGCCGAGATCATGAAGACCAAGGCCGGCGGCGCCCAGGTGTTCGCCATCACTCCGGGTGAGGACACCAACGCCGCGGTCGTCCGACAGGAGACGGCCACGCAGTTCAACCTCGCGAAGATGGGCGACCTGGCAGCCGTCCAGGACCAGCTCAAGTGGGGCCTGCCGCCCGACTGCGACAAGAACCCCCTCTGCTCGGGCGCGCTGAAGGACTACGGCATCACGTATCCGCCGAAGCAGCGGACCGCGCTCGAAGCGTGCAGCGCCCCGATCGCCCAGGCCCTTCAGGGCAAGGCGATCGACATGGGATGGCTCTGCTCGACGCAGCCGGCGATCGCGCAGTTCGGCTTCAAGGTGCTCGAAGACGACAAGGACACCCAGCCGGCGGACAACATCGCCCCGCTCGTGCGTGACGATTTCCTCGCCAAGGTCCCGGACACGGCGGCCTTCCAGAAGGTGCTCGACGACGCGTCGGCCAAGATGACGACCGAAGAGCTCACCAAGCTGGGTGTCGAGGTGGACGTCAACAAGCGCGACGTCGCCGAGGTCGCCAAGGAGTGGCTCACCGCGCAGGGGCTGCTCTAGCTCGCCCGCGCATCCCTCGCGAACCTGTTCGGGCCCCGGTCGACGACCGGGGCCCGTTCGATTCCCGGCCACACGATGGGTCGACCCTCGCGATGCAGCCTGGGCATCGCCGCGGCGCTCAGCGCGGCTGGCGCGCGACCTGCTGGGTGCGGTCGGCCGGCTTCGCCGGGTCCGCCGGCTGCGCGGTGCCCGCTTCGCGGATCGTCCGACGCGTCTGCGCGACGTCGCCGCTGACGAGTGCCACCGCGCCGGCCGCCGACGTCAGCAGCAGCGTCGAGACGTGGACGATGAGGGCCATCGCGAGCGCCGGACCCTCCGGCAGGCCCACCGAGACGGCGATCGTCACCGCTGCGAGCTCGAACGTGCCGATGTAGCCCGGGCCGGACGGCACGGCGGTGGCGAGGTTCGTCCCCGCGGCAAGGAGGGCCGCCTGGCCGAGCGTGGGCTCGATGCCCACCGCCTGGCCCGCTGCGGCGAAGCACAGCACCGTCGCCGACCAGCAGCCGATCGAGATGAGGACCGTCTGGACCATCGTCCGCGGTCGCCCCGCGACCGCAAGCCCTTCGCGCAGTCGGCCGAGCGCTCGAGCGAGCGACGGCCGCTGGGCGAGCCGGGCGGCGATCCGTTCAGCGCCCGGCAGCCGGTGGGCGGCCATCGCGGCAGCCACACCAAGGATCAGAAGGGCCGTGATGGCGAGGCCGACGAGGACCGCCGACGCGACGATCCCACGCACCGACAACACCAGGATCGAGAGCGCGGCGATGGCGACGACGACAGCCGTGTCGACGATCCGTTCCACGACCACCGTCCCGAGGATCGTCGGCCGGGGGACGCCCGTCCGGTCACCGAGGACGTGGCAGCGCACCAGCTCGCCGAGGCGCGCCGGCAGGATGTTGTTCGCGAGATAGCCGACGAGCAGCGACGAGGACGTCGCTCCCAGCGGGACGTCGGCGACGGGCTTCAGGAGCAACCGCCAGCGGATCGCCCGCAGGGCGACGTCGAGCGAGATGAACACCAGGAGCAGCGCGATCCAGCGCGGATCGGCGTTCCGGAGCGCGGCGGCGGCGGCCTGGAGGTCGACGGTGCGGACGACCAGCGCGAGCGCGACGATCGAGATGATGACACCGCCGACGACGCGGATCGACCGGCCTCGGGAGCCACCCGTGAGCGTTCGGAGGAGGTTCACGAGCCGACGCTCGCCCGGCGCGCCAGCTTGCGGCTCCGGCGAAGCCCCGTCCGATGCAACAGATAGCGGGCGACCACCCGCAGGGTCGACAGCCCGTACACGACGCTGCGCTTGAACCCGACCGAGCTCGCCTCCTCGAAGTAGCGGGTCGGGACGGCGATCTCGCCGATCTTCAGCCCGCCGACCGCGACGACCTGCGCGATGAGCTCCTGGTCGAACACGAAGTCATCGGAGTTCAGGCGATACGGGATGGCCTCGAGCAGCCGGCGGCTGTAGGCGCGGAGGCCCGTGTGGTATTCCGAGAGACGAAGCCCGAAGGCGAGGTTCTCGACGCCGGTCAGGAACTTGTTCGAGACCCACTTCCACTTGGGCATGCCGCCCGCGAGCGGGTCGCCCAGGAACCGGCTGCCGAGCATCAGGTCGCGCTCGCCACGCAGGATCGGCTCGATGAGCGCGGGGATGCGCGTGGCGTCGTACTGGTAGTCCGGGTGGAGCATCACCACGACGTCCGCCTCGGCCGCGAGGGCCGCGTCATAGCACGTCTTCTGGTTCCCGCCGTAGCCCTTGTTCTGGTCGTGGACGATGACCTCGGGCACGATCCGGCGGGCGACCTCGACGGTCTCGTCGCGCGACACGTCGTCCACCAGGATCACGTGGTGGACGAGGTCGCCGGGGATGTCAGCGTAGGTCCGCTCGAGCGTCTTGGCGGCGTTGTACGCGGGCATGACGACGATGACCCGGGGCTGGTCAGGCATGCGCGACAGAGTAGTGCCTCGGTGCACCGGGCGAGACCGGTCGAAGGACCTATGGCGCAGGGGTACCCGCGCGCGAGGCGGGTCGTCGTCATCATCCCGCGACCCGGCCGGCGCGGCCGCTGTGCGACGATGCGTGCGGCACCGGACCGCGGTGCCGCGCCCAGGGAGTCACGCGGATGTTCGAGCGCTTGTTCGGTGGCCAGACGAAGGATCCCGCGGTCATGGACCGCGTCCCGCCCGGCCAGTACGTCACCGAGAAGTTCCCGGTCCTGCACTACGGTTCGATCCCGCACGTGGACCTGTCGACGTGGGACTTCAAGGTCTACGGCGAGGTGGATTCGCCGTTCTCGCTGACCTGGAAGGCGTTCAAGGCACTTCCCCGCAAGACGGTCCACACGGACATCCACTGCGTGACGCGCTGGACGAAGCTCGACACCGACTGGGAGGGCGTCCCGATCCAGGAGATCCTGTCGCGGGCCCAGGTGCGCTCCACGGCGAAGTTCGTGGTCGCGCATTCGGAGCAGGGGTACACGGCGAATCTGCCGCTCGGCATCCTCGACGATGACGACGTGCTCCTCGCCGACACGTTCGGCGGCGAGCCGCTGGACCCGGAGCACGGCTACCCGCTCCGCCTGCTGGTCCCGAAGCGCTACTTCTGGAAGAGCGCCAAGTGGATCCGCGGCCTGGAGTTCCTGCCGGAAGACCGCCTCGGGTTCTGGGAGCGGTACGGCTACAACAACGACGCTGACCCCTGGAAGGAAGAGCGCTACAGCGAGTAGTCGCCACCGGACGGGCCGAGCGAGCGATCGACCAGCCGGTCGCTGGGATGTCGGTCCGTCTGGCGTCGCCGCCCTTCCTGTGGGCAGGTGTGGTCGCGCCCGTCCTGTTCACGAGCAGCTACCTGGTCGATGGTGCGACACGGGCCGGCTATGACCCACTCCGGCATCAGGTCAGCCTGCTGAGCCTGGGTGACCGCGGGTGGGTGCAGACCCTGAGCTTCCTGGCGACGGGGACGCTGCTCATCGTGTTCGCGATCGCGCTCCGCGCGCGGATGCCCGCGGGACCGGGAGCCCGCTCGGGTCCGGCCGCGATCGCGATCTCCGGCCTCGGGTTCGCGCTGGCCGGCGTCTTCCCGACCCAGCCGCTGTTCGGGTACCCGCCGGGCACGCCGGCTGGGATGGCGTCGGAGATCACGCCGTCCTCGGTGCTCCACGTGCTCGCCGCGGCGCTGGCGTTCTTCGGCCTCGCGGCCGCCGCCGCGATCCTTGCGCATCGCTTCTGGCGCGCGGGATCGCGCGGGTGGGCGATCGGCTCCGCGCTCGTCGCCATCGTGGTGGTCGTGGCGTTCGGCGCTTCCGGGGGCGGGCCATCGGGAGAGCTGCTGTTCCCCGCCTCGGCGGGGCTCATCCAGCGCATCGCGCTCGTGACCGGGCTCGGCTGGGTCCTCGTGCTCGCAGCGCACGAGATCCGAGCGTCGACGAGGCCCCCGGCCGTCGCCTGACCGGTCACCCGCGCGGCTCGGTTGCCGAACCAGCCCTTCGCGCGGTGGCCGCGGCGCCGCGTGGCTTCGGGGCACCCGGATACGACCAGGTCGGGCAGGATGTGATCGATGGATCAGCCCACGACGCCCGCGCTCGACGCATTGGCCGCCGGCGGCGTGCGGCACCGCGTCGTTCGGACGCAGCCGGCGCGGTCCGCGGAGGAGAGTGCGAGCTTCCAGGGCATCGAGCTCGACCAGCTCCTCCGGACGATCGTCGTGCGCCGCGCCGACGACGACTACCTCTTCCTGCTGGTGCCGGCCGGGCGCCGATTCGACTGGCCCAAGCTGCGCGCGCTGCTCGGCGTCAGCCGGATGTCGCTGCCCGACGCCGACGAGGCGAAGCGCGTGACGGGCTACCCGCGCGGCGCGATCACGCCGTTCGGGTCGACCCGTGCGTGGCCGGTCATCGCGGACGCGACCATCCCCGCCAAGGCGCTCGTGGCGATCGGCGGCGGGGCGCATGGCGTCAACGTGCACCTCGCCCCGGCCGACCTGATCGCCGCGACGGGCGCCACGGTGGCCGACATCTCGACGGAGGAACCACCGGCCTGAGCGCGCGAGGTGCACCCGATGCGCGCTGCGACGAAGCGGCCGCGATCAATGGTGTCCGACGCCTTCCCCGCCGCCATCGGGCGCATCCGATGCGCGGATGGACGACGGAAGGCCCACGTCATGGCGATCGGCGGCTCCGACATCGCGCCCGTTCGTCGCAAGGCGCACCCGATGCACGCCGCGCGGCGCTCGGTCCGAGCGTCGCGGTCAGCGAGCTCGAAGGTCGGCGTACTCGGGGTGGCGGCGGAGATACGTGCGGATGAACGGGCACTCGACGCGGATGCGGAGGCCGCGCGCGCGCACGTCGTCGAGCGCGGATCGGACCAGCCGTGAGCCCAGCCCGCGTCCCTCGAACGCGACGTCGACCTCGGTGTGCTCGAAGGTCATGACCCCGTCGTTCAGGCGGTAGACCGAGATCCCGGCGACCTGCCCGTCGACGGTGAGCTCGTAGCGATGCCGCTCCGGCGCATCGCGGACGGCGATGTCGGGCGCGGGGACGGCGGGAGGGGCGGGCTCGGCGGGAATGGCGGGTTCGGCGCGGTCGGCTCGCTCGGCGTCGGTCATCCGCGAACGGTCGCACACCGGCGACGATGGCGACGGCCGCCCGATGCCACGATCACATCGAGGGCTGATAGTCCGCCCGCAGATAGCGCTCGGGATCGTCCCGGAACTCGAGCATGCAGCCCTTGCCGCAGAACACGTAGTCGACGCCGTGGTGCGTGACCTTGAGCCCGCGGGCGTCGGCCTCGTCGAGGTCGACCGTCATGCCGCAGACCGGATCTTCCGTCGAATCGATGGAGCGGTCGGGCGGGGCGCTGTCGGTCATCGTGTCTCCTTCGTCGGCGATGTCACGGCCGTTCCAGCCCGTGGCGGTGCAGCAGCTCGTCGTCGTCGAGGATCCGGGCCGTCGGACCGTCGGCGGCGATCCGGCCCTCGTCCATCACGACCGTCCGGGGGAACACCTCGGCGACGAGCCGCATGTCGTGCGTCGAGACGAGCATCGTCTGGGACAGGCTCCGGATCACCTCGATGAGCTCGCGCCGGCCGCGCGGGTCCAGCCCCGCCGACGGCTCATCGAACACGAGAACGCCGGGATCCATCGAGAGCACGGTGGCGATCGCCACGCGCTTTCGCTGGCCGAGGCTCATGCGATGCGGGATCCGGGTCTCGAACCCGGTCATGCCCACCGCGGCGAGTGCGCGTTCGACGCGTCCGTGGATCTCGCCGTGGTCGACGCCCATGTGCAGCGGGCCGAAGGCCACGTCCTCGAAGACCGTCGGGCTGAACAGCTGGTCGTCAGGATCCTGGAACACGAGCCCGACCAGCGCGCGGACCCGGCGGACCGTCTCGCGGGAGACCACCAGATCGCCGATCGTCACGGAGCCGTGGATGGGCTCGTGGATCCCGTTGAGGTGCAGGAGCAGGGTGCTCTTCCCGGCACCATTCGGCCCGACGATGGCCACCTTCTCGCCCGGCGCGATGGCGAGGTCGATGCCGTGCAGCGCCTCGAAACCGTCCGGGTAGCGGAAGTGCAGGTGCTCCACGACGACCGGCACCGCCGCCGAGACGTCGACGACGTCGGTCGGCCGGACGAGATGGACGTGGTCGGGTCGCGTGCCGTGCGTGTGCGCATGGTCGTGCTCGCCGGGGTTGGCCTCGGGTGCCGGCGACGCCTTGGAGGAGCGGTCGATCATCGCGGCAGCCACACCTGGGCCGCGACGACCAGCGCGATGCACGACGCCACCACGCCACCCAGCAGCGCGAAGTCCGGCGCCCGCATGCCACGCCGGTGCAGGTGCCGGAACTCGCCCTCGAAGCCCCGTGCCTGCATCGCCGCGTAGATCCGCTCCCCACGCTCGTAGGACCGCAGGAACAGGGATCCGACCATCGCACCGGTCACCTTCGCCCGCCACGCGAGCGAGCCGCCGCCGTGTCCGTCCGGATCCGCCGACCTCGACGCCCGAGCGCGCGACATCCGGGTCGCCTCGTCCGCGAGGACACCCAGGTAGCGATACATGAAGCTGATGATCGAGACCATGACCTGGGGCAGGCGAAGCTCGCGCAGGCCATCGACCAGCTCGTGGAACGGGGTCGTGAACGCCAGCAGGAGCGCGGCCTGCACGCAGATCCAGCTGCGCAGGGCGATCGTGGCGAACATCACGAGCCCCTCGCCGCTGATGGTCAGCGTGACCGGCCCGAGCGACAGCGTCCCCAGCGGATCACCGCTGCGCGTGAAGATCAGCGGCAGCGCGGCGAGGAGGAACGGCGCCGCGAGGAACGCCCGCCGGGCGGGCCGGAAGGTCCCGACGCGCGCCATCGTCGCCGCGATGAGCACCAGCACCCATGCGATGAGGATCGCGAGGAACGAACCGATCGGCAGCAGGCTGACGGCCACGATGAACACGACGGTCGCGAGGAACTTCGCCCGCGGGTCGGCGCGGTGCAGCGGGCTCTCGCGGGGCAGGTAGCGGTCGAGATCGAGCGACAGCGCGCTACTCCCGTGGGCGGCTCAGGAACCGCCCGAGCAGCACCATCAGCACGAACACGATGGCGACGCCGATGAGCCCGGCCAGGATCGTCGACAGATTGCCGCCGATGCCCGGGATCGTGTAGTCGGGGATGATCGAATACAGGGCGTCCCGGGCGTTGCCGAGGAAGCCGTGGTCGGCCGCGACGCGCTCGAGACCGTCGGGGTCGGACGATGCCAGCGGCGCGAGCACGATGACGATGAGCGCGGCGATGGCCAGGCCGACGATCCACCACCGGCGTCCCCGGCGCGAGCGCGCGGGCGGCGTCTCCGCGGGCTGTTCGGACATGACGGCTCCGCCCTAGACCGTGATCGGCGCGTTGCGGGTGACCCGGGCGTCGCGCAGGTGGAGGAGATCCGCGCGTGTCGCCGCGATGAACGCGAGCGCGGCCGCGGTGATCAGCGCTTCGCCGATGCCGATCACCACGTGGACCCCGACCATGGCCGGCAAGGCGATCTGGAGCGGTGTGGTGCCGCTCACCGCGAGCTCGAGTGCCATGCAGGTCGCTCCCGCCACCACCGACACCCATGCCGCGATGGCGGCCGCCGGGATGCGCGCGCGAGCCTCGCCGCCCATCGCGCCCGCAAGCACGCGATACAGGTAGAAGCCCCCGAGGGTGCCGACGATGCCCATGTTGAAGATGTTCGCGCCCATCGCCAGCAGCCCCCCGTCCTGGAAGATCAGCGCCTGGACGGCGATCACGCAGGCCATCACGAGCGTGCCCGCCCATGGACCGAGGAGCACGGCGACGAGCACGCCACCGAGCAGGTGGCCGGACGTCCCCCCCGCGACCTGGAAGTTGAACATCTGCGCCGCGAAGATGAACGCGGCGGCCACCCCGAGCATGGGCACGGCCCGCGGATCCAGCGTCCGGTCGACGCGCCGGACCGCGACGCTCAGGACCACGATCGTCACCGCCCACATCGCGAGCGACACCGGGACGGACAGGAATCCGTCCGGCGCATGCATCTCGGGCGGCTGGCCGGTGACCGCCTGGCCGGCGGCGGCGGCGATCGCGGACATCACTCCTCCGTCGATGGGGTGGCGCTGATGGTAGTAGCCGCTCGGCGTTATCGCAACACCTTGCGTTAGCGACAGGAGCCATATACTCCGCCCGATGACTGGTTCGCGACGGAGCGGCGAACGGATGTCCGGCGGCCGGCTGGGCGAGGCCGAATGGGGCGAGATCCGGGAGCGCCTGCGTGCGCACGGGCTGCGCTGGACGCCGCAGCGCCGGCTCATCCTCGAGGTCCTCGAGGAGACGCATGGCCACGTGACGGGGAGCGAGCTCGTCGACCGGTGCCGGGAGCGTGACCCGGATACCACCCCCTCGACGGTGTACCGGACGCTCGACGTCCTCGAGGAGCTGGGCTATCTCAGCCACAGCCACTCGGCCGCCGGACGGGAGGAGTTCCACGTGCTTCCGGAGTCGGAGCACGCGCATCTCCAGTGTCGCGGCTGCGGGCAGACATGGGAGCTGCAGGCGGACGAGGCGCGCCGGATCACCGCGCCGCTGCGCACCCGCCACGGGTTCCTGGCGGATCTCGGCCACCTGACGATCTCGGGGATGTGCGCGGGCTGTTCGGCCCGGCTCGCGGGTGGCGCCGGCGCCGCCTCCTGAGGCCGAGCCTCCGCTGCTGCCTTGGCTGCTCGGCTAGCTGCTGGCCTGCACGAGGCGCGAGGCGCGCGAGCGCGCGGCGGCCAGGATCGCGAACCCGCACAGGATCGACAGCACGGCCGCGCCCAGCAGCCCGGTCCCGATCCCGAACCGGGCCGACATCAGGCCGACCAGCGGTGGATACAGCGTCCCGCCCACGACCGCCGAGCCGGTGAGCGTGCCGGTCGTCGCGGAGAGGCGCTGCGGATAGAGGTCGCCGCCGATGGCCACGATCATGGGGAACACCGGACCCGACGCGAAGCCCGACACCGCGAACGCCGCGATCGCCAGCTCCGTGGTCGGCGCAGCGACCGCGACGATCACCGCGAGTCCCGCGACGAACGCCGCCGTGGCCGCGAACGGCGCGTGGGGGAAGCGGTCCGCGTAGCGCGCGGCGACGAGGCGGCCCAGGGCCAGGCCGGCCCAGAACGCGGACAGGCCCAGCGTGGCTGTGGCCACCGGGACGTCGTCGAGGAAGCGCACGATCCAGTTGGACACGCCCACCTCGCCGGCCACGTAGCAGCCGATCGCGACGGCCAGCAGCCCCAGTGGCACGAGGAACGACGGCGACGCCACGGCCTCGTCCTCGCGTGCGTCGTCGGTCTCGCCGTCGGCCGCCGGCTGCTCGCCCGGGCGCCGCTTGCCCGACGGCATCGCCGTGAGCCAGAGCACGACCGCGACACCCAGTGGCGGCCAGCGCCGTCAGCAGGAGGATCGGCTCCCACGGCACGCCGCGATCGACCAGCTGCCCGACGACGGCCGGGGCGGTCAGCGCCCCGATGGCGAAGAACAGGTGCAGCAGGTTGAGGGCCCTGCCGCGACCCTCCTCGACGACGGCCAGCACCAGGGCGTTCGTCCCGCCGTCGATGGCGCCCGCGCCGAGGCCCATGGGGATCGCCGCGCCGAGGAAGACCGGCCAGCTCGACGCTCCGGCGGCGATCGTCAGGCCGACGGCGAGCGAGCCCGCGGCCACGCTGAGCACGACCCGCCGTCCGACGCGCTCCGTGAGCAGGCCGCCACCGAATGACGCCGCGGCGTAGACGGCGGCATTCACGAAGTACCAGATGCCGACCGCGGCATCGTCGACCGCGAAGGTGGCCTCGACCTGGCGCAGCAGCGAGGGCACGAGGACCGCCGTCCAGCCGATGAGGACGAAGGCGGCCCACGCGAGCGGGACGATGTGGCGGGCGTATCGCGGAGCGCGCGGATCCGTCACCGGGTCATCGTCGCATCGCGACGCGCCGCGCGGGGAGGAGGGCGGAACCGAGGGGCCTCGGCGTCGGCGACCGGTCCGGCGGGCTCAGGAGCGCCGGACCGGCCGCGCGCAGCCCTAGGAGCGGCTGAAGAAGAGCTGGAACTCGATGGTGCCGTTGTCCTCGACCGAGACCACGACCGGCGCCGTCGGCATCGTGATCCCGAAGTCGGTGAAGGTGAGGGGCGCCGAGCCCACGACCGCGATCCGGCCGTTCACGACCTGCGCCTGGAGCGGGATGGTGAGCTCCTTGGTGGTGCCGTGGATCGTGAGATCGCCGGTGGCGTCGACGGTGACGGTCTGGCCGTCCGCAGGGACGCCGCCGAAGTCGACGGGCTTGGTCAGCTCGAAGGTCGCGGTCGGGAAGCTGCCGGTCTCCAGCGAGCGCTGGATCGCGGGGTCGCGCCGGGCCTGGTTGCTGCGGATCGTCGTGAGGTCGACCGAGATGGTCCCGCTCTGCAGCGTCGTGCCGTCGATCGTGAGCTGGCCGTCGACATCCGGCGTGCGGCCGATCGCCTCGGCATCGCCGATGTTCTGGAGGACCTCGTTCACCCGGAAGCCCGCCCAGGCGCTCGTGTAATCGGCGAACGACCCGACCGATGTGTCCACCGTCCACGTGCCGGACACGCCGTCCGCGGTGCCGCCGCCGCTGGATGCAGCGGGATCCGCGCTGGTCGTGCCGGTCCCCGTGCCTGCCGACGCCGCGCTGCTCGGGGACTCGAGCACGCCGGCCGCCTGGCCGATCGTCGCGCCGCCCGGGGCGGACGAGCTGAAGAAGACGAACCAGACGGCCGCGGCGGCCACCGCGACGACGAGGAGCGCCCCGACCCCGGCGACGAGGGCGAGACGACCGGAGGTCCAGGTGCGCGGGCGATCGGCGGACATGCTGGGCGGACCTCAGGGTCGTGCGCTCGTGGCGCGGGATGGTAGCCGAGGGGCCCCCGGATCGGGTCCCTGGTCAGGCTCCCCAAGTCGCCTGTGCGTCGCCCGAACGCTTGCTGGGACCTCGCTGTGAGTCGCGTCGCGGTGGGGTGACGGTCGGCGCCGTCCACGACGTCGTCACCCGTTCGACAGGTCGCTCCGGGAATCCTCACAGGAACCTCCCAGAAAAACGTGATGTGATGGTCGCGGCAACGTGTCGACAGGAGTCCCGCACCGTGATCCAGAGCCGTCCCACCGACGCCCCCGCGGGCACCACGCCATCCCGAGTGCTCGTCATCGACGACGAGCCGGCCATCACCGACCTGCTGGGCACGGCACTCCGCTACATGGGCTTCGAGGTCCGCACCGCGGGCACCGGCATGGCCGGTCTGGAAGCCGCCCGGGACAACGCACCCGACCTCGTCGTCCTCGACGTGATGCTCCCGGACATCGACGGCTTCGAGGTCTGCCGCCGGCTCCGCGAGAGCCGCGATTTCGTCCCGGTGATCTTCCTCACCGCCCGCGACGCCGAGGATGACCGGGTCACCGGCTTCATCCGCGGTGGCGACGACTACGTGACCAAGCCGTTCTCGCTCCAGGAGCTGACGCTGCGCATCGGTGCGCTGCTCCGCCGCACGAAGGCCGGTGGCGAGCAGGACGCCCGCCTCCGGTACCGCGACCTCGAGATGGACGAGGACCGCCACCAGGTCTGGCGGGCCGGCCGGACGATCGAGCTCTCACCCACCGAGTTCCGGCTCCTGCGCTACCTCCTCCTCAACCCCGAGCGCGTCCTGTCGAAGCAGCAGATCCTGGACCACGTCTGGCAGTACGACTTCAACGGCGAGGAGAACGTCGTGGAGACGTACATCAGCTACCTCCGGCGCAAGGTCGACAAGGTCGAGCCGCGGCTCATCCAGACCGTGCGCGGCTTCGGCTACGTGCTCCGCGCCGACACCTGAGCCGGTCCCTCCCGTGGCGCTCACGCTCCGCACGCGGCTGGTCCTCTCGCTGGGAGTCGTGCTCGTCCTGGCGCTCGTCGTCATGGCGACGCTCATCGTCCGCACGACGCGGAGCAATCTGATCGACCAGATCGACACCCAGCTCGAGACGACGGACGTCCGCGACCTCGCCCGGCCGGGCGGCCCGCATGGCCCGGATGTCACCGGCAGTCGCCTGGCCCTCGTGTTCTTCGACGACGACGGCAAGGTCCTCGGCAGCATCGAATCGGGCTTCGCCCGCGATCCCGATCCCCTGCCCGCGATCCCCACGGGCGGGACGACCGCCTGGCAGTCGCTCTACGGCAAGGTGGTCGACGGCCAGTCGGCCGACGGCAGCGTCCACTACCGCATGCTGGTCCAGCGTCTGGTGGAGCGCCCGAGCAACTTCGAGTTCAACGTCGTCATGGCCGCGCCCACGACGAGCGTCGACGAGTCGGTCGCGTCGCTCGTCCGGAATCTGCTGCTCGTCGGTGGGGTGGTGCTCGCGTTGGCGATCCCGGCCGGCTGGCTCCTGATCCGGCGCGATCTGCGGCCCCTCGACCGGATCGCCGCGACCGCCGATTCGATCGCGGGCGGTGACCTCTCCCGGCGCGCCGACGTGCAGCACGACCGCACCGAGGTCGGCCGGCTGAGCACGGCGTTCGACGCGATGCTCGACCGGATCCAGGCCTCGTTCGACAGCCAGCAGGCGGCCCTCGAGGCGAAGGAACGGTCGGAGGACCGGCTGCGCAGGTTCGTGGGTGACGCCTCGCACGAGCTGCGGACGCCGCTGACGGCGTTGCGTGGGTACGTCGACCTGTACCGCGCGGGCGGGCTGGCCGACGACGCGGCGCTGGACCAGGCGATGCGCCGGATCGGGACGGAGAGCAAGCGGATGTCCTCACTGGTCGAGGACCTGCTGCTCCTCGCTCGGCTCGACCAGGGGCGGCCGCTCCGCAACGAGAAGGTCGACCTGAGCCTGCTGGTCGAGGACTCGGTCGCCGACGCACGGGCCGTGGAGCCGCTGCGGCCGATCACCGCCGACATCCGCCCCGGGCTGATCGTCATGGGCGACGAGGATCGCCTGCGCCAGGTCGTCGGCAACCTGTTCACGAACGTCCGCGTGCATACCCCGATCGACGCCGGGCTGGAAGTCCGCCTGGGATCACGCGAGGGCCGTGCCGAGCTCGAGGTCGTCGACCACGGCCCGGGCATCTCGGCGGAGCACGCCGAGCAGGTGTTCGACCGCTTCTATCGTGCGGATCCCGGGCGCTCGCGGGACCGCGGAGGGAGCGGCCTTGGGCTGGCCATCGCGGCGTCGGTCGTGGAGGCGCACGGCGGGACGGTCGTCCATCGCCCGACGCCGGGCGGCGGCGCGACCTTCGCGGTGACGCTCCCGGTCGCGGATCCGGCGGTCCCAGCGCGGGTCGCCTGAGGACGGGGACCGGTCGCTGAGGAGCGAACCGCCACGTAGCGGCTGACACGCCTGACGCGGCGCGGGTCAGCCGGTCGTCGGTGATGCCGATGGGGCCGCGTTCTGCTGCTGCTTCGGCCCATGGCCATGGCCGAAGCCGAGCTTGCCGCGACCCACGCCCAGCTGACGCAGCTCGTCGAGCGTGATCTTGCCGTCGTCGAGCAGCTTGTCGAGGTTCCGAAGCGGGTTGTCCGCGGGCAGCTGCGCAAGCTCGTCGGCGGTGATGACGCCGTCCTTGAGGAAGTCGCGGATCTGCTGGCGCACCTTCCGGGCGGCCTCGGCCTTCGCCTTGAGGTCAGCGCGGAGCGCGTCACGCTCGGTCTTGAGCTTGGCCGTGATGGCGTCCGCCTGCTGCTGGTCGATCGTCCCGTCGGCGACGAGGTCCTTGAGCACCTTGTCGAGGAGGCTGTCACCACGGACCTTCGGCGCGACGCCCGTGGTCGACGGGGTCTTGGCCGAAGGGGCGGCCGAGGCCGCGGGGTTCGCGGCCGGGGCGCTCGACGGCGTGTTCTGCGCCAGGACGGCGCCGGTGCCGACGACCAGAAGGGATGCACCCAGACCGAGAGCGAGCAGCTTGCGCATCGAGTCTCCGAGCGACGTACGGGCCGAGGCTCGCACGGTGGTGGTGGCGGCTATGGGGTTCCGGTGGAGCGGCTGTGAGCTGGCTGGGAACGCGGGCCGAGCCCGCGAGACCTTCTCGGCGGATCCACAGGTCCCGCCAAGGATCCGCGAAGCGCCGGGGATGACAGTGGACCACAGGAACGCACCTCATACCAGACCCTGGAGTCGCCATGTGGTCCCCCGCCGCACCTCATCCTGAGCCCGAGCCCGGCTCGACCCCCACCCCCGGCGCCAGCCCGTTCGCTCGCCCCGCCGAGGACCCCGCCGGCCAGTGGTTCGCCACGCCGGCTGCCGATCCCGTCGTCACCGCGCCCGTTCGCCCGCGACCCGCCCGATCCGGAGCGGGTGCCCGGCGCATGGCCGGTGCCGCCGGCCTCGCCGTCGTCGTCGCGGCCGCCGCCACCGGTGGCGCGTGGGCCGGCGCGACCGTCCTCGCCCCGCGGGCCGCCCCCGCGGCGATCAGCCCGGCAGCCGCGGCGACCGCCCCGGCCACGACCGGCAACGGCTCGACCGCCAACAACGGCATCACCACGCTGGTCCCTGTCGCGCCGGTCTCGGTCAACGCGCCGACCGTCGCCCAGACCGTCGTGCCGTCGGTCGTCTACATCGAGGTCTCCGCGGCCAGCAACGGCCGCTTCCAGCAGGGCTTCCCGGGCGCCGGCCAGATCCCCGGCAACGGCCAGTCGCAGAGCGGCGATGGCCAGGCTCAGGGCGGCCAGGCCCAGCCGGTGGCCTCGGGCTCGGGCGTCGTGCTCGACGCCGACGGCCACGTCGTCACGAACCGCCACGTCGTCGAAGCCGGCACCTCGTATCGGGTCGTCCTGAGCGACGGCCGGAGCTACGCGGCGAAGCTCCTCGGCGAGGACGCCGCGACCGACCTCGCGGTCCTCAAGATCAGCGCCGATGACCTGACGCCCATCGCCCTCGGCAGCTCGGATGCGCTGAAGATCGGCGGGACCACCATCGCCGTCGGCAGCCCGCTCGGGCTCCAGGGCGGCCCGTCGCTCAGCGTCGGTGTCCTGTCCGCCATCGGGCGCGAGGTCCAGACCGACCAGCAGACGATCCTCTACGGGATGCTCCAGACGGACGCGGCCATCAACGAAGGCTCCAGCGGCGGCGCGCTCGTCGACGAGCAGGGCCACCTCGTGGGCATCACCACCGCCGTGGGCGTGAGCAGCGTCGGCATCGAAGGTGTCGGGTTCGCGACCCCGGTCGAGATCGTCAAGCGCGTCGCCGACGAGCTCATCGCGAAGGGCGCCGCGACGACCGCGGGCCTCGGCATCAGCGGCACGACCGCCTATCGCGACCTGAGCGATGGTGGCCAGGCCCCGACCGGTGTCGAGATCGGCCAGGTCCAGACGGGCGCCGCGGCCGACAAGGCCGGCCTCAAGGAGAGCGACGTCATCACCCATGTCGACGGGGTCGCGGTGGACACGATGGACGAGCTGGTCTCGATCCTTCGCCGCCACGCCGCCGGCGACCAGGTGACGCTCACCGTCCAGCGGGGCGGCGCCGACCAGACCATCACGGTGGTGCTCGGCACCCTCTCCTAGCACCCCTCTCCCCATCCGTCGGACGACCGGCGGGATCCCTCGGGCAAGGGATCCTGCCGGTTCGTCGTTTCCCGACGGTCCTGCCGGGTCAGCGACCTCCGCCGGTGAGCGGGAGCCGCACCGTGAAGGTGGTCCCGGCGCCGGGTGGACTCGCGGCCTCGATGGTGCCGCCGTGGGCGACGGTGAGGTCGCGTGCGATCGCGAGGCCGAGGCCGGACCCGCCGGACCCGGGCGTCTTCACGAAGCGGTCGAAGACGTGCGGCAGGATCGCGGGATCGATGCCCGGCCCGGTGTCGACCACCCCGAGCTCGACGTGCTCCGGCGCGGCGGACACGCGCACCGTCACGCGCCCGCCGGCCGGCGTGTGGCGGAGGGCGTTGCTGACGAGGTTCGCGACGACCTCCCGGATCCGCACCGGGTCGACGGTCAGCGGTGGGAGCTCGTCGGGGACGTCGGCGACGAGCGTGACATCGGCCCGCTGTGCCTGGCTCATGAACGAGGCGACCACCTCTCCTGCGAGATCGGCGAGGTCGGTCGGCTCCGGGTGGAGCGTCAGCGTGCCGCCCTCGGCCTGGGCGATCGTCCGCAGGTCCTCGACCAGGCGCTCCATCACCCGCGTCTCCTCGACGATCGCGCCCAGGTGCGCCTCGTCGGCCGGATGGACGCCGTCGACGATGGCCTCGAGGCTGCCGCGGATCACCGCGAGTGGCGTGCGCAGCTCGTGGCTCACGTCGGCGAGGAGCGCCTGGCGGCTGCGCTCGTCGGCGGCGAGCCGGTCGGTCATCGTGTCGAAGGCACCGACGAGCTCACGGAGCGCCCGCGGACCGCGCTCCGGTGGCGCGACCCGGGCGGAGTAGTCGCCGGCCTCCACGGCCCGCGCCGCCTCGACCAGCGCGTCCAGCGTCCGGCCGGTGCGCCACGCGCCGCCGCCGGCGAAGCGGACCACGAGCGCGATGACCAGCGCCAGGAACAGCAGCGGCACGAGCAGGTGTTCCGGCCCGGATCGGACGAACACGCCGAACGACGCCAGGATCGCCCCGAAGATCGTGACGACGAAGCCGAGGACCACCAGGAACAGCAGGAAGAACAGACAGCCGAACGCCCAGGGTGGGCGGCGCGGTCCGGGCGGCCACGCCTCGTCCTCGGGCCACCACGGCGGGCGCGGGCCGCGACGCCAGTGGCGAGCCTGCGCGCGCTGAGCGCGACGATCGCGCCCCGATCCGCCAGGTCGTCGGGGGTCCCAGGTGCCGGGCGAGACCGGGAGTGGCTCGCGGTACGGGATGCGCGGCGGCCACTCCTCGGCGGCCGGCGCTGCCGGGGATGGCTGGGCGGCATCGGGAGGCGGCCCGTCGAGCGGGGGCGCGGTCTCGGGCGGGCCGTCCTCCGCGGACATCAGGCGAGTGCCGCGTCGCGCTCGTCGGCCAGGCGATAGCCGACGCCGTGGACGGTGAGCACGTAGCGCGGCGTCGAGGGCTCGGGCTCGAGCTTGCGGCGCAGGTTCTTCACGTGGGAGTCGATCGCCCGTTCGTAGGCCTCGTAGGCGATGCCGTGGATGGCGTCGAGGAGCTGCGACCGGGTGAGGATCCGCCCGGGCTGGCGGGCGAGCGCGAGGAGGAGCTCGAACTCGGTGGGCGTGAGCTCCACGACGCGCCCGTCGACCTCGACCCGGTGGCGCGGGACGTCGATGGTCAGGCCGCCGCTGCGCAGGACCTCGGACGGCGCGCCGGCCTGCTCCGTCCGGCGCAGGACGGCCTTGACCCGCGCGACGAGCTCGCGCGGGCTGAACGGCTTGGTGAGGTAGTCGTCGGCACCCAGCTCGAGGCCCAGGAGCTTGTCCAGCTCGTCGTCGCGCGCGGTGAGCATCACGATGGGCAGCGACGAGGTGCGGCGGATCTCGCGGGTCACGTCGAGGCCGTCGAGCTGCGGCAGCCCGAGGTCGAGCACCACGAGATCCGGGTGCCGCCGGTGGATGGTCTCGACCGCCGAGCGACCGTCGACCGCCGTCAGGACGGTGAACCCGGCGTGTTCCAGGTAGTCCCGCGCGAGGGCGACGATCTTCGGCTCGTCGTCGACGACGAGGATGGTCTTCATCGAGCGACATCCTAGGGACGCGGCGGCCCCGGGGAACCCCTCAGGGCGCCCGGGGCCGAAGGAGCGACGACCTAGCGCGTCGCCGTGTCGTCCGGCGGCGGAGGCGTCGTCGGTCGGGCGTTCGGGTCGTGCGCCTGGCGATGCCACTCGTCGAACACGCTATGGGCGCGACCGTCCCACCGATCACCGCCGCGGCGCCCGCCGTCGCCCGAACCACCCGGCTCCTGATCGCGATCCCGAGGCCCGTAGCCCCAGCCCGGGCCGTAGCCGTAGCCCCGACCGCGGCCTCGACCGCCCCAGAAGATCAGCCGGAAGAGGCCGAACAGGAGGAACAGGAACAGCAGGAAGCCGAAGAACCCGAAGAACGGGAAGCCCCAGTGGACGCCCCAGCCGTACCCGGCATAGACCGGTGCGGGGGCGACCGCCACGGTGCCCTCGGTGGCGACCCCGGCCGTGAACCCCGCCTGGTAGACGCCGGCCCCGAGCGCGAACACGCCGACCACCAGCGCGATGCCGAGCACCACGCGGGTGAAGAAACCCCAGTTCATGTGGACGATCCTTTCGATCCTTCGCGACGCCCTCCGGCGTCGATGTCCACAGCGTCAGGGACGTGTATGGAGGGCTCGTGGAGGCGGGATGCGGGTCGTGCGGAGGATCGACCGGCGCGAGCGAGGCTAGTTGCGGCGCTGGTCCACCGCGCGGGCATCGGGCTCGAACCGGCGCAACCGCCGCCCCAGCAGCAGGAGCTCCTGGTCCAGCACGGCCTCCAGGCCGGCGAGCCGCTCCTCCACCGTATCGGCCTCGAGCAGCGCCTGCTTCTGGACGAGGTCGATCTGGACGATGCCCGACAGGAGGTGCGCGAGCGTCCCCGGATCGTCGGGCACCCGGATGCGGCGGACGATGCCGCGCTCGGGCTCATCGTCGTCGCCCGCGACGACCGCATCGGTGTCGATGCTGATCCCCTCTTCGTCCTCGGCTTCGGTCTCGCCCTCGTCGCCGATCTCCACCTCCAGGCGGACGTCGAGCTCACCGCCGTCCTCGCCGTCGCGCGGCCGGACGAGATGCAGGTACTCGACGAACCGGCGCGTCGTGCGCCGGACCATGCGACGCGCCTCCTCGGGGTCCTCGGAGCGCTCGACCAGCGGGTCCACCGTGGCCACGAGATACGGCTCGCGATCGGTGTCGACCTCGCGGACCGCGAACCGCCCGACGCCGACCGCCAGGACCTCGTAGCGACCGTCCGGGAGCTTCTCGGACTCACGGATCGCGGCGAACGTCCCGACGCCGGCGATCGACAGCTGCCCGCCACCCACCTCGCGCCCATCGCGGATGAGCACGACCCCGAACGGTGTCTGGGTCTCCAGGCACCGCGCGATCATCAGCCGGTAGCGCTCCTCGAAGATGTGCAGCGGCAGCGCGACGCCCGGGAACAGGACGGTGTGCAGGGGGAAGAGCGGGATCTCCATGACGCCTGGCTACGGATCCGGCGATCGGCGTTGCTGCGCTGCCGGGATCGGCCGACAGTCTATGTCCCGGCCGGTTCGAACCCGCCGCGCCGCTCGGTCCTCCGGCTCGGCGCGGCCCAGCCCGTCGCATTCGCCGCGGCGAGACGTGGATCCGGCCGCTCAGAGGAGGCGCGTTCGGCGTCCTCCACCGCCCGGTGGTGGCCCCGACGGAGGAGCCCCCGTCCGGCCGCCGCATCCACCACCCGGTGGTGGCCCGACCGAGGAGCGCCGGTCCGGCGGTGACACGAAGAAGCCGCCGGATGTCCGGCGGCTTCGCTGGTGCGTGGGTGGGGCGCGTCTGGAACGCCCCGGCGGGTCAGTGCGAGCAGCTCCGCGGCGCACCCGAGTCGTCGGCGGTGCGGAAGCTGGAGCCGCAGCCGCAACCGGAGACCGCATTCGGGTTGTTCACGGTGAAGCCCGCGCCCATCAGGGTATCGACGTAGTCGATCTGGCTCCCCATGAGCAGCGGCATGCTGTTGCCGTCGACGTAGACCTTGACGCCGTTCGCCTGGAGGACCTGGTCGTCGGACGTGGGCGCGTCCTCGAGCATCATCCCGTAGCGATATCCGGAGCAGCCGCCGGAGTACACGTAGACGCGCAGGCCGATCTCGGCGCTCGCCTCGTCCTTCGTGAGCTCCTGCAGCTTGACAGCCGCGGCGTCGGTCAGCGACAGGACGGTGGGCTGGGACTCGATCATCGGTGGGCGTCCTCCTTGGGACGGGTTGCGCGCGTGGAGGTCCGCCGAACGACCTCCGACGGACGGGTGAATCGTATGCAGTGCAACGAGTTTCGACAAGCGGTGTGCCGATATCGTCGCGTGTCGCCTGCGTGACGGCCATCGCCCGTTCGTGCTACCCGCCCGGCGGGGACCCGGGGAGAGCACCTCGGCGCGCATCGGAACCGGGAAGGACACCGCGGTCCGGACCTCAGGCGACCGAGCGCTCGCCGCCCTCGACCGCTGACGGCGGAGCCGCCTCACCGCGGGCCGCCAGCACCTCTCGCCCGGCGCGCAGGCCGTCCTCGCGGCCCGCGCGAGCCGCCGCCGGACGGCGCGCAGGATCCAGCAACCCGGTCCCGAAGCCCATCACCGAGGCCGCATCCGGACCGGGCACGATGAGCTGGACCCGCTTGCCGGCCGCTTGCAGGGCCTCGACCTCCCGGCGCACGCCCACGTCCAATGGCGCGAGGACCACG
The DNA here is from genome assembly GCA_963778025.1 of uncultured Chloroflexia bacterium. Lineage (GTDB taxonomy): Bacteria > Chloroflexota > Limnocylindria > Limnocylindrales > CSP1-4 > CAVZTA01. The sequence continues at coordinate 172,359 of CAVZTA010000003.1, read as the reverse complement.
ATCTCGTCGGCGTCGGCCGCCAGGTCCACGTGGACGAGCGACGACATGCCGCCGTCGATCCAGGACCGGCCCATCGTGCGGACCGGTGGGAACAGGATCGGCACGGCAGCGCTCGCAGCGACCGCCTGCAGCAGCGGCGCGCCGCACCCGGCGTCGATGACCACGGTCGAGCCGTCGGTCGCATCCACCGCGGTCACGACGAGCCGGTCCGACCATTCGACCGCCGGCGCGATGTACGTGCGGATCGTGTGGAGGAATGCCTCCTCATGCGGCGTCCGCGCGGCTCGCGCGATCGACCCGAGCCCGATCAGCCGATCGTCGCCCGGCGCGATCTCACGGCCGCCCGTCGCCGGTGTCGAGGCGCCGCGAGGTGGCCGGGCCGCGCGCCGGACCATCGCCTCGGCCGTGCGGCAGAGGAGCCATGCGCTGGGCACCCAGCCGAGCGGCCGGCGTCGACCCGCGGCCATCGCGGCCACACCCACGCGCCCGCCCAGCGCCTGGACCAGCGCGCGGTCCTCGGGGGCATACGGGCGCGTCTCGTGCGCGTACCACCGTTCGAGGTCCGGGTCGGCAAGGATCCGCGCGCCGACGATCGCGCCGGCCGATGTCCCGACGACCAGCGACCAGTCCCGAGCCGGGACGCCCGCCTCTTCCAGCCCGCGCAGCACGCCGAGCTCCCACGCGATGCCGGCGACCCCGCCACCGCCGAGGACCAGCGCGCGGCTCACGCGGGATCCTCGATCCGCTCGACGACCGTGGCGATGCCCTGGCCGACGCCGATACACATCGTCGCCAGGCCGTAGCGTCCGCCGGTCCGCGCCAGCTCGTGGACGAGCATCGTCACCAGCCGCCCTCCGCTCATCCCCAGCGGATGCCCGAGGGCGATCGCGCCGCCGTTCGGATTGACCCTGGCGGGATCGAGCCCGAGCTCGTCGATGCACGCGACCGATTGCGAGGCGAACGCCTCGTTGAGCTCGACCACATCGAGATCGTCGACCGAGAGGCCGGCCCGCGACAGCGCTTTCCGCGTCGCCGGCACCGGCCCGATGCCCATGACCGCTGGATCCACGCCCGCGACCGCGCTGGCCACGACGCGCGCCATCGGCCGCAGCCCCAGCTCGCGCGCCCGATCCGCCGCCACCAGCAGCGCCACCGACGCACCGTCGTTGATGCCCGAGCTGTTCCCGGCCGTGACCGACCCGCCGTCGCGGAAGGCGGGCTTGAGCTTCGCCAGCCCCTCGGCCGTCGTCCCGGCCCGTGGATGCTCGTCCCGCGTCACGACGGTCTCCTCGCCCTTCGCCGAGGGCACGGTCACCGGGCACCAGCTGCGTGTCGAACCGCCCCGCCTCGATCGCTTGCACCGCGCGCCGCTGGCTCTCCGCCGCGAACGCGTCCTGGCGAGCACGATCCACCGACCACCGGTCGGCCACGTTCTCGGCCGTCTCGCCCATCGAGTACGGGTGATGGAGCGCGGCGAGCTTCGGGTTGACGAACCGCCAGCCGAGCGTGGTGTCGACGAGCTGGTGCTCGCCGCGCTCGTAGCCGGCCGAGGGCTTGAGCATCACGTACGGCGCCCGGGTCATCGACTCGACCCCGCCCGCGATGAACACGTCGCCCTCGTCGGCCCAGATCGCCTGGGCCGCCGAGTTGATCGCCTGCAGCCCCGAGCCGCACAGCCGGTTCACGGTCTGGCCCGCGACCTCCACCGGGAGCCCGGCGAGCAACGCCGCCATCCGCGCGACGGAGCGATTGTCCTCGCCCGCCTGGTTCGCGCAGCCGAGGATGACGTCCTCGATCAGGGCGGGGTCGATGCGCGTCCGGTCGACGAGGCACCGGATGACGAGCGCGGCGAGGTCGTCGGGACGGACCGAGGCCAGCGCACCACCGTAGCGGCCGATGGGCGTCCGCACCGCATCGACGATCCACGCCTCACGCGCGCCACGATCGGGGACCCCTGCCATGCACCGATCGTAGCGCGCCTACGGCATCTGGCCGACCGCCGCCTTCGCGAGGTCATCCGCGGAGGCCTGGACGACCCGCGCGGTGTCGCCCTCGACGATCAGATACGTCGGCATCGACGCGTCCGACGGGTCGTCGATGACCTGGACCCCGTGGCCGCCGATCGTCGCCTCGCGGACATCCCCGCCCGGGATCTCCATCAGGAGCTCTTCGCGGAACAGCACGCGGAGTCGCGTCTCGGGGACGTCGGGGAAGCGGAAGGCCGCGATCGCCAGCTGCTTCCCTTCCAGGCGGCCGACGCCGAGCGCGATCGACACCTCGACCGGCTCGAGCGGGGTCTCGCCGATCATCTGGCGCAAGGCCACGTCGGCCGAGCGCGCGAGGTACTCCTTGCCGTTGAGGCTGAAGATCGTCGAGCTCGACGTCGCCGACCGCGTGCGGGATCGTCGCCTCCAGCTCGGGGTCGGCGGTCATCGTCTCGGCGAGCGACGCGGCCTGGGCCGACGGTCGAACGGACGCCATCGGGGCGCTCGACGACACGCCGTCCGCGCCCGCGACGGGCGGCTGACTCGCGCCGGTCGTCGTGCTGTCCGTCGCGCTCACGGTCGGCGTCGTCGGGGATCGGCGTCGCCGGGATCGGTGTCGGCCCCTGGCCCGCGGCGCATGCGGCGAGCACGACCGACAGGACCGGGATCAGCAAGCGAGCGATGGAGCGCATCGGACGGCCTCGTGGGCGTGCGCGCGAGCGTCACGCGCCCGGCCGTGCATCGAGGTCGCGGGATCGCCGCTCCCCGTACAGCGACGTGACAGGCGTCAGGGTTCGCCGGAGGCGGCCCACGCGAACGGACCCTGGGGATGCGCCGCGCCAAGCCTCAGCGCCAGATCGATGTCGTCCTCCGATGCGACGCCCTCGGCGGCCGCAACCGCGCCTCGTCGAGGATCGCGCCCCGGATCCGCCGCACCACGGCGTCGGAACCCAGCGCGGTCGCGGACTCGGACGCGGCGACCGCCGGCGGCTCCGCCGGTCGACCCGTGGCGTGATCGTAGAAGCCGCGTCCGGTCTTGCGGCCGAGGCGTCCGTCATCGACCAGCCGCTGCTGGATCGGTGACGGGCGGAGTCGCTCGGGGCGGCCGAGACGCTCCCAGATCGCCGTCGCGGCGGCGTACGTCACGTCGATGCCCGTGAGGTCCATCAGCTCGAACGGGCCCATCGGGAAGCCGGCGCCGCGCATCGCGGCATCGATCGTCTCGACGGTCGCCGCCCCCGTCTCCAGGATCCGCAGCGCCTCGATGGTGAACGGCCGGTTCACGCGATTCACGATGAACCCGGGCGCGTCGGCGCAGCGCACCGGGACCTTGCCCCACGCCTCGAGCAGATCGATCGTGGCCGTCGCCACCGCCTCCGTCGTGTCCGCTCCCGGGACCACCTCGACGAGGCGCATCACCGGCGCCGGGTTGAAGAAGTGCGCGCCGATCACGCGCTCCGGCGTCGCGCACACCCCGGCGATGTCGGTGACGGACAGCGAGCTCGTGTTGGTCGCGAGGATCACGTCGGGCTCCGTCGACGCGTCGAGCGCCCGGAACACGTCCTGCTTGAGCTCGAGGAGCTCGGCCGCCGCCTCGAAGACGATCCCGAGCCCTGCCTCCGCGCCCAGCGCCTCGAGGGTGTGCGCGTGGCGCACGTCGGCGAGACGCCCGTCGACCCAGTCGTCGACCGCGTCGGCGTCCAGGTCCAGCTTGGCGGCGCGCCGCGCGAGGCCATCACGGATCCGCTGGACGCCACGCTCGCGGGCGATCTCGTCGACGTCGTACAGCACGACCTCGTGGCCGGCCTCGAGCGCGACCTGCCCGATGCCGGCGCCCATCGTCCCTGCGCCCACGACGCCGACGACGGCGATCTCGCCTGCCATCGGTCGATGGTAGGCGGCTCAGGCGGGCACGTACGTCAGGAGGCGGCAGCCGTTCGAGAAGGTCCGGGAGTCCGTCTCGCGGAGGCTGAGGTCGCTGGCCGGCCGGCCAGAACGGGGTGCCGCCGCCGATGGCGACGGGATGGATCATCAAGCGGTACTCGTCGACCAGTCCGCGCTCGATGAACTGCGCGGCGAGGTTCGCGCCACCGACCTCGAGATCGCCGTCGAACTCGCGCCGGACCTTGGCCAACTCATCGCCGACATCGCCCTTCGCGAGACGGGCACCGTGGTCCACGTGGTCGAGCGTCCTCGAGAACACGATCTTCGGCGTGGCGTTCCACACACGCGCGAAGTCGCGCATCACCTCGTTGCTGTCGGGGTCGTCCTCGGCGGTCGGCCAGTGGCCGCTCATGAGGTCCCACAGGCGCCGGCCGTAGAGCGACGCGTCGAGCGCCCGCGTCTGGTCGTTGAAATAGCCATGGACCTCGTCGGAGATGAGGCTCCAGTCGAGCGACTTGTCGACCGTCTCGATGTACCCATCGAGCGACACGTTGAACGAATAGATCAGCCGGCCCATGCGGTCCTCCCTGTGGCGGTCACTCGGTCAGACCTCGGGACCCACGGCAAAGTCATCGGCGGTCAGACGTCCTTGAACTGCTCGAACGGCTGGCGGCAGCCGGTGCAGTAGCGGATCGAGCGGCACTGCGCCGGGCCGAAGACGTTGTCGAGGCGAGTCCGGGTCGAGCCGCAGAACGGGCACGGGACGGGCGCGTCGAGGACGACGAGCGGCGAACCGGTGGCGGCTGACCCGGTGGGCGGTGCGAACCCGCTTCGGCGGAGCGCCTCGTGGCCGGCCGAGGTGATCCGCTCGGACGTCCACGGGACGGTGAAGACGAACCGGACGTCGACCGGCCGGCCGAACCGCGCCAGCCGAAGCTCGACGGCATCGCGGATCGCATCGAGCGCCGGGCATCCGACGAACGTCGGTAGCAGATCGACCCGGATCGCCCCGTCGCTGACCGAGACGTCGTGGACGATCCCGAGGTCGACGATCGAGATCGCCGGGATCTCCGGGTCGCGGACGTCGGCCAGCGCCGCATGGACGGCGTCGACCGTGACCATCGGCTCTGCGATCACCAGGCCGCCTCGGGATCGAGCCGGCGGACGGCGGTGAACTCGCCATGCAGCCACGTGAACGCCTCGCCGTGCGACGTCCGAGCCCGGTCCGGTTCGCGGGTCGGGGGCAGCGGTGGCAGGTCGAGACGCCCGAACAAGTGCGCGAGCTGCTCGCGCCAGCGCGCCTCGAGGTGCGCGAACGGTTCCGCGAGGAACGCGTCGTCGAGGAGTCCGCGCTCGTTCGGCAGCGGCGTCAGCACGGAGCCCGCGTCCGGTCCGAGCAGCTCCAGCGCCGCCAGCAGCCGCTCGCGAGGCTCACCGTCGGCGGTCGCCAGCCGCTCGAACCAGGTCGTGGCGTGCATCACGTGGTACCGCTCCTCGCGACGGAGCTTCCCGACGAGGTCGGCGAGCGGGGCGTACGCGGAGGACGCCAGCGCCCCGAGGCGGAAGGAATCCGCCGTGTCGTAGAGGAAGCGACGGACGATCGCGCGCGCCCAGTCGCCCCGGGGATGATCCAGCAACCGGGCGTGCAGGTAGCCGGCCGGCGGGCGGTCGTAGGCGAGCGCGTCCGCGGTGCGGCCGTCGCGGACGAGATCGGCGAGCAGCCCGTAGAGCGCCTGCGCGTGCCCCAGCTCGTCCTGGGCGAGCGAGCTCATCGCGACGTCCTCCTCGAGGATCGGCGCGATGCCCGTCCACTCCGAGTCCGAGAAGCCGAGCACGAACTCGTCGTCGGCCATCGACAGGATGAGCACGCCAAGGGCCTGCGTGGCCGGCGGCTTCAGCTGGGACAGATCGCGTGCGAAGGTCACGAGCTTCGACCGGTGGTATCGCGCGATCCCGCGCTCGCCTTCGGCTTCGCGGTGCCCTGCTGGGCGCGCGCGGTCGCCAGCTTGTCGCGCATCACGTAGCCGCCGGGCTTCTTGAACGAGCGGTCGAGCGGCGGGGCCAGGAGATCCGGGTCGTCGAGCTCCGTGATGTCGCCACGGCGCACGACCCACAGCCGGACGCTCTCCTGCCGTCGGCCGAACAGCTCGCGGGCGTAATGCAGCGCGAGCGTCGCATCGGGCGCCATCACGGAGCCGCCGTGACGCATCGCGTCGCCCTCCTTCTCCTGGCGGAAGACCTCGAAGGGCTCGAGGTCGCCCGGCTGCCGGGCGGCATCCCTCGGAGGCCCGAGGCGACGCTCCTGCGAGCCATCGGCCCGAGGACTCGGCATCAGGCGGCCGCGGCGGGAGTGGCGAGCAGCGTCTCGCGCACCCAGGCCGTCTCCTCATGGGTCATCCGCCGGAAGGCGACCCGTGTCGCGCTCGCCGGCCCGTGGCCCGTCACGACGTTCCGCAGCTCGGCCCAATCGGGTTCGGTGTAGCGCCACTCGCCGCTCGCCTCGTCGCGGTGCAGCTCCGGGTCCGGCAGCGAGAGCCCGAGCTCGCGGATCCGCGGCACGTAGATCGACAGGAACTCCTGGCGCAGCTCCTCGCTGGTCTTGGCCTTGATCCGCCAGAAGAGGTCGCGGTCCTTCGCCCGGTCGCTGCGCGGGCCGTGCATCTGCATCAGCGGCGGCCACCAGCGATCGAGCGCCTCCTGGAGCATCGCGCGCTGGTCCGACGTGCCGGTCGCGAGGGTCACCACGACATCGCGCCCGTGCATGATGTGGACGCTCTCCTCCCAGCAGATCTTGCGCATCGTCCGGGCGTACGGGGCGTAGCTCGAGTCGCGGAGCGCCTGCTGGGCGACGATCGCGGCGGCGTCGACGAGCCACGCGATGACCCCGATGTCGGCCCACGTCCGGGTCGGGTAGTGGAACACGTTGTGGAACTTCGTCTTGCCCGCGATGAGGTCGTCGTACATCGCATCGCGGGTCTTGCCCAGGTCCTCGGCGACCCGATAGAGGAGCTGCGCGTGCCCGGCCTCGTCCTGGATCTTCGCGGTCAGCGCGAGCTTCCGTCGCAGGGTCGGCGCGCGGAGGATCCAGTCGCGCTCGGGGAGGATGCCCATGAGCTCGGAGTTCGCGTGCATCTCGACGAACCGGAGGACGGCCTGGCGATACTCGTCGGGCATCCAGTCGCCGGCCTCGACCTTGCCGCCCGCCTGGATGTGGGTCACGAACGCGTCGAACCGCTCCTCGTGCGGCAGCTCCTCGATGTCGTGGAGGGCGGTCCGCTCGAGCGGCGGGAGGATGGGCTCGAGCGCGACGGGGTCGGTCATCGGGTGGCCTCCGTGAGCGAGCGGAGCACGAGGTCCGCGTAGGCATCGGCGAGCTGGTCGGGCGAGAGGTGGCCGTCGACGCGGTACCAGTCGGTGATCCCGTTGAGGGCGGTCAGGACGAACGCCGCGGCGATCGCGGGGTCGACGAGGACGAACGAGCCGTCGCTGCGGCCGTCCGCGATGACGTCCCGGAAGCGGCGCTCGTAGGCGTCGCGGCGCTGGAGGATCGCCGCGCGACGCGGCTCGGAGAGATGACGCCATTCGTCGACGAAGACGCTTGCGGCGCCCGGATCGGCGGTCACCGCGCGAACGTGCGCACGGACGAGGGCGTCGAGCCGGGCGATGGCGTCGCGACCGTCCGTCGTGCGGGCCGCCGCGTCCGCGCCCTGCTCGAACCGGTCCGCGATCCGCTCCACGATCGCCGCGAGGACATCCTCCTTCGACGCGACATGCGCGTAGAGGCTGGGGCCGCGGATCGAGAGAGCGTCGGCGATGTCCCGGACGCTCGTCGCGGCGTAGCCGCGGGCGTGGAACAGCGCCGAGGCCGCGTCCTCGATCTCCCGGCGGCGGCTCACCTCGACCATGGCTGCGCAGCCTAGCGAACGAACGATCGTTAGGCAACCCCGCCCGGCTACGCCGGCGCGCCCGGAGCTCATGCGGCTCGAGTGACGGTTAGCATCCGTCCATGACCGGCGCCCCGACCAGCGTCCCGGGATCGGACCCGGCCGCGGCCGGTCGGCCGCTGGATGAGCGGCTGCTCGATACGCGTGCCCCGGCGGACTACGCGCTCAGCCCCGACGGGCGGACGCTCGTCTGGGCGCTCCACGCGACGGTCGACGATGACGGGCGTCACTTCCCGGCGGACCTGTGGCGATCGACGATCGACGCGCTCGACGCACCGCCGACGCGCCTGACCGCGGGTCGGAGCCCGGCATGGTCGCCGGACGGATCGACGATCGCCTTCCTCTCCGACCGGATCACGCCCGGCCATCACCTGCCGTATGTCCTGCCGGCGAGCGGCTCGGCGCGAGGCGCGCCTCGTGGCGAACCTCCGGGGCTCCGCGGAGAGCGTGAGCTGGTCCGGCGACGGCCGCGCGCTCCTCGTCCTGGCCGCGGATCCCGGCTCGTACGCGCTCGACTGGTCGGCCCGCTTCGTGACCGGCGCCGACGGGGTCGCGCCGCCGATCCGCCGACCCGCCGACGCGTGGCGGCGCCTGTTCCGCGTGGACGTCACGACGGGCGAGGCGGACGAGGTCGGGCCGGCGGGGCTGAGCGTCTGGGAGGTCGACTGGGACGGCGGCTCCACGGTCGTCGCCCTCGTATCCGAGGACCCCAGCGGCAACGGCTGGTACCACGGCCACCTCGCGATGCTCGATCTCGAACGGCGGTCGGCGCGCTCGATCGTCGAGCCCCGCCGCATGCTCGAGGGCGTGGCGCTGTCGCCGGACGGGACGCGCGCCGCCGTGGTCGACGGCTATTCGAGCGATCCCGGTCTGCTCATCGGCAACGTCCTCGTGATCGACCTCGCGAGCGGCCGCATCGACGACCCGTGGCCCGACCTGCAGACGGTGGGCCGGGTGTCATGGGCCGATGACGGGCACCTCTGGTACGCCCGGTACGACGGCACCGGCACCGCGATCGGGGAGCTGTGGCCGGACGGCCGACGCGCGGAGCGGTGGGCCGGCGATGCGTTCATCGGACCAGACCTCACGAAGCCGTCGCTCGGGCTCGTCGGCGGCACCGTCCTCGCCACCCACCAGGCGCACGGCCTGCCGCCGGAGCTGGCGACGTTCGACCTCGCGACCGCGACCTGGACGCGGCGAACGCACGTCAACGACGCGGTCATCGCCGGCGTCCGCTTCCCGGACTGCCGGGTGGTGCGCTGGACGGCGTCCGACGGCGAGACCATCGAGGCGCGGCTGCTGACGCCCCACGGCGCGACGGGACCGTGGCCGCTCATCGTCGCGGTGCACGGCGGCCCGACCTGGAACTGGAACGCCTACTTCTCGGACTCGGAGCCCAACGGCGTGCTGCTCGCGGATGCCGGGTACGCCGTGCTCCAGCCGAATCCGCGCGGCTCCAGCGGCCGCGGCCACGCCTTCGCCGAAGCGGTGATCGGCGATCCGGGCGGCATCGACTTCGATGATCTGCTGGCCGGTGTCGACTGGGCGGTCGCGACCGGGATCGCGGATCCGGCCCGGATCGGCATCGCGGGGCTTTCGTACGGCGGCTTCATGGCCGCCTGGGCGGTCACCCGGAGCGACCGCTTCGCCGCCTCGGTGGCCGCGTCGGTCGTCGCCGACTTCCGGTCGTTCCACCTGACGTCCGAGGTCGCGTCGTGGGACGTGGGTCTCCTCGGCGGCGCCTGGGACGCACCCGGAGGCCCGTATCACGACCGGTCGCCGGTGGTCCATGCGCGTCACGCCACGACCCCGACGCTGGTCATCGCCGGCGAGCTCGACCGGTGCACGCCGCTCGGGCAGGGCGAGCAGCTGTTCGGGGCGCTGGCCGCGGCGGGCTGCGAGACGGAGCTGCTGGTGCTGCCCGGGGAGGGACACGTGCCGGTGAGCCGGCACGCCGCGCTGGCGGCGATCCGGGCGACGCAGGCCTGGTTCGACCGGTGGATGGGTCCGGGCGTCAGTCCGCGAGCGTGACGCGCACGATCTCGCCGGGCGTCACGCCGGCCCTCGCCGCGAGCGACCCGTCCGGACGCCAGATGCCCGAGCCGCCCGCTGCGCGGTCATAGCCGCCACCCGTCGAGCCCGCGAAGCTCGCGATGACGACCCAGACCGCGTGCGCCGCCGCGACCCGGAGCGCTCGCTCCTCGATCACCGCGGCGTCGTCGGCCGTCTCGAGCACCCCGGCCACGTAGGCGTCGATCCCGAGCGCGGCGGTGTCGTCCGCATGTCCGGGGACGCCGGTGTCCTTGCACACCGCGAGTCCGAGACGCCAGCCGCCGATGTCGAGGACGGCGGGTGCGGGACCGGGGCTGAATCGGGCCGGCTCCTCGCCACCCAGCCACATCTTCCGGTAGGCCACCGCCGCGCCCGAGCCGTCGATGGCGAGGATCGCGATGTGGCGGTCCCCTGCGTCCCCGGCCACGGGTGCGCCGACGAGTGCGCTCGAGCCGGTCGCCGCGCAGGCAGCGACGATCGGCGTGAGGCGTGGGTCGTCGGGCGAGACGACGGGCGCGTCGAGCTCGTAGCCGGTGAGCGAGAGCTCGGGGAAGACGACGATCCGGGCATCGGCAGCGCGGATCGCGTCCGCGTGCGACGCCGCGTTCGCCACCACGTCGAACGACACCGTCGATGGCTGCGCGGCGGCGATGACCAGCGGATCGCGGGTGCGCACGCCGCCATGATGGGCGACCGGGCGACCGGCACGCACGTTGAGCGACCGGATCGCTCGTGTCCCGGCCGACCATGCTCGTCACGCAGCCCCGGAGGCCATGGCCGTCGACGTGCCCGGCTCGCGCCCGGCCGGGCGCTGAGCAGCAGGATCGCTCACGCGACCCGACGGGCGTTCCAGGTAGCCGCCGGGACCCGGGAACCTCCTCGGAGGGACCGGCGTCAGGGGGCGGCCGGAAACGACCGGTGGACCGGATCCGCTGACCAGGGAGAGAGGTGGGTCATGGTGGAGACCCGGCTGCGGCATGTCGTGCCGCTGGCGCTGGGAGCGCTCATCGCGACGGGTTGCGGGAGCGCCACATCGGCACCCGGTGGCGGAGGCGGGGCCTCGGCGCCACCGGAGCATCACACGACGGACCCGGGGTGGTGGCGCCCACCGCCCGATCCGACGCCGCGTGCCTTTCCCTCGGCGGCACCACCCGCCGAGCCCGGCGCGACCGCGGCGCCCTACCCCGACGTGACGTTCCAGGACCCCGGCGTGAACCCGTTCCTGGACCCGACCGTCGACTCGCAGTCGACGTTCGCGATGGACGTCGACACGGCGTCGTACTCCATCGCGAAGCGCTTCCTCGACGACGGCTATCTGCCCGATCCGGCGAGCGTCCGCACCGAGGAATTCGTCAACGCCTTCGACCAGGGCTATCCGGCGCCCGCCGACGGCACCTTCGGGGTCTGGGTCGACGGCGGCTCCACACCCTTCGTCCGCGACGAGCGGTACCGGCTGGTGCGGGTCGGCATCCGCAGCCGGGATGTCCGTGAGGCGTCCCGACCCGACGCCGCCCTGACGTTCGTCATCGACACCTCGGGCTCGATGGCGCAGGGGCGCCGGCTCGACATCGTCAAGGCGTCCCTCGGCCTGCTCGTCGACGAGCTGCTGCCGAGCGATCGCGTGGGCATCGTCGAGTACGGCACCGAGGCGCAGGTGGTGCTCCCGCCGACGTCCGTGCGCGACGCGTCGCACATCCTCGACGCGATCGGCGCGCTCCAGCCGGGTGGCTCGACGAACGCCGAAGCCGGGCTGCGCGTCGGCTATCGGATGGCCCACGACACCCTGCTCGAGGGTGGCATCAACCGGGTCGTCCTGTTGTCGGACGGCGTCGCGAATGTCGGCACCACCGACGCCGAGGGCATCCTCCGCGACATCCGGCTCGACGCCGCGGCGGGCATCCAGCTCGTGACGGTGGGCGTGGGCATGGGCAACTTCAACGACGTGCTCATGGAGCAGCTCGCCGACCAGGGCGACGGCTTCTACGCGTACGTCAACGACCCCGAGGATGCGGAGCAGCTGTTCTCGAAGGACCTGACGTCGACCCTGCTGACCGTCGCCGAGGAGGCGCGGGTCCAGGTCACGTGGGACCCGAAGCTCGTCGAGCGGTACCGGCTGCTGGGCTTCGAGAACCGGGCGATCGCCGATCGTGACTTCACGAACGACCGCGTCGATGCCGGCGAGGTGGGCGCGGGCCACAGCGTGACCGCGCTCTACGAGCTCCGGCTGGCACCGGGGCTCGAGGCGTCCGACACCCTCGGCGAGGTCCGGTTGCGCTGGCGCGAGGCGGAGACGCGCGACGTGTCCGAGCTTCGCCAGGTGGTGCGAGCGGGCGATGTGTCGGCCGGCTGGTCCGATACCCGCCTGCACTTCCGGCTGGCGGCGACGGTCGCGGCGTTCGCGGAGGTCCTGCGCGAGAGCCCGTGGGCGGCCGACATCCGGCTGGGAGACGTCGCCGACGAAGCGCGGGCACTCGCCGGTGCCTTCGAGGACGACCCACAGGTGACGGAGCTCGCGGAGCTCGTCGACTGGGCGGATCGGATCCGCGGGCGCTGACGCCCACCACACCATGTCCCCAGGCGCCGGTCCGCGAGAGGAGTGCGGGCCGGCGCCTCCTCGTTCCTCGCCGCGCCGAGCGGGCGACGGACGACGACCCGCGATCAGTCGCCGGTGAACGCCGGCGGCCGCTTCTCGAGGAACGCGGCGATCCCCTCCCGATGGTCGTGGGTACGCCCGGCGATGCCCTGGACGACCGCCTCGTACTCGAGCGTGTCGCTGAAGCTCGTCTCCTGCGCGTGGCGCAGCGCGCGCTTCGTGAGCGCAAGGGCCCGCGGGGCGAAGGACGCCAGCCGAGCCGGCGACCGCCTGTGCCTCGGCGAGGACGTCCGCGGCCGGGACAGCCTTCACGGCGAGGCCGAGCTCGACCGCCTGCCCCGAGCTGATCGGCTCGTCGAGGAGGGCGATGGCGGCGGCGCGGCTGGGGCCGACGAGCCGGGGCAGCAGCCACGTCGCGCCGCTGTCGGGGACGAGGCCGATCCGGCCGAAGGCGAGTCGGATCGACGCCCCTTCGGCGATCACGAGGAGGTCGCACGCCAGCGCGAGCGACGCACCGGCGCCCGCCGCGACCCCGTTGATCGCGCCGACGATCGGCGTGTCCGACTCGTGCATCGCGAGCACCAGGGGGTTGTAGCGCTCGCGTAGCTCCGTCTCGAGGGGCGGGGCGTCGGGCTCGAGGCGCTCCTTGAGGTCCTGGCCGGCGCAGAACGCCCGACCGGCGCCGGTGAGCACGATGGCGCGGACCGCCGGGTCGCGGTCGGCGCGGCGGATCGCCAGGAGGAGCGCTTCCTTCAGCGGGATGGTGAGCGCGTTGAGCGCATCCGGACGATCGAGCGTGATCGTCGCGACCGACCCGTCGACCGCGACGCGAACCCCTTCGCCCGTCGCGGCGGCCTCGGCCATCGCTAGCCGGCGAACTCGACCAGCTGGCCGCCCCGCAGCTCGAACATCCGGCGATCGATGGGCTCGTCCGCGCCCTCGCACTGGTCACCCACGAACGCCGCGAAGTGATCGGCGAAGTCGGCGTCCTCGGCGGCGAGTCGGCTGGCGACGAGCAGGTCCCGATCGGGCAGGCCGATGAGCACTCGCGCGCCGCCGTCACCGAGCGACGTCGCGAGGTGGTCGCGGACCTCCTGCAGGAGGATCCGGCCGGCGTCCCAGCCCTCACCGGACGCCGACGACAGGAGCCTGCGGTCGCCGTCCGCCTCCTCGGCCCAGGCGATCCCGCCGGACCACGTGGCGAGGTTGCGGTACGCCGTCTCGCGCAGCGTCTCGATGCCCACGCCCCAGGTCAGGACGTGGTCGGCGCTCGTGATGACGTCGAAGCCGTTCGACTGGATCGCATAGACGATGGCGAGGCCGGCCGGCCCCTCGTCGACGAGCGGCTCGGAATGCGGCACGTTCGAGTGCGTCCTGAGGTGGCCGACGTCGAGGTCCTTGACGCGTGCGCCGGGCGTCCCGGCGGGGCGGAGCAGCGGGTACAGGTGCTTCGCCGCGGTCTCCCAGTCGTGCTCGGGCGCGTCGGCGTGGCGGGGCGGATCGGCGGGCACGTGGTGGCCGCTGACAGGCGCATCCGGATCGATGGGCACGAAGACGTCCGGCCGGACGGTACGGATGGCGACCGTCGGCTCCTCGTCCGCGTACGGATCATGGCCCGCGGGTGGTCTCGATGTCGGGTCGTCGATCTCAGGATCCCAGGTCATCGGTCGCCCTCCGCCTCCACGGCTCGCCCGCCTCCTGCCCATCGTCGCATGCCGCCGCCTCGCGCGGTCATCGACCCTGCCACCTGGGGTCACGCTTTTCGGCGAACGCCGCCATGCCCTCGGTCTGATCGTCGGTCGCGAAGAGGGCGAAGAACGCCTGGCGCTCCGCGGCGAGACCCTCGCGGAGCGGCAGCTCGAAGGCCCGGTCGACGGACTCGATGGCGGCGAGGACGGCGACCGGCGGCATCTTCGCGATGGCGTCGCCCAGGGCGAGGGCCTCGTCCAGCGTCGCCTCGCTCGGGACGACCTTCGTCACGAGGCCGTGGCGGTCGGCCTCGTCGGCGGTGATCGTGCGGCCGGTGAGGATCAGCTCCATCGCCTTGGGCTTGCCGAGGGCGCGCGTCAGGCGCTGGGTGCCGCCCGCGCCGGGCATGACCCCGAGGCGGATCTCCGGCTGGCCGAAGCGCGCGTCCTCGCCGGCGACGAGGAGGTCGCACAGCATCGCGAGCTCGCAGCCGCCGCCCAGCGCATGGCCTCGGACCGCGGCGATGAGCGGCTTGCGGATCCGCCCGAGCTCGTCCCAGTGGCCGAAGTGGTCCTCGACGAACAGGCTGACCGGCGTCTGGAGGGCGAGCTCCTTGATGTCGGCGCCGGCGGCGAACGCCTTGGTGCCCGCACCGGTGATGACGATGGCTCGGCAGGCATCGTCCTCATCGAGGGCCCGCAGGGCGACGACGAGCTGGCGAAGGAGCTCGAAGTCGAGCGCGTTCAGCGCCTCGGGCCGGTCGAGGGTGACGAGCGCGACGCCGTCGTGCCCCGGGGCCGGGACGTCGACGCGGACGAGCGGCTTCGCGGACGCCTGGTCGTCGGCCATGGTCCCTCCTGGGTCCCTCGCGGGCTCGGCGTTCCGGCTCAGGGTAGCGTCAGCGCGGGTCGCGTTCGGGCCCACCGTTCACGCGGCGCCGCCGCCGGACGCCCGGCGACGGATCTTCGATGTGGTCGAACAGGCGGGCTTCGATCGGCAAGTCTCGGCGGACGTGCGTTCGATCCCAGCGAACGCACCGCAGCGCTGTTCGATGTGGTCGACACACCGTCGCGCGTCGGACGGCCAGGCAGTGCCAGCCGCCTCCCCTGTTCGATGTCAGGAAACGCGCGGCGACGATCAGTCGGCGGCGTCCTCGAGGACGAGCAGCGTGACGATGCCCGGGGCGATCTCACGCAGGACCTTGCCGGCGGCGCGCATCGCGTCCGAGGCGAGGCCGGCGTCGAGCGATGCCCGGTCGTCGAACTCCATGCGCGTGGTGAGGATCACGTCCTCGCCCAGGAGTTTCGCGGTCGTCTCCTGGACGGTCGTGCTGCGCAGGCCGGGCGTCCCGGCGACGAGCGGCAGGTGCTCCTCACGGTAGCGGCGACGGAACGTCTCGACGGCATCCTCGCCGCCCTCGGGTCGGCGGTACAGGGCCAGCAGCGTGGTCATGGGCGTCCTCCTGTGTCGCGGAGCCACGTCGTATCGGGGGTGGCGTCGGCGGCCTCGGTGTCGAGCGTGGCCTGGACCTCGGCCTTGGGGCGCGTCCGGGTCACGACGGGTGTGGCGGCCGGGTCGTAGCCCTCGGCGCGGGCCGTGGCGACCGTCGCCGTGGACCGGTAGAACGACGCCAGCGCCTCGTTCGCCAAGCCCGGTCGTCGCGTGAGCACCTCGTGCCGGCAGTCCGGTGCGACGAAGAGTCGGCCGTCGGGCAGTTGGCGCTTCAGGCCCCACGCGTGGTCGACCGGCACGAACTGGTCGCGGTCGCCGCACACGACCATGGCTGGGGCGTCGATCCGGCGAAGGTCGGCCGGACCCAGCAGCGGCTGCCGTGCCACGTCCGCTGCGATCGCCGGCAGCAACGTGCGCCACGCCCCGGCACCCTGGCCCGGACCGTGCCGCCGCTCCAGCTGCGCGGCCCAGGCCGGCTCGTCACGGTCGACGCGCACGGGGTCCATGAGCCGTCGCGCGACCGAGGCGCGCGGCTCGCGCTGGGTCGTGATGCCGACCACGACCAGCGTCCGCACCCGGGCCGGGAAGCGGACCGCGAACTGGAGGGCCGTCATCGCGCCCATCGAGAAGCCCAGGAGGTGGAACGTGTCCAGGCCGAGCTCGTCCACGAAGGCGACGAGGTCATCGACCAGCCACGAGTACTCGAAGCCGTCGCGTGCATCCCAGCGCGTGCCGCCGTGCCCGCGCGCGTGCGGCAGGACCAGCCGGAACGCCTTCGAGAACAGCGGGATCTGCGGCCCGAAGTCCTCCGGGCCCGATGAGGTCGCCCCGTGGAGCATGACCAGCGGTGGCCCCGACCCGAACGCGTCGTAGGCGATGTCCAGGCCGTTCGCCCGGACCCGGAGCGTCACCCGGCTCGGCTCTCGGGCTTGCCCGCGACCGCGTGCGATCCCTCGGCCTCGAGATGGAGATACCGCCGGCGGTAGTAGATGAGCGGCAGGGCATGGCCGGGCACCGATCCCGCCATCGCATCGACCCGTCCGATGAACAGGTCATGGTCGCCGGCGGAGAACGTCTCGACGACCGTGCACTCCAGGGACGCGATCGCGCCCTCGAGCAACGGCAGACCGGTGGTCCCCGGACGCCAGGCCGCCCCGCAGAACGCCTCACGCGACGGCTCGACGGGCGCACCCGCGAAGCAGTCGGACAGCGCATCCTGGTCCTCATCCAGGATGTTGACCGCGTAGCGGCCGCTCGAGCGAACGGTGGGCGTGATGAACCGTCGTCGATCGAGCGCGACCATCACGAGCGCCGGCTCCAGCGACACGGACGACAAGGCGTTCACGGTGATGCCCTGCGGTCGGTCGCCGTCGAGCGTCGTCACCACGGTCACGCCCGTGGCGAAATGGCCCATGACGCGTCGGAACTCGTCGGGGAGGATGTCCACCCGCGAAGGATACGGACGAACGGTCAAGCGCCCCGGGAGCCCGCGGTCGGCGGCACCTGCGGCTAGCCTTGGACCCATGCCCATCACCTCGCGGCCCTGGCGCGGCCCGGCCGACCTGGGCGCGATCCAGACCGCGATCACGGCCTCCTGGCTCATCGCGCGGCCGGTGGTCCAGGTCCTGGCCGGCGACGTGTCATGGTGGCTCGCGAGCTCGCCGCTCGACACCGACTGGCGCGAGCGGATCCGCCTTTGGGAGCGCGACGGCGAGGTGGTCGCATGGGCGTGGCTCATGCCCCCTGACGCCGCGGACCTGTTCCTCCGCGCCGACCTGGCCCCGGTCGATCGTCGGGGGCTCGTCGCCGCGATCGGCGACTGGCTCGTGGAGCGCGTCCAGTGGTGGTCGGTCACCGCCGCCGATGCGCCCGAGACACCCGTCACGCGGATCCTGACCTGGGCCCTGGACGCGGATGACGCCCTCCAGGGGGACCTCGCGGCCGCGGGCTTCACACCCGACGTCGAGCCCGAATACTCGATGTTCCATCGCCGGCTGGATGACGATCGCCCGCTGCCGGAGGCGCCGCTGCCGGAGGGCTATCGCGTCCGCCCGGTCCGGCTGCCCGAGGAGCTCGAGGCGAGGGTCGACGTGCATCGGGAAGCCTTCGCACCCTCGAAGATGACGGTCGAGAAGCACACCCGGCTGCTCGATCTCCCGGGCTACAGCGCCGACCACGATCTCGTCGTCGAGGCGCCGGACGGGTCCCTGGCCGCATTCACGCTCGTGTGGTGGGACCCGGTGGCCCGGGCCGGCGAGTTCGAGCCGGTCGGGGTCCACCCGGAGCACCGGCGACGCGGCCTCGGACGGGCCGTCAACGTCGAAGGCCTCCGGCTGCTGCGCCGGCTGGGCGCGATCGACGCCGTCGTCTTCTCGCGCCAGACGAACGTCGCGTCGGAGGCGTTGTACGCATCGGCCGGCTTCGATCGCCTGACGACCGTCCGCCGCTGGAGCCGTCCCCTGGAGCGATGATGAAGGATGTTCGCCAGGGGGTGTAACGCGACGGCCCCATCTGCGTCGTAGGTCCTCGTGGAGCATCCTGCCCTGCCGACGCCCGAGTGCGCGCCCCTTCGCGAGCTGCTCGCGAATGCCGTCGACGAGCCGCTGGGTGTCGCCGATCAGACCCGGGCCGACGCACATCTCGCGACCTGTGCGGCCTGCCGCAAGTTCCAACGGGAGCTCGCGCTCGATGCCGCGACGGTCATGCGGCTGCCCATGTTCGACGCGCCGCAACGCATCGGCGAGCGGATCCTGCAGGACCCTGGGCGACGCCGCGGTCCGGGTCCGGTGCTCGTCGTGGCCGCGCTGGCACTCGGAGCCGTCCTCGCCGTCGGCGGCGGCGGGACGCGCTGGTTGACCGGACCGAACGCGACGGTCGGGCCATCGCCCACCGGGGTGACGACGGGCGCGATCAGCAGCGGCTCCCCGAGCGCGTCCGCGAGCGCGTCCGCGAGCGCATCCCCGGCGCCATCGACGAGCCCATCCCCCTCGACCAGGGCGTCGACGAGCAGTCCGCAAGCGTCGCCCACGCCGGCGCCCTCGCCGGCTCCCTCCGGTCCTCCGTCGAGCTCACCCTCGACGCCCACGAGGACGGCGCCGCCATCGCTCCCACCGGTCGGTGGGCCGAGCACGGCGCTGACGGGCCGACTGTCACGGGTCACATCGCCCGCGCTCGACGGCGATGCCGCGATCTGGGCCGTCGCGCCGTGGCGCGGTGGTGCGGTGGCGGTCGGTCGACGGTGCGAGACGCCGGCGACGCCCAGACTCTGCCTCGCATCGGCCTGGCGAAGCGACGATCCCACCGGTGGGGGCTGGGTCCTGGACGCGACGGCGCTGGCCTCGCCCAGCGCAGACGGCGTGGCGGCCGTGGGCCTGGCGGCCAGCGCGGACAGGCTCGTGGCGGTCGGTCACGCTCGCCTGGGGACCGACTACGTCCCGATCATCTGGACCTCGACCGATGGCGCGCAGTGGGACCGGATCGACGCCCCGAGTGGTGTCGTCCATGGGTGGGTCGCCAGCGTCACCACCGGGCCCGATGGCTTCATCGCCGTCGGCACGGAGGTCCGACAGGACGAGGCGCTCGCGATCGCGTGGTCGTCCGCCGATGGCGCGACCTGGACGCTCGACACGTCGCCGCCGCTCGACGGTGGCGTCGAGGCAGCCACTCCGCTGGCCGAGGCGACGCGGGGGCTCGCGTTCGGTGGGATGCAGGACGTGACGGTCAGACCAGACGGCACCGCGGTGGCCGTCGGGTCGCGCTGCCGGCCCGATGCGGCCCATTGCCATCCGCGCGCCTGGGTCCGGCAGCGGATCGGGACCTGGACGGCCGTCGACCTGGGCGACGGTCTGGACCGGCTCGGGGAGCTGGACGCGGTGACGACGCTCGGCGACCGCACCATCGCGGTGGGGACGGACCGCGCCGGCCACCCCATCGCCTACTACACCGACGACCTCGTGCGATGGCGGCCGATGGCCGTGCCGGCAAACACCGGCCGGGGCGCCGCCGCGTTCACGGATGTCGTGACGGTGGGCGACGCCGCGATCGGCTTCACGAGCGATGGCGACGATCTGGCTGTCTGGCGCTGGACAGCAGCGGATGGTTGGGAGCGGATCGGAGACGACGGGCCGGCAGGTCGCATCGTGTTCGGCAGTGCCGTCATCGGCGACCGCCTGCTGGTCGGCGGCCGACGACCCGAGGGAGCCGCCCTCTGGGTGGCCGACGAGGCCGCACCATGACCGCGCGGCCGTTGACGCTACGCGGCACGATTAAGGTGGTGCTCCAGGGGGGACCACAGGGAACGATGCCGGTCGAGGACGACGCCCCTCGCCCCGAGCCCGTCCGCTACACGCTGTCTTCTTCGACTGCCGACGCGCGCACGATCGTGGGCGCCGCGTTCGAGCAGTACCAGCGCGAGCTGTACTCCTTCGCGATGCACGCGACGCGCGATCCGGGCCACGCGGAGGACATCGTCCAGGAGGCGTTCCTGCGCCTTCATCGCTCGCTGCTCGAGGGCCAGCAGCTCGACGACGTGCGGGCGTGGCTGTTCCGCGTCTCGGCGAACCTCGTGCTCAGCCGCGGACGGCGGATCTCGATCGTCGGTCGGTGGCTGGCTCGCCTGCCGCGAAGCGAGGACCACCATGAGTCTCCCGAGACGGCCGCGCTGGGACGTGAGCGGGGTCGCGCGGTCGCCGAGGCGCTGGGCGCGCTGACGCCCGATGCGCGCACGGCCGTGCTCCTTGCCGGTCGCGGATTCGCCATCCGGGAGATCGCCGAGTCGCTGGGCCGCACGGAGCTGGCGACCCGGGCGCTCCTGTGCCGGTCGCGACTGCGCATCCGGACGCTCCTCGAGGCGGACGAGGCCGGACCGGACCGCTGACCGGCGGCGGTACGATGCCGCCGATGACGACCGACACGGCCGCGAGCGACGGATCCTCGGCGAGCGATGTGGCGCGCCCGGCCACACGCATCGAGCGCGATTCGATGGGCGAGATGGCGGTCCCGGCGGACGCGCTGTACGGCGCATCGACGCAGCGCGCCGTCCTCAACTTCCCGATCAGCGGCCAGCCGATGCCCCGGCGTTTCCTCCGCGCCCTGGCCCTCATCAAGCTCGCCGCCGCCGATACGAACGCCGGGCTCGGTCTGCTGGACCGACCGGTCGCGGACGCCATCGCCGCAGCCGCGGCAGAGGTCGCCGCGGGACGTCACGACCGCGAGTTCCCGATCGACGTCTATCAGACCGGCTCCGGCACGTCGACCAACACGAACATGAACGAGGTCCTCGCGCGCCTCGCGACGGGGACGCTGCGCGCGACGGACCCCGACGCCAAGGTCCACCCGAACGACCACGTCAACCGCTGCCAGAGCAGCAACGACACCATCCCGTCCGCGCTGCAGCTGTCGGCGGCGGTCGCGCTCGACGAGGAGCTCATCCCGGCGCTCGTCGGGTTGCAGGAGGCCCTGGCCGCGAAGGCCGACGAGTTCTGGCCGGTCGTGAAGACGGGTCGGACGCATCTCCAGGACGCCACGCCGATCCGGCTGGGCCAGGAGTTCCGCGGCTACGCCGGCCAGGCCGAGGAGGCGATCCGGCGCGCACAGGCCGCGCGCGACGAGCTGCTGGCACTCCCGTTGGGCGGGACCGCGGTGGGCACGGGCATCAACAGCCACCCGGAGTTCGCAGCCCGCGCGATGGTCCGGCTGGCCGAGCTCACGGGGCTCGCGGTGCGTGAGACGGACAACCACTTCCACGCCCAGGCGTCCCTCGATGCGGTGATCGCGGCCCATGGCGCGGTCAAGGCGATCGCTCTGGGGCTCTGGAAGATCGGCTCGGACATCCGGCTGATGGGCATGGGCCCGCGCGCCGGGCTCGCGGAGCTCGCCGTCCCCGAGACGCAGCCCGGTTCGTCGATCATGCCCGGCAAGGTGAACCCGGTGATCATCGAGAGCCTGACGATGGTCGTCGCGCGGGTCGTGGGCAACGATGCGACGGTCGGCTTCGCGCAGACCGGCAGCCTCCTCGAGCTCAACGTGATGCTCCCCGTCACGGCGCTCGTGACGCTGGAGTCGATCACGCTGCTCGCGGCGGCGACGGCGAACCTCCGTGCCCGGACGATCGACGGGCTCGCGGCGACCGAGCGCGGACCGGCGCTCGTCGAGCAGGGGCTGATGCTCGCGACCGCGCTGGCGCCCGAGATCGGCTACGACGCGGCGGCCGCACTGGCGAAGGACGCGTTCAAGACGGGTCGGACGATCCGGGAGCTGGCCACGGAACGGGGGATCGCGCCTGACCGCCTGGATGCGCTGCTGGATCCGGCGTCGATGACCGAGCCCGGGCTGGAAGGTGGTCCCGCCGGCGGCTGAGGCTTGCGCCGCCGGCCTGCTAGCCGGTGACGACGAGCTTGCCCTGCATGTTCGGGTGCACCGGGCACATGAACAGGTAGGCACCGGGCGCAAGGAGTGGGATCGAGTAGGTCGTCCTGGCCGGTCCCGCCACGATCTCGCCCGTGAACAGGTCCCCGCCGTTCGGGCCCTGGATCGCGAACCCGTGCGGGATGCCCGCATCCTGGTTGTCGACGACGATCGTCGGCTGGCCGACGTGGATCTCGAGGCCACCCTCGACCCAGGCGATGTCCCTCGCGGTGATGGTCGGGCCGAGGGGCGGCAGGATCGCGGGTCCGGGTTGGCCGGGTGCGCACGCGACCACGATCACGGCGAGCAGCGACACGGCGAACGACCTGCGCATGGCCGCGATGATGCGCCAGAGCCGTCACCCGGCGCGGCGGCTGTCGGACGTGGACGACCATGCCGCCAACGCCACGCGGCGCATCGCTGACATCGGTAGATCTGGCGGTAGCGGTGCGACCGTTAGATCGCCGTGGTCGGAGCTGCTGAAGGGTCGTTCCTGGGACCGCTGCCGCGCGGACCGAGCGTGACGCGGCGACTCCATCCGCTCGCGAGCGTCGCAACGGCTCGGGTATCAGCGGAGATAGCGCTCGGAACGCTACGAGGCTGATGAGCGGTCGGAGCGATAGGCGACCGGCAGGGCGCGGTGAGCGGCGGGTCCGAAGATCCCGCCGCCCGATCCGCGCGCTCAGGCGCTCCGGAGCGCCTCCGTGGGTGGCACCGACGACGCCCGCAACGCCGGATAGAGCCCGGCGACCGCGCCCACGGCGACCGCCACGCCCAGCCCGGCGACCAGCGCCGGCAAGGGCACGTCCACCAGCCAGTGCTGGCTCGACGCATAGCCCACCGCGATGGCCGTGCCACCAGCGATCCCGATGATCCCGCCCGCGAACGCGAGCAGGACGGCCTCGGTGAGGAACTGGCCGGCGACGTGTCCCCGGGTCGCGCCCAGGGCTCGGCGCAACCCGATCTCCGTTCGCCGCTCCAGCACCGCCATGAGCATCACGTTGGCGATGCCAAGCCCGCCGACGACGAGCGCGACGGCGCCCAGCCCGAGGAGCAATCCCGTGAACGCGCTGTCCGCGGCGGCCTGTGCCTCGAGCGCGTCCGAGGGCCGGCTGACCTGGACCTCGTCGGGGTGCTCGGGGTTCGCGGTCGACGGGATGACCTGCCGCACGTCGTCGATCGAGGCGGGATCCGCACGCAGGTAGACGGTCGACGCGTCGCCGGTCGCCTCGAGATACGTCGCGGCGGCCTCGCGACCCACCAGCACCGACCGGTCGATCTCGGGCGTGAGCGGCAGCGCGTCGAGGATGCCGATGACCGCGAACCAGCGGCCGCCGATCCAGACCTTCATCGGCTCGTCGAGGTCGGTGATCCCCAGCCGCTGCGCGGCGATCGCGCCGAGCACGACCGTCGGGTAGCGGGCCGTCGCGGCGTCGAGCCAGCGCCCGTCGGCAAGCTCGGCATGGAGCGTGTCCTTGAGCTCGAGGTCCGCCGCGATGACCGAGAGCCCGCCCGTCTCGACCTTGGGGATGAGGTCGGTCCGGCGCACCGTCGCGCCGAGCGCCTCGGTCGCGGCGGCGCCTCCGACAGGTCCGATCCGCCGGATCATCGCGGTCGCGGTCGCGGGCAGCGTGGCGTCCTCGCCGAAGAACGTCTGGCCGGGGCTGACCGTCAGGAGGTTCGTCCCGAGGCGGTCGAGCTGCGCAAGGAGCGCCGCCCGGCTGGACGACGAGATCCCGAGCACCGCGAGCATCGCGGCGATGCCGATGCCGATGCCCAGTGCCGTCAGCCCCGTCCGCAGCCGTCGCGCGCGAAGGCCGCGCCCGCCGAGTCGGACGAGGTCGACGGGTCCGAGGCGACCGGGTCGCAGCCGGAGTGCCGGACTCGTCGCGCTCACGGTGCGACCCCGACCGACGCCGTCACGGGGATCGGCGTCGGCGTGCGGTGGCCATCGAGATCGATGACCGCGGGCGTCGGCGGCGAGATCGTGGCGGTCCGCTCGATCGCGCTCGATCCGGCCATCGCGAAGGTCGACGCGGCGGGGCAGCGACGCCGCCAGCTCGCGGTCGTGGGTCACGACGACGACCGCCGTGCCCTCGGTCTCGTGGAGCTCGCGAAGGAGCTCGAGGATCGATGCCCCGGTCGCGGTGTCGAGGTTGCCGGTCGGCTCGTCGGCCAGGACGAGCCCCGGTCTGCCGACCAGGGCCCGGGCGATGGCGACGCGCTGCCGCTCCCCGCCCGACAGCCGCTCCGGCCGGTGGTGTGCCCGCGGCCCCAGGCCGACCCGCTCGAGCGCCTCGCGCGCGGCCTCGCGGCGGGCTCGACCCGCGACGCCGCGGTACAGCAGCCCGTCGGCGACGTTGTCGAGTGCTGTCTCCGCGCCCAGCAGGTGGAACTGCTGGAACACGAACCCGATCCGGTGCGCGCGGAGCGCCGCAAGTGAGCCGTCGCGCAGGCGCCCCACGTCCACGCCGTCGATGCGGACCGTCCCGGACGTCGGCAGGTCGAGCGTGCCGAGGAGGTTCAGCAGGGTCGACTTGCCCGAACCCGACGGGCCGACCAGCGCGAGCAGCTCGCCGGGCTCGATGACCAGATCGATGTCGGAGAGGGCCGGGACCGGCGGCTCCGAGCGGTAGACCTTCGAGACGCCGACGAGCTCGGCGATCGGTGTCGCGCTCACGACGCCACGACCACGGACTGGCCTTCGGTCAGGCCATCGCCCCGGACCTCGACCCAGCCGTCCTCGTACAGCCCCGTCTGGACGGCGACGAGGTGCGTGGCGCCGGCCGCGTCGACGACCTCGACCGCGTACCCGCCTTCGAGCAGCGCGACGAGCGCCTGCACCGGGACCGCGAGCACGTTCTCGCGCGCCTCGCGGACCACGTGGACCGTCACCGGCGCGGCGTCATAGCGGTCGGCCGCGTCGGCCGAGGCGAGGTCGATGGTGACCTTGACCGTCGGATCGCTCGACTCGCCGGTCGGGAACTGCGAGTCATCGTCGCCGGTGTCGACCGTCCGGCCGACCTCGCGGACCGTCCCCTCGACCGTCGTGCCGTCGGGTAGCTCCAGCGTCACCGCCTGGTCGACGGGGAGCAGCTCGAGCTTCGAGACCTCGAGGTCGACCGTGACCGTACGCCGGGCGGTCGTCCCGCCGAGGACCGGCGTCCCGGGTCCCACCCGCGCCCCGACGTCGACCTTGTGCTCGTCGACCCGGACGGCCTCTGGGACGAACAGGACGTCGCCCGGCTCGAGGATGCCGTCGACCTGCAGACCCTCCCGCTCCTCGAACCGCTTCACGGCACGGGTCGTGTGCGAGTCCCACGTCGGATCGACGTAGCGCTTGTTCAGCAGGCCCATCGCCCGCAGGTTCTGCTCCAGCTGGCGGATATCGGCGCCCGAGGACATGCCGGGCCGGAGCGTGCGCCACAGGGGACGGGCCCCGTACAGGACGATGCCGCGGCGACGTCCGTCGAGCTCGTAGAGCGCCTGGCCACGCTTCAGCACGCTGCCGACGGCCGGGAGCCGGGTGACGGTGCCGGCGTCGCCCGAAAGGATCGTCTCGGCGCCCTCGTAGCCCAGCGAGCCATCGAGGTCGTCGGTCAGGCGGAGGGTCCGGCGCTCGACGTTGCGAGTGCTCCGCGAGGTGCTGGTGGCCCCGGCCGAAGCGCTCGCCGCGGGCGAGGCGCCATCGGTCGTCTGCGCCGCCGCTGGCGATCGCGGGATCAGCGCGAGCGCGCCACCGCCGACGACGGCGACGCCCGCGACCGCGACCGCGAGGACGAGCTGTCGACGCATCGCTCAGCCCCCCGTCGTCGTCGACGGGCCCTTGTCGGGGGCGCCGCCGACGCTGAAGCCCGGACCGCCGTCCGGCATGATCGACTGGCACGCCTCCTGGGCGGCCTGGAACTCGGGGCTCGAGGGATCGAGCGAGTCCTTGTCGCCGGGACCGCCGATCATCACGCCACCGCCATCGACCTGCGGATCCGGGAAGTCGATGCCGTGCTCACGCATGCACGACGCGTACGCGACCAGCTTGTCGAGCAGGTCCGGCGGCATCGTCCCTTTCGGGCCCGAGACGCCCATGAAGCCGCCGCACGCCTCCTGCGCCGCCTGGAGCTTCTCGCGGTCGATCCCTGGCCCACCGATGCTGATCGAGATCGGGCCGTTCGCCCCGCCGCCGACCTGCGGGTCGTCCATCGGGATCCCGTGCTCGCGCATGCACCGGGCGAACGCGAGTGCCGCGTCCTCGGGGCTGAGCGATGCCGAGGGCGAGGCCTCCGGATCGCCCGACGCCGCCGCATCCGGCGACTGCAGCGTCGCCACGCCGCTCGGGGCCGCGGCCGCCTGGGAACACGCGGCGATGAGAAGGGTGAGCAGGCCGCCGATGAGCGGAGCGGCGGCTCGCCGGGTGGCAAGCGTGGTCATCCGTGACTCCTGAGCTGGAGGGTCGTCGTTCGACGACGCGGCGCGTCTGCGCACGCTCATGTCACGGGATGTGCCTGAAGGGTTCATGAAAGCGCGACCCCTGGGTCGCGACTCAGACCGCGGGCAGCCGTACCTCGAAGCGGGCGCCGCCGTCGGGGCGGTTGGCGGCTTCCACGCTGCCGCCATGGCGTTGCGCGATCCACGCGGCGATCGCGAGGCCCAGCCCGGTGCCACCCTCGGGCGCATCGGGGGCGCGCCAGAAGCGGTCGAAGACCCGCGGCAGGTGGGACGGCTCGATCCCACGGCCGCGGTCGAGGACGGACAGCCGCGCGTCACGGCCGTCCCGCCCGACGGCCACCGTGACCTCCGTGCCGCGCGGGCTGTGCCGCACGGCGTTGGCGAGGAGGATCCCCAGCAGTTGCTCGAGGCGAGCGCGATCCCCGTCGACCACGACGGGCTCCGCGTCGAGCAGCAAGCGCACGCCGGCGTCGTCGGCGACCCCCGCGAGGCGACCGGTCGCGTCCGTCGCGAGATCGGCGAGGTCCACCGGCGCTCGGCTCAGCTCGACCGTGCCGCTGTCCGTCCGGGCAAGCAACAGCAGGTCGTCGACCAGCGCGGTCATCCGCTCGACCTCGAGCTCGATATCGGTCACCGCGGTCCCGACCTGCCCGACCGGCTCCGCGCGATGCCGGCGCAGGTGCTCGGCGCTGGACCGCAGGACCGCGAGTGGCGTCCGAAGCTCGTGCGAGGCGTCGGCGGCGAACTCGCGCTGGCGGCGCAGCGAGTCGCGGATCGGGACCAACGCCCGCTCGGCGTACACCCGGCCAAGCCCGAGCGCGGCGAGGAGCGCGACGGCGCCACCCCCGATGAGCACGACGAGGAGCACCTGGAGGGTCCGCACCTCGGCCGTGCGATCGGCGACGACCTGCGTGACGTAGCGACCGTCGGGCGCGTCCACGCCCGCCGACAGCACGCGGTACGGCGTGCCCTGGAATGACGTCTCCGACACGATCTCGTCGGCCGCGCCGGAGCGAACGGTCTCGATGGCCGCGGGGTCCACACCCGTCACGAGCTGGTCGATGACCCGGGAGCCCATCATCACCCGGCCATCCGTCTCCGGCGGCACGACGTAGGCGAACGTGCCCGACGTCGGCCCGCCGATGACCAGACCCGGAGCGCCGGCGAACGTGGTGACGAAGGTGTTGGGCGATGGCGCGAACGCGGCGCCCGGCACCTCCACCGCCTTCACCTGGAGGCTCGTGGCGCGATCGCGGAGCTGTTCGGTCGATGCCGTGGCGAGCGAGTTCGCGACCGTCCAGTAGAGCGTCGCGCCGAGCACGACGAGGATGAGCAGCGTGAGCCCGCCACTCAGCAGCAGGAGCCGGGCGCGGACGTGCTGCAGGAGCTGGGCGTCGGTGCGCGCACGGACGTGCTCCTCCGGCCGAGTGGCGATGCGGCCGCGCAGCGTCGCGGTCATGACGCCACCGCGCGGTACCCGACCCCGCGGACCGTCTCGATCCGGTCGGCCGCCGCGCCCAGCTTGCGCCGCAGGAACGCGACGAACGCGTCGACCGTGTTGGGCGTGACGGCGATCCCCGCGGGCCACGCGAGGTCGAGGAGCTGGTCGCGGGACAGCACATGGCCGGCATGGCGCAGGAGCGCCTCGAGGAGCGCGAACTCCCGCGCGGTGAGGCTGATCTCGCAGGCGTCGACGGTCACCGTCCGGCGCGTCTCGTCGAGCGCGATCGGACCGGCCCGCAGCAGCCCGCCCTCACGGGGCGTCCCGTCGGCGCGGCGGACGAGTGCCCGCAGGCGGGCGGACAGCTCCTCGTACGCGAAGGGCTTGACGAGGTAGTCGTCGGCGCCACTGTCGAGACCGCCGACCCGATCGGCGACCGTGTCACGAGCCGTGAGCATCAGGATCGGCGTGCGCTGCCCCGCGGCCCGCAGGCGGCGAGCGACGGTCAGACCATCGAGGTCGGGGAGGCCGACATCGAGCACGACGGCGTCGAGACCGGGCAGGCCGTCCGCGAGGTCGAGCGCCTCGCGGCCGGTCGACGCGACCTCGACCACGTGCCGGTCCTCGCCGAGCAGGCGGGCGAGGAGCGCGGCGAGCCGAGGGTCATCCTCGACGACGAGCAGGTGCACATCGCACTGGTACGGCAGGTTCCTGAAGATCCGCTGAAACGCGGCTGGGAGTCAGCCGGGACGGCTACCCCTCGACATCGCATGACGACTGTCATGGCCGTCCCGGCCGCGGCGGCCCTGACTGCTAGCATCCCCGGCGATGACCGCCAGCCGCTGGGACCGCGCCGGATCGCTGCCCGTCCCCGTGCGTGGCCGGCCGCGTCCCGAGATGGCATCGCTGCCGCCCGACGACCTGCCGACCCTCGGGCAGCTGTTCACGTTCATGCGCGACGCCGAGCTGCGCTTCGAGACCCTTCGGATGCGCATCGAGGAGCGCACCGCGACGTCGCTCGGCGACCAGACCCTCGCCACCGACGTCTGGCTGCGGCACCCGGGCTGGGCCCGGATGCTGACCTCGGATCCCGATGGGCGGCCCCAAGGGCGAGTACGAGGTCTGGCTCACCGACGGCGAGACGGTCCGCACGTACGTCGCCGCGCGGAAGGTCGGCACGGAGCGCCCCGTCCGCGCCCGCGTCCGAGGCGCGACCGACGATCCCGACGTGCCCGGTCGCGCGCGTGTGTACGCGCCCGTGACGTCGCTCCAGGCGGAGTCGCTGCCCGAGCTGTTCATCCATCCCGCCGGCTACTGCCAGAACGTGCTGGGCACCGGCGACACGCGCATCCTCGGCGCCTCGCTCCTCGGCGACCGCGAGACGATCCTCGTGGAGTGCCGCCACCCACGCGTCGTCGAGACCGTCGCGGACCGGCCTGACTTCACGATCGACCTCGCGGTCGACCGGCTGGACGGCGTGATCCTCCGGCTCCAGGAGACGCTCGGCGACCGGATCACGCGGACCGCGGAGGCGACCGTGTACCAGCCCGACGCGGCGCTCCCGCCGAACATCTTCGAGTTCGCCTTCCCGAGCGACGCCACGATCCTCTACTGAGAGGACGCCGAGGCGCCGCGGGCCGCGGGGCCGTCGCGCTCCGCGGCACGCGGTCGGCTCGCTTGCGCAGACGCGTATAGTCCGCCCACGTCCGGGGCCCGAGCGGACCCGCCCGGTCCGCGCGTCCCCCGCCGGAGCAGGCTGTGGCGTGGCGTGCCCCGCGCCCCCAGGAGGCCGCAGAGCGAGTTCGCGCGAGGCGCCCACCTCGCGCCCGCCGGTGACCGCACGTCACCATCCCGTCCCAGCGTCCGACCGGTCGCGAGGGTGAGGCGGCCGGGCCGACTCCCGGCCGCCGCGAGCAACGCTCCGATCGCGCGGCCGTCCCCGCCGCGGCTCGCCCGCGGCCCTGTCTCGGAGGGATGCATGGCTCGCACACGTGATGAGGCGATCGCGCAGGACGTCAAGGACCTGCACGGCCTCGGCTACGCCCAGGAGCTGCTCCGCACGATGGGCGGCTTCAGCAACTTCGCGATCAGCTTCTCGATCATCTCGATCCTGACCGGCGCGGTCATCCTCTACGACTACGGCCTCGCCTGGGCCGGGACGGCAGCCGTCGTGATCGGCTGGCCGCTCGTCACCGTGTTCGTCCTCGCCATCGCGGCATCGATGGCCGAGATCGCGTCCGCCTACCCGACCGCCGGGGGCCTGTACTACTGGGCCAGCCGGATGCGCAACAAGAACTGGGGCTGGTGGACGGCCTGGCTGAACCTCATCGGCCAGTTCGCGATCGTCGCCGGGATCGATTACGCGGCGGCCGGCTTCATCAACGCGACCATCGTCGACCGCATCACCGGTGGCACGTTCAACACCGTCCAGGTCATCCCCGGCGTCCTCAACGGCCAGCTGGTGACGATGGGCGTCATCCTGCTGGTCCAGCTCGCCCTGAACATCGGCGGCATCAACCTGGTGGCGGTGCTCAATCAGGTCAGCGTCTGGTGGCACATCGTCATCGTCGCCGCGGTCGTGGTGTTCATCTTCGCCACGGGCAAGCCGGACCAGAGCGGCCTCACGCTGGGCGCGATCCAGCCGCTGGATACCGCGGGCAGCTGGAACAACAACCTGGGCTTCGTGAACATCACGTACGGCCCGGCGATCTCCTACCCGCTGATCCTCGCGTTCCTGTTCTCGTTGCTGCAGGCGAACTGGACGTATACGGGCTACGACGCCTCGGCGCACGTGGCCGAGGAGACCGTCGGCGCACGCACGGCGAGCGCGTGGGGCGTGTTCCTGTCGGTCGCCGTGAGCGCCGTCGTGGGCTACATCTTCCTGCTCGCGCTCTCGACCCATCTGCCGAGCATGACCGAACTCTTCCCGGCCACCCTCGAGACGCCTGTCCAGGCCACGGCGAGCCAGTACTACTTCGGCGGCGGCGTCGCGGTGCTGTCGATCCTCGACTACAACCTCGGCCAGCTGGGAGACGTCCTCGCGGCCGGCATCGCCGTCGCGATGTGGTTCTGCGGGCTCTCGTCGGTGAGCGCCGCCGGCCGCATGCTGTTCGCCTTCAGCCGCGATGACGGCATCCCGGGATCGGGCTGGCTCAAGAAGGTCAACAAGCGCTACCGCACACCGGCCAACGCGCTGACGGCGATCGTCGTGATCGCGTGGCTGTTCACCGTCGCGACGTTCATCGTCGGGACCGGCACCGCGATCGTCATCGTCACGGCGATCAGCACGATCTTCCTGTATGCGGCCTACGGGATCTGCATCTTCCTCGGCGCGACGTCCGAGGAGTGGAAGACCCACCGCGTCTGGAGCCTCGGCCGGTTCTCGCGACCCATCGCGTGGGTCGCGGTCTTCTGGGTGCTCGTGCTGATGGTGCTGTTCAGCTTCCCCACGTCGGGCAACATCAGCTGGCCGTTCATGCTCGTCACCGTCATCTTCCTGCTCGTGTACTACTTCGCCTGGGCGAGGTCGCGCTTCCAGGGCCCGCGGGTCATGGGCCAGGACGCGGAGCTCACCGAGATCGAGAAGGAGTTCGAGCGCGCCGCGGAGGAGCTCAAGGGTCCGGCCACCGCCTGACGCGGTCCCGACACCGACCATCCACGGCACCAGACGAGGGCCGGCCGTCGCGCCGGCCCTCACCGTCACCGCACGAGGCACGAGCCATGACGACCATCGAGGCGCATCCCGACAGCCACGACGGGCACGTCGAGAAGCACCCGCGGCTGGCCGAGCTGGAGCAGCTGGTCCGCGACGGGCGCATCGACACGATCGTCGTCGCCCTCACCGACATGCAGGGCCGGCTCATGGGCAAGCGCGTCCAGGGCCAGGCGTTCCTCGACGGCGTCATCGACCACGGGGCGCACTTCTGCACCTACCTCCTGGGCACCGACATGGAGATGAACACGCCCGACGGCTTCCGGCTGATGAACTGGGAGACCGGCTACGGCGACTGGATCGCCTCGCCCATCTGGGACTCGATGCGGATCGTGCCGTGGCTCGAGAAGACCGCCATCGTGCTCAGCGACACGATCGACGAGGAGACGCACGAGGAGATCCCGGTCAGCCCGCGGACCATCCTCAAGCGCCAGGTGGCGCGCGCCGCAGCCAGGGGCCTGACCCTGAAGGCGGGCTCCGAGTTCGAGTTCTATGTCCTCAAGGAGTCGTGGGAGCAGTCGTCGCAGAACGGCTGGGCGCCGCCGCAGCGGTTCGGCTACTACAACGAGGACTACCACCTGCTCCAGGCCACCAAGGCCGAGCCGCTCCATCGCCTGCTGCGCAACCAGATGACCGAGGCGCGGATCCCCATCGAGTTCTCGAAGGGCGAGGCCGCACCGGGCCAGCACGAGGTCAACATCCGGTACGACCACGTGCTCGAGTCGGCGGACCGGAGCGTGCTGTTCAAGCACGGTGCCAAGGAGATCGCCTACCTCAACGGCTGGGGCATCACGTTCATGGCCAAGCCCGACCACACGTGGACGGGCAGCTCGGGTCACCTGCACATGAGCGTCTGGGACGCGGACCGCGACGTGCCGCTGATGCACGCCGGCGATGGCGAGGAGGCCGGGCCGTATGGTCTCAGCCAGCTGGGTCAGCGGTTCATGGCCGGGATGATGGCCCTGAGTCGCGAGCTGTCGATCTTCATCGCGCCCAACGTGAACAGCTACAAGCGCTACGCCTCGCTCAGCTGGGCGCCGGTGAACATCGTCTGGGGCCGCGACAACCGCACCACCGGGTTCCGGCTCGTGGGCCGCGGCCCGACCCTGCACGTCGAGGATCGCTTCCCGGGCGGCGACATGAACGCGTATCTGACGTACGCCGCGATGGTCGGCGCAGGCCTCTACGGTCTGGAGCACGAGCTTCCGCTGCAGCCCGAGTTCAGGGGCAACGGCTACGTCGCCCAGGGCGTGCCGCGGATGCCGCGCGCATTGTGGGAGGCGATCGGCGAGCTGGAGCGCTCGCAAGCAGCCCGCGAGATCTTCGGCGACGATGTGGTCGACCACTACCTCAACGCCGCCAGGGTCGAGCAGGAGCAGTACGACGCCGTCGTGCATGACTGGGATCGGGAGCGGTATCTCGAGCGGAGCTAGATGACCGGCGCGCGACCCCCGAAGCGATCCCAGGAGACGCCGACGCCGGCATCGCCCGCCCGGTCCCCACGACCCCGCGAGCGTCGTGGGCGATCCGCCCGGCCACGGATCGACCGGAACCTCGTGCTCGTCGGCATCGCGCTCGTCGTGCTCGCGGTGGGCGGCATCGTGGCGTTCACGTCGCGCGCCAGCGCGCAGGACCACCCGTCGTTCGCGCAGCTCGCGGTCGGTCACTGCCTGGACCTGCCGTTGGCAGCCGTCACCCCGGCGCCGCCGACCGGGACGCCTGTGCCCATCGAGCCCGGCGCATCGCCCACCCCGGCACCGTCGCCCACGCCCGCACCCGCTGAGGATCAGGCCAGCGCCGCCATCCTTGCCGGTCAGGCCACGCGCGTCTCGTGCTCGGGCACGCACAGCCACGAGGTCGTGGGCACGACCGGCATCGAGATCGGCGACCGGTACCTGGGACGAGCCTTCCTGCTGCACGTCGCCGTCCCAGCCTGCAGCTCCTCGTTCCAGGACTACGTCGGCCACGCCGTCGACGGCTCGCAGCTCGCGATGACCATCGTGGTGCCCGATCAGGCCGCCTGGGATGCGAAGGAGCGGCGCGCGGTCTGCCTTGCCAGCAGGGCTGACGGCTCCCAGGCGACGGGCCCGCTCAAGGGCAGCGGCCTGTGACAGACCGCACCGCCGGTGTGACGGACGGCACACGGTGGCCGATCGGGCGCGGGTAGACTGCGCGCGCCGACGATCGCCCGCTGGACCAGAAGCGGCCGCCGCGGCCGCTCGAGCAGAGGGGCCGGGTTTGCCGATGTCGCCGGCGATGGGCGTGAGGCGATCGATGCTCTGGAGCGCGCGGACTACGACCTGGTGCTGATGGACGTGCAGATGCCCGGGCTCGACGGCCGTTCGACGGTCCTGATGCCACGCGCCCGAGCCGGGCGCGCCTGATGGCCCGCCGAGCCGCCACATCGCCGCCGCTTCCCGTCGGGCCTGACGCCGCCACGGTCCAGGCCGCGCTGCTGCGGATCGCGGAAGCCGCCTCGGCGGCCCGGGACCTGGACGCGTTCTACGCCACGATCCACGGCATCGTCGGCGAGCTGATGGCGGCCGAGAACTTCTACATCGCGCTGGTCGACACCGAGCGCGGCCGGATGAACTACCCCTACTACGTCGACGATGTCGACGACGATCCACCCGATCCGGCGGTCTGGTATCCGTTCGGAGAAGGTCAGGCGCGAGGGATCACCGCGTACGCGCTCCGTCGTAACGAGCCCCTCCTGATCGAGTACCCGTTCTTCCAGGAGCTGATCGCCCGCGGCGAGGTCGAGCTGCTGGGCGTCGCGAACCCCGAATCGACGTGGGTGGGTGTTCCGCTCGTCGCCGACGGCCAGTCAGCTCGGTATCGTCGTCGTCCAGAGCTATACGGCCGCCGTTCACTACACGAAGTCCGACCTCGATCTGTTGGTGTTCGTCGCCCAGCACGTGGCCAACGCGCTCGTCCGGGCGCGCGCGATCGAGGAGACGCGCGAGCGCAACGCCGAGCTCGCGATCATCAACGAGATCGGCTCCGCGCTCGCGAAGCAGCTCGACTATGACCAGATCATCGAGCAGGTCGGCGAGCGCATCGCCGGGATCTTCGCGACGCAGAGCGTGTCCGTCGGCCTGTATGACGAGGCCAGCGACACCGTCGAGTGGCGGTACGAGATCTTCGGCGGCGTCCGGTATCACACCGAACCGATGCATCTCGGGGCGGGGCTGACAACGCCTGTCGTCCACGAGGCGCGGACGATCCGCGCGGGCACGTCCGAGGAAGCGCTGCGACTCGGCGCCGTCGCGACAAGCTACGCCGATGTCGTGGGCACCGACGGGTCGTGGCTCGGCGCGCCGATCCGGTCCGGCGACCGAGTGGCGGGCGTCATCGTCCTCGAAAGCCCACGGGATCATGCGTTCTCGGACGCCGATGAGCGGCTGCTCACGATCGTCGCGGCGAACATGGGCGTGGCCCTCGAGAACGCTCGACTGTTCGACGAGACCAAGCGGCTGCTCGTCGAGACCGACGCGCGCGCCGCGGAACTGGCCGTGGTCAACGAAGTCCAGCGCGGCCTCGCCGAGCAACTCGAGATGCAGGCGATGTACGACCTTGTCGGCGAGAAGGTGCGCTCGATCTTCGATGCGCAGGCCGTCGACATCGCGATCCTCGACGCGGATCGCACCGAGTTCACGATCGTGTACGTCGTGGAGCGCGGCGTGCGCCTTCCGAACATCACGATCCCCAACTTCGGGATCCGGAAGCACCTCATCGAGACGCGCGAGCCGCTGCTCATCAGCCACGACATGGCGGCGGTGGTCCGTGGCTACGGCCAGACGGGCGTGATCCAGGGCGAGGTCCCCTTCTCCGCCGTGTACGCCCCGCTGGTCGTGGCGGGTGACGTCCGCGGCGTCCTCTCCCTCCAGAACCTCGACCGCGAGTACGCGTTCGACGAGGGAGATGTCCGGCTGCTCACGACGATCACCTCGAGCCTGAGCGTCACCCTCGAGAACGCGCGGCTGTTCGACGAGACGAAACGGCTGCTCGGCGAGACGGACGCCCGGGCCGCCGAGCTCGCGATCATCAATGAGATCGGGCAGGCGCTCGCGAAGCAGCTCAACTTCAAGGCGGTCATCGACCTCGTCGGCGAGCGCATCCGCGACATCTTCGACGCCCGCTCGATGTTCATCGCGACCTACGACGCGGGTGCGGGCCGGATCGACTTCCCGTATTTCCGCGATCAGGGGGTACGGCGGACGACGGGGTCCCTCACGTTCGGCCCGGGCCTGACGTCGCACGTCATCCGGACACGGGCGCCGCTGCGACTGGCAAACGGTCGGGAGGCCGACGCCCTCGGGGCGATCGAACCCGACGCGGACCCGTCCGGGGGCGATGACGCATCCGTGGAGCGCGAGTCGTGGATCGGGGTGCCGATCTTCAGCGGCGAGCGCGTGATGGGCGTGCTGGCCATGGAGTCCACCGAGACCGACGCCTACGACGAGGCCGACGAGCGGCTGCTGACGACGGTCGCGTCGAGCATGGGCGTGGCGCTCGAGAACGCTCGACTGTTCGACCAGACGAAGCGGCTGCTGGCCGAGACCGACGCGCGGGCCAAGGAGCTGGCGGTCGTCAACGAGGTCCAGCGCGCCCTCGCCGAGCACATCGACATGAAGGCGATGTACGACCTCGCCGGGGACAAGCTATGCGACGTCTTTGGCGCCAATTCCGCCGACATCTTCGGCGCCCAGGCGGTCGAGATCGCGATCGTCGATCCGGGTACCGATCAGCTCTCGATCGTCTTCCTGGTCGAGGGCGCGGCTCGCCAGCCCGAGCGCACCATCCCGAATCGTGGCATCCGCCGGCATGTCGTCGAGACCGGGCAGCCGCTGCTCATCACGCACGACATGGCGGCCGTGGTCGCCGGCCTCGAAGCGGACGACCTCGCCCAGGACGGGCCGACCGGCTCGGCCGCGTTCGCACCGCTGGTCGTCGCCGGACAGGTTCGCGGCACGGTCTCGCTCCAGAGCCCGGGCCGTGACCACGCGTTCGACGACGCCGACATGCGGCTGCTCACGACGATCACCGCGAGCCTGAGCGTCGCCCTGGAGAACGCCCGCCTCTTCGACGAGACGAAGGCGCGCGCGGCGGAGCTCGCGGTCATCAACGAGATCGGCGCAGCGCTCGCGAGTCAGCTCGACTTCGACGCCATCGTGAACGTCGTCGGGGAACGGATCCGCGCGCTGTTCGAGACGAAGTCCATCTATATCGCGATCCTCGACCCCGAACGCCGGATGTTCACCTTCCCGTATGCCATGAACGAAGGCGTTCCGACCGAGGACACGGGACCGATGCCCCTGGGCGAGGGCCTGACGTCGCTGGTCATCGAGCGGAAGGCACCGGTCCTGTTCCGGACCCGAGACGAACAGCGTCGGCACCACGTCGTGAACGTCGGGCCCGACTCGGAGTCGTGGCTCGGTGTGCCGATCATGGTCGGCGACGCGGCGACCGGCGTGCTGGTGCTCGAGTCGATGGCGCAGGACGCATACAGCGAGCGGGACATCGACCTCCTCTCGACGGTCGCGTCCAGCATGGGCGTCGCGCTGGAGAACGCGCGCCTGTTCGACGAAACCAAGCGACTCCTCACCGAGACGGATCAGCGGGCCGCCGAGCTGGCGCTGATCAACGAGATCGGAGCGGCGCTTGCGGAGCAAGCTCGAGTTCGACGCGATCATCGATCTGATCGGCGAACGCCTGCGCACGATCTTCGCCGACCGTGCCCGCGACCTGTATGTCGCGATCCGCGATGGCGACCGGATCGACTTCCCGTACTGGTGGGACGACGGCCAACGCCTGCAGGTCGAGCCGTCGGCCTACGGCGAGGGCCTGACCTCGATCGTCATGCGAAGCCGGCGCCCGCTGCGGTTCGGGAGATGGCAGGAGGCGATCGATGCGGGCGCGATCGTCCCGCCGGGCGCAGCCTTCACGGACTCGTGGCTGGGCGTCCCGATCCCGGCCGGCGATCGGATGATCGGGATCATCAGCCTCGCACACCCGGACCCGGACAAGTTCTCCGACGCAGACGAGCGACTCGTATCGACGCTCGCCTCCAGCATGGGCGTCGCGCTCGAGAACGCGCGGCTGTTCGCCGAGACGAAGCGGCTGCTCGCCGAGACCGATCAACGCGCGGCCGAGCTCGCGGTCATCAACGAGATCGGCACCGCGCTTGCCCAGCAGCTCGACTTCGAGGCGATCTGCGAGGTCGTCGGTGAGCGTGTGCGGTCGATCTTCCGATCACCGTCGATCGCGATCGTGATGTGGGATGCGGCGACGAACGTGGTCACGATGCCCTATGAGGTCGATGAGGGCGAGCGTTTCCACTCGCCGCCGTTCGAGCTGACCCACGGGCTGACGTGGCAGGTGATCACCTCGCGGGCGCCGCTTCGCCTCGTCACCATGGACGAGCTCGAGGCGGCTGGCGCCATCTACGTGGGCGGAAGCGAGTCGGCGTCGTGGCTCGGCGTGCCGATCATGGCGAGCGATCGGGTCCTCGGCGTCATCGATCTCGAGAACACCCAGCCCGGAGCCTTCAGCGAGGCGGACGAGCGCCTGCTGTCGACGATCGCCGCCAGCATGGGTGTGGCGCTCGAGAACGCGCGGCTGTTCGACGAGACCAAGCGGCTGCTCGCCGAGACCGACGAGCGCGCCGCCGAGCTGGCGATCATCAACGAGGTCCAGCGCGCGCTCGCCGCGGAGACCACCGCGCAGCGGATGTACGAGATCCTCGGCGAGAAGGTCCATGACGCCTTCGACGCACAGGTCGTCGACGTCGCCATCCTCGACCGCGCGGGCGAGCACCTCCGGTTCGCCTATTCGGTCGAGCGTGGCGTCCGCCTGGCGGTCGACGACATCCCGGTCATCGGCGCGCGCCGACGAGTCCTCGAGACGAAGGCGCCGCTCCTCCTGTCCGAGGATGTGGCCGAGCGCCTGGTCGCTCTCGGGCAACCCGCCGCCATCCAGGGCGAGAGTCCCGAAGACGGCCCTGTGGGCGCCGCTCATCGCCGGCGACGACGCGTTCGGCGTGATCTCCGTCCAGAACCTCGACCGCGAGGGCGCCTTCGACGAGCGCCAGGTCGGCCTGCTGACGACGCTCGCCTCGACCCTCAGTGTCGCCCTCGAGAACGCGCGGCTGCTCGAGGAGACCCGGCAGCGGGCTGCCGAGCTCGCGACCGTCAATGAGATCGGCCAGGCGGTATCGGCGCAGCTCGACCTTGCCCCGCTCATCGAGCTCGTGGGCAGTGAGCTCGGCGCCACGTTCGAAGCCGACATCGTGTACGTCGCGCTCCTCGACGCCGAGCGGAGGCAGATCACGTTCCCGTACTACATGGAGGACGGCGTCCACGAGCCCCAGCCGCCCATGCGCTACGGCGAGGGACTGACGAGCCAGATCCTCGAGTCCAGGAAGCCCCTGCTGCTCGGACGCCGCGCGGACTACGAGCGCGTCGCCCGGACTGTGGTGGGCACGGAGTCGCGGTCGTACCTGGGGGTGCCGGTGCTGGTCGGGGACGAGGCGATCGGGGTGATCAGCGTCCAGAGCACGAAGCGGGACGACCGCTTCATGCAGCAGGACGTGGAGCTCCTGACGACGCTCGCGAGCGGCATCGGGACGGCCATCCAGAATGCGCGGCTGTTCGGCGACGCGGAGGAGGCTCGGCGCGCGGCGGAGGCCGCCGACCGTGCCAAGAGCACGTTCCTCGCGTCGATGAGCCACGAGATCCGGACGCCGATGAACGCCATCATCGGGATGAGCGGCCTCCTGCTCGACACGTCGCTGAACGAGGAGCAGCGCGACTACGCGGAGACCATCCGGACCTCGGGCGACGCCCTGCTCACGATCATCAACGACATCCTCGACTTCTCGAAGATCGAGGCCGGGCGCGTCGAGCTCGATCATCAGCCGTTCTCGCTCACCCGGTGCATCGAGGGCGCCCTGGACGTGCTGGCCCCGACGGCCGCCGCCGCCGGCCTCGAGCTCATCTACTCCATCGACCCCGACCTGCCGCGACGGATCGTGGGCGACGAGGGCCGGCTTCGCCAGGTGGTCCTGAATCTCCTCTCGAACGCGGTGAAGTTCACCGAGCGGGGCGAGATCGAGCTGTCCGTCACCGGCGCTCCCGAGCGGGGCGTCAAGGGCCGATGGACGGTCCAGGTCGAGGTCCGCGACACCGGCATCGGCATCCCGGCCGACCGGATGGGTCGCCTGTTCCAGTCGTTCAGCCAGGCCGACGCGTCGATCTCACGGCGCTACGGCGGCACCGGTCTGGGCCTCGCCATCAGCCGGCGCATCGCGGAGCTGATGGGCGGCTCGCTCATCGCGGAGAGCGACGGCGTCGCCGGCCAGGGCAGCTGCTTCACGCTCACGTTCCGTGCGGTCGTCGCGGCCGACTCGGCGACCGGTGACGCGGAGCTCGTGCCGGCGGATCTGGCCGGGAAGGCCGTGCTGGTGGTCGACGACAACGAGACGAACCGACGCATCCTCGAGACGCTCCTGCGTCGCTGGGGCATGCAGCCGAGGTCCAGCGGCTCGCCGCGCGAGGCGTTGCGCTGGGTCGCGGACGGCAACGCGTTCGACATCGCGATCCTCGATCTGCACATGCCCGAGCTCGACGGGATCGCGCTGGCCGCCGCGATCCGGGCTTCGGCGGCGGGGGCGTCCACGCCGATCGTCGTCCTGTCGTCGGTCGGGCTGCATGAGCGCGCGAGCGACGCCGTGTCGGCGTTCCTGATCAAGCCCGTCAAGCCGTCGGGGCTCCACGACACCGTCGCGACCGTCCTCGCCGGGCAGGCATCGGCCGTCCCGGTCCGGCTCACCCAGCCGTCGCTCGACCGCGACCTTGGGGCGCGCCATCCGCTGCGGATCCTCCTCGCCGAGGACAACCCGGTGAACCAGAAGCTCGCGCTCCGGCTGCTCGAGCGGATGGGCTATCACGCGGCCCTCGCCCAGAACGGGCTGGAGGCGATCTCGGCGGTCGAGGCATCACGCTTCGACGTCATCCTGATGGATGTGCAGATGCCCGAGCTCGATGGCCTGGAGGCCACGCGGCGCATCCGGCGGCGGTGGGGCGCCGACGGTCCGCGGATCGTGGCGATGACGGCGAACGCCATGGAAGGCGACCGGGAGGCGTGTCTCGAAGCGGGCATGGACGACTACATCTCGAAGCCCATCCGACCGGAGGCGCTCGCGGAGGCACTGGTCCACGCCCACAGCGCGCATGCCGTCGACAACGGCAGCGGCCGCACGCGCGGGGGCGCCGCGTCCCCGGCGAGCCCGAAGGAGCACGCATGACCGGTGGCCGCGTCCTCGTCGTCGACGACACCGCCTTCAACCGGCGGCTGCTGGTCCGGCTGCTGGCGTCGATCGGCCACGACGCGACCGAGGCGGTCGACGGGCGCCAGGCGCTGGAGCTGCTGCGCGACCCGGAGACCGACCCGGTCGACGTGATCCTGCTCGACATCGTGATGCCCGAGATGGACGGCTACCAGACGCTGGAGGCGCTCAAGGCCGATGTCGCCCTCCGCGACCTGCCGGTGATCGTCATCTCGGGCGTCGACGAGTCCGAGAGCGTCGTCCGGTGCATCCGGATGGGCGCCGCCGACTACCTGCCCAAGACGGTCGACCCGGAGATCCTCCGGGCGCGGATCGATGCGTCGCTGGCGCAGAAGCGGTTGCGCGACCTGGAGCGCGAGACGTTCGACCAGCAGGGCGCGGTCAACGAGGTCCTGCGGATCATGACCCGCTCCGCGTTCGACCTGCAGGTCGTCCTCGATTCGCTCGTCGAGGCGGCCACGCGGCTGTGCGGTGCGGACTACGGCGTGGCGTACGTCCTCGATGAGGGCGTGTATCGCGTCGTGGCCTCCGCGGGCGGTCCCGCCGAGCTCGACGCGTACGAGCGCAGCCATCCGATCCAGGCGGGCCGGGACACGCTGGTCGGCCGCGTCGCTTTGACCGGCGCGCCGGCGCAGATCGAGGACATCAACTCCGACGTCGAGTACGCCGGTGGCGCGGCGCGCGGCCTCGGCTACGGCACGCTGCTGGGCCTGCCGATCCTCCAGGACGCCGATGTCATCGGCGTGCTCGCCCTGGCGCGCCACCAGGTGCGCGGCTTCGACGAGCCGTCGCGCCGGCTGGCGGGCGCGTTCGCCGATCAGGCGGCCATCGGCATCGGCAACGCGCGGCTGCTCGAGACGATCGACCGCCAGCGCGCCCAGCTGTCGCGCTTCCTGTCCCCCCAGGTCGCGGCGCTGGTCTCGTCGCGTGATGGGGAACAGCTGCTGGCCGGCCATCGGCGCGAGATCACCGCGGTGTTCTGCGACCTGCGCAACTTCACGGTGTTCTCCGAGACGGCCGAGCCCGAAGAGGTGCTCGGGTTCCTGCGCGCGTATCACGCCGCGATGGGTCGCCTGGTCGTGGAGCACGAGGGGACGCTGGAGCATTTCGCGGGCGACGGGTTCATGACCTTCTTCAACGACCCGGTGCTCCAGCCCGGCCACGCGGCACGCGCCGTGGGCATGGCGGTCGCGATGCGCGAGCGCTTCGAGGAGCTCGCGGTCGACTGGCGCAAGCGCGGCCACTCCCTGGAGATCGGCATCGGGATCGCG
Source organism: uncultured Chloroflexia bacterium (assembly GCA_963778025.1). GTDB lineage: Bacteria > Chloroflexota > Limnocylindria > Limnocylindrales > CSP1-4 > CAVZTA01. The sequence goes on along the minus strand of CAVZTA010000003.1, from coordinate 130,139 downwards.
ACCGGCTACGCGACGCTGGGCCGGATCGGGTTCGAGGGCCGCTACGACTACGGCGCCATCGGCAACGCGATCATCCTGGCCTCGCGGCTGTCGGGCGAGGCGAAGCCCGGGCAGATCCTCATCGCGCCGCGGACGCTGGCCGCGGCGGAGGCGGCGCTCGCGACCGAATCGGTGGGCGAGGTGAAGCTCAAGGGCTTCAGCCGGCCGATCGAGGCGCATGCGGTCCTGGGGCTGGCGGCGCCCTCGGACGTGCCCGCGTCGGCGTGAGGTCGCGACGATGACGCTCGATCCGGCGGCCCTTGCGAACCTCCTCGACATCACCGGTGGCGATGCGGCGTTCGTCGACGAGCTGGTCGACACGTTCCTGTCCGACGCGGAGGCGCAGCTCGCGGCGCTCCGTGCGGCGGTGGCGTCGGATGACGCCGCGGCGATCCAGCGCCCGGCGCACTCGCTCAAGACGAACAGCCTGAACGTGGGCGCGACCGTGCTGGCCGACCTGACGAAGGCGCTCGAGCTGGACGCGCGGGCCGGGTCGGTGCCGGATGCCGGCGCGCGGGTGGAGGCGGTCGCCGCGGAGTTCGGGGCCGTGCGCGAGGCGCTGCTCGCGGAGCGCGCCGCGCGCTGACCTGGACCATGTCGGGGGATCCGGTATGCAGTTCCTGCATGCTGTGACCCTCGAGACCAGCCTGGTCGTCGTTCCGATGCACCTGGCACATCCACGGTGCGCGTCGATGCAGATCGTGCATCGGACCGCCTCGTCGGGACCCGCCACCGGTCAGAGCATGCAGTTCCTGCATCGGCCCCGCGGGCCAGCCGGGCGGCGCCGACGCGCGGAACGGTGCACGCCGCGGGGTCCCGCTCGCTAGGCTGGCCGCAGGTGCGCGACGGCGAGGGAGACGAGGGACGATGCGACTCGACGGGAAGGTGGCGATCATCACCGGCGCCGGGGGCGGGATGGGGCGCACGGCTGCGCGGATGTTCGCTGCGGAAGGCGCGAAGGTCGTCCTGGCCGACGTGACCGACGAGATGGTCGGCTCGGCGGTCGCTGAGGTCGAGGCCGCGGGCGGCCAGGCGACGGGCATCGCCGCCGACGTCTCGAACGAGGGCGACGCGAAGCGGATGGTCGACCACGCGGTGGCGACCTACGGCCGCGTCGACGCCCTGTACAACAACGCCGGGATCATGCCCGCGGCCGACCACTCGGTCGTCGACACCGACGTCGCGACGTGGGACAAGGTCATGGCCGTCAACGTGCGCGGCGTGTTCCTCGGCTGCAAGTACGCCATCCCGAAGATGGTCGAGCAGGGCGCGGGCTCGATCATCAATGTCGCCAGCTTCGTGGCCATCCTGGGCTGCTCCGTGCCGCAGGACGCCTACACCGCCTCGAAGGGCGCCGTGCTCGCGCTGACCCGCAGCCTGGCCGTCCAGTTCGCCCCCCATGGCGTTCGGACCAACGCGATCTCGCCCGGGCCGATCGAGACGCCGCTGCTGATGGACTGGCTGGTCAAGGACGAGGAGGCGAAGCGGATCCGCCTCGCCCGGAACCCGACCGGGCGCTTCGGCAAGCCCGAGGAGATCGTCCACGTCGCCGTCTACCTCGCCTCCGACGAGTCGCGCTGGACGAACGGTGCGAACCTCGTGATCGACGGCGGCATCACCGTCAACTACTTCTGAGCCGACGCCGCAAGCCGAACCGGGAGCGCTCCGATGACCGACGAACCGCCCGAGCCCTCGTCGCCCGCCACGCGACGCCGCGTCGCGTCGACGGCCGCCGCCGGCAGCGGCGTGAAGGCCGTCCCGGCCGTGGCACCGCCGGCGCCGGGTGCCCGGGTCGCCATCGGCATCGACGTCGGTGGCAGCGGAGTCAAGGGCGCGGGCGTCGACCTCGATACCGGGAAGCTCGTCTCGACGCGTCATCGGGTCCCGACCCCCCAGCCGTCGACACCCGACGCCGTCGTGGCCACGATCAGCCGGCTCGTGAAGCGGGTCGAGAAGGAGCTGGCGCTGGGTCGCGAGGTCCCGGTCGGCGTCGGCTTCCCGGGCGTGGTCCTGGATGGGACCGTCAAGACCGCCGCGAACGTCGACCCCGGCTGGACCGAGTACCCCGCGGAGGAGGCGCTCCGGCGCTGGCTCAAGCGGCACGTGACGGTCGTGAACGATGCCGATGCGGCAGGCGTCGCCGAGATGCGCTTCGGGGCCGGACGCGGCGAGCCCGGATCGGTGTTCCTGATCACGCTCGGGACCGGCACGGGGTCCGCCCTGTTCTGGAACGGCACGCTCGTCCCCAACCTCGAGCTGGGCCACATGGAGATCCGCGGCCGCGACGCCGAGAAGCGGTCGGCGGCCGCCGCGCGCGTCCGCCGGGGCCTGTCATGGAAGGCCTGGGCGGCCGACCTCGACGAGCACCTCCTGGCCATCGAGAAGCTGTTCTGGCCGAACCTGTTCATCATCGGCGGTGGCGTCTCGAAGCGTGCCGACAAGTTCATGCCGCGGTTGACGACGCGCGCCCGGATCGTCCCCGCGCAGCTCCTCAACGACGCGGGGATCGTCGGGTCGGCGGTGCTGGCATCCGAGCGTGAGGCGGAGGCCGCGGCGGGCGACGGCAGCCGGGGTGCGGAGGTGCCGGGGGCCACGGAGCCGTCGTCGACGGGCGCGTCCCGCGACGGGACCACCGGCCGTCGAAAGCCGGCGAAGACGTCCGCCGCCGGGACGGACGCGGCGGTCGCAGGCGTCTCCACGGCGCGCGCGGGTGAGGGTGCCGCAGCCAAGGGCTGACATCCCTCTCGTCACGCGCCGGCGGCGGTCGGCGAAGATGGGGACGTGCCCATCGACCTGAGCCAGCTCCTGCCCACCGTCGAGCTGACCGAGGAGCTCCACTTCATCCTCGACGTCGGCACCGCGCTGGCGATCGCGCTGATCGCCGGCGCCATCGCGTTCCGGCTCGGGCAGCCGGCGATCCTCGGCTACATCGTGGCCGGCGTGATCGTGGGGCCGTTCACCCCGGGGTTCGTGGGCGACGTCGACCGGATCGCGACCCTCGCGGAGCTGGGTGTCGTCCTGCTGCTGTTCGCGCTGGGTGTCGAGTTCTCGTTGCGCGAGCTCGCGCGCGTCCGGCGGGTCGTGGTGCCGGGCGCGCTCCTGCAGATCGTGATCGTGACCGTGGTCGGCGCGATCGCCGCGATCCCGCTGGGCCTCGACCCGCGCGCCGCGCTCGTCGTCGGCGCGGCGATGGCCATCAGCTCGACGCTGGTCGTGATCAAGGTGCTGACCGATCGCGGGGAGCTCGACAGCCTCCACGCGCGCACCGCCGTCGGCTGGATGATCCTCCAGGACCTGGCGACCATCGTGTTCATGGCCACGCTGCCGCCGCTCGCGGGTGGCGACCCTGTGGCGCCCATCGTCCTGGCCCTCATCCGCGCGGCGGCGTTCCTCGCCGTGGCGTTCCTCATCGGGGCGCGGGCGCTGCCGTGGCTGTTCCGGATCGTGGCGCGTCTGGGCTCGCGCGAGCTGTTCCTGCTCGCGGTGTTCGCGACCGCGCTGCTGGCAGCGTTCATCTCGAGCGCGCTGTTCGGGCTGTCGCTCGCCCTGGGCGCGTTCGTCGGCGGGCTGCTCGTCTCGGAGTCGGAGCTGTCGCACCAGGCGGCCGGGGAGATCCTGCCGTTCCGCGACCTGTTCGCGGTGCTGTTCTTCGTGTCGGTGGGGATGCTGCTCGACCCCGCGGCGCTCGTCGCCGACGCGGGCGGGGTCGCGCTCCTCGTGGTCGTCGCCGTGGTCGTCAAGGCCGTGGTCACCGGCGTGCTGGCCCGCGCGTTGGGGATGCCGGTCCGCAGCGCGATCCTGCTCGCGGTGGCCATCGCGCAGGTCGGCGAGTTCAGCTTCCTCCTCGCCGAGAGCGCGCTCCAGCTGCACATCCTCGATCCCCGCGCGTACAACCTGATCCTGGGCGCGGCGGTGATCTCGATCGTCGTGGGCCCGATCACGATCCCGGTCGGCGAGCGCCTCGCGGTGTGGTGGGAGCTGCGGCGTGATCGGCGAGCCGCAGCGGACGCGGACGGGGTAACCGCGCCGAGCGTCGGGACGGCGGGGGGCGCGGAGATCCCTGCGGGTGCCGCGATCGCGACGGGTCCGGTCACGCTGGCTACGGGCACACGCGGCGAGCGCGCCCTGACCGCGGACGCGGCGACGCCGCGGCGCCGGATCGTCGTCCTGGGCGCGGGGCGTGTCGGGCGGATCGTCGTGCGCGCCGTGCGCATGCGCGGGTTCGCCTGTCTCGTCGTCGACCGGGATCAGCGGGCGCTCGAGGAGGTCGTGAAGCTGGGCGCCGAGACGCTCTTCGGCGACGCGGCCAACCCGGAGATCCTCCGCCGCTGCGAGCTCGACCGGGCGCCGGTCCTCGTGATCACGATCGGCGATCACCTCACGGCGCGCCTCGCCACCGAGCGCGCCCGACGGATCTCGCCCCGGCTGACGATCGCCGCCCGGGCACGCGGCCGCCACGAGATCACGGAGCTGCTGGGGATCGGGGCGCGCCGGGTCGCCGACCCGGAGGCGGAGGCGGCGTTCGAGCTGGGTCGGACGGCGCTCCAGCGGATGGGTGTCTCGAGCGCGGAGCTCAACGCGATCGTCGTCGGGCTTCGGCGCGACGCATACGGCGCGCCATCACCGCTTGCGCCGTCGATCGGGGATGTGGGGACGTCGGGCTAGAATCCGCCGACCTTCCCGGTCGAGCCCGTTCGCCGACCCCCATCGCTGCCCGCACCCGAGGTCGTCGCCATGACCACCGAGCCGTCCACCCGCTCTTCCGACGCCGACGAGGTCACGACCGCGCGGATGGTGATCGGGGGCGAGCTGGTCGACGCCGCGGAGGGTCGGACGTTCGATGTCGTGAACCCGGCCACGGGGCGGGTCATCGCGACGGCGCCGCTGGGTGGCAAGCCCGACGTGGATCGGGCGGTCGACGCGGCTCGGCGCGCCTTCGACGATCCGAAGGGCTGGGCGACCTGGCCGGCCACGAAGCGCGGCCGGACGCTGGCGAAGTTCGCGCAGCTCATCCGGGACCACTCGAAGGAGCTCGCCGAGCTCGAGACGCGCAACGTCGGCAAGCCGATCAGCGGCTCGACCGGCGAGATCGTCGGCGCATCGTTCGTGTTCGACTACTACGCGGGCGCGGCGAACAAGCTCTTCGGCGAGACGATCCCGGTGTCGAAGCCCGGCCTCGACTTCACGCTCCGCGAGCCCATCGGGGTCGTCGGGCTCATCGTCCCGTGGAACTTCCCGCTGCTGATGGCCTCGTGGAAGCTGGGCCCGGCGCTCGCGGCGGGCAACACCGCGATCCTCAAGCCGGCCTCGCTCACGCCGCTCACCGCGCTGCGCGTCGGGGAGCTGGCGCTCGAGGCGGGCATCCCGAAGGGCGTCCTCAACGTGATCACGGGCCCGGGCGGCACCGCGGGCGCGTCGATGGCGGCCCACGAGGGCATCGGCAAGGTCGCGTTCACGGGCGAGACGACGACCGGCCAGGAGATCATGCGGCTCGCCTCGGCCAACGTGAAGAAGATCTCCCTCGAGCTCGGCGGCAAGAGCCCCAACATCGTGTTCGCGGACGCCGACCTCGAGCGGTTCGCGCGGGAGTCGCCGTACTCGGTGTTCGACAACTGCGGCCAGGACTGCTGCGCGCGGTCGCGGATCCTCGTCGAGCGGTCCGTGCACGAGCGCGTCGTGGAGCTGTTCGCGGAGGCCACGCGGAACGTGAAGGTCGGCGACCCGATGGACCAGGCGACCGAGGTCGGGCCGATGGTCTCGCTGAAGCAGCGCGAGCGGGTGCTCGACTACATCGAGATCGGGCGCGCGGAGGGCGGCTCGATCGTCGTGGGCGGGGGCATCCCGGACGGCGACGGGTTCGGATCCGAGGGCGCGTGGATCGAGCCCACGGTGTTCGACGGCGTCGCGCCCGACGCACGGATCGTGCGCGAGGAGATCTTCGGGCCGGTCGTGACGGTGATCCCGTTCGACGACGAGGCGGACGCGCTGCGCATCGCGAACGACACGCCCTACGGGCTCAGCGGCTCGGTCTGGTCACGCGACATCGGCAAGGCGCTGCGAGTCGCCAAGGGCATGCAGGCGGGCGTGATCTCGGTGAACTCGAACTCGTCCGTCCATACCGAGGCGCCGTTCGGCGGCTACAAGATGTCGGGTGTCGGCCGCGAGCTGGGCATGCATGCGCTCGAGCTCTACACCGAGGTCAAGAACGTCTTCGTCGACCTGAGCTGAGGTCGCCCCTCGCGCCGAGTGGCCCCGCTGCCTGCTGGACAGCAGATCCCGACGAGCAGCGCGACATGGGGGTCGTGAGAGGCTGATTCGGTCTGATCGCTGTCTGCTGGGCATCGAGGCTGCCCACGAACGCCGATTCCGGCCCGATCGCGGGCGTCCCGCGGGGGATGTCAAGCCGGACGCGACTGGCGTAGCCTTGCCCGAGACGCACGGGGAGGCGCGGGGTGGGAACCGTCGAGTCATTCGAGCGATTGCTGCCTGCGGGCGCCACGTCCCTGGATCGCGACGCCGCGGCGGAGCTCCGGCAGGAGCTGGGACCAGAGGCGTGGATCACCGCCCTCGTCCGGCTTGCCGACGAGCGATCCGGCGCCGAGCCGCTGCACTTCGCCGTGTCGGAGGAGCTGCTCGCGGAAGGCATCACCGACGTCGACCTCGATTCGCTGCTCGACCTGTGGCGCGTGCACCTCGATCCCACCACCCCGTTCCTGGTGGAATGGGTCCTGAGTCAGCTGCCGCAGGATGACCTGGTCGCGCGGCTCGACGCGATCTCGCCCGCCGAGCGCCGGGGGCTGGGAAACGAGCTGGCCATCCTGGTGGACAGGGCTCCGTGGCTCCGCGGCGAGCCGCTCACGGGCCTGGGCGACGGCGGCGAGGAGGCAGCCGTCGGGGCCGAACCGGATGAGGGCAGCCTCGGCCTCGACGAGCCCGTCGAGGCCACCGCGGGCGAGGACGAGCCCACTGCGAACGGCGGCCAGCACGCGAAGCCACCGGCGCCGGACGAGCCGCGCTGGCTCCAGGCCGCGATCGGCGACCCGGACACGTCGCTGACCGACCATCGGAGAGCCTTCCGCGCCGACGCCCCGAACGAGATCGCCGTCCTCATCGACGTCGTCCGCGACGACTCCATGCTGGCCGCCGTCGGCCCCGACAAGGGCGCGTCCATCGACGCCCAGCTCGAGGCGGGCACCCACGACCTGACGGTCCTGTTCCAGATCCCGAGCCTCCACGTGGCGCAGACCCAGCCGATCAAGCTGCCGCCGGAGGGCCCCAGCGAAACGGCCACGTTCACCTTCGACGCCCCGGCGGCGGGCCAGAAGGTCGACGCGATGGTCACCGTGCTGCACGCCAATCGAGCGCTGCAGGCGGCGACGCTGTCAGCGTTCTGCCTCCAGGACCCCACGAACGTCCCGCCCGGCTTCGAGGCGACCTTCCGGTTCGAGGCGATCCGCCCGGGGACCGCCGGCATCGAGGAGCGCCAGCCGTTCGATGCGGCGGTCGTCGCGCGCGGGGGCAAGGACGGCCCGGGCGCGGCTGGGTTCACCGACGGGACGCCGCTCGCCTTCGACGACAAGGTGCTCGGACCCATCGCGGACCGGATCCGGACCGCGCTCCGCAAGCTCGCCGATGACGCCGCGTCGTTCACAGCTGGACTGACCGCCGATGCCTCCGTGGCGCTGCTCCGCCAGCTCGCGTTCCAGGGCCGCGATCTGTACGACCTCGTCGGCAAGCCGCTGGAGGACGCCCGTCCCGGTGCCCCGCTGGACCGGATCCAGGTCGTGGTGACCGACACCGAGGCGTTCATCCCGGTCGAGTTCATCTACGACCTCCCCGCGCCGACGCTCGACGCGGGACTGTGCGCGAACGCCAGGAAGGCGCTGCGCGACGGCCGCTGCGACCCGGCGAACCACCCGGATGGCGACCTGCCCGGCACGTCCAGCGTCGTCTGCCCGATCGGCTTCTGGGCGCTGCGCAAGGTCGTCGAGCGCCAGGTGGTGGGCACCCGGGACGACGATGCGCTGAAGGACAGGGACTTCGCGATCCGCGCGGAGGTCACGCGCCGAGCGGCCCGCGCTCGACGCGCTCACGCACGCCGTCGTCGCGTGGAGCGACCGCGTCGACCTGGGCGTCGAGGGTCAGAGCAAGCTCGTGGTCAAGGCGCTCGAGCGGATGACGCACAAGCAGACCGTGGCCGCGAAGACCTGGAAGGAATGGGTCGCGGCGATCGACAAGGACGGCCCGCCGCTCCTCGTGCTCCTCTCGCACACGGTCACCGTCCAGGGCACGAGCGCGCTCGAGATCGGTCCGGACGGCGCCGGCAGCCAGTGCCTCCGGGTGCAGCTGGTGCCCCGGTTCGTGAAGCGCAAGCCGGAGGATGCGCCGATGGTGCTGATGCTCGGCTGCGACACCGCCGACGGCCGCGCCGAGCCCGAGTCCTACATCGCACGGGTCCGTGACGTCGGGGCGGCGGTGGTCGTCGGGACGATCGCGCCCGTCCTCGGCGAGACCGCCGCGCCGGTCGCCGTGGCGCTGCTCGAGGAGCTCCGGAAGACCGCCGAGGATCCGGCCCTGGCCGCCGGCGGGGTGGCCACGTTCGGCGAGGCCATGGTCCGGGTCCGTCGCGCGCTCGTCGCCAAGGGCCACCTCACCGCGCTGACGCTCACCGCCGTGGGCGACGCCGACTGGCGGCTCTCGCCGTCACCGGGCGGCTGACGCCATGTTCCGCGTGACCCTCCTCCCGGCCGGCGAGGGCGACTCCATCCTGGTCGAGTACGGCGGCGACGCCCTCGACCCGGTGGTCCGCCACATCCTCATCGACGGCGGCACGTCGCCCAGCGCGAAGGCCGTCCGCGCCCGGCTCGACCAGCTGCCGACCGGCGCCGACGGCAGACGACGCCTGGAGCTGTTCGCGGTCACCCACGTCGACACCGACCACATCGGCGGGGTCCTGCGACTGCTCTCTGGTGCCGGAGCGAAAGACCTCGACGTCGGTGAGTTCTGGTTCAACGAGCGGCGTCATCTGCAGCCGGTGAGCATCCTCGGCGCGGTCGATGGCGAGGTCCTGGGATCGTTCCTCGACGCGCTGGGCTGGCCGTCGAACCCGCGGTTCCAGCCCGCGGACAAGCCGAAGGGCAACTTCCCGGTGATGGTCCCGGACGCGCCGGCAGCCGAACCGGATCGCCCGCCGCCGACCTTCGAGCTGCCCGGCAAGCTGTCCCTCACACTCCTCTCGCCAGGCCCGACCCAGGTCGTGAACCTGAGGACGGCGTGGGACACCGAGCTCGCCGAGAAACACCTCGACCCCAACGATCCGGACTTCGCCGAGAAGCTCTCCGAGGCCATGCACCGCAAGGGCGTCCAGCCGCCGTCGATGCTCGGCTCCGAGGACGACATGACGGTCGACGACCTGGCCGACACCCCGTTCGTCGAGGACCCGTCGGCGGCCAACGGCAGCTCGATCGCGTTCCTGCTGGAGCGTGGCGAGCGGTCGGTGCTCCTCACCGGCGACGCGGTACCCAGCGCCCTGCTGCCCAGCATCCGGCGGCTGAACAAGGCCCGCAAGCAGACCACGCTCACGGTCGACGCCGTGAAGCTGCCCCACCACGGCAGCAAGAACAACGTCAGCACGGACCTGGTCGAGCTCCTCCGCTCGCCCCGCTGGCTCGTCTCGACGAATGGCTCGAAGCACGACCATCCGGACCTGGCCGCGATGGCGCGCGTCGTCCGTGCCAACCAGGGCCGCGGGATCCGCCTCGGCTTCAACTACCCGAAGGGCACGCACCCGCACGCCGACCGCTGGGACGACCCGCAGACGCGCGACGACTTCGGCTACTCGACTCGCTACGCACCGGACCACACCGGCCTCGTGGTGGACCTCGACGACCCGGACTCCTGAGCCGGCGCACGGTTGTGCGCCGGCGCTGTGACGTGGATACTGCCGAGCATCCCGCGACCACCGCGCGGGAGCGTGAGCCGAGCCACCGGCATCGACGCGGACAGGCGTCGCCGGCGTGACGGCCGGGTGAGGTGGAGCCGGCGGCGAACGGGAGACGCCGCCGACGGCCCGTCATGGGAGGAGCCATGAAGGGACGCCGGCGAGACGCGCCGGACGGATCGGACGGTTCGCCGCTCCCGGAGCTGTGGTCGCCGCGCGACCTGGACCATCGCCCGCAGGACGGTCCGGCCACGTTCGCGATGACCCGCGTGGACCGTCCCAGCCGCCGCGGCGCGCTGCCGATCCTGGCGATGCTCGGGGTGGCCGTCGGTCTCGTCGCGATCGGCGTCTCGGGCCGGCCGGCGCCGACGATCGTCGGACGAAGCCCTGGAGCGCTCCCCAGCACCATGACGGCCGTCCCGTCGCCCGCCCCGCCCGTCGCGTCCGAGCCGGGTCGCGATCCCGCGGCTCGCTACGTCGTGCTGACCAGTCCCTCCCGCGACGACTCGATCGTGGAGGATCGGCTCACGGTCGTGGGCTTCGTCCGCGGCGCCCAGCATGACCTCGCGATCGCCCTCATCGACGGCGGGGTCCGGGTTCGCGACTGGTCCGTCGTTGCCGCGTCGAAGCCAGGTGACCCGGCGTGGCAGGCGCGCGCCTGGTTCGAGACGGAGACGCCGACCGGCGACCTGCCCATCGGCCGGTCGCTGCGCCTCGTGGTCGACCTTCGAGCCCCGGACGGCACGACGATCGAGACCATCGAGCGATCGGTCCGGGTCGGCCCGATCATCGAGCCCGACAGCCGCGGCTCCACCGGCGTGCTGCCCCGGGTCATCCGGGGCGACCCGACCACGCTCGGCGAGGATGGCGTCATGGGTGCCCTGACGCTCGACGCGTTCGGCACATCCGACTGAGGGGAACAAGGAAGCGGCCGGCAGACCCGAAGGTCGCCGGCCGCCGATGCGTGACGGAGGGGTGGGCCTGCTACCGGTAGCGGTAGGGCAGGTAATACCCGTTGTCGATGAACCCCCACGGGTTCACCCGGTACGAGCCCGAGCGCCACGGATAGCCCTTCCACACCTCGATGTGGAGATGGGGGCCGGTCGCGCAGCCGGTCGCTCCGACCCAGCCGATGGTCTCTTTGCCGCCGGTCACCCACTCACCGCGATAGCTGTTCTCGCGGGACATGTGGTAGTAGGCGCTGTAGAGGCCGTTGCCGTGGGACACCCAGACCTGGTAGCCGCCGCAGTTGGACCGCCAGCCGGCGAAGACGACCCGGCCGGACCGGATGGGCACGATGCGCGTCCAGCTGTGGGCGGCGATGTCGATCGCGACGTGGCCGCGATGGGAGTACTGGGAGACGTACGAGGACCGTGTGGCCACGGGCCAGTAGGCGTTCGCCGGAAGGGCGCCGAAGACCGCGATCGCGGCGCCGGCGACGAGGGCGATGGACAGGCGACGGGTGATGCCGCGTCGTCGAGTGCGTCCGGTGACCGGCTCGGGACCGTCGTGACCCCCGTGGTCCTCGGACGACCGGCTGGGCGCAGATGCGATGGACATGGACGCCGACGCGGCGTCGCGGTTCGACAAGGCCAACGGCCTCTCCTCTCTGCCAGAACGCCGTGCTGGGGGCACGGCGAACGGAAGCTCGGGAGCCGCAGACCGACACGGGCATGCCGTGATCGCGAGGGGCGCGGTCAGGGGCCGACGACGCGTGGCGCTCGAAGCGCGCGACTGGGGTGCGAGCGTCGGCGAGGGGTGCCGGACCGGGGGGTAGGGGGCCCGACGGGGCGCGAGTCGACAGTCCTGCTGCCGGGGGTGCGGCTCTTCGGTTGTCGACTCCCCGTTCGAGGAGCCGTGCTGACGGGGGCGGAGTCTACGCGACGTCCCCGGAAGATGGCAAATGCGTCACAACCGTTACACACCGCACCTTCCCGGACGGGCCGATCGGTGCTACCGCGCGACGCCCGCGCAACGCGGCGTCAACGAAGGCCGACGACCTCCGGCAGCACGACCTCCGGATGGCGGACGCGGACCCAGTCGCGCAGCGCCCAGAGCGTGGTCGTGAGGCCGATCCCATGCCACGGGATGGCATCGGGCGCGAAGGCCTGGATCTCCAGCGCTTCGGGACTGGTGCGGCTGGTGCCACCCACGATCCGCGCCTCCACCAGCACCACGACGACCGCCGCCTCGAGGCGCGAGTACAGGCCCACGATGTCGCCCGGTTCGACGATCAGGCCGGTCTCCTCGAGCGTCTCGCGGATCGCCGCCTCGTGGACCGTCTCGTCGACCTCGAGGAAGCCGCCCGGTTGCGCCCACGTGCCGTACGCAGGCTCGATGCCGCGGCGGATGAGGACGATCTCGCCCTCGTCCGTGAGCGGCAGCGTGGTCACGACGAGGCGCGGATTGACGTAGCTGATGAACCCGCACGCCGGGCAGTGGAGCCGGTCGCGATCCTCGCCCGGGACGGGTCCCTCCACGAGCTCGCTGCCGCAGCGGCTGCAGTGACGCAGCGACGCGGACAGCCACGGCGGCACGCCCCGGCCGGAATCGATGTCGGTCGAGCGGCCATCGGGCCCGCGGCCCAGGGACGTGACGAGCCGGCGATCCTCGTCGGACGGGTCGGCGGCCACCTCAGGACTCACGCCGTCAGCACCAGCACGGTCGACAGCGCGATGAGCACGAGGAACACGACGCTCACGGCGACCCAGGCGAGCCGGAACAGGCCCTTGTTCCGGTCGACGGGCATCCACGCCCACGCGCTGCGCCAGATCCGGACGGTCGCATCGAGGGTCGTGATCGTGAGCAGCGGGGCGGCGATGAGCACGCACAGCTTGACCAGCGGGCTGCCCAGGTCGGCGCCGAGCTCCAGCGCGGTGATGGCGATGGCGCCCGCGATCAGCGCCGGCGCGGAGAGGAGGACGAAGTGCTTCTGGAGCGGGGTCGGCGCGACCTCCGGGACGGAGCGTGGGGGGAGGGCGGCGAGACTGGGCGGCAGCGCCCGCGGCACCGCCGGCTCGCGCACGGCCTGCCGGTCGAGCACCGGCATCCCCGCTTCCCACCGCTCGTCGTCCATCGGCCCGAGTCTAGCCCGGCGCTCGTTCCGTCCCTCGCGGGCCGCCCGGCCGCATCGCCCGGCGAGTGGCGCCGAGGCCCGCGCCCGGCGTGCATCGGCTGCGCGCTGTGACGAAGGAGCCGCACGATGCAGGCCGCCTGCGGGCGTTCGGCCACCCGATCGGGACCTTCCGGTGTCGGATGGTGCATGGGGTGCGCAAGACGACGACCGACGGCGAGCAGGGTTCACGTCCTTCGTCACAGGCCGCACCGGATGCACGGCAAGCGGTCGATCAGCCCTCGCAGGAGGCCCGGGTCAGCGCGACGGCAGGGACTCCGCGTTCGACTCGTCGCTCATGACCGCGTCGGTCTGGCGTGCCCGCCATGCGGCGAGCCGCATCGCGAGGTCCTGATCCGACAGCGCGAGGATCGCCGCCGCGAGCAGCGCCGCGTTCTCGGCGTTGCCGATCGCGACCGTCGCGACCGGGATGCCGCGCGGCATCTGGACGATCGAGAGCAACGAATCCAGGCCGCCCAGGTGCTGCGTCGGGATCGGCACGCCGATGACCGGCAGGGTCGTCTTGGCGGCGAGCATGCCCGGCAGATGCGCCGCCCCGCCGGCGCCGGCGACGATGACCCGCAGCCCCCGGCCGGCGGCCGTCTCGGCGTACCGGAACAGGTGATCCGGCGTCCGATGCGCGGACACGACCCGCAGCTCGGAGACCACCTCGAGCTCGTCGAGCACCGCGACCGCCTTCTCCAGGATCGGGAAGTCCGACCGACTCCCGCCGACCACGCCGACGACCGGCCCGGCGGTCACGCCCACGACAGCTTGTGGGCGGCCGTGTGGGCTCGCTCCAGCGCCTCGTCCGGGGTGTGTCCGATGACCGTCACGTGGCCCATCTTCCGGCGCTCGAACACCCGACGCTTGCCGTACACGTGGACATGCGCGCCCGCGTCGCGCAGCGCGTCCTCCAAGCCGACCAGCCGCGCCGGACGGTCCTCGCCGCTGCCGAGGAGGTTGACCATCGCGGTCGGCCCATGCGGCGACGGCGCGCCCAGCGGCAGGCCACAGATCGCGCGGACGTGCTGCTCGAACTGCGACGTCACCGCGCCCTCGATGGTCCAGTGGCCCGAGTTGTGCACCCGTGGCGCCAGCTCGTTGATGAAGATCCGGCCACCCGGCAGCAGGAACAGCTCGACCGTGAGCAACCCCACGACGTCGAGCCCGCGCGCCAGCCGGCCCGCGAGGCCCATCGAATTGCCGACGACGACCGGGTCGATCGGCGCGGGCGCGGTGGACTCGACGAGGATGCCCTGGTCGTGCACGTTCCGCGCGACCGGGAAGGCGACGGTCCGCCCATCGCGATCCCGCGCGACCGTCACCGAAAGCTCCGTCTCGAACGCCAGCTCCTGCTCCAGCAGGAGCGGCCGCTCGGGTCCGCCGCCCAGCCCGCTGAACGCCGCGGCCACCTCATCGGGTCCGGCGATGCGCACCTGCGACCGGCCGTCGTAGCCGCCGATGGCCGCCTTGAGGCGGAGCGGGAAGCCCAGGGCATCGGCTCCGGCCGTGACCTCGGCGAGCGATGACACCGCCCGCCATGGCGCGATGGGCTCGCCGCGGCCGTGCAGGAACCGCCGCTCCGCGAGCCGGTCCTGCGTCACCTGGAGCGTCCGGATGCCGGGTCGCACCGGCACGCGCTCCGCGACCGCCGCCGCCGCACGCACGCTGATGTGCTCCAGCTCGTAGGTCACGACGTCCGCGCGCTCGGCCAGGCGAAGCGCGGCGTCGATGTCGTCGTAGCCGCCCACGACCACCTCGTCGGCGACGGCCGCCGCGGGACACTCCGCGTCCGGGTCGAGGACGGCGATCCGATAGCCCAGCGTGCGCGCGGCCAGGCCGAGCATCCGGCCGAGCTGCCCGCCGCCGAGGATCCCGATCGTCGCGCCGGGCGCCAGCGCCACCGGCCGATCGGCCGGCACCCGGCGGATGCCGTGGCTGAACAGCGCGTCCTCGACGAACGGCGACTTGGCGGTCGAATAGCGGCGCCCGTCGATCGGCCCGCCGGCGGCATCGAGGACGCTCGTCTTGGCGTGGACGTACCCGTCTCGCAGCGCCGGATCGTCCCGCAGGGCATCGCGGAAGCCGACGAACTCGCGGAAGTCGTCCCGCTCGGGCGGCACGATGTGCAGGTGGACCTGGAACTCCGTGCCCTCGTGCACGACCTGTCCGACGAGCATCGGGCGGGTCGGCGGCCACGCCGCGGGTCCCTGCTGCGGCCCGAACCCGAGCCCATACAGCGCGTCGACCATGCCCGGGATCTCCTCGGGCTCGGCCGGCACGACGAGGTCGATGATCCCCTTGCCGATGAGCCCGGGGACCGCGCTGCTGCCGACGTGCTCGACGACGTGGCCGGGCGCGGCCTCCTCGATGAGCGCGATGAGCCGGGCCGCGACGTCCGGCGACCGGGGATCCCATTCGGCGACGGCGACGGGCGCCGGGACGTAGGGGCGGATGGGACGGTCCTCCACGGGCCCGAGTGTAGGCGGCGCACGCCTTCGCCTTCACGTGCATCCAACGCCGTATCCCGCCACAATGCCGCCATGCGCACCGTCATCGGCCGCCGCCTCGCCGAGGTGGACGTCGGATAACTCCTCGGCCGATCCGGCGCCTGCCGGATCCACATCGACCTCGGCACCGGTGACGGTCGAGCCGTGCTCGCCCGCGCGGCGGTCGAGCCGTCGACGCTCGTCCTCGGCGTCGATGCCAGTCCCGCCGGGTTCGTCGAGGCATCCCGTCGTGCCGCGAGACCGCCGCGCAGGGGCGGCCTGGCGAACGTCGCCTTCGTCGTCGCGGCCGCCGAGGACCCGCCCGCGGAGCTCCTCGGCTGTGCGGACGCCCTGACCATCGCATTCCCCTGGGGCTCGCTGCTCCGCGGCGCGCTCGCGCTGGACGAGGCCGCGGCCGCCGGCATCGCCGCGCTGCTGGCTCCGGGCGCGACGGCCGCCGTCGTCCTGGCCCCGGCGCGCCGGGACGGTCTCGTCGACCTCCCGACGGCCACGGACCTCCTGGATCCGCACGGCGAGGCGGCATGCGAGCTGCGCGAGCGCTGGCACCGCCATGGCCTGACGGTCGACGCGCTCCGAGCCGCCACACCCGCCGAGGTCGACGCCACGCATTCGACCTGGGCCCGCCGGCTTCGCGCCGGCCGCGATGCGGACCGGCCCGTCGCCCGGTTCGACCTGCGCCGGCCGTCCACAGCGGTCGACGCGCGTGGAGCATGATGGCGTGTGTCTCCGGGCGCCGCGCCCCGCGACCCGCCGCCCCCAGCCAGCCCCGCCAGCCCGATGTCGCGAGAGCCGTGGACCGCCCGACCAGGACCCGCGCCCGATCCACCTTGCCTGACGCCCGCGTGCACCGCGTCGTCGAGGGCCTCCTGTCGACGCCTCCCGAGCCCGTGCACCCGGATCGCGGGAAGCCCCGCGACCAGCCGGGCGACCCGCTCGCGGCGCTCATCCCGCGTGTCGACTGGACGGCCGAGCTGGCCGCCGAAGAGCGGCGAAGGTCGCGCTACGGTCGCCCGGTGAGCGTGGTCGTCGTCGATGTCGGCGAGGGACGCGAGCCCGAGCCCCTCATGCGCCTGACGGCCGGCATCCTGCGCCGGGAGTCGCGCGCGTCGGACCGCGTCACGCGCGTCGGGCCGGGGCGGTTCCAGGTCCTGCTGCCTGAGACCCGCGAAACGGGCGCCACCGCGTACGCCGAGCGACTGCGCCGGACCTGGGCGTCGTCGACACTCGAAGCGGAGACCACCGCACCGGCTCGCCTGACGATCGTGGTCGCCACGACGGGCCACGCGGAGACCCTGCCCCAGGCGTTGGAGCGCGCGATCCGTCAGCTGGCCTGACGCCGCCGGGTCAGGGATGTCACCAGTTGTCGGGTGACGTCTCGATGTTCATCACCACGCCGACGTCGCCGTCCCGGCCGATCGGCGCGACCAGGCTCGCGACACCGTCCTGCGAGCACACCAGCGCGAGCGACGCGGCCTCCGATGCCGAGCACCAGCGGATCGCCGAGCGATGCCGCTGACCGACCAGGTCGTCGATCGTGAGGTCCCGCTTGGCGGACACGCTGGCCAGGTCGACCGGCGTGCGCCGAAGCAGATCCATCGTCGCCGGCAGGTCGACCGCGTACGCCCGGCCGGGACCGCGCATCCCCTGCACGTCGATCATCGCGCCGAACCCGATGATCCGAAGGTGATGGTCGACCAGCAGGGCCCCGTCGACCGCGCCCAGGCGGGCGGTCCGCCGGATGTCGCTCTGACGATCCACGGACTTGAAATGCTGGAACAGCTCATCGTCGGGTGACCCGGCCGGATTCGCCTCCTGCGCCTCGAGCACCGGCTCCTCGAGCGTCGTGAGCGGGCCCAGGCTGGGATAGGTCACGGTGATCCGGCCGCGCAGGACCTCCTGGCGGGGACGCCGCGACACCAGGATCGCGCCGCCGTGACCCGCCCTGATCAGCTCATCGGCGAGGCCGAGCAGCGCGCGCGGCCGATACCACTGCGGTCCCACGAGGCCCATCGCCGCGGCGATCAGCTGGATCGAGGTCAGGAAGCTCGGATCACGGCCGGCGCGGACGCGGCCGATCCCGCGGGCATGCGTCATCTGCGTCTGGCGGAGGTACGTCACCCGGATCACGCCGGTGTCCGACCCGTAGACCTGGAGCGCCGCGAGTCGCGGCAGGTCCACGAGGCCCCAGATGCACAGCCCGTCGCCGGATCCGTGCACGCCGAGCGAGGTGAGCTCCGGATCGCTCGCCGGCGAGATCCGCCGGATCGCGTCAGGGGTGAGCGGCAGTGGTCGAGCGAGCCGACGAGCCGGGATCCCGTCCACGTCGCCCGGCGCGACGTACGCGCAGGCGAATCGCGTCGGCCGGCCCTCTTCGGTCAGGAGCGTCGCGAAGTAGCAGGAGTCCAGCAGCGCGGCGAGCGCCGCGGCGGAGGTCGGCAGCGGCGCGAGGGCGGCCCGGTGGTCGCCGGACCCATGACCGTCCCGTGCGGCTGGCTCGCGGACCCGCGACCGCCGGTCCCGCAATCGGGCGAGCAAGGCCTCGGCATGCATCCCGGGCGTGCCGAGGCCCGTGGAAGCCGCTGCGGCCGGGTCTGACTCGAGTTCGTCGCCCATGGGACCTCCCGCCCCGGCGACTCCATGCTGGCCACCCGCGCATGACGCGGGCACCCGCGACCGGGGCGGGCTCATTGCAGCGAGGTCCCGACGCTCGCCCGGATGCGTTCGCTAGCATCGGCGTCGATGGTCGACCGTACGCCGCTGGTCCTCGACGTCGACACCGGGATCGACGACAGCCTCGCGATCCTGTACGCCGCCGCGAGCGACGACGCGGAGCTGCTCGCGGTGACGTGCGTGAGCGGCAACGTCGAGGTGGACCAGGTGCAGCGCAACACGAGGGCCGTGCTGGAGCTGGCCGGTCGCGACGACGTCGAGGTCGCGGTCGGTCGGCCCATCCCGCTCGTCCGGGCGCTGGAGATCACGCCCGAGACGCATGGTCCGAAGGGCATCGGCTACGCGGTGCTCCCGGACGCCAGACGGCCCCTGAGCGACCGCTTCGGGCCTGACGTGATCGTGGACCACGCGCGACGCCGTCCCGGCGAGGTGACGCTCGTGACGCTCGGCCCGGTGACGAACCTCGCGGTCGCCCTGCTTCGCGAACCCGAGCTGCCGCGACTCCTCCGGCGGTGGGTGCTGATGGGTGGCGCGTATCGCAGCAACGGCAATACGGCGCCCACGACCGAATGGAACATCCACTGCGACCCCGATGCGGCGAAGGTCGCGTTCACCGCCTGGGAGCGGGCCGCCGGCGACGGCTCGGGCGTGCCGCGACCGCTGGCGCTGGGCCTCGATGTCACCGAGAAGGCCAAGATGCTGCCCGACCATCTGGTCGCGCTGGCCCGGCGCGCCGGCAGCCGGCCGGACGACACGCTGCTCGCGGACGGCGCCTCGAGAGCGGTCGAGGAGCGCTCCGTCGCCAGCGATCCGATCGTCCGGTACCTCGCGGATGCCCTCCGGTTCTACATGGAGTTCCACTCCCGCTACGACGGCTTCTACGGCGCCTTCGTCCACGACCCGCTCGCCGTCGCCGCGGCGCTCGACCCGTCCCTCGTCCGCACCGAGGCGGTCACGGTCGACATCGAGCTGGGCGGGACGTTGACGACCGGCGAGACCGTCACCGACTGGCGGCGCGTCTGGGGGCGACCGGCGAACGTCGACGTGGCCGTGGCCGCCGACGCCGAGGCCTTCTTCGAGCGGTTCATCGAGCGCGTCGGCGGGCTGGCAGAGCGCCGCTCCCGCGTGGCACGCTAGGCGAGGGGCGGCAGGCCGGAGGTCCGGACGATGAAGGGAGCGCGCGGACGATGAACCTCGACTGGTTGCAGGTGTGCGCCGAGGGCCAGACCGATGGCTGCGTCGCCCCCATCCAGCTCGCCTATCTCGTCGCCCTCATCGTCGGGGCGATCCTCCTCGCGGTCCTGGCACGTCGCCAGCGCGACCTCTCGACGGCCGTCCTGGCGTTGATGCCGGTCGCCATCGCCATCAACATCGCCGTCGGCTCGCTGACCATCGCGCTCCGGCTGCCGATCTACCTCGATTCGATCGGGACCGTGCTCGTGGGCGCGCTCGCCGGGCCGTGGGCGGGTGCCCTCACCGGCCTGCTCTCGAACCTCATCTGGTCCATCCTGCCCGTGCCCGGCGGTGCCGGCCCCACGACCGCCTTCTACGCGCCCGTCGCCGCGGTCATCGGCCTGATGGCCGGCTGGTGGACCCACCGCGGCGCCTTCCGCCTTCGATCCGACGACGCTCGCGTCGGCAGCTTCCTGGCCGTCGCGGCGGGCATCGCGGCCGCCGGCATCGCGTTCCTCATCGTCCAGTCGACGATCGGCCTCCCGGAGCTCTTCCCGGAGGACCAGGCCGCCGCCCTCGACAACCAGATGCGCTTCGTCCTCATCGCCCTCGCGATCATCGCCATCGCGGTCGTCGTGGGCTGGGTCACCCGACGCACGGTCTTCGCGTTCCGCGGTGACGACGCCCGCATCCGGCCGTACCTCGCCGTGGCGACGGGCCTCTCGGCCGCTGCGCTCGTGTTCGCGATCCTGCGGCTCCTGTTCGCGCCCGGCGGCTACTTCTCGGCCAAGGACGGTGTCCTGGATGCTCTGACCAGCCTCGCGATCGCCGACCCGGCCTCGCTGATCCTCGCACTGGTCCTGGGCGTCGTCGTCGGCGTGCTCGCGTGGCGCTGGGCGTCGGAGGGCGACCGTGCCCGGCTGTTCCCCGCCTGGGTCGCCGGGCTCACGACCGGCTTCGTCGCGGCCGCGATGTCGGCACCGATCAGCGCCGGCGTCTTCGGCGGTGTCACCGGCTCCGGCACCGACGCGCTCGTGGCGTTGTTCCGGACGCTCGGCCTGAACGTGTTCCAGTCGGCCTTCGCCCAGGGCCTCACGTCCGACCCGCTGGACAAGACGCTGAGCTACACCATCGTCTACGGCATCCTCGTCGGCCTGCCGATCACCGTCCGCACGATGTTCAGCCGCGGCGAGGACACCGTCGCGGCCGCGGCCTAGGCACGACGGGCCTGCGTGTCGACGACCACCCAGGGATACTTCCGCCCGGGACACAGCTGGCTGCACCGGCGCCATCCGGTGACGAAGCTGCTCGCGCTGCTGCTGATCATCGTGGCGGCGTTCCTGCTGCCGGCGTTGGCCCTGCCGGTCCTCGCGCTGCTGTGCCTCCTCGCGGCGTGGTCCGCCGGCCTTGCGGGTGAGCTGCTCCGGGCCCTGCGCATCCCGGCGCTCCTGGTCATCTCGATCCTCGTGGTCAACACGCTGTTCTTCCCGGGCGCCTCGGACTTCCTCGTGCGACTCGGGCCGCTGGGCATCAGCCGCGAAGGGCTGGGGTTCGGGCTGCAGTCGGCGGGGCGTGTCCTCGTCGCATTCATGGCGTCGGTGCTGTTCCTGTTCACGACCCTGGCCGACGACCTGCTCGAGGCGCTCGTCTCGCGCGGCGTGAGCCATCGGGTCGCGTTCGTCGTGCTCTCGGCGGTCCAGATGGTGCCCCGGCTCCGTGGGCGGGCCGACGCCATCCTCGACGCGCAGCAGGCACGGGGGCTCGACACGTCGGGGTCGCTGCCGCGGCGTGCGCGGGCGCTGCTGCCGCTGGTCGCGCCGGTGCTGCTCGGGTCGCTCATCGATGTGCGCGAGCGGACGTTCGCCCTGGAGGCCCGGGGGTTCGGGGCTCGGCCGGCGCGGACGGCCTATCGCGAGGTCGTCGATCCACCCGCTGACCGGGTGCTGCGTCTCCTGCTGCTCCTCGGGTTCGTCGCCGTCATCGTGGCGGCCATCACGAACCCGTTCCGGCTGTGACGGAGCCGACGGACGCGACCCGCGACGGGGACGACGCGGCCCACGGCGGGATCGAGGCCACCGCGCTGGGCATCCGATACGTCGGGCGCACCACCCCCGCGCTCCGCGACGTCACCTTCACCGTTCGGCCGGGCGAGCTGCTGGGGGTCGCCGGGGCGACCGGCGCCGGCAAGTCGACCCTCGCGCTGGCGTGCGCCGCATTCATCCCGCGGGTCGTGCGTGCCAAGGTCGACGGGACGCTGCATGTCGCCGGCATCGACGCGCCGGCCTCCGGCGCGGCGGATGGGCTGGGCAAGGTCGGCATCGTGTTCTCGACGCCGGCGAACCAGCTGTCCGCCTCCAAGCCCACGGTCCGGGAGGAGCTCGCCTTCGGCCTCGAGAACCTCGCCGTCCCACGCGACGAGATGGACCGCCGGATCGATGCCGTGCTCGAACGGCTGAGCATCGCGCACCTCGCCGATCGGGAGCCGTTCGCGCTCTCCGGCGGGGAGCAGCAGCGGGTGGCGATCGCCAGCATCGTGGCGATGGACCCTGCCGTCCTCATCGTCGACGAGCCCACGGCGCAGCTCGACCCGCTGGGGACCGAAGCCATCGCGGACCTCCTGCGCGAGGTCGTCCGCGACGGGCGCGCGGTGCTCGCCGCGGAGCATGCGCCCGGGATCCTCGCCGCGGCGGGCCGGGTCCTGGTCCTCGCGCATGGGGAACGCATCGCCCTCGACGCGCCGGGCGTGGCGCTCGGGCCGGACACGGCCCATCCGGCCGGCATCCGCACGCCCACGCTGGTCGCGCTCGCCTGGGCGCTCGGCCTGCCGCCGGAGCAGGCGTTCGACGAGGCGGCGATCGCACACGCCATCGCCGGCGCGGACCCGGCCGGGACGGCGGCGGCGGTCAGGGCGCTCCGCCACGACGACACGGAGGGCCTCGCGCCCAGCTGGCCGCCCGCGGCCGTGCCGACGCCGACGATCGAGGTCCAGGGCGTCGTCCACCGCTATGGCGACGACGTCGTCGCGCTCGACGGCGTCGACCTGCGCATCGAGCCCGGCGAGCGGGTCGCGATCGTCGGCCGCAACGGCTCGGGGAAGACGACGCTCGCGAAGCACCTCGACGGCTTGCTGCGACCGGCGGCGGGTCGTGTCGTCATCGGCGGGCGGGACATCGCGGGTGAGCCCGTGCATCGCCTGGCCGCGACCGTCGGCTTCGTGTTCCAGCATCCGGACGACCAGCTGTTCGAGCGATCGGTGCTGCGCGAGGTGTCGTTCGGCCCGCGCAACCTCGGTCGATCCGCGGACGAGACCGGCCGGCTGACCGAGGCGGCGCTCGTCGCGACCGGTCTCGCCGACGACCGCGCGACCAACCCGTACGACCTCGACCTGTCGCGGCGCAAGCTCGTGGCGCTCGCCAGCGTCCTCGCGGTCGACCCGCCGATCGTGGTCCTCGACGAGCCCACGACGGGCCAGGACGCCGCCGGCATCGCCCGGATCGGCGCGATCGTCGACACGCTCGCCGCCGGCGGTCGGACGGTCATCGCCATCACCCACGACATGGAGCTCGCCGCGCGCCACTTCGACCGGATCATCGTGATGCGCGATGGGCGCGTCGCGGCCGATGGTCCGCCGCGGGAGGTGTTCGCGACCGGCGGCCAGGCGTTGCTCGAGGCGACGGGGCTCCGACTCCCACCCGCGGCGCGGATCGCGGCGCGGCTCGGCTGGACCGGCGTGGCGACCGAGGCCGACCTGGCCGCCCGGCTCGTTTCGGCGGAGCGTTGACGGGGCGGACGAACGACCCGACGGGTCGCCGACGTGGGACCATCGAGCGGATGCGCGTCCTGGTCCTCAACGCCGGCTCGTCGACGCTCAAGGCGAGCGTCCTCGAGGTCGACCCCACGGGCCCGCGCCGCGCGACGGCGCCGCTCGACGCCGCGACCGTCTCGTGGGGCAGCGACGCCAGCCGCGCGACCGGCCGCGACGACCATCTCCGCGCGGTCCTCGACCGCTTCACCGCAGCCGGCATCGAGCCCGGCGCGCTCGCCGCGGTCGGGCATCGCGTCGTCCACGGCGGTGAGCGCTTCACCGACGCCACGCTCATCGATGACGCGCACGCTGACGCAGCTCCAGGACCTGTCGACACTGGCGCCGCTCCACAACCCCGTCGCGCTGGACACGATCCGAGCCGCGCGGCTGCTCCTCCCGTCGGTCGCCCATGTCGCGGCGTTCGACACGGCCTTCCACGCGACGCTCCCGGACGCCGCTCGTACCTACCCCATCCCGCAGGCGTGGCGTACCGCGCACGGCATCCGCCGGTTCGGGTTCCACGGGCTGTCGGTCGATTGGTCGGTGGGGCGTGCCGCGGAGCTGCTGGACCGCCCCGTCGGCGAGCTCCGGCTCGTCGTCGCGCACCTCGGCAGCGGCTGCTCGGTCACGGCCGTCGACCGCGGCGCGTCCGTCGACACGTCGATGGGCTTCACGCCGCTCGAGGGGCTGATGATGGGCACCCGCTCGGGCTCGATCGACCCGGGGATCCCGCTCCATCTCGAGCGCGAAGGGCTGGCGGATGCCGCGGCGATCGCGGACGCGCTGGAGCACGGCTCCGGGCTCCTGGGCGTGTCCGGCGTCTCCGGGGAGATGCGGCTCGTCCGCGAGGCGGCGGCGGCCGGCGACCCCCGCGCGTCCCTCGCCGTCGACCTGTTCGTCCGGTCCGCCGCCCGCGCGATCGCCGCCGCGACGACGTCGCTCGACGAGCTCGACGCGCTGGTGTTCACGGGCGGCATCGGCGAGCACGACGCCGCGACGCGGTCCGCGGTGGTCGCGCGGCTGGCGCTCCTCGGCTTCCTGCCCCTGCCCGACCGACCGGCCGACGACGACGCCGACGCGCGCATCTCGGCGGTGGGGGCGACACCGGTCGTCCTGCGGATCGTCGCGCGCGAGGACGTCGTCATCGCCGACCAGGCCCTGCGCGCCGTGGCGTCGTCCGCATGACGTCGATCGATCGCTCGCCGCGCAACGGACCGGCGCGCCCGCGCGTCGTCGCTGCGGCGGGACACGTGGCAGGATCACCGCCGTCGGTCCCGCTCCAGCCTTCACCCGACTCCCCGACAGCGCGCGAGGCTTCGCCCATGAGCCGCGTCCTCGTCCTGGCCGTCGTCCTCGGAGCGTGGCTGCTCGCGCTCGCCGGTCCCGTGCTCGCCGCCGACCCGCCCAAGCTCGACCAGCGCATCACGGACATCGCGGAACGCCTGGACGGCGTCGAGGACCAGATCGCCGAAGCGATCAAGGAGCTCGAGTCCCAGCGTGGGATCCGGATGTGGATCGTCACGCTGCCGTCGATCGGGGGCGACGACCCGGCGCTGTTCGCGGAGTCCATCGCCGGTGCGAACGAGCTGGGGACGAGCGATGCCGTCCTGTTCATCAGCTTCGACGACCGCCAGTTCGGCCTGTGGGCGGGCGAGGATCTCGGGCTCTCGGTCGACGAGATCGACCAGGTCCTCGCGCCGCTGGGTGATGCGCTCCGCGCGAGCGACGTCGGCGGCGGTGTGGCGCTCACGGCGTCGAATCTCGAGGCGGCGGTCGACGGCGACGAGATCGACCCGGGGCCATGGTCCGGCGGTGCGGGCGAGGAGCCGGTCGAGACCATCCCGTTCGAGCCCGACGACCCTGGGGTCTTCGACCCGGGTCCCATCGTCGACCCGGGTCCCTTCGACCCGGGTCCCTTCGAGCCCGGGCCGGGCGGCGAACCGTTCACGGAGCGCGGGCCGTCGGGGGCGCCGACGCCGCTGGTCGTCGGCCTCCTGCTCGTCGCCGGGGTCGCGGCGGTCGGCATGGGTGGCAGCTGGATGGCGCATCGCCGGCAGGCGATCGCGGCGATCTCGAGGCATCGGCCGCCGGCCTCGCCGAACGGGCGGTCGACGCGGCCTCCGCCGGCCGGGCAGCCACCGATGCCCTCGCGGCCACCTTCGGCGAGCGTGCGGCTGCGCCATTCCGCGGCGGGATCGACGACGCGGAGCTGTCGCTCGCCCGCGTCCGGGCCGCCCGCAGTCGACTCGGAGCCGTGAAGGGCATGTCCATGGCGCCGCGCCAGGCCGCGGTCGCGGACCTCGAGGCGATCGTGCCGCCCATCGAGGCCTGGTCGGCGGCGGTGACCGCCGAACGGACGGAGCTCGAGACGCTCGATGCGACCGCGGACGATCGCACTGCCGCCCTGGTCGACGACCTGCCTCGCGTGCGCTCGACGGTCGCCGCCGCGCGCGGGCGGATCGACGGCGTCCGCGCGCCCAGCCCGTCGGCCCATGCGACGCTCGCTGCCCGAGGCTGACGGCCTGACCGCGCGACCTCGCCGTCGTCGAGGACCAGGCGCGCGTGGCCGCGGCCAGCCTGGCCGCCGCGCGGCGTCCGCCGGGCGTGCTCGCGCTCCGGGCAGCGCTTCGGGCGACGGCGTCGCTCGCGGCACGGGTCGCGCGCATCGACGAGACCGCCGACCGGGTCGCGCGCGCCGTGGCGGAACGCGCCCAGGCGTCGGACGAAGCCTCGGTCGCGCTCGACCGCGCGGCCGGGGACCTGGCGACCTCGCCGATGCCGGCGCTCACGCCGCGGCTCGACGCGGCTCGCGATGGGCTCGCGGCCGCGGGTCGCGAGACCGACGCCCTGGTGGCGTGGGAGGCGATGCGCGCGGCAGCGAACGAGGCCGGGTCGATCCACGCCGAGGTGCTCGCGGCACGGCGGCGGGCACGCGAGGCGCTCGATGGCGCCCGCATCGCCGCCGCGTCGATGGTCCTCGCCACCCACGACCGGAGCGACGTCCGCGCCTCCACACGCCGGATCGCCGACGACATCGAGGAACGCCTTCGGACGCTGCTCGCCGATCCGCCGGTCGGCCCCGACGAGCTCCGGGCCAGGGCGCAGGCGATCGCCGATGACGCCGGCACGGTCCGGCGACGCGCCGATCGCGATGTCCAGGAGGCGCGCGAGAAGCGCGTCGGCCGCCACGCGATCGGGGCCGGCGCCGGCGTGGGCTTCATGTCGAGCGCCTCGGACATCGGCGGCTCGTCGAGCGGCGGCACCTCGTCGAGCATCGGCGGCTCGTCGTCCGGCCCATCCGGGTCGAGTGGTGGCGGTGGGACGTCCTCGGGCGGGAGCTGGTAGCGCTCAGTCCCGGCGCAGGGTCACGACGAGCAGCAGGAACGACGTCTCGAGGATGTCGACGCCCGCGATGACCAGGGCGACGATGAACGGCAGCGGATGCGCGAGCAGCCAGCCGGCTGCGGCGGCGAACGCCGCGACGGCGAGGAAGGCGAGCCGGATGCCACGGATGGCTGAAGGCAGGTCGCGCTCCCCGCCCTCGACGCGCTCCAGCCGCAGGACGGCCTCGCGGAGGAGCGCCAGCGCACCCACGACGCTGACGGCGACGAGCAGCGCGCGGACCAGCGCCGGTGGCGCGACGATCGCCTCGAGGAGGCGAGCATCCCAGCCGAGCGCCGTGCCGCCGACGAGCGCGAGCAGGCCGACGGCCGCCCAGACGAACCGCCCGGATCGTGGTCGGTCCTGGCGGGCTGTCTCGGACGTCTCGGGCATGACCGCATCATCACCCGGGACGGTGACACGGGCGTGACCGCGACCGGCGGGTCCTTCCTCGGATGTGCCTCAGCCCAGCTCGAACGTCGTCACGCCGTACACCCGGTCGCGGTCCTCGCCGGGCGGCGGGCCGGCGTACATCCGTGCCGTCTCGAAGTCGACCGCGAGACCCGCCCCCTCGGCGATCGCGACCGCGGCCGGGTTCGTCTCGGGGACGTCGATCGAGACGCGGTCGCCGCCGATCCGGCCGGCCAGCGCGCCGAAGATCGCGCCCGCGACGGTCGCGTCGTCTGCGAACAACGGCCCGATCTTCCAGCCCGATCGGCAGGGCCGCACGACGCCGTACCCGCGAGGCACATCGCCGTCGAGCCACGCGACGCCGTGGTGGCCCTCCGCGGCGATCCAGCGGGCGAGGAACGTCCGCCGGTCCGCGGGGAAGATGCCCCGGTCATACGCGCGCCAGCGCCTCGAACGGCACGCGGCTGGCATCGACGGGCTCGCCGGTGCGCGGGACCTCCCTTGGCAGGTCGCGCACCCGCCCGCTGTAGCGCAGGTTCCGCCGCTCCAGCTCGAAGCCGGAACGCCGGTAGGCCGCCTGCTGGGCCGGCACGCCGTCGAGGCCGATGGTCCGCCCCGCGGCACGCTCGACCGCCGCGCGCCACATCGCGATGCCGTGTCCCCGGCCCCGGAGCTCCGGCGTGACGATGTAGCAGCCGAGGAACGCGAAGCGATCGTCGTATCGCACCAGGGAGATCGCGGCCACGGGCTCCGAGCCCAGCCGGCCCAGGAGGAACCCGCTCGGGATCGGCGGCCAGGAACGCCTCAGCGTCGGACAGCCCCGGGTTCCAGCCCTCCGCCGCCGCCCAGTCCAGGATCAGCCGGACCTCGTCGAGCGTGCGCGCGACCTCGATCCGCAGCGGCGACGCGCCAGCCACGCCCCCGGCGACGGCCATCAGGATGGCGACGGCATCGGGATGGCGGGCGACTCCCCGGCCTGGAGCAGCGACGCCGCCAGGATGACGACGACATCGGGGCCTTCGTTGGCGCCGAAATGGACGACCGATTCCGTCTCGGCGAGCCACTCGCCGGCGACGATGCGGACCGTCTCGCCCGGCCGGACATCGATCGTCGACCCATCGACCCGATGCACGGTCACCTTGCCCACCTCGACGGTGTACGTCAGCACGCCCGATTCGATCCAGGCGAGCTGCATCCCGGGATGCCGGTGGAGCGCCAACGTCGTCCCCGGCTGGATCGTGTAGCGGACGAGCTCCAGGTTCCGATCCGCGGCCGCAGATGGGTTGCCGGCAGCGAGCACCGCCCGGACGACCGGCGGCACGCTCGCGCCGGGCGACGTCCCGCTCGCGGTCGACCCGCCACCACACGCCGCCAGGAGGAGCCCGACGATCGCGACGATCGCAAGGACCGGCAGCGGCGGCGGCCTTGCCGTCGGCCGCGGGCGTGTCATGCCGGGACGGCGACCGCCGCTCCCAGGCGCTCGAGCTGCTCGCGGCGCCACGCCTCGGTGGCCTCGACCGCGTTGAACGTGTACAGGTGCAGCCCGGTCACGCGCGCCCCCGGATCGGCCAGCAGCGGCGCGACGCCCTGCACGAACCGCGTCGGCTTGTAGAAGCCGCCGCTGCGTGCGAGCCCCATGACGAAGCGCAGGTTCTTGGTCAGGAATCGCCGGGCGTCGGCGACGCCGATGCGGGCCGCGATCGTCAGCAGCTTCTGCGGGTCGGCGACACCGGGCACGCCGATGACGATCGACGGCGCGAAGCCCTCCGCCCGTCGCGCGGCCACCCAGGACGCGATCGCCGCGGTGTCGAAGCCGAGCTGCGTCGTGACGTGCTCCACGTACGGCGCCTTGTCGCGGAGCGCCTGCAGGAGCGTGGGCACCGGGATGTCCGGATGGCCCTGCGGATACGCCGGGCAGCCGAGATGGCTGAACGGGTGACCCAGCTCGTCCATCGCCCGCAGGAGCGACAGCCCGTCCCGGAAGTCGCCCGGATCGTGCGAGTCGCCACCCACGACGAACGCACGGGTGACCCCGCCCGCACGCGCCGCGTCGAGCAGGTCGGCGAGGTGCGCGCGGTCGCGGATCATGTGCGCCGACAGGTGCGGCATGGCCCGGAACCCGGCCGCCTGGAGGTCGCGCGCGGCGTCGACCGTCGCCTCGATCGTCTTGGTGGGCGACGCGGTGACCGAGACGAGCGCACCGGGCGGCAGATGGGGCACCTGGTCGGGCAGGCTCTTGATCGGGATGAGCTCGAAGATCGGGTCCTCGAGCGCGCGGGCGAGCGCCGACGCCTCGGCGCCGCGGACGGACCGGCGGAGCGCGACCATCGCCATCAGACGTCCGAGTCCGGGAACGACGCCTTGCGCCGGATGATGAACTCCATCAGCGCCTCGTCGGTCGCGACGTCCATCGGCGGCGCCTCGTACTCGGCGAGCATCCGCTTCCAGACCGCGTTGGCGCGCGTCGCGGCATCCTTCGAGCCCTCGTCGTACCACTGCTCGAACGAGTCGTAGTTCGCCGTGGTCGAGCGGTAGAACGCCGTCTCGAAGTTGGCCAGCGTGTGGGGATTGCCCAGGAAGTGCTGGCCCGGGCCGTTCTGGCGGATCGCGTCCAGCGCCTGGCCGTTCTCCGAGAGATCGATGCCCTTCACGAACACCGACGCCATGCCGCACTGGTCGAGATCGAGGATGAACTTCTCGTAGCCGATGGTCAGCCCGCCCTCGAGCCAGCCCGCGGCATGGAGCACGAAGTTGATGCCGGCGAGGATCGTCGGCTGGAACGTCGCGGCGCTCTCGTACGCGGCCTGCGCGTCGGCGACCTTCGAGGCGCACAGGTTGCCGCCGGACCGGAACGGGACGCCCAGGCGTCGCGCCAGGGCGGCCATCGCGAACAGCACGAGCGATGGCTCCGGCGTCCCGAACGTCGGCGCCCCCGTCTGCATCGACAGCGAGCTCGCGAACGAGCCCATGACGACCGGCGCACCCGGCCGGACGAGCTGGGCCAGCGCCATCCCGCCCATCGCCTCGGCGAGGGTCTGGGCGCACACGGCCGCGCTGGTCACCGGCGACATCGCGCCGGCCAGGACGAACGGCGTGATGAGCACGGCCTGGTTCGCCTCGGCGTAGGTGCGCAGCGCGCCCAGCATCACCGAATCCCAGACCAGCGGGCTGTTCGCGTTCACGAGGCTGAGGATCACGTGGTTCGTCTCGAGGAACTCCTCGCCGAACAGGATCCGCGCCATCGCGACGGTGTCCCGCGCCCGGTCGGGGTGCGTGACCGAGCCCATGAACGGCTTGTCGCTGTAGCGCATGTGCGCGTAGACCATGTCGAGGTGTCGCTTGTTCACCGGCACGTCGACCGGCTCGCACACCGTGCCGCCGCTGTGGTGGAGGTACGGCGTCATGTAGGTCAGCTTCACGAAGTTCCGGAAGTCCTCGATCGTCCCGTAACGCCGCCCGTTGTCGAGGTCGCGCACGAACGGCGAGCCGTAGTTCGGGCGCGAGGACCGTGTACGGGTCGCCGAGGCGCACGGATCGCTCGGGATTGCGCGCGACCTGCGTGAACTGCCGCGGCGCCGTCGCCTGGATGATCGAACGGGCCATGCCCCGCTCGAAGCGCACGCGTTCGCCCTCGATGTCGGCGCCCGCGTCCTTCAGCAGCCGGATCGCCTCGGGATCGCCGCGGAACTCCAGGCCCACCTCCTGGAGGATCGTGTCGGCGTTGTGCTCGATGAGCGCCAGGCCCTCCTCGTCGAGGACCTCGAAGGGCTTGAGGGTCCGGGTCAGGAACGGGACGTGCTCGATGTGCGCAGCGGCGCGCGCCGCGATCCGTCCCTCCCGGCCGCCCGTCCGGCGGCGCGGGACCATGTCCGTCATCGGTCCTCCTCTGCGGCGCCCACCGCCGCCTCCTGATCCTGCTCGGGGCTGGTGCGGGCGGCCAGTGCGCGGCGGCGGGGGTTCTGGCGTCGTCCGGCGGCGGGCGTGGCGGCCGTCCGTGCCGGCAGCTGGACGACCTGCGAAAGGTGGGTCGACGGCGCCGTCCGGTGCGGCAACGCCATCGCATCGACGAAATGCGCCTGGAAGCGTGGTTCGACCGCGGTCTCGATCTTGGTGACCTCGCGGGCGACCCGCTCGATCTCGCGGCGCTGCTCCGCGGACAGCAGCGCGATCAGCGCACCGGTACCGGCGGCGTTCCCGGCCGGGCCGGCGTGCGCGAGGTCGCAGTCGGGGACCAGCCCCAGGACCATCGCGTGCAGCAGGTCGATCTGGCTCCCGAACGCCCCGGCCAGCCGAACGGCGTCGACCGTCTCGACCCCGGCATGGTCCATGAGCAGCCGGACACCGGCGTACAGCGCCGCCTTGGCGAGCTGGATCGCCCGGACGTCGTTCTGCGTGATCGCGATGCGGCGGTCTCCTTCGTAGAGGACGTAGCTGGACGTCCGCCCGTCGGGCACGACGCGGGGCGTCCGGGCGGCCATCGATCCGTCGATCGTGCCGTCGGCGGTGATGACCGAGGCGAGGAACAGCTCGGCGATGACCTCGACGATGCCGCTGCCGCAGATGCCGGTGACACCGGTCCCAGCGGCGAGCTCGGCGAACGCGGGGTCGTCGGACCAGGCGTCGACGCCGATGACGCGGAACCGCGGCTCGAGCGTGGTGCGGTCGATCCGGACGCGCTCGATGGCGCCCGGCGCGGCTCGCTGGCCGGCGGAGATCTGGGCGCCCTCGAAGGCCGGCCCGGTCGGCGACGACGCGGCGAGGAGCTTGCC
This sequence comes from uncultured Chloroflexia bacterium, assembly GCA_963778025.1. GTDB lineage: Bacteria > Chloroflexota > Limnocylindria > Limnocylindrales > CSP1-4 > CAVZTA01. The sequence goes on along the minus strand of CAVZTA010000003.1, from coordinate 98,326 downwards.
GTCGACGGCGAGCACGATCTCGGCGTTCGTGCCGACGTCGACGACCAGGCGCGTGCCGGTCGTGCGGTGCGGCGCCTCGGCAAGGATCACGGCCGCGGTGTCTGCGCCCACGTGGCCCGCGATGCACGGCAGGACGTAGACGCGCGCGCCGGTGTGCGCCGGCAGGCCGAGCTCGCTCGCCCGCACGCGGACGGCCGTGTCGGTCGCGAGCGCGAACGGGGCGGACCCCAGCGGCACCGGATCGATGCCCAGCGCGAGGTGATGCATGATCGGATTGCCCACCAGCACGAGCTCATGGATCTCGTTGGTGTGGACCTGGGCGACCGAGACCAGCTCGCGGATGAGCCCGCCGAGCGCGGCCCGCACCGCTCTCGTCATCTCCCCGGCGCCGCCCTCGTGGAGCATCGCGTACGACACGCGGCTCATGAGGTCCTCGCCGAAGCGGATCTGGGGGTTCATCACGCCGTGGCTGGCGAGGACCTCGCCCGTGGACAGGTCGGCGAGGTGACCCGCGATCGTCGTCGACCCGATGTCGATGGCCACGCCGAGCACCCGCTCCTGGAGCCCCGGCCATACGGCGCTGATGGTGCGCCCGTCGTGCACCGCGACGGTGACCGCGTACTCGCCGCGCTCGAGGGCCGGCTGGAGCTCGCGGAGGACGTGGAGGTCGGCGTCCAGGCCGTCGAGCGCCCACTCGCGACGGAGCGCCTCCTGGAGCCTGGCGAGGTCGCCGCCGGGGGTCTCGAGCGTCGGCCGCTCGACCTCGACGTAGTAGAGCCGGACGACCGGGTCGATCTCGAAGTCGCGGACCGTGAGGCCCTTGCGGACGACCTGCTTGTGGACCTGGCTCTCGGGCGGGACGTCGATGACGGCGTCGCCCCGGATCTCGACGGCACAGCTCAGCCGCCGATCACGCGCGATCCCCTTTCGCTCGCGATACTCCTCCTCGCGAGACGCCCACGGGGTGAGGTGATCCGCGGTCGATTCGATGCCGTGCTTCGGGAAGTGGCCGACGCTCTGGGTCACCTGGCAGCGGCCACAGAGGCCACGCCCACCGCACACGGAGTCGATGTCGACGCCCAAGCTCCGGGCGGCATCGAGCACCGTCGTGCCCGCCTCGAAGCGACCCCGCCGGCCGGACGGCGTGAAGACGACCAGGTGGTCCGCGCCGGCGGTCAGCGGACGCCCTCCGGCTGGAGCAGCGCGAGCTCCTCCTCGGACAGGCCGGCCGGGGCGTGGGCGGCGGCACCACGAGCGGCCTCGGCGGCGAGCGTGCGGCGACGGTTCACGCGCCGGCCGCCCGTCTCGCCCTCGGGCGCGGGCTCGCGGAACTGGCGGATCCAGCGACCCGCGTCGGCGTCGTTGCCCATCAGCACGTCGGCGGCCATCACGGCGGCCTTCACCTCGCTCGAGAGCGGGTTCGTGATCGCCGTCGTGAGTCCCGACGCGATGGCCATCGGCAGGAACGCCGCATTGACGCCCTCGCGGTGCGGAAGCCCGAAGCTGACGTTGCTCGCACCGCATGTCGAGTTGACCTTGAGTTCCTCACGCAGTCGCTTGAGGATCGCAAATACCTGCTGTCCGGCGGTGCGCATCGCGCCGATGGGCATGACCAACGGATCCACGATGATGTCCTCGCGGGGGATGCCATGATCGGCAGCCCGCTCGACGATCCGTTTCGCGACCGCGAACCGCACATCGGGGTCCTCGGAGATCCCCGTGTCGTCATTGCTGATCGCGACCACCGCGGCGCCGTACTTCCTGACCAACGGCAGGACGCGCTCCAGGCGCTCCTCCTCGCCGGTCACCGAATTCACCAGTGCCTTGCCCTGGTACACCGCGAGCCCGGCTTCCAGCGCCTCGACGATGGAGCTGTCGATGCTCAGCGGGACGTCGACCAGCGACTGCACGAGCTGCACGGTCTTCGCGAGGATCGCGGGCTCGTCGGCCAGCGGGATCCCGGCGTTCACGTCGAGCATGTGAGCGCCGGCCTCCACCTGGGCGACGGCATCCCGCTCCACCCGGCTGAAGTCGCCGTCGCGCATCTCCTGGGCGAGCAGCTTGCGGCCGGTGGGGTTGATGCGTTCGCCGATGATCGTGAACGGCCGGTCGAAGCCGATGACGTGTTCGCGGGTCGCCGAGCTGACGATGGTGCGGGTCATGCGGGCTGCGGCTCCTCGTCCTTGGGGGTGGCGGGCGGCGGCGGGACCTCGGCGTGGGCGCTCGGGTCCTGCCAGCCGCCGTTGGCGACGAGCTGGGCGAGGACCTCGCGCGTGTGCTCGGCCTCGAAGCGGGTCGCCAGCGCGTCCACCTCGGCCTGGAGGTCGGGGCCGCACGGCCGGCGATCCGACACCCACTCGCCGATGTAGTCGCTGGCGGCCTTCTTGCCGGCCTGCATCGCGGCGCGGTCGATCGCGACCTGGAACCGGCGATGCAGGACACGCTTCGCCACGGCCCGGCCGTCCTTCGCGGTGACCTGGGCCGGGATGTCGCGCCAGCGGATCACCGTCAGCATCGGGGGCATCTAGGTCGGTACCTCATCGGTCGTGGCTCTCGGCGTCATCGGCGTCATCGGCGTCATCAGGCCGTGGCGTGACGCGCCCTCGGCGGGCGTCGCCACGGGACTCACGCCGGGACCGCCAGCGTCCGGATCGGGGCGGCGAGCTCGCCATAGCCCGCCTGGATCCGCTCGAACCGCAGCCCCAGGCGTGCGGCGGCCGCCTCGGCGCGGCGGGTCAGCTCCGGGTCGTCGGTCTGGGCGAGGTACACGAGCCGGCGTGTAGTTCCCGAAGTAGAGCGGCAGCAGCTCGGGGTGGCGATCCAGCCCGAGGCCTGCGATGACCAGCGTCTCGAACTGGCGGGCGAGGAAGTCGGTGAGATAGAACGTGCCGATCTCGGCGTCCTGGAGCGCCGCGTACGCCTTGGCGCCCGCGTACAGCTCGAAGCAATGCTCGCCCGGCAATCGCGCGACGCCCTTCCTCGGCGAGCAACGCGTCGAGCGCGCCGCCCGTCCCGCAGTCGGCATAGGCCACGAACAGCCGGATCCCATCGCCGTGCTCGCGCCGGGCCCGGGCGATGCGTCGCTTCACCGCGGCCGCGATCCGCTCGGGCCGGTTGTGCAGCCGGGCATCGACGGCGACGACCTTCACCCCGGGCAGGTCCGACGTGAGCGCCAGCAGCTCGCGCGCGAGCGCGCCGCACCCGATGACGAGCGTATGCGGAGCGGGGTCGACGGGCGACGCCGTGGCCATCGGCCGGCGTCTCAGGCGGCGGTCGTGCTCGCGCGCCGCGCGGCGACCAGCGAACGTGCCATCTCGGCGGCGACCGCGGCGTCGCGGCAGTACGCGTCGGCGCCCACGGCTCGCCCGAACTCCTCGTTCAGCGGCGCTCCGCCGACGAGCACGATGACCTTGTCGCGCAGCCCGCGGTTCTTGAGCTCGTCGATGACGACCTTCATGTACGGCATCGTCGTCGTGAGCAGCGCGCTCATGCCCAGGATCTCGGGCTCGTGCTCGTTGAGCGCGGCGATGAACTTCTCGGCGTCGGTATTGATGCCGAGGTCCACGACCTCGAACCCGGCACCCTCGAGCATCATCGCGACGAGGTTCTTGCCGATGTCGTGGATGTCGCCCTTCACGGTGCCGATGACGACCTTGCCGATGCGCTCGGCACCGGTCTCCGCGAGCAGCGGGCGGAGGATCGTCATGCCCGACTTCATCGCATTGGCGGCGAGCAGCACCTCGGGCACGAACAGGATGCCGTCGCGGAAGTCGATGCCGACGATGCGCATGCCCTCGACCAGGGCGTCGTTCAGGACCCGGTCGGGCGACCAGCCGCGGCCCAGGAGGATGTTCGTTCCCTCCGTGATGGCCTCCGCGAGGCCGTCGTAGAGGTCGTTGTGCATCTGCTCGGTGAGCTCGTCATCGTTGAGGCTCGCGAGGTCGATGTCCTGGAGATCGTCGGCCGCCATCCGTACTCCCGTCCCTCGGTCTCTTGCCGGCCCGTTTGCCCATGTTCCACATCGTGGAACCGTGCCGTATGATGGAACCGAGAGGCCTCGCCAGCCTAATCGACGGGAGCGTGCGTGTCCAGAGTCCAGAGCATCGAGCGGGCGTTCGCGGTGCTTTCCGCCCTCGGCGATGGGCCGAGCGGCGTGACCACCATCGCGGGCCGCGCACGACTCCCGAAATCCACCGTCGCGCGGTTGCTTCGGGCGCTCCAGGCGGAGGAGGCGGTCGAGCAGTCCCCGATCGACGGCCGGTACCGGCTGGGTCCGCGCGTCGTGACGCTGGCGGCGGGGCTCGCGGCGTCACCGTCGCTGCTGGCGATCGCCCGGCCGTACCTCGCGACCCTTGCCGAGGAGACCGGCGAGGCCGCCGGGCTGTCGATCCCCGATGGGCGTGATGTCCACTACGTGGAACAGGTCGGTACGCCGAACCCGGTCTCGATCCGCGACTGGACCGGCACGCGGGTGCCGATGCACGCCGTGAGCTCCGGGCAGGTCTTCCTGGCGCACGCGTCGTCGTCGGTCGTCGAGGCGTACCTCGCGGGTGGGCTGGCGCGCCTCACGCCGCGGACCCTGACCGATCCGGATGCGCTGCGAGAGCGGCTGCGGGCCGTCCAGCTCGGCGGCTATGCCTGGGTCCACGACGAGTTCGCCGAGGGCATCTCGTCGGTGGCCGCGGGCGTCGCCGATGGATCCGGGGAGGTCGTGGCAGCGCTCCACGTGCACGGGCCGTCGTATCGCTTCCCGCCGGCCGGTCGCGATGCCGACGTGGGCCGCCTCGTCGCCACGACCGCGGCGCGGATCGCGCGAACGCTGCGCCAGGCGGCGGGGTAGGGCCCGGCGAGGCAGTCCAGCCGCCCACCGGATGGCTGCTGCGTCGACCTGGCGTCCACGGTCCGCGCAGCGTCGCAGCCGAGACGATCCGCGCGCCGTCGAGCGTGATCCCAGTCGTCATGGGGATACGCGAGGCGGCGGCATCAGGTACCCCAGGGCCGAAAGATGGGGCTACCTCCCGATGAGCCCGGGCCGGCGCATCCCTAGCGTGCTGGTCATCAGGGACCGCTGAGGCGGACCCACTGGGAGGCCAGGACGATGAGCAAGCACGAACGGCGGCAATTCTTCGAACGATTGGTGCGGCTGCGCGATGCCTACCAGGCTGAGCGCCACGAGGCGTCCACGATGACGATGCGTGACGCGATGGCCTGGGCGGACGCGGCGATGCGCTCGCTGGTCATCGTCGCCCCGATGACCCGGCCCACGGCCGCCACGGGGTCGCACGAAGCCGCCTGACCCACGCTCCTCCCAGTCGCCACGGACCGCCCCGGAACCTCCTCCTCCGGGGCGGTCCGATGTCCTGGTCGCGACCGCCGGTACGATGCCGCCGTGCGACCCGCCCACCGCGCGCGCCTCGTCCTCCTCCTGGTCACGCTCGTGCTCCTGGTCACGCTCGTGCTCGCGAGCTGCGGTGGCCAGGCGCCCAGCGCCGCCGACGACGCCCATGCGCTGTTCATCCGTGCGATCGACCGGATGCTCACGCTGCAGTCGATCCGCGTCCACGGCGAGCTCGACCCGGCCGGCGGTCTGCTGGGCGGGCCGGACAGCGCCACCTTCGATGCCGATCTCGATCCCGGGAAGACCGCGGCGCACGTCGAGGGGCGATCGGCGGAGGCCACGGCGAAGCCGGTCCGGGTGATCGTGAAGGACGGCGTCTGGTGGATCGACACGGGCTCCGGCTTCCAGAAGCAGGGCGGCGGCATGCTGCCCCTCCCGGCGGGCGACGATCTCCGGAGCGCGATCACGAACTTCGCGACCGATGCCCGCCTGCAGGTCACGAACGAGGACGTGGCGTGCGCCGGCCGGACCTGCCATCGCCTGACGGCCGTCGTGCCGCCCGACCTCGTCTGGGAGCGGTTCGCCACCATCGGCCGGACCGTCCTGCCACTGCCGGACGCCCCGCCCGCCGGGCTCCCGACGGCGCAGGTCATCCTCGACGTCGACACCACGACGTTCGACCCGTACCGGTTGGACGTGCAGACGACGCTCAGCGGCCAGCCCCTGCCATCTGGTGCTCGAGGGCAGCCTCCACGACCAGCCGATGACCGTCGAGCCGCCGGCCGGCTGAGCCGCCGCACCACGAGGGGACCATGGCCGACACGCCGTTCCGGATCGAGGTCGTCACCATCACCGGGCTCACCGTCGCGAGCACGTTCCCACTCCAGCACGCGGTCGCGACGGCGGCCGCCTACGTCGGCGATGCCGATGGCTTCCCGGCCGGTTCCATCCACGATCGCATCGGCCTGCGGACGGTGCTCCTGCGCCTGTACGGCGAGCTGCTTTCGGAGGCGAAGCGGGTCGAGCTCCTCGATGACGAGGGCGTCGCCTGGCTGATCCCCGGCGAGCGGGTCCTCGCGATCCGCGTGATCGACCCGGAGCGGACACCCGGCGCGCCGCGCGAGGACGAGGTCGCGAAGCACATCGGCTTCCAGCTCCGCCCGACGGTCGCGGGCTCGCGCCGCGAGGCGCCGAGCGCGCCGACGCCGGCGTCCGCACCGTCACCGGATCGTCCAGCCGGCCAGGTGAGCATCCGCCCGAAGAGCGAGCTGGACTAGCCTCCGAGGCCCTCGAGGTGCCCTCGAGGGCGTCTCCGAGCCACGCCTCGACGTAAGCGGCGAACGACGGGCGGACGAACAGCCGGTAGGACGGCTCGTCGGTGCGCTGCCAGAGCACGACGTTGGCGCGGGCGAGGAGCGTCTGGGCGCACGAGCCGACCGTGAACGACCGCGGGTGGAGGTCGACGGTGATGCCGCCTTCCAGGAGGTCGCGCGCCGCCGGGCCCGCGACGTCGAACGCGACGCGGTTCTCGCTGACGTCGACGGTCACGACGAACGCGTCGCCGGCCGCCTCCCGGAGCGCGGTCTCGATCGGGACCGCCGCAGCGCGGTCCTCGTCGACGATCAGCCACTCGTCGGGGCCCATCCACAGGATCGCTCGACGGCCGGCGGCGGACACCGCGGCGCGGTTCGCATCGACCGGGATCGGGACGCCCAGCACGCGCCCGAGCCGCTGGAGGACGGCGGGGTCGGGCGCGACGCGGAGGGTCACCTGGGCGAGCGGTGCCGCGCGCTCGATCACCGCGATCGCGGTCGCCGTCACGCCACGGCCTCCGGCTCGCCGTCCCGGCGCGCGTTCTCGGGGTCGAACAGGATCGACGACGTGATCGTCGCCGCGATGACGCGATCGCCGAGCGGCGCGTGGACGACCTCGCCGATCCGGTCGCGGCCGCCCTTGATCATCGCCAGCGCGAACGTGCGGCCGAGCGCCGCGGAGCGGTACGACGACGTCACGTGGCCCAGCATCGGCACGGGCGCCGACGCGCCCAGCGACCGCCTCCGCGACGAGCTGCGCGCCCTCGGGCAGCAGCGCCTCCGGATCGACCGGGAGCAGGCCCACGAAGTGCTTGCGATCCGGCCGCAGGGTGTCCGACCGCGCATGCGACCGCGAGCCGATGAACGGTTTCGGCGCGACGATCCAGTCCATGCCCAGGTCCTGCGGCGTGACCGTGCCGTCGGTGTCCTGGCCGATGATCGGGTAGCCCTTCTCGGCGCGGAGGACATGCATCGACTCCGTGCCGTACGGCGTGATCCCGAACGGCTCGCCGGCGGCCATGACCGCCTCCCAGACACGCCGTCCCTCGGACCAGCCGACGTTGAGCTCGTAGGCGAGCTCGCCGCTGAACGAGATGCGGAACACGCGGCCCGGGACACCGGCGATGGCCGCCTCGCGCCAGGTCATGAACGGGAAGGCCTCGCGCGACACATCGAGGCCCGGACAGACCGCGGCGACGACGTCCCTCGATCGCGGCCCGACGACCGCGACCGTCGCCCACTGCTCCGTGACGCTCGTCGCGCGCACCCGCAGCTCGGGCCACTCGGTCTGGAGCCACTCCTCCAGCCAGTCGAGGACGGCCGCGGCATTGCCGGTGGTGGTCGTCATGTGGAACCGGTCCTCGGCGAGGCGAGACGTGACACCGTCGTCGAACACCATCCCGTCCGCACGACACATCAGCCCGTACCGGCACGAGCCCACCTTGAGCGTCGAGAAGCGGTTCGTGTAGATCCGGTCCAGGAAGACGCCGACGTCCGGTCCCTGCAGGTCGATCTTGCCCAGCGTCGACGCGTCCATGACCCCGACCGACGCGCGCACCGCCCGGGTCTCGCGAAGGACGGCCTCGTCCATCGACTCGCCGTCGACCGGGAAGTACCACGGCCGGTGCCACTGGCCGACGTTCTCCATGGGCGCCTGCCGGTCGACGTGCCACGGCTGGATCGGCGGTCGTCCGTATCGGATCGTGGAGCGAGCCGCGGTCCCGTCCCGCCAGTGACGCGAACGATGCCGGGACATACGGCGGCCGGAACGTCGTCAGGCCGGCCTCGCTCATCGGCGACCCGAGCAGCTCCGCCGCGACGGCGGACGCGATGACGCCGGAGGTCCGGCCCTGGTCGGACGCGGTCCCGATCGTGGTGTAGCGCTTGATGTGCTCGACCGAGCGAAGACCGGCGCCGACCGCACGATGGACGTCGGCGACGGTCGCGTCGCGCTCGAGGTCGACGTACAGCTCGTCCCACGCCCCATCGGCGGCCGGGACGACGAACAGCGGCTCGAACGCGCCGACGGCCGGCTCGCCGGCGGCGACGTCGGTCGAGGAGCGGTCGGTGACCTCCGGCGCGACGGACGCCCAGCGCTCGGGGAACCCGGCGAGTGCTGCCGCGCGTACCCCGGCCGCGATGCCCTGGCGGATCGCGTCACCCGTCGAGAACGAGCCGGTGACCGCGCCGGCGACGTCGATGGGTCCGGCGGGCTCGTCGGGGACGAAGGCGCCGATCGCGTCATCCCAGCGGGTCGTCCCGCGGACATGGCTCCACAGATGGATCGCGGGGTTCCAGCCGCCCGAGACCGCGACGAGATCGCACGGGATCCGAGCGACCATCCCGTCGGCCGTCCGGACCGCGACCGACACGACCCGCTCCTCGCCCGTCGTGGCCGCGACCAGCGCGCCCGTGTGGACCGGGATGCGGGCATCGCGCGCCCGCGCCACGGTCTCGGAGGCGGGCGACTCCCGGGCATCCACGACCGCCGCGACCTCCACGCCGGCCCGCGCGAGCGACCGCGCAGCCTGATAGGCGCTGTCGTTGGTCGTGAACACGACCGCACGCTCGCCGGGCGCGACCCCGAACCGCTCCACGTACGTGCGGGCCGCGGACGCGAGCATCACGCCCGGCCGATCGTTGCCGCGGAACGCGATCGGCCGCTCCAGCGCACCGGTCGCCAGCACGATCCGCTTCGCCCGGACATGCCACAGCCGCCCTTCGACCGGTCCGTCGAGCCGCTGCGCCACCGTGACCCAGCCGTGGTCGTACAGCCCGAGCGCCGTCGCGCGGGTCAGGATCCGCGTCTCCGGGTGGCGTGTCGTCTCCGCGGTCCGCGCCTCGATCCACGCCCACCCGGGCCGCCCGTCGAGCCGCACCTCGGGCATCGACCGGAGCGATCCACCCAGCTCGCGAGCGTCGTCGACCAGGAGCACGCGCGCGCCGGTGCGCCCCGCCGCGACCGCCGCCGCGATGCCCGCCGGGCCGCCGCCCACGACCAGCACATCGACATGGGTGTAGCGATGGTCGAAGCGCGACGTGTCGGCGCGGCGCTCCAGTCGTCCCCTCCCCCGCAGGGACGTGGCCACCAGGCCATCGACCAGCTCGACGGTGGTCGCCCGGAGCATCGGCTCGGAGGCGCCGCCCGGGCGCTCCACCTGGACGAGGGTGTTCGGGTCGTCGGCGCCCGCCGCGAACACCCCGCGTGGGCGGTCGCGGTACAGCGAGCGCCAGACGCCGTCGACACCGTTGGCGAGGAGCGCGGACGCCAGCGTGTCGCCCGCGAACCCCTGGTACTCGACGCCGTCGAACCCGAAGCGCAGCGGCTTCGAGCGGTCGATGCGGCCGCCGCTCGGGAGGCGGTGCGCGCCGCTCACGAGATGGGCGTCATGTCGGGGCGAGGCGCTCCCGGCGGGTACGACGCGCTGACCTCGTTGGTCAGCGTGTCGCGCACGACGTTGAACCAGCGCCGGCACCCGGCCGTGTGCACCCAGCGTTCCGCGAACGGGCCCTTGGGGTTGTCGCGCATGAACACGTACTCCGCCCAGGCGGCGTCATCGGCCTCGGCCGGATCCGGCGGGTACGCGATATGCGCCTGGCCGCCGTACCGGAACTCGATCTCGGCGCGCGGGCCGCACCACGGGCACGGGATGAGCAGCATCAGTGGGCCACCGCGGCGGCGCCGTGCTCGTCGATGAGCGCGCCCGTCGTGAATCGCGAGAGCGCGTACGGCCGCGCCAGCTCGTGCGGCTCGCCCGCTGCGACCGTCGCGGCCATGACCCAGCCCGAGGACGGCGTCGCCTTGAACCCGCCGGTCCCCCAGCCGCAGTCGAGGAACAGGTCGCGGATCGGTGTCGTGCCGATGATCGGCGAGGCGTCGGGGGCGACGTCCACGATGCCCGCCCACGTGCGCAGGACGTGGGCGCGCGCGAAGACCGGGAAGAGCTCCAGCGCGGCGGCCATCTGGTGCTCGATGACGTGGAACGACCCGCGTTGGCTGTAGCCGTTGGGCGGATCGAGCCCCGCGCCCATCACCAGCTCACCCTTGTGCGCCTGGCTCACATACACGTGGACGGCGTTCGACATGACGACCGTCGGGTGGATCGGCTCCAGCAGCTCCGACACGAGCGCCTGCAGCGGATGCGACTGGAGCGGCAGCCGGATGCCGACCATCGACGCCAGGACCGAGGTATGCCCCGCGGCGACCAGGGCGACGCGACCCGCCCCGATCCGGCCGCGCGTCGTGACCACGCCCGTGACCCGGTCGCCATCCAGCTCGAACCCGGTGACCTCGGCGTGCTGGATGAGGTCGACGCCCAGGGCATCGGCGGCGCGCGCGTAGGCCCACGCGACGTAGTCGTGCTTCGCGATGCCGCCCCGCGGCTGGAACGTCGCGCCGAGGACCGGGTAGCGCACCTCGCGCGACAGCTCGACGATCGGGCAGATGCGCGCGATGTCATCGAGGTCCAGCCAATCGGCATCGACGCCGTTCAGCCGGTTCGCGAAGATCCGCCGCTGCGCCTCACGGACATCGCCCAGGGTGTGGCACAGGTTCATCACGCCGCGCTGGCTGAGCAGGATGTCGTAGTCCAGCTCCTGCGGCAGCGTCTCCCACAGCTTGAGCGCGTGCTCGTAGATCGCCGCGCTCTCGTCCCACAGGTAGTTCGAGCGGATGACCGTCGTGTTGCGCGCGACGTTCCCGCCCGCCAGCCAGCCCCGTTCGACCACGGCCACGTTGGTGATGCCGTGGTTCTTCGCCAGGTAGTAGGCGGTCGCGAGACCGTGCCCGCCGCCGCCGACCACCACCACGTCGTATGAGGACTTCGGCGTCGGGTCGCGCCATAAGAACGGAGGATGATCGGCGCTGCCGATCCCGGGTGTGACGGTCACGACCCGAGTCTAGGGCGCGCTCGCGCCGGAGGGACCACGAGGAGGGGCGCAGATGGGGTCGACGCTGGGCCGGCTGGCTGCGGCGGTCGCGATCGCGGCGCTGGTCGTCGCGGGCTGCACCGTCTTCGGCAGGACGCACGGCTTGCAGCTCGCCGGGACGGAACCCGGCATGGACCCGCTGTTCGTGACGGTCGAGGATCGGACCGGCGACCTGCAGGATGTCACGCAGGCGATCGGCTTCGGCGACGCGCAGCCGGACGCCCCGACCTGGAACCCGCCCGGCCAGCCGAACCAGGTGCTCGTGAGCTGGAGCGGCGGCGCGTGCGACGAATCGGTGACGATGACGCTCACCAAGCAGGGCAGCGGCTATCAGATCGCCCTGGCGACCGAGACCCGGTCGGAGGTCTGCACGATGCAGGCCGTCCCACGGTCGGTCCTGTACATCTTCGACGGCCCGACCGACGCATCGACCGTGAGCCTCGTCCCCGCTTGACGGGCGCTCGGCCCGGGGTCAAGACTTCGCCCACCCCGCGCGGCCCCGGCGAGGGACCGGCGCGCGCGACGCGAGAGGGTCCCGGATGACCGCGACCGCCCCCGTCCCGTCCCCCGTCACGACGGACGGTCCCGCCGCCGCGCCGGCGCTCGGGGCCGCCGCTCCGGCGTCGATCGAGGTCCGCGATCTCTGGAAGGTGTTCGGCCCGGCCGAGAAGAAGCTGGACGGGAAGGCGACCGCGGACCAGGTCGACGCGGCGGTCGACAAGCTGGGCGGCACCGTCGCCGTCCGCGACATCTCGTTCGATGTCCGGCCCGGCGAGGTGTTCGTCGTCATGGGCCTCTCGGGCAGCGGCAAGAGCACGCTGGTCCGGTGCCTGACGCGGCTCATCGAGCCCACGCTGGGCGAGGTGCGCCTCGATGGCGAGGACATCCGCAAGGCCAGCCCCGATCGTCTGCGCGAGCTGCGCCGGCGACGCTTCTCGATGGTGTTCCAGAACTTCGGCCTGCTGCCCCATCGCCGGGTGCTCGACAACATCGGGTTCGGGCTGGAGATCCGCGGCGAGTCCAAGGCCACCCGGATCGCCCGAGCCGGCGAGATGCTGGAGCTCGTCGGGCTGTCCGGGATGGCCGACCGCTACCCGGAACAGCTCTCCGGTGGCCAGCAGCAGCGCGTCGGGCTCGCCCGCGCGCTCGCCGGCGACCCCGAGGTGATGCTCCTCGACGAGCCGTTCAGCGCGCTCGACCCGCTCATCCGCCGTGACATGCAGAACGAGGTCATCCGGCTGCATCGCGAGCTGGGCAAGACCATGGTCTTCATCACGCACGACCTGGCCGAGGCGCTCAAGCTCGGCGACCACGTGATGATCATGCGGGCCGGGAAGCTCGTGCAGATCGGCAGCCCCCAGGAGCTGGTCGCGCGGCCGGCCGACGAATACGTCGAGGACTTCGTGCGTGACGTGCCCAAGAGCCACGTCCTGACCCTGCGCTGGATCATGCGCCCGCCCACCGCCGACGACCCGACCGACGGGCCGCGGTTCCCGCCGGACACGATCATCCGCGCGACCCTCCACGACGCCGTCGCCACGGACAAGCCGATCTGCGTCGTCGAGGACGACACGCTCCTGGGCGTCATCGACCGGCGGCAGATCCTGGGCTCCATGGCCGGCGCCGAAGCCGACGGTGACAGCGTCACCACGCCCAGCCTCGGGATCTCCGCATGACCGCGCAGGCGCTCCCGTTCGTCGGCCGGCGCCCCGCCGAGATCGAGCGGCGACGCCTGCTGTGGCTGGCGCTCATCGTCACCAGCACCGTCCTGTATCTCCTGTTCGCCGGCCAGTGGACGATCCCCTACGACCCCGACAAGCCGCTGTTCCTCGCCATCAACCAGGTCCGCGACTGGCTCGACGCGAACCGCTACGACCTCGGCCTGTTCACCGTGTTCATCGAGGTCACGGGCGGCGCGGTCCGGATCGTGACCGACGCGCTCATCACGGTGCTGCTGGGCGTCGGCTGGCCGGCCGTCCTGGCGGTCGCGGCCTTCCTGGGCTACGCGGCCGGCGGCTGGCGGGTCGGCGTGCTGGCGCCGCTCGGCCTCGCGCTGGTCGGGGCCCTCGGGCTCTGGGAAGGCGGGATGGAGACGCTCGGCCTGACCTTGTCGGCCGTGTTCTTCTCGCTGCTCCTCGGGATCCCGCTCGGGATCTGGATGGGCCGGAGCGACCGGGTCCGCGCGCTGCTGACGCCCATCCTCGACGTGATGCAGATCATGCCGACGTTCGCGTACCTCGCGCCGTTCGCGCTCCTGTACGGCATCGGTGCGGGGCCGGCGGTCATCGTGACGCTCGTCTACGCCATGCCGGCCGCCATCCGCATCACGGCGATGGGCATCCGGAACGTGCCCCCCAGCACCGTCGAGGCGGGGCAGTCGCTGGGCGCGACGAGCCGCCAGCTGCTGACGCGCGTGCAGATCCCGCTGAGCCTCAAGGCCATCGGCCTCGCGATGAACCAGACGATCATGCTCGCGCTGTCGATGGTCGTGCTCACGGTCCTCATCGCCGCGCCCGGCCTCGGCGGCAACCTCATCAGCGCCCTGTCGGCGAACAACGTCGGCGTCGGGTTCGATGCGGGCCTGGCGGTCGTCCTGCTCGCGATCGTGCTCGACCGCGTCACCGAGCACGCGGCGCTGCGACTCGACCCACGCAACGCCGCCATCGCCGCGACGGCGCGACGCGGCCGGGTCGACCGTCGGGTCGTGCTGGGGATCCTGGGCGTGCTCGCGCTGGGGACGATCGCCTACGGCGTGGTCGCGGGCGAGTCCGTCGCGGAGTTCCCGACGGACGTGCTCGCGATCAGCTTCCGGGAGCCCGTGAACGCGTTCGTGGACTGGATCCGCACCGCGCTGTTCCCGATCACCGACGCCATCAAGAACGTGATCACGGAGCTGACCCTCAACCCGCTCGAGCAGGTCCTCACGACGGCGCCGTTCTGGCTGGTCATCGGCACCCTCACCGGCGTCGCCTGGCTGGTCAGTGGCATGCGCTCGGCGATGTGGGTGCTCGTCGGGTTCGTGCTCGTCATCGGCCTGCAGCTCTGGGAGCACGCGATGCAGACGCTGACGATGGTCGTCGTCGGCACGGCGATCACGATGGTCATCGGCATCGTGCTCGGGATCCTCGCGGCGCGCGACCGGCGGGTCTCGGCGTTCCTGCGCCCGCTGCTCGACTTCGCCCAGACGATGCCGGCGTTCGTCTACCTGCTGCCGGCCGTGGCCCTGTTCTCCGTCGGCCGCTTCTCGGCGGTGGTCGCGGCCGTGATCTTCGCCGTGCCGCCGGTCGTGCGGCTCGTGGAGGCGGGCATCCGGCTGGTGCCCGCTTCGACCATCGAGGCGGCCACCGCCGCCGGCGCGAACAGCGGTCAGCTCCTGCGCAAGGTCCAGCTGCCGGTCGCGCGGCCCGCCCTGATGCTCGCGCTCAACCAGGGGATCATCATGGTCCTGGGCATGGTCGTCGTCGGTGCGCTCGTGGGCGCCGGCGCGCTGGGCTACGACGTCATCGCCGGGTTCGCCCAGTTCGAGGACTTCGGCAAGGGCTTCTGCGCGGGCGTCACGCTCGTCCTGCTGGGCATCGTGCTCGACCGGATGTCGCAGGGAGCGGGCCGCCGGACGGTGGCCAGCCCGGGCACCGTGCCGCGCGCGGAGGTCGCGTCGGGTCCCGCGACGACCGGCGAGCCCGCACCCGTCGCGAGCGGCGCCTGAGCGAGCGAACCCCGAGGTTGCGGCGCCGATGGGCGTCGCCGATGATGCATGACGCGTCCGCCGAGGGGCGGGACGAGGAGGAGGTCTTATGAGGCACGGCAGGAGCGCCCGGTTCGTCACCGGCGCGATGGCCCTGGTCCTGACGCTCGCGGCGTGCTCCGGTGGGGGCGGCGGGGGATCGTCGAGCGCCAGCGCGGGAACGAGCGGCTCGAACGTCGGCGCGGGCAAGACCGTCAACATCGCGATCAACCCGTGGGTCGGCTACGAGGCCGACGCGGCCGTGGTCGCCTGGGTCCTCGAGAACCAGCTCGGCTACAAGGTCGCCTACAAGAACCTGAAGGAAGAGATCGCCTGGCAGGGCTTCTCCAGCGGCGACGTCGACGTCGTCCTCGAGAACTGGGGTCACCCGGAGCTGGTGACCAAGTACATCGAGACCGACAAGGTCGCGGTCGATGCCGGCCAGACGGGCAACAAGGGGATCATCGGCTGGTACGTGCCGCCGTGGCTCGCGACCGAGCATCCGGATGTCCTCGACTGGAACAACCTCAACAAGTACGCCGATCAGTTCAAGACCACCGAGTCGGGCGGCAAGGGCCAGATCCTCGATGGCGACCCGTCGTTCGTCACCAACGACGAGGCGCTCGTCGCGAACCTGGGGCTGAACTACAAGGTCGTCTACGCGGGCAGCGAGGCCTCGCTCATCGAGGCGTTCCGCACCGCCGAGCAGCAGAAGAAGTGGCTCATCGGCTACTTCTACGAGCCGCAGTGGTTCCTTCTCCAGGTGCCGCTCAAGAAGGTCACGCTGCCGGCCTACAAGGCGGGCTGCGATGCCGACCCCAAGAAGGTGAACTGCGACTACCCGCCGTACGACCTGAACAAGATCGCCGCCAAGAAGTTCATCGACGACGGCAGCCCCGCGTCACAGGTCATCAAGAACTTCAGCTGGACCAACGAGGACCAGAACAAGGTCGCCGACCTGCTCACCAACAAGTACGTGAGCGAGCCGGACCAGGCGAAGCGCTACGCCAAGGCCGCCGAGGAGTGGGCCAAGGCCAACGAGGCCACCTGGAAGAAGTGGCTGCCCGCGAGCTGATCCGCGGGTCGATCACGCACTGACGAAGGGTGTCGGCGGTCCGCCGGCACCCTTCCGCATCCTCGGAGGGAGACGACGCGTGGCGGGACCGAAGGTCGCGATCATCGGCGCCGGGATCGTCGGGGCGAACCTCGCCGACGAGCTGACGGCGCGCGGCTGGACGGACGTCACGGTCGTCGATCAGGGCACGCTCTGGGCGGCCGGCGGGTCGTCGAGCCATGCGCCGGGCCTCGTGTTCCAGACCAACGGCTCCAAGACGATGACCGAGTTCGCCCGGTACACGGTCGAGAAATACGACGGCCTGACGCTCGACGGGCAGTGGTGCTTCCGCAAGGTGGGCTCGCATCGAGGTGGCGACCTCCCCGGAACGCCTCACCGATCTCCATCGACGACAGGGCTGGCTGACCTCGTGGGGCATCGAGGCGCACGTGCTCTCGCCCGAGGAGTGCGTCGCGCTGTCGCCGCTGCTCGACGCGAGTGTCCTCTTCGGCGGCTACCACGTCCCGACCGACGGGCTCGCCAAGTCCGTTCGGGTGATCGAGGTGGTCGGCCGCCGCGCGATGGAACGCGGGGCGCGTTTCGTGGACCGGACCACCGTCACCGGGATCCGGCACGACGATGGCCGGGTGCTGGGCCTGTCGACGACGGCGGGCGACATCGACGCCGATGTGGTGGTCTCCTGCGCCGGGATCTGGAGCCCCGTCATCGGGGCGATGATCGCGATGCCGACACCGCTGCTGCCGCTCGCCCACGTCTACGTGAAGACGGGCCCCGTGCCCGCCCTGGCGGCCATCGCCGCCTCCGAGGCGGATGAGGACCTCCGGCCGATCCTCCGCCATCAGGACCACGACCTGTACTTCCGCGAGGTCGTCGACCGGATGGGCATCGGGACGTACCGTCACGAGCCACTCCCCGTCGACGCGGCCTCGCTGCTCCCGCCGGAGCAGGCTCCGGTGATGCCGAGCGTCCTGCCCTACACGCCGGAGCATTTCGCGGCGTCATGGCTCGAGTCGCAGCGCCTCATCCCGGCGCTCCGCGAGACGGAGGTCGTCGAGGGCATCGACGGCGTCTTCTCGTTCACGCCCGACGGCTACCCGCTGATGGGCGAGTCCCGCGACGTTCGCGGCTTCTGGGTCGCGGAGGCGGTGTGGGTCACCCACTCGGCGGGGGTCGCGCGCGCGATGGCCGAGTGGCTCGTCGAGGGCGCGCCGCGGATCGATTGCCACGAGGGTGACGTCAACCGGTTCGAGCCGCACCAGACGACGCCCGCCTACATCGAGGCGCGTGGGCGCCAGAACTACATCGAGGTCTACGACGTCATCCACCCCCTCCAGCCGATGGAGGACCCGCGACCGCTGCGCGTGTCGCCGTTCCATCAGCGGGAGGTGGCACTCGGCGCGTGCTTCCTGGAGGGCAGCGGCTGGGAGCGGCCCCAGTGGTTCCAGGCGAACGAGGGGCTGCTCGAGCGGTACGGCGCGGGGGTCCCGGCGCGGGACGCATGGTCGGCGCGCTACTGGTCGCCGATCGCCGGCGCCGAGGCGCTCGCGACGCGCGACGGCGTCGCGCTCTACGACATGACGAGCCTCAAGCGGCTGGAGGTCACCGGACGTGGCGCGCTGGCGTTCCTCGACGGTCTGACGACCAACGCGCTGGATCGGCCCGTCGGGACGGTGGTGTACACGCTGATGCTCGACGAGCGCGGCGGGATCCTCTCGGACCTGACGATCGCGCGGCTCGGTCGCGACCGGTTCCAGGTCGGCGCCAACGGGAACCTTGACCTGGACCGGCTGTCGCGGCTCGCGCCGCCCGACGGCTCGGTCCATGTCCAGGACATCACCGCCGGCACGTGCTGCATCGGCCTGTGGGGACCGCGCGCCCGTGACGTGCTCGCGCCGCTCACGCGCGCCGATGTCTCCAACGAGGCCTTCCGCTACTTCGGGGCGCGCGAGCTCGCGATCGGTCATGTCCCGGTCACGGCGCTGCGCCTGTCGTACGTCGGCGAGCTCGGGTGGGAGCTGTACACGACCGCCGACCTCGGGGCGAAGCTCTGGGACACGCTCTGGGAGGCGGGCGAGGCGCACGGCATGATCGCCGCTGGACGGAGCGCGTTCGGCAGCCTGCGGCTCGAGAAGGGCTACCGCTCGTGGGGCGGCGACATGACGCCGGAGCACCGCCCCGACGAGGCGGGCCTCGCGTTCGCGGTCCGGATGGCGAAGGGCGAGTTCGTGGGCCGTCAGGCGCTCGCCGACGCTCCGCCCGCCGAGCGCCGGCTCGCGTGTCTCACGCTTGACGACCCGTCGACCGTGCTGATGGGCAAGGAGCCGGTCCTGGTCGATGGTCGGCCCGCCGGGTACGTCACGAGTGCCGCGTTCGGCTTCTCGGTCGGGCGGTCGATCGCATACGCCTGGCTGCCCGCCTCGGCCGCCGTCGAGGGGCGCGAGGTCACCGTGCGGTCGTTCGATCGCGAGCTCGCCGCGACCGTCGCCCCGGATCCACTGTTCGACCCCGGGATGACCCGGCTGCGTGCCTGATCGCCCGCTCGAGGGCCACCTGCTGGCCGGCATCGACCTCGTCGTCTTCGACAAGGACGGGACGCTCATCGACTTCGGCGCCATGTGGGGCGGCTGGGCGCACGAGCTGGGCGCCCGCCTGGAGCTGACCACCGGGCGCCCCGTCGCGCCCGACGTGTGGGCGGCCATCGGCTACGACCCCGCGGCACGGGTGGTCGCGCCACGCGGACCGCTGGCGGTGAGCACCATGGCGCAGCTCGGCGACCTCGTGCAGGGGGTCGTGCGGCGCTGGTGCCCGAACGTGGCCGCGGCGCGACGTGCCGTCGATGCCGCGTGGTTCGCACCCGACCCGGTGGAGCGGGCGATCCCGCTGGCGGACCTCGGGGCGCTGTTCGGCGCGCTCCGCTCGGCCGGCAGGTCGCTGGCGGTCGTCACCAACGACGACTCGCGAGCCGACGTTGCGCACGCTGGCGGCGCTGGGTGTATCGGGTCAGCTCTCGGCGATCGTGGGTGCGGACGACGGGCTCCCGGTGAAGCCGGACCCGGCGATGTTCCTCGCGGCGTGCGAGCGAGCGGGCGTGCCAGCGTCGCGCGCGGCGATGGTCGGCGACCTGCCCGTGGACCTCGTGATGGCGCGCGCCGCGGAAGCCGGCCGGGCGATCGGCGTCGCGTCGGGCCTGGCGTCCCCGGACGAGCTGGCGCCACTGGCCGACGTCGTCCTGGGCTCGGTCGCGGAGCTGCCGGCGCTGCTCTGAGGGCTCCCGTCCGCGACGGGCCCGTGGTGCATCGGATGCGCGCTACGACGAAGGACCACCGGCGCGGAACCTGGTCGGCGCATCGATCGGGCGGTCCGGCGTCATCTCCCGCACCCGATGCAGCGCGTGGCGAAGCACGTCCGTCCGACCCGCTCTTCGACGTGCTCGTTCGTCGCAGCGGGCACCGGGTGCACGGCCGCCGCCCGAGCGGTGGCGTCAGGCCGTGACGCTGACCTCGACCTCATGGATCGCCCCGCCGACGATCCGCCAGGCCCGCACCGAGGGCAGCCCGGTCGCAGCGTTCGCCTCGTCCTCGGCGAGCGAGACGAGGATGTACAGCGCGTCGGGGTAGGTCGCCGCCCCGACATCAGTAGGTGACGGCACCGCCGGCGACCGGACATGCGAGTGGACGATGGCCCAGAAGACCTCGTCGGCATCGTCCGTCTCGATCGTCAGGCGGTAGAGGTCGTCGCGATGGACGCGATACCGGAACGGCGAGGCGGCCTCGTTGCGGGCCGGCTCCCAGCGCCGCGCGACGCCGCCATCGGCCGCGGCGCGGTCGCCGACGATGACCCCGCACGCCTCGTTCGGGTACTCGGCCCGGGCGTGATCGATGAGCTGCTGGACGATGGCGGCCGTCAGCTCGACGGACGCGGGGCCTGGGTGAGCGCCGCTCACCACCAGTTGACGCCGCCCTCCAGGTCGGACTCCATCTCGGTCAGGTCGCGCGAGAACGTGCCCGCGGAGAGGTATTTCCAGCCGCCGTCGGGGAGCAGGGCGACGATCGTCCCGCGATCCATCCGCTTCGCCTCGCGCGCCGCGGCGACCAGCACCGCGCCGCACGACGGCCCGCCGAAGATCCCTTCCTTGAACACCAGGTCTCGAAGCGCGGCGATCGCATCGCGGTTGGACACGAGGTACTTGAAGTCCAGCACGGACGGATCGAGGATCTCGGGCACGAAGCCCTCCTCGAGCGACCGCAGGCCCTGCACCTGCTCGCCCGGCTGCGGCTCCGCGGCCACGATCCGCACCTCCGGCTTGTGGTCGCGCAGGAAGCGCCCGGTGCCCATCAGCGTGCCCGACGTCCCGAGCCCGGCGACGAACACGTCGACCTCCGGGCAGTCGGCCAGGATCTCCGGGCCGGTCGTCTCGTAGTGGGCCCGCGGGTTCGCCTCGTTGCCGTACTGATAGGGCATCACGAACCGGGCGTCCTTCGCGACCAGATGCTTGGCCAGCGCGATCGCCCCGTTCGACCCCAGGTGCCCGGGCGAGTCGATCACCTCGGCGCCGAACAGCGCGGCCATCTGCCGTCGCTCGTTGGTCACGTTGTCGGGCATCACGAGAGCCACGCGGTAGCCCTTGCGGCGCCCGATCATCGCCAGCGCGATGCCGGTGTTGCCGGACGTCGGCTCCAGGATGATCGACTCGGGCATCAGCACGCCGCGCCGCTCGAGGTCGTCGACCAGGTACTTCGCGACGCGGTCCTTCACCGAGCCGGTCGGGTTGGTCATCTCGAGCTTGGCGAGGATCCGGACGTTCGGGTTCGGCGACATGCGCGGGATCGCGACCAGCGGCGTATGGCCGATCGCATCGAGGATGTCCTCGTACCGCCCGCCGTGCGGCGCGATCGCCTCGTGGGCGTGGGCGTGGAGATGCTCCGGGTCGAGGGTCGGGGCCTCCGCGCCGTCCTCGACCGGCTTGAGGCGCCGCGGGAGCGCCATCGTCATCGCCCGCCGGCCATCGCGGGCAGCAGCCGGACCTCGTCGCGCACTCCCACCGGCGTCTCGCGCCCCTGGAGATAGCGCACGTCCTGACCGTCGAGGTAGACGTTGACGAACCGGTTCAGCTCGCCCTCGGGGGTCAGCAGCTGGTCCTTGAGCGCCGGATAGGACGCCACGAGGCCGTCGATGACCTCGCCGATCGTCCCACCGCCGATCTCGACCTCCTTCGCGCCCCCGACGTTGGGCCGGAGCACGCTGGGCACCTTGACGACGCTCATCGGACGCCGCCGAGGGTGAACACCCCGGAGTCCGTCGTGAGCGCCGGAGCCGTGCCGGCGGCACGCGCCGCGACCGCCTTGTCAGAGCACGCGGGGCACTCCGGGTCGCGCCGCAGGCGCAGCTCGGTGAACGAGGTGTCCAGGGCGTCGAACAGCAGCAGCCGCCCGGCCAGGGTCTCGCCCAGGTCGAGCAGCAGCTTGAGCACCTCGTTGGCCTGGAGCAGACCCATGATCCCGGGCACGACGCCCAGCACGCCGGCGACCGAGCAGCCGGGTGCCAGCTCCGGCGGCGGCGGGGTCGGATAGAGGCACCGGTAGCACGGGCCCTGGTACGGGATGAACGTCGTCAGCTGGCCCTCGAACCGGAAGACCGAGGCGTGGACCACCGGGATGTTCGCGGCGACCGCGGCGTCGTTGAGGATGTAGCGCGTCTCGAACGTGTCGGTCCCGTCGAGGATCACGTCGTAGCCGTCGATGATCCGGGCCACGTTGTCCGCGACCAGCATCTCCTCGTGGGCGACGACGGTGACGTCGGGGTTCAGCGCGTTGATGGACTTCCGGGCCGACTCGACCTTCTTCGTCCCCACCCGATCGGTCGTGTGGATGATCTGGCGCTGGAGATTGGACGCGTCGACGACGTCGAAGTCGATGATCCCGATGGTCCCGACGCCCGCCGCGGCGAGATACAGCGCGGCCGGCGATCCGAGGCCACCGGCGCCGATCAGCAGCACCTTCGACTCGAGCAGCTTCGCCTGGCCCTCGGACCCGACCTCGGGGATGAGCAGGTGCCGGCTGTAGCGGTCCTTCTGCTCCTTGGTGAGCACGGTCGGCTGCTTCCAGGGCAGGCCCTGGCTCTTCCACAGCTGGAAGCCGCCCGTCATCGACACGACGTCGGTGTAGCCGAGCTCCTTGAGCGTCTGCGCGCCGAACAGCGAACGGACGCCGCCCGCGCAGTACAGGACGATCTTCTGGTCCCGATCGGGGAAGGCGGCCTCGACCTGCTGCTCGAGGTAGCTCTTGCTGATGTGGGTCGCGCCCGGGATGTGGCCCTGGTCCCATTCGGAGGCCTCGCGCACGTCGAGCACGCCCGCACGCCCGGCCTGACGGAGGGCGTCGGCTTCGGCCGGCGTGACTTCGGGGATCTCCTCGCGGGCCTCGCGCAGGAGGTCGGGATACGTCTTCGGCATGGGGGCTGGGCTCTCCGGGTGGGTCGACGGGCCGCCACGAGACGCGGCGGGGCGGGGCGGGATGGGACGACAGGACGGCGATGACGGCGGGTGCGCCGGTCGATGCCGCGAGGGTCAGCCGGCGATCACGCCGGCCGGCGACACCTGCAGCGGCCCGTCCGACGGGCGGGGCCCGTCATGACGCGGACTCGGCGGCGGCGGTCGGGGCCTGATCGGCAGCGTGGCCCGACGTGGTCACGGCGCCTTCCGCGCTCAGCTCATCGAGCACGCGATGCAGCGTGTCGTGCGAGAGCATGGCGCACTTGAGGCGGGCCGGGCTGATGTCGATGCCCAGGAGCTCGAGCAGATCGTCGGCGCGGATCGCCTCGACGTCGGCGAGCGGCTTGCCCTTGATCTCGTCGGTGAGCAGGGATGCCGACGCCTGGGAGATCGCGCAGCCGCGACCGGTGAACCCGACGGCCTCCACGACGCCGTCGCGCACGCGCAGCTGCATCGTGATCCGGTCACCGCACAGCGGGTTGCTGCCCTCGAACTCGGCGGATGCATCCTCGATCGGCCCGAAGTTGTGGGGCCGCCGATAGTGCTCGAGGATGTAGTCGCGGTACAGGTCGTCCATCGCTCGTTCGAGTGTAGCGTGAGCACGAAATCCCGACCACAGGACTCGGGATTGGCGGACGGTGTTCACCGAACGTTGACCAACGGTTGATGCGGCGCGGCGTAGACTGCGCTCCTCACGAACGTGCGTCGGCGCACCGGCGGCCGGAAGGCCGCTCCGGACCACACCGTCATCAGGGTGGACGACGTCACGTCGCCGAGGAGGAGCCGATCGCAGGTCGGCGCGTGGACCCGTGCGACCGGGGAGCAGGATCGCCCGGGACGTTCTGGAGGGACTCTGTGAGCATGCCGAGATCCAAGGTCATGGGCCTGCTGGCGGGTGCGGTCCTCGTGGCCGCCGCGTGCGGCGGCGGGTCGTCGAACAGCGCGGCGAAGACCGCCACCAACGCGGCCGCGCTGGGCGGCATGGACAAGCTCGTCGAGGCGGCCAACGCCGAGGGCGCGCTCAACGTCATCGCCGTTCCGCCGGACTGGGCGAACTACAAGGGCGTCCTCGACGCCTTCAAGGCGAAGTACCCCAAGATCAAGGTCACCGATCAGAAGCCCGATGCCAACAGCCAGCAGGAGATCGACGCGGCCAAGGCCAACGCCGGCACCGACCGGGCGCCCGACGTGTTCGACCTCTCGGCCGGCATCGCCTTGGCGAACCTGCCGATGTTCGCGCCGTACCAGACGGCCGCCTTCGGTGACATCCCGGCCAACCTGAAGGAATCGACCGGGCTGTGGGTCAGCGACTACGCGGGCTTCATGTCCGTCGGCTGCGACGCCAAGAAGGTCGCCCCGCCGGCGACCGTCGCGGACATGCTCAAGCCCGAGTACAAGGGCATGATCGCGCTGAACGGCAACCCGAAGACGGCGGCGGCCGGCCTCAACGGCGTGCTGATGGCGGCCCTCGCGAACGGCGGCTCCGCCGATGACCTCTCGAAGGGCGTCGCGTTCTTCGATCAGCTGAACACCGCCGGCAACCTCCTGCCGGTCGACCCGACCCCGGCCACGATCGCCTCGGGCCAGACGCCCTGCGTCATCGACTGGGAGTACAACAACTCCGGGCTGACGTCGAGCCTCGCCGGCAAGGGCATCGACTGGAAGGTCAGCGTGCCGAGCGACGCCCCGCCCACCGCCGCGTACTACCTCCAGACGATCAACAAGGACGCGCCCCATCCGGCGGCCGCCCGCCTGTGGGAGGAGTTCCTGTACACGCCCGAGGCCCAGAACCAGTGGCTGAAGGGCTTCGCCCGCCCGGTCCTCCAGGACAAGATGATCAAGGACGGGACCATCGACCAGGCCGCGCTGGGCGCGGTCGCCAAGGTCGACGGGACCCCGGTCGTCATGACCCAGGACCAGGCGACGAAGGCCGGCGAATACGTCGCGGCCAACTGGAAGATCAACCTGCCGTAGGCAGCCACGGCGTCGTCATGGACCGTCATCGCCGATGACGACCGACGTCGCATCCGAACCTCGCGAAGGGGCCGGTCTCGCCACGGGCGGGGCCGGCTCCGAGCGCGCCCGGCGGGTCGCGCCCTACCTGCCGATGGTGCCGTTCTTCATCTACGTCACCGTGTTCATGCTCCTGCCCACCGCGTTCGTCCTCGTGGGCGCGTTCCAGACCGCGGACGGCGGGTTCACGCTCGACAACCTCAGTGCCATCTTCGGGCAGGGCCAGTTCCTGCAGGCCTTCGGGCGGTCGATCCAGCTGTCGGTCGTGACGGCCATCATCGGCGCGTCGCTGGGCGGGCTGCTCGCATGGGCGGTCGCGACGGGCGGACGGAGCGGCTGGCTGCGCCAGCTGGTCGTCGCGGCGTCCGGCGTCCTCGCCCAGTTCGGCGGGGTGATGCTCGCGTTCGCCTTCCTCGCGGCGTATGGCTTCGGCGGCCTCGTCACGGTCGTGTTGAAGGCGGCCACGGGCCTCGACATCACGTCCGACAGCACCTGGCTGTACAGCATGACCGGGCTGACGCTGGTCTACACGCTCTTCCAGATCCCGTTGATGGTCATCGTCTTCCTGCCCGCGCTCGACGGGCTGCGCCAGGAGTGGTACGACGCCTCGGCGAGCCTGGGGGGCTCGAGCTGGTCGTTCTGGCGCCATGTCGGCGGCCCGATCCTCGCACCGAGCTTCCTGGGCGCTCTCCTGCTGCTGTTCGCCAATGCCTTCTCGGCGTACGCCACCGCGGCGGCGCTCGTGAGCCAGGGCAGCCCCATCGTCCCGCTCCAGATCCGCGAGGCGCTCACGAGCGAGACCGTGGTCGGTCAGGAGAACGTGGGCAAGGCCCTCGCGCTGGGGATGATCGTCATCGTCATCGCCGTCATGGGCCTCTATGCGCTGGTCCAGCGACGCGCCGGACGGTGGCTGCGATGACCTCGAGCCGCGCCCGGAGCATCGCCCGCTGGGGGATCATCATCCTCGTCGGCGGGTACCTGCTCCTGCCGCTCGTCGCGATGGCGGAGTTCTCGACCCGCGGCGACTTCGGCACGCGCACCCTCGGCGCCTACGCGGCGATCCTCGAAGACCCGAACCTGATCGACGCGATCCTCCTGACCGTCACGATCGCCGTGCTGACCGCGGGCGGCATGCTGTTGCTCCTCATCCCGACGATGGCCTGGACCTACATCCGCGTCCCGGGCATGAAGCGGGCGGTCGAGTTCCTGTGCCTCCTGCCGCTCGCGATCCCGGCGGTCGTCCTGGTCGTCGGCATCGTGCCCATCTACCAGTTCCTGAGCCGCGCCACCCGCGGCAACGCCCTGACGCTCGCGTTCATCGACATCATCCTCGTGCTGCCGTATGCGCATCGCGCGCTCGACGCCGGGTTGAAGTCGATCGACGTCACGACGCTCGCCGAGGCGGCTCGGAGCCTGGGTGCCAGCTGGCCACGCGTGATGTTCCAGATCATCGCGCCCAACCTGCGCGGGGCGATCCTGTCCGCGGTGGTCATCACGGTCGCGCTCGTGCTGGGCGAGTACACGATCTCGTCGCTGCTCAACTACGACACCCTGCAGGTGATCATCGCGCTGCTCGGCCAGCGCGACGCGTTCATCGCCGTCGCCGTATCGCTGGCGGCCCTGGCGTTCGCCTTCGTCCTCGTCCTCGCCATCGCCATCTTCGGCGCAGAGCGCCGCCGAACCGAACCCGCGGAGGAGCCCGCCACATGACGACCGCCGTGCCGACGGAGAACGCCGCGCGAAACGGTGTCTCCGTGCAGCTGCTGGACCTGCACCGGCACTACGGCGCGCTGCACGCGCTCGACGGTCTGACGCTGGAGCTCGCGCCGGGCGAGCTCGTCGCCCTGCTCGGGCCGTCGGGCTGCGGGAAGACGACGGCGCTGCGCGCGCTGGCCGGGCTCGACGAGCCGGACTCCGGCGCGATCGTCGTCGACGGCAAGGACATCACGCACACGCCGGCCAACCGCCGCGACATGGGCATGGTGTTCCAGGCCTACAGCCTGTTCCCCAACATGACCGCCCGCGAGAACGTCGCCTACGGGCTCCGGCTCCGAGGCGAGGACAAGCCGACCCGGACCGCACGGGCCGACGAGATGCTCGAGCTCGTCGGGCTCAGCATCCACGGCGGCCGCTACCCGTACCAGCTCTCGGGCGGCCAGCAGCAGCGCGTCGCCCTCGCCCGGGCCCTCGCCATCCGACCCAAGGTGCTGTTGCTCGACGAGCCGCTCTCGGCGCTCGACGCGAAGGTCCGCCGTCAGCTGCGCGAGGAGATCCGGCGCATCCAGATCGCGGTCGGGATCACGACGCTGTTCGTGACCCACGACCAGGAGGAGGCGCTCGCGATGGCCGATCGGGTCGGCGTGATGTCGGCCGGTCGGTTGGAGCAGCTGGCCGCGCCGTCGGAGCTGTACGACCGGCCGCGGAGCGCCTTCGTGGCCGAGTTCGTCGGGCTCACCAATCGCGTCGCGGCGACGGCCAACGACGGCCACGTGGAGGTGCTTGGCCAGCGTCTGCCGCTCCTCCAGGGCTCGGCCGCTTCCGGGCCCGTCATGGCGCTCGTCCGCCCCGAGTCGGTGCGCCTCGGGGGGGCCCAGGGCGCCGAAGGTCACGTGCTCGCGGTGAGCTTCCTGGGCTCGCTGAGCCAGGTCCAGATCGGCCTTGCCGATGGCAACGTGCTCGCCGCACAGACGGCGGTGTCCGATGCGACCGGGCTCACGCCGGGCGATGCGATCCGGGTGAGCGTCGCGCCATCCCCCGTGTTCGCGGTCGCACGCGTCGACCAGCCCGCGGCGCCCGCCTGACGGCGCGTCGGCCCACCGATCCCGACGCGACCGCCCGCCGGCGATGAAGCGCGTCCCCGAGCCTGCGCGCGAGGTCGACGTCGTCCACGAGACGGACGTCCTCGTGGTGGGCAGTGGCCCCGGCGGCCTGTCCGCGGCGCTGGCGCCTCGGCGCGGGCCGGCGCGACGACCACGCTCCTCGACCGCTATGGCTGCTTCGGCGGCAACATGACCCAGGTCGGCGTCGAGAGCATCGGCTGGTATCGCCACGAGCAGACCGTCGAGGCCGACGGGATCGGTCGCGAGCTCGAGGAGCGCGCGGCGGCGATGGGCGCCGCCAACCCCGAGAGCCAGTCGCTGAGCATGGGCATCGACGGCGAGCGCTTCAAGTACGTCGCCGACGTGCTCGTCGAGGAGGCCGGCATCACCCCGATGCTCCACCGCCTCGCCGTGCTGCCGATCGTCGAGGACGGCGCGATCCGCGGCGTCATCACCGAGAGCAAGTCGGGTCGCGAGGCCGTCCTCGCCAAGCGCGTCGTCGACGCCACCGGCGACGCCGACATCGCGGCCCGGGCCGGTGTGCCCGTGCGCAAGACGCCGCGCGAGGAGATGCTCGCGGCGTCGGTGATGTTCTCGATGACCGGCGTGAACAAGCGGGCGTTCCTCGACGCGGTCAAGGCCGATCCCCAGACGTACCGCGACTGGGCGGGCAACGCCGAGTGGGACATCGAGACCACCGGCAAGGAGGACGAGCTGTTCTCGCCCTTCCTGCGCAAGCCGTTCAAGCGGGCGGTCGAGACGGGGCTCATCCCGAAGAACCTCATCACGCTCGCCGGGACGTGGGGCACGGTCACCGACCAGGGCGACCTGACGTACCTCAACCTCATCCACCTCACCGAGATCGACGGCACCAGCGCCGACGACCTCACCCGGGGCGAGATCGAGGGCCGCCAGCAGGCGATGCACGCGATGAAGGCGCTCCGCGAGTACATGCCCGGCTGCGAGGACGCGAAGCTCCGCAACTTCGGGATGACCATCGGCATCCGCGACACGCGCAAGATCGAGGCGCGCTACGACCTGACCGCGACCGACGTCCGCGAGCAGGGGCGCTTCGACGACTCGATCGGCATCTTCCCCGAGTTCATCGACGGCTACGGGATCCTGATCCTGCCGACGACCGGGCGCTACTTCCAGGTGCCGTATCGGTCGCTCGTGCCGCGGTCGGGCGTCGGCCACCTCATCGTCGCGGGCCGCAGCATCGGCGGCGACAAGGTCTCGCACGCGTCGACCCGGAACATGATGTGCTGCACCGTCAGCGGCCAGGGCGCTGGCGTGGCCGCGGCCCTCTCGCTGCGCGACGACCAGCCGTTCGACCGGCTCGACGTCCGGGCCGTCCAGCACGAGCTCCGGCGCCAGGGTGTGCGGCTGGACTGAGCGATCGCCGCGGTCGACGGTGTCCGGGCCGTCGCCGACCCGGACGCGTCGGCTCGCCGAGGCGCTACTTGAACTGGAGCGTGCCCCCGTTGGTGGTCGTGATGGTCAGCACGCCACCGTCGATCGCGTAGCTCGCGGCGCTTGACAGACCGATGACGTAGAGGTCGCCGAGTGAGCGTCGTGAACGATCCGCTGCCGAGCCTTCGCCGCAGAACCCGAGCGTGGACGGACCGGGCTCGACGGTCAGCGGCCCGCTGGAAGCCGTCGGATCGGCGGTCACGTACGTGCCCGCGACCGTGTTGCAGTCGACCTTCGCCTCGAAGGACTTGTCGTCGGCGAACGTGATGGTGTACAGCGTTTGCTGGTTGTCGGGGACGACGCCCTGGAACGCCGGCACCTTCTCCGTGATGGCCGTGAGCTGCCACGTCTTGCCGGTCAGGGCCTGGTCACCGGGGCTTCCCTGGGGGACCTCGGCGGCCGACGCCGCAGGAGCCGCGCTCGCCGTCGGCTTCGTCGAGGTGAACGACATGGTGCCGTTCGCGAGCGTCAGCGTCGAGCTCGCCGTTCGCGATCTTGTAGTTGGTGGTCGTGCTCAGCGAGTGAACGTAGAGGTCACCGAGTGACCCGTCCCCGCAGTAGGCCATGGTCGACGGGCCAGGCAGGATCGTCAGGGCATCCGAGCCGCTGGCCTTGTAGACGCCGGCGACCTGGTTGCAGTCCGCCGTGGCGCTGAACGTGCCGTCGGACGCGAACGCGATCGTGTACTTCGACTGCTCGCCCGGCGGCACCGCCCATTGCCAGGCCGGGGCGGTCTCCGAGCCGGAGGTGAGGTACCACGTGCCGCCGGTCAGGCTGGTGCCCGACCCGCCGCCACCGCACGCCGCCAGCATCGAGCTCGCGCCGATCGCGAGGGCCATGAACCATGCCTTCTTCATCGACGTCCCTCTGACCCGGTCGATGCGGTTCTGGAAGGTCGACGTGTGACGACGCCGCGCATCCGACTCCGGACCGAGGCATGGTCCGCGAATGTCGGTCGCGAGGCCACCGTACCGACCCGCGGGCCCGGCGGAGGGTCACACCCGCGCGCCAGCTGGTGGGCTCGCACCTGCGGATCCGGCCCACGAAGGCTGCGGCCCCTGACGAGTCGCCGCGTGCGGGCGTCAGCCCTCGACGCCGAAGACCCGATAGACGTCCTTGAGGCCGGTGACGAGCGCGTCGATGTCCGATGGGACGGTGTAGACGTTGAAGCTCGCGCGGGCGGTCGCCGCGAGATCGAGGCGCTCGTGGAGGGGCATCGTGCAGTGGTGGCCGGCGCGGACGGCGACGCCGCTGCGATCGAGCACCTGCGCGACGTCGTGCGGATGGACGCCCGGGACGTTGAACGGGACGACGCCACCACGCGCGTCGGGGTCGAGCGGGCCGTAGAGCTCGAGGCTCG
This sequence comes from uncultured Chloroflexia bacterium, assembly GCA_963778025.1. Classification (GTDB taxonomy): domain Bacteria; phylum Chloroflexota; class Limnocylindria; order Limnocylindrales; family CSP1-4; genus CAVZTA01. The sequence continues at coordinate 67,792 of CAVZTA010000003.1, read as the reverse complement.
GCAGCTCTCGAGGCAGGATGTCGAGCGCGTAGGCGAGCAGCTCGCGCTCGTGCGCCCGCACGTTGGCCATGCCCAGGCCCATCAGGTATTCGGCCGCCGCGCCGAGCCCGATCGCGGCCGAGATGTCGGGCGTCCCCGCCTCGAACTTCCACGGGATGTCGTTCCATTCCGAGCGGCGGAGATGGACCTCGCGGATCATCTCGCCGCCGCCGAGGAACGGCGGCATCGCCTCGAGCAGCTCCCGACGCGCCCACAGCGCGCCGGAACCCGTGGGCGCGAGCATCTTGTGGCCGCTGAACGCGTAGAAGTCGGCGTCGAGCTCGGCGAGGTCGACCGGCAGATGCGGCACCGCCTGCGCGCCGTCCACCAGGACGAGCGCGCCGGCCTCGTGCGCCATGCGGACCATGTCGCGCACCGGGTTGATGGTGCCCAGCGTGTTCGAGACCTGGGTGAACGCGACGAGCTTCGGCTCCAGCTTGAGGTGCATCTCGAACACGTCGAGCCGCAGCCGGCCGTCGTCGGTGATCGGGATGAACTCGAGGTCGGCGTCCTTCTCCTGCGCCAGGAGCTGCCACGGCACGAGGTTCGCGTGGTGCTCCATCTCGGTCAGGACGATCACGTCGCCCCGGCCGATGTGCTTGCGCCCCCAGCTGTACGCCACGAGGTTGATCGCCTCGGTGGCGTTCCGGGTGAAGACGATCTCGTGTGCATCGGCCACGCCGAGGAACCGGGCGACCGTCGCGCGTGCCGCCTCGTACGCCGCGGTGGAGCGCTCACCGATGGTGTAGATGCCGCGATGGACGTTCGCGTTGTACTCGCGGTAGAACTCGTCGATCGCGTCGATCACGGCCTGCGGCTTCTGCGACGTGGCGGCGGAGTCGAGATAGATCAGCGGCTTGCCGTTGACGGTCGTCTGGAGGATCGGGAACTGCGCCCGCACCGCGACCGGGTCGAAGCCGGTCGCACGCGTGCTGCCAGCGACCGTCGCGTCCGTCGCATCCGCGGCGGCGTCGGCCGTCACCGAGGGCGTCGGCGGGAGGCTCGTCCGCGTCTCGACCGTCATCGTCGTCCTCGTCCTTCCCGTTCCGTCGTCAGGCGGTGTCGTGTTCGTCGTGTTCGTCGCGTTCGTCAGCGCCCGGCTGCCGCGCCGACGGGCACGTCGCCAGGCACCTCGCCGGGCGCCAGCGGCACGTGGAGCGCCTCATCGGAGACGCCCGTCTCGAGACCCGCCTCGCGGAGGATCGGCCCGTAGCCCTCCTCCTCCAGGCGGAGCGCGAGCTCCTTGCCACCGCTGGTCACGATCCGGCCGGCGGCCAGGACGTGAACGAAGTCGGGCGTGATGTGGTTGAGCAGGCGCTGGTAGTGGGTGATGAGCAGCACGCCCAGCTCGTCGCTCAGCTGGGCGTTCACGCCCTCGGCGACGATGCGCAGCGCGTCGATGTCGAGTCCCGAGTCGGTCTCGTCGAGGATGGCCATCTCCGGCCCGAGCATCGCCATCTGGAGCATCTCGAGGCGCTTCTTCTCGCCGCCCGAGAAGCCCTCGTTGACATAGCGGGTCGCGAACCCCTCGTCCATCTTCAGGAGCGCCATCTTCTCGCGCATCCGGCGCCGGAAGTCGAGCATCGAGACGCCGCCGCGGGTCGTATCGGTGGGGTCGACGTCGGGGTCCTTGTCGATGCCCTGGAGCTTCGCGTTGAGCGCGCTGCGGATGAAGCTCGCGACGCTCAGGCCGGGGATCGCGGTGGGGTACTGGAAGGCGAGGAACAGCCCGAGCCGGGCACGCTTGTCAGGGCTCAGGCTGAGCAGGTCGTAGCCCTTCCAGCGGACCTCGCCGCCCTTCACGAGATACGCGGGGTGGCCCATGAGCGCGTAGGCGAGGGTGGTCTTGCCCGACCCGTTGGGGCCCATGATCGCGTGGACCTCGCCCTTGCGGACGGTCAGGTCGATGCCCTGGAGGATCTCGTGATCGGGCTTGGCGGCAGGCGCGACACGGAGGCCGCGGATGACGAGCTCGCGATCGCCGGGTTGGGACTGGGTCACGAAGTGGCTCCCTGGAGCGTTGCGGTCGTGATCGGGTCGAGGGCCGGCAGCTCGCCGGGCTCGAGATGGACGAGTGGGCGGGGCGCGAGGTCGGCGAGGGTCATCGCGTCGAGCGTGCCGGTGATGGCGTCACGCACGCGGACCCACAGGACGTTGACCGTGCACTTGGCGCTGCGATCGCACAGCAGCGCGTGCTCGGGGTCCTCGGTGGCGCAGATCATCGGCGCGATCGGCCCCTCCAGCGCACGCAGCACCTCACCCATGTGGATGTCGGCCGGCGGGCGCGCCAGCTCGTACCCGCCACGGGCGCCCCGCGTGCTGATCACGAGGCCCGCGTCACGGAGACTCATCGCCAGCTGCTCGAGGTAGGCGCGCGGCAGATCCTCGTCCGCGGAGATCGCGCTGAGGCTCGCCGGCCCCGAGCCGAAATGGCGCGCCAGCTGGACCATCAGCCGCACGCCGTACTCACCCTTCGTGCTGAACGCGAGGGCGCCGGTGCCGTGGAACGCGATGCGCTGGGTCAGGGTGAGGTCCTCGGGAGGCGGTCGACGGCGGGGACCGTAATCCCGACCGTTCTTGTCGGGATTGAGTCTAGCGAACGCCCGCCGAAGCGGCAACGAAGGTTGGCGCGAACGGAGGATGTACGGGCGGGCGCGGTCGTCGACGCTCCCGCCGTCACGTCCGGCCTCATGTGGGTCCGGCACAGCCCGAGGCTTCGAATGGCACCATCGACCCGCCTGACCCTGCTCGTCTCCGTCCTGGCCGTCGCCGCGTGTGGTGGCTCCGGCGGCGGCGCATCGTCGGCCGCAACGACCAGCCCGTCCGCGAGCACTCCGGCGGCCACCGACGCCGGCGCCGGGTCGTCGGGCGCTGGGGCCTCCGGCGCTGGGGCATCCGGCGCCGCCAGTCCCGCGGCGACCTCCGGGGGAGGCAGCGGCGCCTCCGGTGACGCGTGCTCGCTGGCGACGACCGTCGAGCTCCAGGGCCTGTTCGGGGTCCCGGCCCTGACCCTGATGCCCATGGCCGGGCCGCCCCCGGCGTGCATCGTCACGACAGCCGACGGACGCCCGTACGCGTCGTGGTCCGTCAACGACCAGGACGTGGATTCCGTGTTCGGCGCGATGACCGTCGGCGCGGAGGCCGTGCCCGGCCTCGGCGACCAGGCGGCGTTCGTGGAGAACACGGGCCTGCTGATCCGGAAGGGCGGGCGGTTGCTGACCATCGTGATCGCGGCCGGCGCGGACGTGGACGCGGAGAAGAGCAAGGAGCTCGCCAAGGCGATCGGCGCGCTGGCCGCGCCACGCCTCTGACCGCCGATACGCGGCTTCGATGCCGTTCGGGGTCGTGTCCGTCGCCCGCGTCACCCCCCGACCTCGAGCATCGGTCATCGTTCCTCCTCCCGCGGTCCGCCCCCGGACCGCAGCGCACCCTCGACGACCCGGACGTCCCTCTCCCGTCCGGGTCGTTCGCTGTCCGGCTCGCCGATCGGCGTCCCGTCGCCGGGCGCAGCGCCGTCGGGCCTCGGACCGTCGTGCACCCCATGCGTCCTGCGACGAAGCGCCCGTGCCGCCCGGCCGACCGTGCGTCATCCAGCGCATCCGGTGCATCGGTCGGCGGAGGACGCTGACTCACGACCGGATCGGGCGCCCCTGAGGCTCGCTCATTCGTCGTAGCGCGCATCCGATGCACATCGTGGCGCGCGTGGCGGCCGGCGCGCTGGGGGCGAGGGAGCCGGCGACCCGGGCGAGGACCGGGCGACCCGGGGCGGCGGATGCGACGATGATCGGGTGACCACCTTTCGGCGGATCTGCGTGTTCTGTGGCGCGAGCACGGGCTCGTCACCGATCTACGCCGCGACCGCGCGGGCGTTCGGCGAGCGGCTGGCACGCGCCGGGATCGGGCTCGTCACCGGGGGCGGCCGGGTCGGGCTCATGGGCGCCGTCGCCGAGGGCGCCCTGAGCGTCGGTGGTGAGGTCATCGGCGTGATCCCGCAAGGGCTCGTCGATCGCGAGCTCGCCCATCGGGGCCTGACGCGGCTGGACATCGTCGCGGGTCTCCACGAGCGCAAGGCGCGGATGGCCGAGCTGGTCGACGGATTCGTCGCGCTGCCCGGCGGGCTCGGCACCCTCGAGGAGCTCGCCGAGGTCGCCTCCTGGGCACAGCTCGGGCTCCATCGCAAGCCCATCGGCCTGCTCGACGTCGAGGGCTACTGGGGCTCGCTTCTGCGCTGGCTCGACGAGGCGGTCGAGGAGGGGTTCATCCGACCGGCCCATCGCGAACTCGTCGTCGTCGCACCCGATGGCGAGGCGCTCCTGGCAGCGATGGACGCGTGGCGGCCGATCGGGGACCGCTGGTCCTGACGACATCCCACCGGTCGCCTACCACGCTGGCGTGGTACGAGTTCGTCACTTCTCGCACGCTGACCACCACCGACGGTGGTGAGCGACGCGAGATGCGCCCCCGGCCGGCTCGCCGGGAAGTACGACCGGGCTATCGCCGCCTCGCGCGCGCGAACGTAGGGTCGGCCTCGAACCGGGAGCCCCAGTCCCGGCCTGCCCGTCTTGTCGCCCCCCGAGAAGGACGGACCGCCGCACGATGGCCGTCGCCCTCCAGCGCACCCAGGACGCGTTGCTCACCATCGGTGAGGCCGCGTCGATCGCGGGTGTCCATCGCAACACGCTCCGCGGCTGGTGCACCAGCGGCCGTCTGCCCTCGGTCCGCGTCGACCTCCGGGGCGCACGGCGTGTCCGTCGATCCGACCTCGAGCGGCTCCTGCTCGTCGATCCGCCCCGCGGCGCGAGCCGCCACGAGGCATCCATCGCCGCGGCCCAGGCCCGTCCGAGGCGTCTTCGGCCGCTCGACGGCGCGCGCACGGACGCCACGCAGCGCGCCCGCTCGGAGGTCCTTCGGCGGATCGTCGCCGAGGTCAGCGGCACGCTCGACCCGAAGCGTCTGTTCGACGACGTGCTCGACTCCTCGCGGGAGCTGTTCGGGACGAACGTCTCGGGCCTGTGGCTCCTGGAGCCCGGCGACCACCCCTTCCGGCTGGCCGCGCATCGTGAGCTGCCACCCGAGATGGAGGCCGTCGTCGGTTCGATCCGGCGCGATGAGCCGGCGGTCGGGCTGACCGCCATCGAGCAACGCCGGCCGATCGTCCTCGACGATCCATCGGCCCAGGCGACGACGCCGACCCTCGCCCGGCTGTACGCGCGCCACGGGTACCGCACCATCTGCTTCGCGCCGCTGATCTTCCGCGAGGAGCCGATGGGCCTCCTCGTGCTGTACCACACGACCCCGTACGACTGGACCGACGAGGAGCTGGAGCTCGCGGCCAGCTTCGCGAACCAGATGGCGACCGCCGTCGCGAACGCCCGGCTCTACGACTCCGTCAGCGGGCTGGAGGCGCGCCTGCGGGCCATCGGCGAGCTGTCCAGCCGCCTCAATCGGATCACCACGGTCGACGGCATCGGCGAGGCGATCGTCACCGAAGCCGACCGGCTCATCGAGCACGACACCATCCGCGTCTACCGGGTCGACCAGATGCGCCGGATGTGCGAGCCGATCGCGTTCCAGGGCGAGTTCGCCGGCATCGGCCGGCCCACGCTCGAGCAGCTTCGCCTGCCCGTCGGCCAGGGGCTGACCGGCTGGGTCGCCGAGCACGGGCGCAGCCTGCGCATCGGCGATGCGGGCGTCGACCCGCGCGGCGTCCAGGTCGGCGAGACGGCTGGCCCGGAATCGATGCTCGTCGTCCCGATGTCGTTCGAGGACCGCGTCCTGGGCGTCATCGTGGTGTCCAAGCGCGGCCGCAACCGGTTCACCGAGGACGACGAGCGGACGCTGACGATCTTCGGTGGCTACGCGGCCCAGGCGATGTCGAACGCGGGCGCGTTCGCGCGCCTCGAGACCCAGCAGGCCGAGCTGCGTCACCGACTCGAGAGCCAGCGCCGCCTCCTCGAGATCAACGAGCACCTGCTCTCGACCCTCGATCCCACCGACGTCCTCGAGAAGATCGCCGACTCGCTGCTGACCGTGGTGGCGTACGACAACCTGACCGTCTACCGCGCCGACTGGTCGACCGGCCTCCGGCGCGCCGTCGTCGCCCGCGACCGCTTCGCGGAGCTCATCCTCCAGGACGAAGGGGCGATCGAGCAGGGCGTCACCGGGTGGGCGATCGCGCATCGCGAGGCGCTGCTCGTCAACGACGCCCATCTCGACGAACGCTCGGTCCAGGTCCCGGGCACGCCCTTCGAGCCCGAGTCGATGGTCATCTGCCCGCTCCTCGTCGGCGGCGACGTCATCGGCACGCTCAACGTGGGCCGGATGGGCGGCGACGAGGCCCACTTCACCCACGACGAGTTCGAGCTCGTGCAGCTGTTCGCGGCGCAGGCGTCGATCGCCCTGGGCAACGCCGAGACGCACGGCGCGGTCATGCTCCAGGCAGAGCACGACTCGCTGACCGGGCTGCGCAACCACGGCGCGTTCCAGCGGGAGCTGGGCGACGCGCTGCTGCGGGCGCAACGTGATGGGCGACCGTTCGGCCTGCTGATGATGGACCTCGACGCGTTCAAGGCCTACAACGACCGCCACGGTCATCCGGCGGGCGACGCGCTCCTGCACCGCATCGCCGACGCCATGCGGGCGGCGATCCGCGACGACGACCGGCTGTATCGCTACGGCGGCGACGAGTTCGCGGTCCTGCTGCCGGGCGCCGGACGCACCGGTGCCACCGAGGTCGCCGCGCGGATCCGCGAGCAGGTGGCCGCGCTCACGCTTGACGATGTGACACCCGTGACCGTGACCGTGGGCGTGGCGATCCATCCCGAGGACGGCCGGGCCAAGGACGAGCTGGTCGCCTCGGCGGACGCGGCGCTGTATCTCGCGAAGCCGTCGGGGCGCGCCGACCGGGACGGCGACCCGGTCCGCGACCCGTATCTCGCCGCCCTCGACGAGACGGCCCTCGCCCTCCTCGAACGGCTCGACCCCACGGACCTCCTCACGGCCATCGTGGAGCGGGCCAGCGCGCTCATCGGCACGCCGCACGGGTATCTCTACCTGCTCGAGGGCGGCGACGGCATCCACGACGCCGAGCTCCTGGTCCACGTGGGAACGGGCATGTTCTCGACCTACCGGGGCTACCGGTTGCCGCGGGGCGAGGGCGTCGGCTGGCAGGTGGTGCGCACGGGCGAGCCGTTCGTGGTCGACGACTACGACGCCTGGACCGCGCGCGCGCACGACCTGAGCGACGGGCTCGGCAGCGTGGCCGGCATCCCGCTGGTCAGCGACGGGCGGGTGGTCGGCGTGATCGGCCTCGCGGCGGGCGAGACCGGCCGGCGGTTCGGCGAGCGCGAGGTGGCGACGCTCGTGCGGTTCGCCCGGCTGGCGTCCATCGCGCTCGAGAACGCCCGCCTCTTCGCGCGCGCCCAGACCGAGGTGCGCGAGCGCGCCCATGCGGCGCTCCACGACCTGCTCACGGGGCTGCCGAACCGGGATCTGCTCATGGGCCGGGTGTCGCTCGCGCTGGACGAGGCGCGCCTGGCCGGCCCGGTCGACGGCGGCGCTGACGGGCCGGCCGTCGGGCACGCGGCGTGCGTCGGGTTCGCGCTGCTCGACATCGACCGGTTCCAGGTGGTCAACGAGACGCTCGGCCATGTCGCCGGCGACCGGCTCCTGGACCTGGTCGGCCGGCGGCTCGTCGGGGCGGTGCGCGAGGGCGACGTGGTCGCGCGGTTCGGCGGCGACGTGTTCGGCATCCTCCTGTATCCCGTCGATGGCCCGCTCGGTGGGCTGACGGTGACATCCGCGATCGAGGCCGCGTTCAGCGAGCCGTTCCAGCTCGGGGACGCGGAGACCAAGGTGAGCGCGTCGGTGGGCCTTGCGCTGGGCGGAGCGGCGACGACCGTCCACGACCTCCTCCGCGAGGCCGAGATCGCGCTCCACCAGGCCAAGCTCGATGCGACCCGCCACACCGTGCTGTTCGACCCCACGATGCGCGCCCAGACGCTCGAGCGCGTCGACCTCGAGCTGGACCTCCGGCGGGCGATCGACCGCGACGAGCTGCGGCTCCACTACCAGCCGCTCATCGACCTCCGGACCGACCGCGTCGTGGGCACCGAGGCGCTCGTGCGCTGGCAGCACCCGTCACGCGGGCTGGTCCCGCCGCTGGCGTTCGTGCCGCTGGCGGAGGAGACCGGGCTCATCGTGCCGATCGGCCGGTGGGTGCTCCAGACGGCCTGCGCGCAGGCCCGAGCGTGGCAGCGGGCGCAGGTCGACGGACCGCCGACCGTGATGAGCGTGAACCTCTCGGCCCGCCAGTTCAGCCAGGCCGGGCTCGTCGACGAGGTCGCCGCCCTGCTCGCGACGACCGGGCTGCCGCCGCAGGCCCTGGAGCTCGAGATCACCGAGTCGGTGGTCATGGACGAGACCGAGGCGGGCATCGCCCGGCTGCACGCGCTGCGCGACCTCGGCGTGCGCCTCGTCCTCGACGACTTCGGGACCGGCTACTCGTCGCTGTCGTACCTGCGCCGGCTGCCGCTCGACGCGATCAAGATCGACCGCTCGTTCGTGATGGGCCTGGGCACCGGCGGCCCCGACGACCGATCGTCCGACCTGCCCATCGTCCAGGCGGTCATCGCGCTCGCGCACGCGCTGGGCATCGAGGTGGTCGCCGAGGGCATCGAGACACCCGAGCAGCTGCGCCTGCTTCGATCGCTGGGCTGCGACCGCGGCCAGGGCTTCCTGTTCGCGCGGCCGCTCGTGCCGGGGGAAGCCGCGAAGACGCTGGGCAGCCCGATCCGGATCTGAGCCGAGGCGCCCGGAGGCCCGCTCAGTCGCGGGCGACGCCGAAGATCCGGAGCAGGAACAGGAAGATGTTGATGAAGTTGATGTACAGGTGGAGCGCCGCGAGGATCGAGGCCTTCTCGACCGAGCCGGTCATCGCCGCGTAGTCGCCCGCGATGATCCGCTGCACGGTATACGCGGTCAGGACCGTGAACAGGACCACGCCGATGAGGGCGATGATCCAGCCGAGCGGACTGCTGCCCAGGAGCAGGTTCACGAACGACGCGATGATCAGGCCGATCACGCCCATGCCGAGCATCGGCCCGATGCCGATCAGCGACCGCTTGGTCGTGTAGCCGTACACCGCGGCAGCCCCGAACATCCCGGCCGCCGACAGGAACGCCGCCGCCACGGACTCGGTGGTGTAGAGCGAGACGATGATGCCGACCGTCAGGCCCATCGCCGCCGCGTAGCCGAAGAACATGCCCAGCGCGGCGGTCGCGCTGACGCGCGAGAGCGTGCCCTGGATGACCAGCGCGAGGGCGAAGGTGCCGAAGGCGATCGCGAGGTACCACTCAGACGCGAACCGGTAGAGGGTCGGGTTCACGAGCACGAGCGCCGAGGTGACCGCGGTCAGCAGCAGGCCGGCGCCCATCCAGAGGAACGCCCCGGCCAGGAGCTGGTTGCTGAGCTGGACGGCCGGTCGGACGCCGAGCTCGGAAGGGGAATACGAGGATCCCGTCATCGGTGATCGATCTCCACTTGGCCGGACGCGTCCCGTCCGGTCGGTCGTGCGGTGGTCGCCGTGCGTGCCTCGGCCTGCTCCGCGGCGCGGGCGAGGATCCAGAGCAGGTCGGCGAGCCGATTCAAGTATGGGAGCACGTGTCCAGACGGCACCAGGCCCTCGCTCCGCAGGGTGACCGTGCGGCGTTCCGCGCGGCGCACGAGGGTCCGGGCGAGCTCCAGGGCCGCGCTGGTGCGGGTCTCGCCCGGGACGACGAACTCATGCGGCAGCTCGACATGCGCCTCGGTCTCGCGGAGCAGTGCGTCGAGGCCCTCGACCATCGCTGCGCTCACTCGCGTCGTGCCGTCCCGGGCCTTGTCGCGGGCGTCGGGATTGGTCGCGAGCTCCGCGCCCACCACGAACAGCTCGCGCTGGAGGCGGAGGACGAGCTCGGCGAGGCCACCCAGCGTGGGCGAGAGGACGCCGTACTGGTCCTTGATGCCCAGCTCGGCGCGGGCGAGGCCCAGCGCGGCGACCGCCTCGTCGATGGTGCCGTACGCCTCGGCGCGCGGATCGTCCTTGCGGATGCGCTCGCCGCCGAACAGCAGGCCGGTCGTGCCGTCGTCCCCGCGGCCCGTCGCCACGGCGGACTCGTACGGCAGTCGCTCGCTCACCGGTGGGTCGGACGGAGGGCGGCCTGCGGTCACCACATCAGGCCGGCGTCGCGCGGATCCCAGCGCTCGGCCAGCAGCGTGACCTTGACGGGATGCTCCGTGACGCTCTCGGCCTGTTCCCGGACCTGCTGGATCATCGCGCCGGCGTACGGGCAGAACGGCGTCGTGAGGATCATCTTGATCTCGGACTCGTCCGTCCCGAGGATGACCTGCTTGATCAGCGCGAGCTCGACCACGTTCATCCCGATCTCGGGGTCGACGACGGCGCGCAGCGCGTCGAGGATCGCGAGCTCGGTGGCGCGGCGCGCAGGGTCGAACGCGGCCGCCTCGGTGGCGGCGGGCGTGGCAGCGGTGGTGGGATCGGCGGTATCGGTCATCGGCTCATCACGGTGGTGTCGTCCAGAGAGCCTATCATCAGCCCACGCCGGCTCCCGTCGGCGTCCCGAGGTCGCGTGGGACCCGGTGTCCGCGCACCCCGTCGCACGCGGGCCGGCGCCATCGCGGCGGACGGTCGCGCGGTCCATCGTGGGCTCCCGGCTCGGTCCCCCGTCGGCCTCCGGCTGGTCCGCTTCACCACCCGCAGGAGTCGTCCAGTGGCGCAGCGCGAGACCATGTCCCGGCAGTCGCTCCCCGCCCCGCGAAGCCCATCGGCCCCGACGTCCCTGGCCGCCGCGCAGGCGCATGCCGCGCGCGAATGGGCGATGGTCCGGGGTCGGCTGGCGACCGTGACGCCCCGGGCGGTGGGGCGCGGCGCGGTCGTGATCGGCTCGCTCGCGGCGGTCGGGCTCCTGGCGCAGGCGACCTGGCCCGCGCTCCTGCCATTCGTCGTGGGCGGGCTGATCGCGTACCAGCTGCTGCCCGTGGTCGATGCGCTGGACGGGTTCATGCCGCGCGTCCTGGCCGCCGCGGTCGCGGTGCTGGGCACCCTCGCGGCACTCATCGCCATCCTCGTCGTGGTCCTGCCGCCGCTCGCCGGCGGGTTCGTCCGCCTCGCCTCCGACCTGCCGACCGGGCCGCAGGTCGACCAGGCGATCGCGCGCCTCCAGGAGCGTGTCGGACAGCTCCCGGAAGGCTCGGCCGCGATCGTCCTCCCGCTGGTCGTGGGCCTGGTGACCGGGATCCGCGAGATCCTTGCCAGCGCATCCGGCGGCCTCGACGACATCATCCGTGCCGCCGTGGGGGCACTGCTCAACGCCGTCGGCGCGCTCGTCGGGCTCATCGTCCTGCCGACCTGGATGCTCACGATGATGAGCGAGAAACACCGGGCCCGGAACGCGATCGATACCCGCATCGCACCGTCGCTCCGCAAGGATGCCTGGGCGATCGCGGCCATCGTCGATCGCGCGACCGGCACCTATCTCCGCGGGTACGTCGTGGTCGCCGCCCTCGTCGGGGTCATGACGTACCTCGGGACGGCGATCGTGTCGCAGGTGGGCGGCCCCACCTTCCCGCAGGCGCTCCCGGTGGCCGTCTTCGCCGGCGCGGCGCAGCTCATCCCGATCGTCGGCGCGGTGTTCGGTCTCGCTGCCGGCGCTGCTCATCGTGGCGGTGTCGCCCGAGCGTGCGGTCGCGTACGCCCTGATCTACCTTGCGGCCCGGTTCATCGGGGCGTCCCTCGTCGGCTCGCGGCTCCAGGGCCGGCGGCTCGCGGTCCACCCGGCGATCCTCGTGCCGGGCATCGTGATGGTCGGTCAGTTCGGGATCCTGTGGCTCCTCCTCTCCGCGCCCATCGTGGCGATCGCCCACGACATCGTGAAGTACGTCCATGGCCGCCTGTCCGAGCCGCCCAGGCCGGCCGGCGTGCTGCCCGGCTCGCCCGAGGAACGATCCGTCCGCCGGGTGGCTCTCGCGGTCGCGGTCCCTGCGCTGGCGCCGCGCCGCATCACGGCCGCCTCTCGCCGACCGACGGCGCCCCGGCCGCTGCCTGGCGCCGCGACGTCCGGCGCCCCGGCGGCGACGACCACCACCTGACGTGCGGGAGACGATCCGATGACCGACGACGCCTCGCCCGACCCGACCCTGGACGCGTCGTCCGTGGCGCCGCCGGCAGCGACCTCCGCCCAGCTGACGCAGCTCCGCGTTCCCCTCGAGGATGCGGCCGAGGTGCTGGCCACGCCCGACGCGTCGGGACGGCTCCCGATCGTGCTGCTGCCAGCGCATGCGCTGCGCATCAGGACCGCACCGGTCGTCGCGGGCGTGATCCTCCTCGTGGTGAGCGTGATCGTCGACCTCACGCTCCCGGCTCGGGGCGGACTGCTGGGCCTGGCCGGTCTGCTGATCGTGATCGGGCTCCTGGGCGCGTTCATGCTGCGGGTCCCGGAAGGCGCCCAGGCGGTGATGCTGCGCAGCGGTCGCTACTACCGGACGATCGGCCCGGGCAACCACATCACGCCGCCGTGGATCGTGGTCAGCCACCTCGTCACCACCCGTGAGACGCCCTTCGACGCGCCGTCGGTCGAGATCCCCACGCGTGATGACGTGCGCACGAACGTGGACATCCTCTTGACGTTCCGGATCGTCGCCCCTGAGCGATTCGTGTTCTCCATCTCTGCTCCGGACTTCGACCAGGTGTGCCAGGCGACCTGCCAGGAACACGTCCGGCTGCTGATCCGTGACAAGACCGACGGATGAAGTCCTTGACCTCGTCGAGGCGGATAACGAGCGGCTCCGCGTCGGGCATCGGCGGGTCGCTCGCGGCGTATGGCGTCGAGGTCGTGCGCGTCGTGATCACCCACGTGATGCCGCCGCTCGAGTTCGTGGCCTCCCGCGAGATGCGGCGCCTCGCCGTCGTCCAGCGCGCCGAGCAGGCCGAGCGCCACGCCCTCGAGGTGCTGCGGCAGGCCGATCGCGACGAGCTCCGGCGCCATGAGATCGCGGCACGACGCGAGGCGATCGAGCTGGACGCCGCGAACGAGGTCACCAGGCTGGAGCGGCTCGAGGCGCGCCTGCGCGAGTACCCCAACGCGATGCGCTGGGACGTCGACACCCAGCGGCTCGACGTGGCGCGCGGGCTCGCCACGAACACCCGCGCGATGGTCCAGGTGGGCCCCGGGAGCGACGTCGCGGGTGCGCTGCTGATGCACACGCTGTCCGACGAACGCGAGGACGCTCCCGGGCGGAACGGCGCGCCCGCGCCGGCCGAGACGCCGCCCGCCGAGCGCGCGACGACGGCGAGGCTGAAGAGGTCCTAGACCGAGCCTGTCGGCGCGGCGGTGCTGTCACCCTGCTCCGCCTGGAACTGGGCGATCGCCTGCTTGAGGCCGTCGTTCCCGGCCGACACCGTGAACGCTCGGCTCCAGTCGGCGGCCGTGAAGCCCGGGATCTCGCGGACCGCTTCGGCGGCGCGCTCCGCCTCCGCGGGGACGACCGAGAACAGCAGGATGGCCCGACCCTCGCGCATCATCCCCGCGATCGTCCGCATGTCGTCGTTCTTGAAGCCGCCGTCGTGCAGCGCGGTCGCCACGGCTCCGACCGCGCCACCGACGACCACGGCCCCGAGCGTCACGGGTGCCGCCGCGAGGGCGACCATGCCCAGGGCGAACGCGCCCACGAGACCGCCGCGGGTGGCGCCCGCGTCGGCCGACTTGGTCTCGTTGAGCCGCACCTTGCCGGTGGCGTCCTTCGTGATGACCGCCCAGTCGGTCGCCTTCATGTACTTGCTGGTCTTCAGGTCCTCGAGCTCGTTCACGCCCACCTGCGCGGCTTCCGGGCTCGCATAGCCGAGCACGACCAGGTGGATCTGCTCATCCTTCTTCGCCATGGCTCTCTCCAGTCGGTCGTGCTGCTGATCCAGGTTGCAGTGTGTCCCGCGACCGTCGCGCGGGTCCAGCGTGACGTCAGCCCCCGGCGGTCCCGGCGCCCGATCCGGGTCGCATCGGGTCCTCGAGGGTCAGCCCGATCTTCTCGGCCTCCTTCTTCGCGCTCCGCTCGGTGGCGGCGATGGCGATCGAGACGGCCCCGCCGATGAGGGCGAGGAACCCGAACACCCAGGGCAGCGCGGCGACGCCGACGAGCGGGTTCATGAGGAACGCCAGGCCGAGCAGCGCGACGGCGCCACCGAGCACCACGCCCGACCAGCGCCGCTCGACGAACGACCGGATCGCCTCGAGGATGCCGGATGCCAGCCCCAGCCCGCCGACGACGATGACCAGGGTGCCCGGGACGAGGATCGCGCTCCACAGCGGATGCCGGATGATCGCCAGGCCGGCGATGATCCCGAGGATCCCCGATCCGAGCCTGAGCCCCCACCTCGTGCGATCCATGAGCAGGCCGATGAGGTTCATGATCCCGCTGACCAGCAGGTAGATGCCCAGGAAGACGACGAGCGCCGCGGTCGTCTCGCCCGGGGCGGTGAAGAACATCACGCCGATCACGATCAGGGCGATGCCCTGGATGAGCGCGAGCCACCACGGGAACTGCCGCGCGGCGGCGTACGCCGGGTCGTCCACCGTGATCGTCATCGAACGGACGCTCCATGCTGCGTGGTGGGCCGGCCGAGCGTAGGTCGGACCCCGGGCATCGCCCAGCGGGTGGGCACGCGACCGGCGCGTGTGCGCGCCCCATCGCGGGTCCGCTCTCTCCCGGGGGCGCCGCGGCCGGTGCCGGGCGACCGCTCAGGCCGCGGATCGAGCCTTGATGACGACGCCCGGGATGCGATAGCGGTCGGGCAGGCTCTCGGCCTCCGCCTCCGTGTAGCCCGGGCCCGTGAGGGACCCGTCGGCGTCGAAGAACTCGCGATAGTCGGCGCGGTGGTCACCGGCGTACGTGAACGCGGCCGCGACGCCGACGACGCGCAGCTCAGGATGGTCCTTCAGCAGCTCGACCAGCGTGTAGCCGTTGCGACGCAGCTCCAGCAGCTGGCGCACGGTGAGGCGCGTCCCGTACAGGAACGGCTCGCCGTTCATCACCAGCGGGTCGACCTTGACCCACTTGATCGTCATCTGCTCAGCCGCCCTTGTAGAGGGCCCACAGGATCTTGTTCCGCGGCCGCGGGTCCCCGGCCAGCTTGCGGTGCTCACGGAAGGCGTGGATGCCCCCGTCGATCGCGCGGTCGGCGACCGCGGGCTCGTCGCCCGAGAGCACGCCCCGGACGGCGGCGCGGATCGACTCGAGCAGGTTGATCGCGTCGTCCATCCGGACGAGGTTGCGCCGGTAGACGATCGAGGTGTGCTCGCAGAACTGGCGCACCCAGAACGGGTCGTCGCCGGCGACCGACAGCGCCAGGCGCTCCAGGTACACCTCGGCATCCCCAAGGAGGTTCCGCAGGCCCACCTCGTCATGGCGGCTGACGAGCGTCGGATCGCGGTCGGCGGCGATCTCCAGCGCCCGACCGGCAAGGCGCGCCTTCGACGCGCGGAGGCGAGCGGCCGCGTCCGGATGGCCGAGCGTGAGGTCGCGCGGCGGGAGGCCCAGCGTCGGGTGCGTCACGCGGGCGAGTCTAGCGTGGCAGGGTGGCCGCCGCCCACCGCTACCATCGGGTGAGTGGCCGGTCCTTCATCGCCCTCCGAACCGCCGCGCGTCCCCGGCGAGCGGCCGCCCGCGCGCCTGCCCGGGTCCGAGCCGGCAGCGCCGCTGGATCGCGCGCCGGGCGAGCGCTACGCGCCGCGGTCGCCTGCCGGCGGTGGCCCGGCCGCCGCGGCCCACACCGGGCCGTCGACGATCCGTGCGCTGCTCGTCCCCATCGTCGTCGCGCTCGTCGGCGGCCTGGTGCTCACCCTGTTCGAGCTGCTCGACCTGGGGGCCGGGCTCCTCGCCGTGGGCGTCGCCATCGGGTGGCTGACGGGACTCGCGGTGCGGACCACGCCACGGGACGTCGACTGGGCTCGGACCGCCGATCGCCGGTCGATCGTCGCGGCGTCGTTCGCCGTCTTCGGCAGCGCCCTCGGGTACGTCCTCATCTGGGCGTGGTCGCGGGTGGCGGAGCTCGGCGCGCTGGGCCCGCTCGACTACCTCGCCGAACGCTTCGGCCCGCTGCCGCTCCTGCTGCTCCTCCTGGCTGCCGGGACGGCGGCGCTGCGCGCCCGGTGAGCGACCCGCTGGCCCGGGTCGGCGCCGGCCCGATCGACCCGCCGGGCGTCGTCTTCCGCCGTCCCGTCGAGGCGGACCACACCACGGTCATCGGGCACCTGGACGGGTGGTGGCCCGGACGGCGTGGCCGTTCCTTCGTGGCTCGCTGGTGGTTCCGCCACGCGACCGGCAGCTCGTGGGTCGCGGAAGGCGAGGACGGGCGGTTCATCGGGTTCGTGCTCGCGCAGCCCAGCGCTGACGACGCTGCGACCGGTCTCATCGGGGCGATCGCGGTCAGCCCCAACGAGCGGCGCCACGGGATCGCGCGAGCCCTCGTGGAGCGTGTCGCCGCGGACGTCCAGGCGGGCGGCGGCCGCCGGCTCGAGACGGTCTCGTGGCCCGGCGACCCGATCACGACCCGCTTCCTGCGCGGCGTCGGGTTCGTGCCGGACGACGGCCCCGGCACGATGCGCCTGTTCGGCACGCCGGCGTACCCCGACTACGAGGGCGAGGACGAGGATCGCGCGCGCTGGACACGGGAGCTCTGACGGGGCGGGAACCCACCCAACGCGAGCGGTGTATCAAGGACATCGGCATCCACAGCCCGAGGTCGTCCCGATGCGCCACCGACTCGCCGCGGCCGTGCCGCTCGCCCTGCTCCTCCTCGCGATCGTCGCCGCTCCTGCCGCCGCGGGTGGGGTCGCCATCGTCATCCCGGCCGAGACCGGCGGGCGGGCCATCACGGCCGGCGAGGCGACGACGCTGACCTTCCAGCTGCTCCAGCACGGCGTGACGCCGGTCGACTTCGGGGTCACGACGGTCGTGTTCACCGACACGGCCAGCGGCGAGACATTCGGGGCGACCACCCGGCCGACCGATCGGGCGGGCTGGTACGAGGCGTCCTTCACGTATCCCAAGGGCGGCTACTGGGCATGGCACGTCGACCACGACGGGCTGGCCATCGAGTCGGCGCCGGTCGTGGTCGGGGTGTTCGAGCAGGACGGGACGATGCCCGCCTACTGGCCGGGGGCACGCTCGGACGAGGCAAGCTTCACGATGGCGACGCAGCTGGACCACCTGCGCGCCGAGCGCGACGGCCTCCAGACGCAGCTCGACACGCTTCGCGCGTCCTCGACGGCCTCGGCAAGCGCGCTCGCCGCCGCCGAAGGACGCCCGACGATGCCCGCGTTCGTGATGGGCCTCCTCGCGGTGGCGATCGTGGGCCTGCTGGGCGGGGTCGCGCTCACCCTGCTCGCGGGTCGGCCGCGCTCGGCCCGCGTCCGGGAGATCGGCGTCGCCGCAACCGCCGAGTCCGACTGACGGATCAGCCGGCGGCGGCGCCCGCCAGCTCGTCCGCGATCGCGACGGGCGTCAGCGGTTCGCGCAGGAGGCGGCCGAAGCGCTCGGTGCGGCGCTCGGGTGGCACCGCCTCGAGCCACCGGCGGAGGAGCGCCTCGCCCTCGGTGTAGACGAAGACGTACGTGCGCCACATGGGGTGCTCGATGAACTCGAGGCGCTTGGCCGCGGTCTCCGGGGTGAAGCGACCGACCGTGACGAGGTAGTCGAGCACATCCGCGTGACTCCGGCCGTCGGCGTGCCGCAGGAGCGCCGCGTTGACCCGCGTCGCGTCGAGGACCTTGCGGATGGCGGTCGCCCGGATGGCGCGCCGGGCGGCCTCCGCCAGCGCGGCCGGATCGTCGGCGAGTGGCAGCCCGACCGCCCGGGCGACGTCTGCGAGCAGGTCCGGCGCCTCGTCGTCGGGGACGACGAGCTCGCGTCCGAGGTTGGCGAGACCCTCGGAGATGAGGCACTCGGGCGTGTTGATGGTCAGGACGCTCGCCTCGACGTTCCCGAGCTCCTCGACCAGCACCCGCTCCTTCCACGCGTGCTCCAGGTGATGGCCCGGGTAGGTCTCGTGCGCGACCGTGTCCAGCAGCGCCGGGAGGCGGAGCGGCAGATCGGTGTTGAGGTCCACGCGCGACCGTCCGCCGCCGTCGTACCAGTTGTAGCCCGACCACGGCTGATCCCGGACGAAGGAGACCCGCAGGTCCTCGCCGTCCGGCAGCCCGAACGCCGGTTCGCTGCGTGCCCGGAACCGCGCGACGAGCCGGTCGACGGCGTCCCGTGCCGCGTCGACGGGGAGCGTCCACGCGTCATCCATCGCCCGGAGCCGCGCGTCGAGCGGTCCGTCGCCGGGCAGCAGTGCGTCCAGCTCGGCAGCCGCCGCATGGAACACGGCATCGTCGCGCCGGACCGGCGTCCACGCGAAGCAGCGGGTCACCTGCTCGACGTATGGCAGGTCATGACCGGCGAGCACCGATGCCTGCGTCTCCAGCGCCCGGAGCTGCAGATCCAGCCAGGTCCGCCGGCCATCGTCCGTGACCGCGCCCGCGAGCCGGTCGCGAAGGGCGGCGGCGTCCTCGGCGAGGCGGGCGGGCGACCGCTCCGGCTCGAGCTCGGTCTGCGCCTTGAGGTCCGCGGGGCCGAAGTAGGCATCCACGAGCCCTGGAAGGTGCTGGTCGAGCCGAAGGGCGAGCAGCAGGTAGTCCCGAGCGATGGGATCCGGGACCGGCACCTCGCGCTGGCCACCGACGGCCATGGTGCGCTCCCGGGTGCCGGTCATCGCTGCATGCGCTCCGGGCGGGGCGCTCGCCGCTCGTGCGTGTCGTGCTCCGTCGCGTCGCGCCTGGCCTCCTCGAGCCGCTTCGCCAGCTCGGGATCCGTCGGGATGGCCTTGTGCGAGGTGGTGTCGAGCTGCGGGTGGCGATGCGCCGCCGGGCCCGCCGCGTCCTCGGGCGCGGCGCCCATCCCCTGCCCCGGGCCCACGCCACCGGTCTCGCCGCGGAACGGCATGTGCTGCCGGTCGACCGCATCGAGGCTGGTGCGGAGCGCCGCGTTCTTCTGACCGGCGACCTCGCGCACGTACGCCGCCTCCTCGCCGGTCGTCATCGCGCGGCCGCGCACGATGTCCTTCGGGCGGCCGACCATGAGCCATGCGAGGTGGTAGCGATCCATCGAGCCCCACGCCGAGGCGAGCAGGTCGTCCGACAGCTGGAGCCAGGTCTGCAGCGCGGGCAGCGAAGGGTTCGTCTCGAGGCGCTCACCCTCCGCGATGAGCTGGCGGGTCCGGGCGATCAGCTCGTCCCGGGTCACGGCTCGCCCCGGATGAACGCCTCACGATCGGCGCGCGCACGGTGCGTCCACGGACCGGGCCGGCCCGTCCCGATCGGCTCGCCCGCCCAGCGGGTCACGGGCAGCACGCCGGCGACCGACGAGCACACGAACGCCTCGTCGGCGGCCGCGAGATCGTCGGGTGTCAGCCAGCCCTCGGACACGGCAAGGCCGACGGACGAGCCCCAGCCCAGGAGCCACGAGCGCGTCGTCCCGGCGAGGATCGCGCAGGCGAGCGCCGGCGTGGCCAGCTCCCGGTCGCGGACGAGGAAGACGTTCGCGCTGGTCGCCTCGGAGAGATGTCCGTCGAGGGTGAGGAACAGGGCATCGTCGGCGCCGGCGCGGCGCGCCTCGAGGCGGGCGAAGACGTAGTCGGCGCGGCTGGTGGTCTTGAGGGCCGCCAGCGGGTTCGCCGGATCGCGTCGCACGGAGCTCGCGACGAGGCCGATGCCGTCCTCGAGATGCCCCGCCGGCGGCGGCGTCACGGGCCAGACCTGGACCGCGACCGTGGCCGGGACGTGCTCGTCCGGCGGCAGGAGGCCGCGTCCGCGATACGGACCACGGGACACCGTGATCCGGACGGACGCATCGCTCTCGGGGGCGTCCAGGTCCTCGCTGCCGAGCAGGTCGCGGATCCCACGCTCGAGGGTGTCGTCCAGCCCGGTCGGCAGCTCGATGCCCAGCCCGGTGGCCGACGACCGAAGGCGCGCGAGATGCTCGCGCAGCTCGGTCAGGCGGCCGCCGCGAGCGCGAAGGGTCTCGAAGACGCCGTCGCCCAGCTGGAAGCCACGGTCGAACACCGAGAGATGCGGACCATCGGCGGGCTGGATCCGCCCGTCGACCCAGACGTGTCGCGGTCGGTCGTCGGTCGCGCTCACGGGTCGCCGAGCTCGCGCGCGCCGATCGCACGGAGCGGACCCGCGGCCTTGGCGACGGTCTCGGCCCATTCGTCGGCCGGGTCGCTGCGCCACGTGATGCCGCCGCCGACGTGGAGCGCGAGCGACGCGCCGTCCGCCACGAACGTCCGGATGAGGATGCTGCTGGCCATGGCGCCATCCGGGCCGATCCACCCGAGAGCGCCCGTGTACGGCCCGCGACGGACCGGCTCCCAGCCCTGCAGCAGCTCCGCGGCGCGTCGCTTGGGCGCACCCGTGATCGACCCACCCGGGAAGGCCGCCGCGAGGACATGCAGCGGATCGAGTCCCGGTCGAAGCTGGCCGGTCACCGTCGACACCAGGTGCTGCACCGCGGCGGTCCGTTCCAGGCGCAGGAGCCGTGGGACACGGACGCTGCCCGGGACGCTGACCCGACCCAGGTCGTTGCGCAGGACGTCCACGATCATCACGTTCTCGGCGCGGTCCTTGGCCGAGGCGAGCAGCTCGGCCGCGAGCGCGCGATCCTCGGCACGGTCGGCGCCGCGAGGGCGCGTCCCCTTGATCGGATCGGTGGTGATGCGACCCGACGCATCGACCGCGAGGAACGGCTCCGGTGAGGCGGAGATCAGCGCGCGGCGCCCGCCGAGGTCGAGGTGGGCGGCGAACAACGCCGGGTCCCCGGTCCGCAGCCGGCGATAGATCGACCACGGATCGCCGCTGAAGGGTGCCTCGAGGCGTCGCGTGAGATTCGCCTGGTAGATCTCGCCCCGGGCGATCGCGTCGCGAACGACCTCCACACCCTGCAGCCACGCTGCGCGCGTCGTGCTCGAGCGAAAGGTCAAGGTCGGGACGTCGCCGACCGGCGCGATCGGCAGCCGCCCGAACAGGAGCTCGTCCAGCCGCGCCTGGACCTGGCGCAGCCGCCGATCGAGCTGCCCGGTGTCGCCATCGACCGCGCGACCCCCGAGCCACGCCATCCCGTCGCGGCGGTCCCAGGCGATGACCCAGTCATGGAGCGCGAGACGGAGGTCGGGCAGGGCGGCGTCGGTCGCCCGGGCGTCAGCGTCGACCGCGAGGCGCAGCAGCCGCTGTCCCAGCTCGTAGCCCAGGAACCCGACCAGCCCGCCGAGGAACGGTGGTCCCGCCACGGGACGTGGACCCGTCGCCGAGCGTGCGAGCAGGGTACGGGCCGCCGTGAACGGGTCGCTTCCGGCGGACGCCCGTTCGAGGACCTCGACCGGATCCGCGGTCAGGAACGTCCAGCGCGCGTTGCGACCCGGTCGGGCGCTCTCGAGGAGTGCGAGTCCCGGGAGGTCGCGGAACGCCTCGGCCACGTCCATCGGCGGCACACCGACGAGGAGCGGCAGCGGCTCCAGCCGGAGCGGTGCCGGATGCGGCGGTCGTGCGGCGATCGCCGGGCCCGCGGCTCGGACCGCGGCACCGGCTGCGAGGGACGGGCTCACCGGGCGATGATAGAGGCGCCGCCCCTCGAGGGGCCATGACGTCCCAGGAGGGAGGGGAGGCTTGCGCGCACGGGACCTCGGCCTGACGATCGGCCGGCTTCCATCGGGCGCCCACGATGCGATCACGGATGTCGCCGGCGTCCGCGTGGGCCACGCGACGCTCATCCGGGGTGACGGGCCCCTGGTCGTCGGCGAGGGCCCGGTCCGGACGGGCGTGACGGTGGTCCTGCCGCATGACGGCGACGTCTGGACCGAGCCGGTGTTCGCGGGCTGTCACCGCCTCAACGGCAACGGCGAGCTCACCGGTCTGGAATGGATCCGCGAGGCGGGCCAGCTGGGCGGCGCGGTGGCGATCACGAACACCCACAGCGTCGGTGTGGCCCGTGATGCGCTCGTGGCCCACGCGGTCCGGCGACGGCGGCACGGTGGCGGCCTGTGGTCGCTGCCCGTCGTGGGCGAGACGTGGGACGGGCTGCTCAACGACATCGACGGCCTGCACGTGCGCCCCGAGCACGTGGACGAGGCGCTGTCGTCGGCCGCCGGTGGTCCGGTCGCCGAAGGGAACGTCGGTGGCGGCACCGGGATGATCTGCCACGAGTTCAAGGGCGGTATCGGGACCGCGTCGCGGGTCATCCCGGATGCCGACGGCGGCTGGACGGTCGGCGTGCTCGTCCAGGCGAACTACGGTGAGCGCGAGCAGCTGCGCGTCGATGGCGTCCCGGTCGGCGAGGCGATCCCGACGAGCGAGGTGACCAGCCCGTACGACGATGCGGAGGCCGTCGCGGCCCGGGCGAGCGCGGGGTCGGGTTCGATCATCATCGTCGTCGCGACCGATGCACCGCTCCTTCCGCACCAGTGCGAGCGCGTGGCGCAACGCGCGGGCCTCGGTCTGGCGCGCATGGGCTCGACGGCGAACCACTCGTCGGGCGATCTCATCCTGGCCTTCGCCACGGGCAATCGCGGCCTGTCGAGCGCCGTCTCCGACGGCGGCCCGGCGACGCTCGACGTCCGGATGGTCACGGAGCAGCGGATGACGCCGCTGTTCAAGGCGACCGCCGAGGCGACCGAGGCCGCCATCGTCAACGCGCTGCTCGCGGCTGAGACGCTGACCGGCCGCGACGGCATCACGGCCCATCGTCTCGACCCGGACCGGCTCCTGGACGTGATGGCGCGCTACGGCCGGGGGCCACGCGCCGCCGTCCCATCGTGACGTCCGCACCACCGTGGCCGCCCCCGTCGACATCCGATCCGCGACGCTGGACGACGTCCCGGGCATGCGCCGGGTGCTGGCTGCGTACGGTGACGACGACGGTCCGGACGCGCCGGTCGACGTCATCGGACCGGCGTTGCGGTATCTCCTCCGCCGCGGGACGATCGTCGTCGCGGCGGAAGGCGATGACGTGATCGGATTCGGCGGCGTCGCCTGGTCCGGGTTCTCGATGCACCTCACCGACCTGTTCATCCTGCCCGACCGCACGGGCGGCGGCATCGGCAAGCGGCTGCTCGCGGCGCTCTACCCGGATCCGGGACCCCGAACGACGTTCGGCTCCGACGACGCGCGAGCGATCCCGCTGTACCTGCGCCAGGGGATGGGCGCCTGGTGGCCGAACCTCTACGTCGACGGTGCCCCGGCCGGGCTCACCGCGCCGCCGCCCACGATCGCCTTCCAGCCCGCCGACGTCGCCGAGCTCGATGCGCTCGAGTCGTCGTGGACCGGGTTCTCGCGGGCCGACGATCACCGGTTCTGGGCGAGCCTGCCGGAGGCGCGGCCGTTCATCGTCACGCGCCGAGGCGATCCGGTGGCGATCGTCCACGCCCGCCGTCGGCGACGTGGCGAGGGCCGCTGGATCGAGCGCGCGGTCGTCGCACCGACCGCCGACCCGGTCGGGCCGCTGCTGGCGGCGTTCGTCCACGCCGCCGAGGGCGGCCCCATCGCTGGTTGCGTGGCCGGACCGAGCCCGCTGCTACCGCGGCTCCTCGACGCCGGGTTCCGGATCGCCGACCGTGACACGTTCATGGCGTCGCCGGAGGTCACGGTCGACCCGGCACGGCTGATGCCGCATCCGGGGCTGCTCTAGCTAGGGCGCTTCCGGCACGCGGGCGGAACATGACGACGCCGGCCCCGAAGGACCGGCGTCGAGGTCGCGCGTGAGGGCTGCGTCAGCCCGCCGCGACCGGGACCGGCTTCTCGATCGGCACGCCGACCATGCTGCCCCACTCGGTCCACGATCCGTCGTAGTTGCGGACGCGCCCGAAGCCGAGCAGCTCGTGGAGCACGAACCACGAATGGCTCGACCGCTCGCCGATGCGGCAGTACGCGATGACGTCCTTGTCGGCCGTGATGCCCTTGCCCGCGTACAGCGCCTCGAGCTCCTCGCGGCCCTTGAACGTCCCGTCCTCGCGGACCGTCTGCGCCCACGGGATGGATGAGGCACCCGGGATATGACCCGCGCGCTGTGCCGTCTCGCTCATGCCCGGAGGCGCGATGATCTCGCCGTTGAACTCGGCGGGCGAGCGGACGTCGACGAGGGCCAGTGACGGATCGCCGATGCGCGGCAGGATGTCGTCGCGGAACGCACGCAGCGAGGGGTCGAGCTCGGGCAGCTGGTAGCCCGTCGCCCCGTACGTCGGCACGTCGGTCGAGAGCGGCAGCCCGTTGTCGAGCCAGAACTTCCGGCCGCCATCGATGATCCGGACGTCGCGATGGCCGTACAGCTTGAGCTGCCAGTACGCCCACGCCGCGAACCAGTTGTTGTTGTCGCCGTAGAGGACGATCGTGGTGTCCGCGGCGATGCCGCTCCGGCTGAGCAGCTCGCTGAACTCCTCGCGCGACGCGATGTCGCGCCGCACGCCGTCCGCGAGCTGGCTGGTCCAGTTCCAGCCGATGGCGCCCGGGATGTGGCTCTGCTCGTAGGCCGTCGTGTCGACGTCGACCTCGACGAATCGGACGGTCGGGTCGTCGAGGTGCGCCTGGGCCCACGCGGCCGAGACGAGCACGTCCTTCGCGTAACCGGGAACGGTCATGGGATCCTCCTGCCCTGGCCGGTCGGGCGACCGGCGGGTGAACCGGGTGAAGCGGACGGCGACGGGGTCGCGTCCGCGGGGTGGGCTCCGCGGGTGCCGATCAGACGGACCGGACCCGCTCCGGACACGCGCAGCGGCCCGGATGAGGGCGAGGTTCCAGGGTCATGTCTCGTCCGCCGGCCGGTCGCGCCGGGCGAAGGCGCGCAACGCGTCGTCGCACGCGGCAGCCTCGCGCTGCGCCTGACGGACGATCCATGGGTCGACGCGGCTGGAGTCCTCGATGGTGACGGTCGGTCCGATGGGTCCGTCCTCGAGCACGATCCCGGACGCGTTCCGGTAGTCGGCCATCCAGTTCGCCTGGAGCGCCACGAGCACGTCGATGACGACCGCGCGCGTGAACAGCCAGTCGAGCCACGTGGCATTCAGGCGATCGACGAGGTCGTCGAGACGGGTCGCCCGGCCACGCTCGAGGCGGGCCACGAGGTCGAGCACGCGGACGGCGCTGAACGGGTCTCCCGACGCCGCCTCCACCGGTGGACGGCGGTCGGGGTCGGGCATCCCGGTGGGCGCGGGGCGCAGCTCCCGGAGACCGGGGCGCGGGCCCGCAGCCGACGGATCGCTGGGGAGGGTCACGACGGGCATCTCGTGGCTCAGGTTCGGACGGGGACGGCGATGGTACACCGGGCCCGTCGACGAGTCGCCCTTGGCCATCGGGCGCCAAAGATGAGGCGGGCCGACCGCGTCGTACGATGCCATCCGGCCGACCCCGTCGTACGATGCGGACGATGGCCGACGACCCGGTGTTCGACGCCGCCGCCGCCCGCGAGGCGAGCCTCGCCCGGTTCGCGCGCCTCGTCGGACGCCCGGAGCCGGAGATCGATCTCGCCGTCGGCGCGCTGCTCATCGCGGGACTCGACCGCCCGCTGGACCCCCAGCCGTGGCTGGACACGCTGGACGACCTGGCCGACCGCGTGCGGCTCCGCCTGGATCGCGGCGACGACACCGACCGCTCCGTCGACGTCGTCCACGACACGCTGTATCGCGAGCTGGGATTCCACGCGCCCGGACCGCTCGACGCCGTCCGGCCACGTCATTCGTGGCTCGATCGGGTCCTGATCACGCGGACCGGGCTCCCGATCCTGCTCGCGATCGTCGAGCTGGAGGTCGCGTGGCGGCTCGGGCTGCACCTGTGGGGCATCGGATTCCCGGGGCACTTCCTCATCGGCGGTCCCGAAGGCCTGGTCGTGGACCCGGCCGACGGCGGGCGGCGCCTGACACGCGACGACTGTCAGGCGATCCTGCGGCGCTCCGTGGGCGAGCAGGTCCTCCTCCACGCCGGGATGCTGCGACCCGCGGACCGGCGGGAGATCCTCGCGCGGGTGCTGCGCAACCTGCGTTCGATGCGGTTGGGCGCTCGCGACTGGCCCGCCGCCCTGGCGGTCATCGAGCTGCTCGCCGTCGTCGAGCCCGGCCATCCCGACCACGTCCGCGATCGCGGGCTGCTCCTCGGCCGCATGGGCCGGTTCAGCGCCTCGCTTTCCGAGCTGGAGCGGTACCTCGCCGATCGACCGGACGCGTCCGACGTCGACGACGTGCGCCAGGTCATGGGCATCTTCGGCGGTCGCCGCAACTGATCGGACGCGGCTGATCGCCCGTTTCAGGTAGGCCCGCCGACCGCCCTCAGGCATCCGCCCGATGGACCGCCGACCGTGCGGTCCGATGCTCGTCCCATCGCCGGAACGGATCCGGCGCCGACCACCAAGGGGCGACGACATGCATCCCGACATCCTTCTGGAGCAGGCCAAGTTCAAGATGAGCGAGGACCGCGGCTCCGTGGAGCGCTCGCGCCGTGAGCGCCTCGCCCGCCCGACACCACAGCCCGACGCCGTGATCCTCGAGCCGCGGATCGAGCACCTGAGCTTCGCCGCCCGGGTCCGGGCGATCCTCGACATCCTCCATCCGGCGAACGGTCTTCCCGTCGGAACGGCGCACGCCTGACGCACGGCGTGTCGCGAGACGGGATCCGATCGACCGCGGCGTAGCATCCCGCAACGGGTGCCGGCCGCGGTCGGGACCGGTCGTGGCCGTGAGCAGGAGGAGTTCGTGCCGCATCAGCAGATCCGCTCCAATCCGCGCCGGATCGGCAGCAACCAGCGAACGTCCACGCCCGATCTCGACGGCGTCCTCCAGATCGTGAAGGACCAGCAGATCAACATCCTGGGCATCGCCGGGAGCGATCACGAGCTGGACGGCGAGGTCGGCCTGATGGTCCCGCACGAAGGCTTCGACGCACTCGTCGAGGCGATCAAGGCCGAGTATCCCGAGACGTTCCCGGTGGGCCCGGACGAGCACCTCCATCTCGACTGGGTGAACCACGAGACCGGGGGACTCCTGACGACGATCCAGCGAGCCCGGGCGACGCACCGGAACTCGCAGATCCGGGACATCGCGGTGGGCCTGGACAAGGTCCGCGTGCAGATCGGTCCGGATCAGGGACTCGTCCTCGATGCGAACGGGGAGCCGGTGAAGGAGGGGGACAACCTTCAGGACGTGTTCCTCGTCCAGATCTACTTCATCCCGGGCAAGGCGGGTCGCTGACGACCGTCGCCACCCCAAGCCAGCATGTGAGGGACCGCGATGCCGCACCAGGCGCCCAAGACCAGGGCCGCGAAATCACCGTTCGACATCGATGAGCCGCTCCGGATCATCGCCGAGGCCGGCATCAACCTGCTGGGGGTCGGCGGGAGCAACGTCGAGTTCAACGGCCTGCTCAGCGTGATGGTGGAGGACGATCGGGACATCGACCAGGTCGTCGATCTCTGGCGGAGTGCGGGCTTCACCGACGCCCGCGCCTATGGCGAACCGGATGGCGTCCACCTCGACTACAGCACCGATGATCCGGGGGGTCTGGTCCGTGCGCTCATCCGGGCTCGACGGCACCACCCGCGTGGCGTGGTCAGCGACATCACCATGGGCGTGCGGCCCCACGCCTTCTGGATCGATGGCCACAAGGACCTCGTTCGTGACAGCAAGGGCTATCCGGTCGAGAACGGGGACTCCGGCGGCGATCGGATCGACGCGCTCCCGGTCCAGATCTACTTCCTGGAGACGGCGAGTCGTAGCAACGGGGGCGCCAGCACGAGCTAGGTCGACCCGTCACCCCGGTCGGCAAGGAGGCCCATCCGCGCAGCGACCATCGCCGCCTCCACGCGGTTGCTGACGCCGAGCTTGTCGAGGATGTGCGTCACGTGCGCGGACGCGGTCTTGCGCGTGATGAACAGCGCCTCGGCGATCTCGCCGTTGGAGCGCCCGTCG
The DNA here is from genome assembly GCA_963778025.1 of uncultured Chloroflexia bacterium. Lineage (GTDB taxonomy): Bacteria > Chloroflexota > Limnocylindria > Limnocylindrales > CSP1-4 > CAVZTA01. The sequence continues at coordinate 39,723 of CAVZTA010000003.1, read as the reverse complement.
GCGATGAGCGCCAGCACCTCGAGCTCACGGGCCGACAGGCCGAGCGTCGACGTGGCCGCCGACCCACCGACCGCCGGCTCCGGGGCTGCGGGCGTCGCGGCCGAGTCCTCAGCCGTCGCCGCGGACGCGAGGTCGATGCGTGCCCGGCCGGCGAGCGCGACGATCGACGCCCGCAGCGGCTCGGCACGCAGCGCCACGGCCCGATCGTGGGCCTCGCGCAGCCGAGGACCGACGTCTGCCTTGATGCCGGTCGCCCGGAGCTCGGCCTCGGCCCAGCGGAACCGCGCATACATCGCCTCGTACACATCCGGCACGGCGTCCCACGCGGTCACGAGGTCGGCCCACGTACCCGGCTCGCCGGCACCCGCCGCGCGAGCCGCCTCCGCCCGAGCCGTCCGGATCCATGCCCGCGTCGCGCCGGTCGTCGCCCGTTCCGCGAGCCGCGCGGTCGGGCCCTCGACGACCCGTCCCGCGTCCGCGATCCGAGCGAGCGCTTCGTCCTGACGTCGTGCGCGAGCCAGCTCCGCCTGCTCCGCGAGCGCGCGCTGCGCGTACGCGACGAGCGGCACGGCCCAGAGCACGTCATCGGCGTCGCCGAGCACCGCGAGGCCCTCGCCGGCGAGGGCCTCGGCAGCCTCCGGCCGGTCGGCCGCGAGCGCCGCTTCGGCCCTGGCCGCCGCCACCGTCTCGCCCGTGTCGGGCTGCAGGCTCGCGACGTCGATGCCGTCGAGGAGTCGGGAGGCCTCGGCTCGATCGCCGCGCCGCGCGACCAGCCGTCCCCGGACGGAGGCCAGGTACGGGCTGCCGAGACGGGCCGGATCGAGCGCGAGACCCTCGAGGGTCACCGCATCTGCCTCGTCCCAGCGACCCAGGCGGAGCAGGATGTCGCCTTCGAGCGCGGCGAGGTCCTGCCCGTAGCGGCGCTCGAGCCCCAGTCGCCGCGTGACGGCACGGCCCGCCGCCGCCTCGGTCCGTGCCTCGTCCAGCCGATCGACGGCGATGAGGTTCAGCGCGAGGTTGCTGCGGGCGACGATCAGCAGCTCGGGCGGCCCGGCCTCCTCGGCCAGCTCCCGCGACCGCCGGAGCTCGTCGATGCCTGCGTCCAGCTCCCCGAGCGCCACGAGGTCGCAGCCCAGGACGTTTCGCGCCCGACTCTCTTCGGCCCGTGCGCCGGCGGCGACCGCGCACGCGATCGCCGCTTCACTCACGTCGCGCGACTCTGCCCAGCGCGCCGCGCCCATGAGCGCCCCGGCGTAGGAGCCGAGCACGTGCGCGCGTGCCGGCGATGGCGGATCGTCGGGCACCAGCGCGATCGCCTGTCGGTGATCCTCGAACGCGCCGGTCGCATCTCCGGAGGCCCAGCGGTAGTAGCCCAGCCGGCCGCGGATCGTCCCCGCGAGCTCAGGCTCGACGGCGGGATCCGTCAGCGCGAGCGCGGCCTCGATGAGGACGATCGCCCGCTCGATCGAACCCGCGTTGTCGAACATGTCCGCCGCGTTCCGATAGAGGCCGATCCGGGTGGCTCGGTCGGGGGCGTCTTCCTCCGGGAGGCGGTCGGCGAGCTCCAACGCACGCCGCAGGTGCTCGGCCGCGTCCGCGTAGGCATGCATCGTCGCCGCCTCGTTCGCTGCCGCCACGGAGGACTGATACGCCTCCGGCAGCCGGCCCGCCGCCAGCCAGTGGCGAGCGAGTTCCGCCGCCTGTCGCGTCCCGTCGTGACCGCCGAGTGACGGATCGTCGCTGAGCGCCCGCGCCGCGCCGAGATGGAGCCGCCGTCGCTCGCCCGGCAGGAGCCCGCGCTCGACCACCTCACGCAGGAGCGCGTGGCGCATGCGGACGAAGCCGCGCTCGTCGAGGCGGACGAGATGCCGCTGGAGCCCGATCCGCAGCGCGTCGGTGACCTGGGACTCAGGCATCTCGAGGACCGCGGCGATGAGGGTCTCGTCCGACGGGCGGACGAGGACCGCGAGCGTATCGATGACGCGCCTCGTGTCGTCGGGCAGGTCGCGCAGCCGCGCCTGGAGGACGTCGCTCAGCGTGCGGGGGAGCTCCGCCGCGTCGCCGTGGGCCATCGCGGCGACCAGCTCCTCGACGTAGAACGGATTGCCGTCGCTGCGCTCCCAGATCGGGCCGAGGACGTCGTTCGGCGCCGGCGCGGCGAGGATGGCGCCGACCTGCGCGGCCACGTCATCCTGGTCGAGCCGCTCGAGCTCGATGCGGGTGAAGCGTGGATCGCGCCCGAGCTCCGCGAGCCACGCGCCGATGGCCGGATCGGGGACGACGTCGTCCGTCCGGAGCGTGAGCAGCAGCACGATCCGTTCGCGGGTGAGGTTGCGGACGAGGAAGGTGACCAGGTCGCGCGTCGCCGGATCCGCCCAGTGGACGTCCTCGACGGCGAGCAGCGTCGGGTGACGCTCGCCGACGCGGCCGAGCAGCGTGAGGATCGCCTCGAACAGGCGAGCCCGAGCCACGCCGGGAGCAGGCTCCACCGCGTCACGGTCGTCCTCGGCATCGTCCGTCTCGAGGGCCTCGGCGACGGCCGGCGCCGACGAGCTCGATCGGCGCCCGCGCCCGCCGCCGGCCCCGACCGGCACGCGGTCGAGGTCGGGCACCAGCCGAGCGAGTGCGGGCCGCGTCGACCCGATGAGGCGATCGAGCTCCGCGTCTGGTGTCGCCGCCGCGACCCGGCGCAGGATCTCCGCGAACGGCAGATACGGGATCGTCCCATCGCGCATCGCCAGGCACGCCCCGACGAAGCCCCATGTGCCGTCGGCCACGGTGCGCTCGAGCACGTCACGCACGAGCCGCGTCTTGCCGATGCCCGCCTCGCCGGCGAGGAGGAGCGTGGACGGTCGGCCGTCAGCGGCGGCCGCGATCGCGGCGTCGAGGCGTCGACGCTCGTCGACGCGGTCGATCAGGATCGGGCTGGAGCCGCCGGCGTCCACGGCCGCGATGGTACGCGGCAGGTGTCGGTGATCCGTACCGGATCGGCCGACCGATCCGCTGTCGCGATCACGGAGCCATGGTGCGATGGCGCAGGTTGGCGTCCAGGCGCCGGCGCGACCCCGGGCGGGCTCAGGATGCCGCGGTCGACGGCTCCTGGAGCTGACGGGCGACGGAGCGGCCGGCCGCGATGCGCGGCTTCTCGCCGTCGGGCCGGGTGCGAGCCGCCCAGGCGCCCCAGGCAGCGAAGGTGGCCTCGTCGAGCGGCTCCGGCGCCTCGCCACCCAGCGGAGCGGACGAGACGGGCGTGGCCTTGCGACCGAGGGCGAAGAACGATGCGAGCGCATGCATGACGGTGGTCCTCTCATCGCGTCCGGCGATGTCGACCGGCGCATCCAGAGGGTCGCCTGCGCACGCGTTCCGGCCATCGGGCGGATGCCCGACCGGCGTACCTGAAAGCGTCGAGGTCAGGGATGGACGGATGACGAGGACGTCACCGGGTGGCGGCCCCTACGCCGATGCGTTCGGCCACGGTGTGCAGTGTGCGGTCAGCGGCTGGTCGGCTCCGCGCTGGGCGCGTCGTCGGACTCGCGCTCATCCGGGACGTCGATCCGCAGATCACCGCCTTCGCCGGACAGCCCGCGCGTCTCCTCGCCGGCCTTGACGAGCTCCTGGGTCGGCGGCAGGTCCCGGAAGAGTCGATCGAAGTCGATCAGGGCGTTGCCTGCCCCAGTGGAGATCGTCTCACGGTACTTCCGCTTCTTGGAGGACATCGGTCCCTCTTGGGCTACAGGAGCTCGTGATTCGCGGTCGCGGTCGGCTGTCCGTCGGCGGGGCGCGGCTCCTCACCCGGAGGATAGACGGATTTGGTGCCGTTGCTCTCGGAGGCGGCGATGGCGCTGTCGACCACAGGCAACCGTTTCACGGGCTCCTGGGCCTGACCCTCGATGGCGCCGACGCCGTACGGGACCCACTTGGACGGATCCTTGAGGCGGTGCTGCTCCTCGGTGCCGCGGGTGTGGACTTCCTCGAACCCGCGCGGCTCGATCCACATCCGGTCGCCCTGCAGCAGCCCGTGGATGCCGCTCTGGCCGGGTTCGGGACGTGGCCGCTGGCACGACGCGCACGTGCTGCGGTCGTGCTGCTGGTACTGGAGCGGCTCCTCGTAGGTCGTGATGTAGCCCTCGTAGTTGCGGAGCACGATCTTGTGGTCCGAGTAGCTGACGAGGTAGTTGGGCATCACCGGGATCTTGCCGCCGCCGCCCGGCGCATCGATGACGTAGGTCGGCACGGCATAGCCGCTGGTGTGACCGCGGAGGCCCTCCATGATCTCGAGGCCCTTGCCGACCGGCGTGCGGAAGTGGCCGGAGCCCTCGACCAGGTCGCACTGGTAGAGGTAGTACGGCCGGACACGCATCTCGACCAGCTGCTGGACGAGGTCACGCTGGATGTTCACGCAGTCGTTGACGCCCGCGAGGAGCACCGACTGGTTGCCGAGCGGCACGCCGGCGCGGGTGAGCTTGTCGCAGGCGCGCGCGAGCTCCGGCGTGATCTCGTTGGGGTGGTTGACGTGGATGTTCAGCCACAGCGGGTGGTACTGGCCCAGCATCTCGCACAGCTCGTCGTCGATCCGCTGCGGCAGGAAGACCGGGACGCGACTGCCGATCCGGACGATCTCGACGTGCGGGATCTCGCGCAGCCCTCGGAGCACGGACTCCAGGAGCTTGGGCGCGAGGGTGAGGCCGTCGCCGCCCGAGATGAGCACGTCGCGGATCTGCGGGGTCCGGCGGATGTAGTCCAGCTGGGCCTCGTGGTCGCGGCGATTGAAGTTCTGGGTGGGGTCGCCGACGATCCGGCTCCGCGTGCAGTAGCGGCAGTAGCTGGCGCACTGGGTCGTGATGAGCATCAGCACCCGGTCGGGATAGCGGTGCACCAGGCCCGGGACCGGCGAGTGGCGGTCCTCCGCGAGGGAGTCCTCCATCATCCCGGTGAACGCCGACTGCTCACGTCCGAGCGGGATGACCTGGCGGCGGATCGGGTCGTCCGGGTCCTTCGGGTCGATCAGGCTGATGAAGTAGGGCGTGATGTCGACCCGGAACTTGTCGGGCGCGCTGAGACCCTCTCGCTCCTCGTCGGTCAGCTCGAGGATCGCGGCGACCTCGTCGAGCTCGTTCACCCGGTTGCTCAGCTGCCAGCGCCAGTCGTTCCACTTCTCGTCGGGGACGTCCTGCCACATCGGCGCGCGCGGGCTGCGGGCGGGCAGGCCATCGGGCCCCAGGCGACGTGCGGGATCCCGCCGATTCACGAACGGCTCCTGCGCCGCGGGCGTCACCGCCGACCCATGCGCCTGCTCCAACGTTCGTCCTCCGGGGTGTCGTGTGCATAAAAACGATGCAAGCTGGATGGCCGACGAGGATACCGCCGGGATGGTCGACGGGTCCAGCCGATGGTCCCGTGTCGCTCGCTGGCATGCCGACGCTGCACGTGCCCCGGCAGCGCTCGTGCATCCGATGCCTGCTACGACGAAGCACGCCCTCGTCGAGGTCGCCTAGCGGGGCGGGCCACCCGTTCCGGTGTCGTGCACCGCACCCGATGCACGGAACGACACCGGAAACCTTGACCATCGCCTCGTGGCGCGCGGATCGACCGGCCGTCCGTCGCAGCGCGCATCCGGTGCACGAGGACTGCGGTCACTCGGTGGTGGGATCAGCCGAGCACGTTGCCACGCCGCGTACCGGTATGAGCGCTAGTTCGGGGCGATCCGTGACGCAACGACGGTCGGAAGACGCCCGGGGAGGGCTGGATCGTGCCGCTCCGTGCGTGCGGACCGCGTCGCGGGCGCCCCGAAAGGGCCGAGGCGAGGGTCTGCCGCCCTGGGACCGGCCCAGATAACGCTCGTAGCACTCTCGGCGCGGCGATCGCTCGCACCGGTAGCGCGGGACGGCGGGCCGGCCGCGCGCCGAGTCGCGCCGAGCGCGGCCCCGGCGGGCTACTCCCCGATGACGCTCCAGATGAAGCCCATCATGATGAAGAAGCCCGTGAACAGGGCGATCAGGCCCAGGCCGCCGTACGGCGAGTTGGCACCTTCGTGGGGGACCGCCAGCAGGCCGATCCCGAACACGACGGCCCACGCCACGAACAGCCCCGCGAACAGGATCTTCGCGTTCGGCCCCGTGATCGCGCGGACCCAGGGCCGCTTCCCCGTCTCGGCGACCATGGCCGAGCGCACGATGATCAACACGATGATCGCCGCGATGCCCACCGCCACGCCGAACTCGAACGGGCGCTGGAACGGGATGGTGAACAGGGCCACGCTGACCTCGCAGGACCGTGCTTCGGCGGCCGCTGGACGAGCGTGCCGCGGAGCCCGATGCTAGCAGACGGGTCCCGCGTCAGGCGCCGGTGACGGACGCCCGCTGGGCAACGCCCCGGTGGCAGCAGCCCGCTGGGGAACGCCCCGGCCGCGACCTCGAGCGCCGCGACCACGGTCTCCAGGTCGCGGATGCCGTACGCGTTCACGCGCGGACTCTCGAGATTCACGACCCCGACGACCTCGTCGGTGACCCGGATCGGGACCGCGAGCTCGCTGCGGCCCGTCGCGCCCGGATACGAGCGGTACTCGGGATCGAGCCGCACGTCGCTGATCAGCGACGGCTGTCCGGTCCGGTACACCCGCCCGGTCACCGAGCCGTCGAACGGCACCGTCCACTCGCCGGCGATCACGGCGCCCACGTCCTCGCCCGACCCCCAACGCTGACCCGCCAGCGTGAGCCGCCGGTCGAGGCCGATGAGGAACACGGCGACATGCTCGAACAGGTAGTCCGTCCGGAGCGCCTCCACGAGGCCGTCGGCCCAGACCATCGCCTGCGGCGACAGCCCGGACGCGGCGAGGTCCGGAGCGGCGAACGACAGCCTGGCCGGCTCGGCACCGGCCGACGGGCGCGACAGTGACGTGTCCTCCCGATGCGTGCGAGACCCCGCTCGCGACGGGACTTGTACCACCGCGTACGCCCGCAGGCCTCCCCCGTTTCGCGTATCTCGCACCAGCCAGGCGGTGCGGCGCGGTGCCTGCGCGCACCACGCAGCCCGTCCGAACGCGCACGAGCACCCGCGGGGCTAGCATCCGGCATGCCGTGATGTCGAAGCCGCGTTCCCGTCTGCCCGCCGCGCCGCGCCGCGTCCGGCGAGGGGAGTCCAACGAGGGACAGCCATCCGCCCGCTCCGCTGTCGCGAACCGCTGACGGCATGAGCTTCGATCGTCTGGGCCGCTTCGCCGTCCGTCGCCGATGGTGGATCGTCGCCGTATGGCTGGGCATCATCGGCATCGCGCTGCCGTTCGCGCCGCGCGCGCCCAGCGCCCTGTCGGCGGGCGGCTTCATCCTCGATGACCTCGAGTCGGCGCGAGCTCGGCAGCTGCTCGAGCGCGAGCTCGGGGCGCCGCCGTCGGCGCTCGTCATCGTGTACAGCTCGCCGACCCTCACCGCCGGCACACCGGCGTGGACCCAGGCCGTCACCGACGCCACGAGGGACGTGCGGGATGCGCCGCATGTCGTCGATGTGCTGCCCCATCAGCTGGCACCGCGCCAGGTCTCGCAGGACGGGCACACCGCGTACGACATCGTGTTCCTCGACCTCCACGCGGACGACTCGCCCGACGCCATCCCGGGCATCCAGCAACGACTCCATCCGGTCGACGGCCTGACGGTCGAGCTCGGTGGCGGCCCGGCGTTCTACGGCGACGTCCAGGCGGTCTCCGAAGCGGACCTCCGCCGGAGCGAGCTGGTGAGCCTGCCGCTCGCCGGTCTCGCGCTGCTGCTGGTCTTCGGCTCGGTGGTCGCGGCGGGTGTCCCGCTCGCGGTCGGCGGCACGGCCGTGGTCATCGCGCTCGCCGCGATCTTCGGGGTCGCCAACGCGACGCCGATGAGTGTGTTCGTGCTCAACCTCGCGACGCTGCTGGGGCTGGGGCTCGGCGTCGACTACTCGCTGCTCATGACCAGCCGCTTCCGCGAGGAGCTCGCGCATCGCGACGGACCGGACCGCGTCGCGGAAGCCGTGCGCGTGACGGTCGCGACGGCCGGTCGAGCCGTGTTCTTCTCGGGCTTGACCGTCCTGCTCGGCCTGCTGGGACTCGTGCTGTTCCGGTTCATGATCCTGCGCTCGGTCGGCATCGCCGGTGCGATCGTCGTGGGGCTCGCGGTCGCCGCCGCACTGACGCTCCTGCCGGCCGGCCTGGCCATCGTCGGCACCCGCATCGACCGCCTGGCCGTGCGTCGCGTGACGGTCACGCCCGGCAGCGACGGGGCGTGGTCGAGGCTCGCGCGGGCCGTCATGCGCCGGCCGGTCGCTGTCCTGGTCCCGACCCTCGGCCTGATCCTGCTCCTCGGATCGCCGTTCCTCCACGTGCGCTTCAACGCCCCGGACGCGTCGATCCTGCCGGCCAGCGTCCCGTCGCGTGCGGCCTATGACCGGCTCGCCGGTGAGTTCGGCGAAGGGGAGTTCGCGCCGATCGTCCTGGCGGTCAGGACCGAGGGCCTCGCGACGGATCCCGCGAACGTCAAGGCGCTCTACGACTACTCGCGACGGATCGCCGCGGATCCGCGGGTCGCCCGGGTCGACAGCCTCGTCGACCTCGATCCGCGCCTCACGCTGGCAGCAGTACCAGCTGCTCTACGCCAGCCCGTCGGGTCCGCCCGATCGGTTCGTCCAGCGGAGCCTCGGCGCGACGACCCGCGGGGACCTCACGGCGCTGACCATCACCACGCCCTACGGCCCGAACCGCGCCGAGGGCCGCGCGCTCGTACGCGACCTGCGTGCTCCGGACGGCCCGCTGGCCGCACCCGAGGGCACCACGGTGCTGGTCGGCGGTGGCGCCGCCGATGTCGAGGACGTCGTGTCGGAGGTGGCCGCCGAGTTCCCGCGGACGGCCCTGTTCATCATCGTGTCGACGTACCTCGTGCTGTTCATCCTCCTCCGGTCGGTCGTGCTTCCGGCCAAGGCCCTCGCGATGAACACGCTGTCGATCCTGGCGTCGTTCGGCGCGCTGGTCTGGATCTTCCAGGACGGCAACCTCTCGAGCGTCCTCGGGTTCCAACCGCTCGGGTTCGTCGAGACCACCCAGCCCGTGATCCTCTTCTGCGTCCTGTTCGGGCTGTCCATGGACTACGAGGTGTTCCTCCTGTCGAGGATGAAGGAGGTCTGGGACCGCACCCACGACAACACCGAGGCGGTGGCCAAGGGCCTCGAACGGAGCGGGCGGATCGTGACCAGCGCGGCGGTCATCGTCGTGGTCGTCGGGGCGTCGTTCGCCTTCGCCGACATCGTCCTCATCAAGGCGCTCGGGCTGGGCGTGGCGATCGCCGTGGCCCTCGATGCGACCGTGGTCCGCGCCCTCCTCGTCCCGGCCACGATGCGGCTGCTGGGCCGCTGGAACTGGTGGGTCCCGCGATCCCTGGAGCGGGCGCTGGCGCCGGTCCTGCCGCTGACCGAGGCGGACGTCGAGGCGAGCGTGCGATGAAGCGCGCCATCGGCCTCCTCCTCGCCACCGCGCTGATGACGACGGCCTGCACCTCGGGCCCCATCCTCGCGAATCCGTCGGCGTCGCTGCCCAGCTCCCGGCCGGCGCCGACGCGCGCGCCGCACCCACCCGACCCGCAACCCGTCGCGCTGCCGCGCGACGACGCCCCGCACGATCGCCTCACCGAGTGGTGGTACTACACCGGCCACATCCGCGACGCCCTCAACGTCCGGTACGGCTTCGAGTTCGTGGTCTTCCGCGCCGAGCGCGGCGGCTTCCCGGTGACCTGGGCGTCGCACGTCGCGCTCACCAACCAGACGGACGGCACGTTCCACTACGCCCAGCGCAGCGAGATCGGCCCGCAGGTCGACCGGTCGGCGCCGCACAGCGGCTTCGCGCTGGCGCTCCTGGGCCGGGACCCGCAGCAGCCAGGCACGCTCGAACGGGTCCCGTGGATGATGACCGGCGCGGGCGGCGCGGACCGGCTCAGCCTCGACGTCGCCGAGGACGAGGTGGAGGGCGATCCCTTCCCGCGCGGGTTCGGCCTGTCGTTCGACCTCGTGTCCGACAAGCCCGCCGCGCTCCACGATCAGGACGGCTACATCGACTTCGGTCCCGCCGGTGGCTCGTACTACTACTCGCGCACCGCGATGCGTGCGACCGGCGTGATCCGGCGCGGGAATGCGGTGCGTCCGGCGGTCGCGAACGTCTGGTTCGATCACCAGTGGGGCGACTTCATCTCGGTGGGCGGCGGCGGCTGGGACTGGTTCGCGGTGAACCTCGAGGACGGCGTCGACCTGACGCTGTCGCAGGTCCGCGCGGCCGACGGCACGTACCCGCTCGTCTACGGGACGCTCGTCGAGGCGGACGGCTCGACGCGCCACCTCGACCCCGACGACTTCACCGTCGACGTCACCGACACCTGGACGAGCCCCACGACGAACGCCCAGTACCCGGCCGGCTGGCGGATCCGCCTTCCAGCCGAGGAGCTGTCGATCGACCTGACGCCGACCGTCTCGCAGCAGGAGCTGGACACGCGCGCGACGACCGGCGTCGTCTACTGGGAGGGTTCGCAGAAGGTCGAGGCGACGCGCTCGGGCAAGCCGCTGCACGGCCAGGCGTACGTCGAGCTCACCGGGTACGGCCCGGCGGGCTGAGTCCCGAGGCGGTGCCCGGACCGGCCCGCCGCCTTACGGCGTGTCGACCGCCGGCAGCTCGACGCCCGCGGTCTGGGCAAGGTCGCGGCTCGCGCTGCTGATCGCCGCGAGCGCGGCGAGCTGCTGCAGGACCGTCCGTGCCGCGTCCTTGTACACGTCATCGTTGCGGATCGACGCGCTCAACGCCTGGTTGGCCGTCGTGCGCAACGACTCGTAGAAGTCGCGCAGCTGCGCGTGGACCGCGCCGGCGTCGTCCCACGAGTTGAGCGCCGGCAGGAGGGCCTGGGCGGCACCGGCCTCGACGTTGAGGCGGCGCAGGACCTGGGCCACGCCCTGGCTGTCGAAGTTCGGCGCGGCGAGCGCCGCCGAGAGCGGCGTGGCGGTCGACGCGATCCGTGCGTTCACCGCGGCCGTGCCCTTGAGCGCCGCTGTCGCGGCGACCGGGACGAGCGCCGAGCCGCCCCCACCACCGGGGGCCAGCGTGGGCACCGGCGCGGTCGTCGGCGACCGGCGCGCTCGTCGCGACCGGCGTGGACGGCGTGGACGGAGCCCGAACCCCGAGCGCGGCCACGCCCATCGCGCTCGCCCCGACCATCAGCCCGATGGCCAGGCCGAACGCGGCGAACATGGCCCCCTTGGATGCCTGCACGCCGGCGATGAGCAGCGTCCCGCAGCCGGGACAGCGGCGCGAGGCAGCGTCCAGCGGCCGCTTGCACACGGGACAGTCGACGATGTTGGCGTCGTCCTCGCCGATGACCGGTGTCTCCGGGCGCGTGTCCCCGGTGTTCGATCGGCCCCGAAGGGCGTTGATCGCCATCCCACGCTCCGTCTTGCCGGACATCCTCCGGGCGGACCGCTCCCCACCCTCCGGGCAGCGATGAGTCGACTCTAGGGACCGACATCCGGCCGAACGAGTCCGACGATGGTCCTATCCGGTCCGGTCGCGGTTGACGCGTGTCAGGGTCCTAGTTGATACTCAATCTCACATGACGCAGTCTCCCGACCCGCGCACGACCGGCCGCCACGCCCACCCGCACGACCACACGCGGGATCGGCAGCTGCGGACGGTCGATGGAGCGGTCGACCCGGGTCACGCGCGGGCCCACGCCGACATCTGGCTCCACGAGGTGACCGCGGGCTATGGCGATCGGGAGGCCCTCGGCGGTGTGACGCTGGCGATCGAACCGGGAAGCCTGCTCGCGATCGTGGGTCCCAACGGCGCCGGCAAGAGCACGCTGCTCAAGCTCATCGCGGGGCTCGTCCGGCCGTGGCACGGCCGCATCGAGGTCCTCGGCAGCCCGCCGGGGCGCGAGGCGCATCGCATCGCCTATGTGCCCCAGGCGGAGCTCGTGGACTGGGGCTTTCCGGTGACCGTCGGCGACGTGGTGATGATGGGCCGCTTCCCGCGGCTGGGGCCGATCCGCCGGCCCGGCCGGGAGGACCGGCGCGCGGTCGACGAGGCGCTCGACAAGGTCGGCATGGCGGGCTTCGGGGGGACGCAGATCGGGCGGCTGTCGGGTGGCCAGCGACGGCGCGTGTTCCTCGCTCGGGCGCTGTGCGCGGAGCCGGACGTGTTCCTGCTCGATGAGCCGGTCACGGGCATCGACCCGACGAGCCAGGAAGACCTGATGGACCTCCTCGACGCGGAGGCGCGGCGCGGCAAGACCGTCGTCGCCACGACGCACGACCTGGCGACCGCGGCGCAACGGTTCCATCTCGTGCTGGCGATCAACCACTCGGTGGTGGCGTATGGGCCGGCGTCGCTGATCCTCGATCCCGAGGTGCTGTCCCGCGCGTATGGCGGGCACCTGCTCGTCCTCGGTGGCGGCGCGGTCGTCCTCGACGACGCCCATCACCATGACGACGCCGCCCCCGGCGAAGTCCACTTCCACGAGCGGGGCGAGCACTGATGGACGCGATCCTGGCGCCGCTGGAGCTCGGGTTCTTCGTCCGCGCGCTGGTCGCGTCGGCGATGGTGGGCGTGGTGTGCGCGGTCGTGGGCACGTACGTCGTCCTGCGCGGGATCGCGTTCATCGGCGATGCCATCTCGCATGCCGCGTTCCCGGGGGTCGTCGCCGCGTACCTGCTGGGGACGCCGTTCTACCTCGGGGCGGCGATCGCGGCCGTCGCGACGGCCCTCGCCATCGGCTTCGTGAGCCGGCGGGCGAACCTGCGGCAGGACACGGCCATCGGCGTGCTGTTCGCGGGCACGTTCGCCCTCGGCGTGTTCATGTTCAGCACCATCGAGGGCTACGTCGGCGACCTGTTCAGCTTCCTCTTCGGCAACGTGCTGGCGATCGATGCCGCCGACCTGGTGGCGCTCGTGATCCTGGGCCTGGGCGTCCTCGGGACGATCCTGCTGCTCTGGAAGGAGTTCCTGTACGCGACGTTCGACCCGCTCGGCGCGGCCGCGTCGGGCATCCGGGTCAGCTGGCTCGAGACGCTGTTCCTCACGCTCGTCGCGCTGACGATCGTGGTCAGCCTCCAGGCGGTCGGGATCATCCTCGTGGTCGCGATGCTGGTCACGCCCGCGGCGACGGCGCAGCTGCTCACCGTCCGGTTCGGGCGGTTGATGCTCACGGCGGCCGGCATCGGCGTGCTCTCAGCAGTGGTCGGGTTGTATGTCTCGTACTGGCTCGACGTGGCGAGTGGCGCGACCATCGTGCTGGTGCAATCCGGCCTGTTCCTCGTCGCGCTGGCCCTCGGACCGCGGACCGGGCTGCTGGCGCGGAACGCGCGTCGCAACGCCGCAACCGCCTCGTCGGTGCCCGACCCAAGCGCGGTGGCTCGATGACCGAGGCGCGCGGCCTCGTCGACGCTCTCGATCGGGCCGGCTACCGCCTGACGGAGCCGCGACGCGCCGTGGCCGCGCTCATCGCCGGGCGCGAGGGGCACTTCACCGCCGCCGACCTCGAAGGCGACGCGCGGGCGCGGCAGCTGCCCATCGGTCGGGCGACGATCTTCCGGGCCCTCGACCTGTTCACGGAGCTGGAGGTCGTCGAGCGCGTCGACCTGCCCGACGGCGGTCACGCCTACGTACCGTGCGAGCCGATCCACCACCACCACGTCATCTGCACGAACTGCGGCCGGGCCACCGAGATCGCCGACGTGGGCATGGGGGCGCTCGTCGAGGCGGTGAAGCGCGAGACCGGCTACGACGTCTCGAGTCACCGCCTGGAGCTGTTCGGTCTGTGCCCGGTCTGCCAGGCCGGGCGCCGCGCCTGAGCGTGATGACGACCGGCCGCGCCGTGGCCGTGGTGGCCGTCGCCCTGCTCCTGGCGGCCTGTGGCGGAGCGCCACCGAGCGGCGCGGACGACACGCTGCGCGTGGTCACGACGACGACCGTCTTCGCGGACCTGGTGGAGCAGGTCGGTGGGCCGGACGTCACCGTCCACAGCCTCGTGCCCAAGGGCGGCGAGGTCCACACGTTCGATCCCACGCCGCGCGGCTTCGAGCAGGTCGCGCGCGCGGAGCTGCTGGTCGCGAACGGCCTCGGCCTCGACGACTGGCTCGTGAAGGTCGCGAGCGATACCGGGACGACGGCACCCGTGGTCAAGCTCGCCGACGGCGTCCCGGCCGATCGCCTCCTGGGGGACGAGGACGGGACGCCGAACCCGCACCTGTGGCTCGACGTCGAGCTCGCGCGCCTGTACGTCGCCCACATCGCGGACGCGCTCGCGACCGCGGACCCCGCGCATGCGGGCCGGTACCGCGAGCGCGCCGCCGCCTATGACCAGCGGCTGGTCACGCTCGACGCGGCGATCCGCGACCAGCTCGCGTCGATCCCCGCTGACGAGCGCAAGGTCATCTCGTTCCACGACGCGTTCCCGTACTTCGCGGATGCGTACGGCCTGCAGATCGTGGGCACGATCGTCGACGCGCCCGGCCAGGACCCCAGTGCCGGCGAGGTCGCGAAGCTCGTCGACGCGGTCAAGGCCAACGGCGTCGCGGCGGTCATCGCCGAGGCGCAGTTCAACGCCGACCTCGTCCGGACCCTTGCCGATGAGACCGGCGCGCGGGTCGTCACGGACCTGTACGACGACACGCTGGGCGACCCGCCGGTCGACAGCTACGAGGCGATGCTCACCTGGGACGCGGAGCGGCTGCAGGAGGCGCTGACGGACTGAGGGGCCAGCGTCGTGCGCCGGGCTCGGCCCGAGCGGCCTCGGGGCCTGCCTGAAACCTTTCGCCTCGCGCACGCCTCGGACGAAGTGACCGTCCTCCATCCGCTCTGAGGCTTCGCCATGTCGTCACGCTCGTCCAGCTCCCGGTACCCGTCGACCGCATCCGCGCCCCGAGCTCCGCGATGCGCGTGAGCGGCGGCATGATCGCCATCCTCATCCCGCTTTCCGCGCTCGCGGCCCTGGGCATCACCCAGGTCGTCCTGCCTGCCTCGACCACGCACGCCGCGGAGCTGCGCCCGTGGCTTGTCGCACGGGCCTCGGGCGTCACCGCGTATCTGCTGCTCGCGGCTGATGTCGCCCTGGGCACGCTGCTCAGTCATCCCGCGAACCAGCGGTCGTGGAAGCTCTCGAAGCGCACGTTCCCGTGGCACGAGCACCTTGCCGTCTTCGTGTGGTCCTTTCTGGCCATCCACGTCGTCTTGCTGGCCGTCGATCGATATGCGCACGTGGGATGGCTGGGCGCCTTCGTGCCCGGCACGGCCGAGTACCGGCCGATCCCGGTGGCGCTGGGCACCATCGCTGCGTACGCGCTGCTTGTGACGTCCCTGACCGCGCGGTGGACCCGACTCCTGCCTCCGGGCTGGTGGCTCCGGGTGCACCGACTCTCGGCGGTCACGTTCCTCGCCGTGTGGCTGCACGCGGTCCTGGCCGGGACTGATTTGGGTGTCCTGGAGCTGCTGTACCTGGTCAGCGGGCTCCCGATCGTCGCGGCGATCGGGCACCGCCTGTGGACGCATCGGATGCGGCCGGTGCGCGCGAACGGACCGCGTGCGCCCCGCCCTGCGCTTCGGGAGGTGGCGTGATGCCCGCGGACGTCGGTACGCCGTGGCGGCGGCGCGTTGCCGTCGTCTTCCTGAGCGGCGCCATCGTCGCTGGTTCGGTCGCGGCCATCGCCGTCGCAGCGGTGTGGCGGGCGCAGGCGGCGCCGCTGTCGAGTCGCCCGGTCGCCGCGGAGGTCGTGACCGACACGCTGGCCGCGGAGATCGACCGTGCCGATGCGCTGGCCACCGAGCTCATCGCGGCTCGCGGTCGGATCGCCGAGCTGGACCGGGCACTCACGGCTGCCGCCGATCGCGTCACCGCCGATACGGACCACGCTGCGGCTCTGGGCCTGCAGCTGACCGACGCACACACGCAGCTCGCTCGGGTCCAACGGCAACTTCGTGTGGCGAAAGACCGCCTGGACGCCCTTGCGGCGGCGGCTCGCGCTCGAGTCGCCAGCGTTGTGGGCTCGACGACACCCGCCGCGGCACCCGCGGAGCACGAGGGCGACGATGAAGGCTGACAAGGGAACGCGGCCACCGCGTCGGGTCCCATCCCGCGAGGCGGCCCCGCTGTCCGTCCTCTCGCGCGGTCCAGTC
Organism: uncultured Chloroflexia bacterium; assembly: GCA_963778025.1. GTDB lineage: Bacteria > Chloroflexota > Limnocylindria > Limnocylindrales > CSP1-4 > CAVZTA01. The sequence goes on along the minus strand of CAVZTA010000003.1, from coordinate 23,564 downwards.
CGCGCCGGCGCGCTCCTGTGCCTGTCCGGCGGGATCTATGCGGTGACCCTTGCAGGGATCGCGACCGCGCAACAGGCGTCCGACGAGGGGACGATGGCCGCGCGTCGGCCCGGCCTCGACGCGATCGACACGCTCGGTGTGACAGCAGACCGGGTCGCGATCGACCTGAGGACGCTCGGCGATCTCCAGGCGTCGTCGACGGACCGCTACCGCACGACGGCGCAGCGGATCGCCGAGCTGGAGACACGACTCGGACGACTGGCGGAGCGCGTGTCTTCGGTGAGCGGCATCGCGGCGCAGCTGCCACGGCAGGTCGACCTGCCGGCGGTGCCGCGCGTCGCGTCGGTCGTCGCCCCGCCACGCACGCACGCCACCACTCGTGCATCCGGTGGTTGAGACCGCGGCGCCGCCGGCCGCGACCGACGGCCTCCTTTCGTCCGATCGCCTCCTCGCGTTCGATGGCCGCGCGTTCGCGTCGCCGGTCCGGTTGCTGGTGCACGAAGCGCCCTCGGCCGCCGCCGAGGCCGCATGGCGTGTCGTCGTCGACGAGCTCGCTGCCGTCGACGACGCGCTGTCCCGATTCCGTGCCGACAGCGAGGTCACGGACCTCTGCCGGCGCTCGAGGGGCGCGTCGATCCCGGTACGAGTCAGCCGCCGGCTTCGCGTCTCCCTCGTGCTAGCCGAACGTGCACGACGCGTCACGGGCGGCCGCTTCGATCCGCGCGTCCTTCGCGACCTTGAGCGCCTGGGCGACACGGGCGCCCCGATCGGCGACTCGCCGCAGCCGGGTGACGGTGGGCGTCCCACGGGACCGCTCGTCGAGTCATCTCGCGCCGGGGTGACGATCGCGACGCCGGTGGACCTCGGCGGGATCGGCAAGGGGCTGGCGGCACGCTGGGCGGCGAGTCGCGCCCTCCTCCAGCTGAACGCTGGCTCCGGCCTCCTGCTCGACCTGGGCGGCGACCTCGTCGCGGCCGGACGTCCGGTGCCCGACGGCTGGCGAGTCGGCATCGAAGACCCGTTCGGCGGCTCCGACCGACCGCTGGTCGCCGTGCGAGTCACGTCCGGCGCCGTCGCCACCTCGTCCATCCGGAACCGTGCCTGGCGAACGGTCGACGGGCGGTCCGTCCACCACCTGATCGATCCGATGACCGGCGAGCCGGGTGGTGCGGGCCTCGCCGCGGTGACCGTCGCGCACGCGGATCCCGCCTGGGCCGAGATCTGGAGCAAGGCGCTGTTCCTCGCCGGCGCCCCGGGGATCGCCGACGAGGCGCGATCGCGCGATCTGGCGGCGTGGTGGATCGACCGCGACGGGGACTTCGCGATGACCCCGGCGGCGCGCCAGGCGAGCGCGTGGGTCGACGAGGCGCGGCTGGGCTGACCGTCCCCTGAGGGGTCAGTCGACGGGCCCGTCCTCGACGAGCCAGTCGGCGGTCGGCCAGAGGTCGATCGCCTCCCGACCGTTGCGCGCGAGCGTCAGGCTGATCTCGCCAGCGTGGTACGCCTCGTGCGTGATGAGCCGCATGAGGGTCGACTCGCGGGAGAAGACCGCCACGCCGGCTGCGCCGCTGCGCCGCACGGTCTCGCCGAGCATCGCGGGCGTCCACCGCTCGAGGCAGCCCTCCACGATCCGCCAGCTCGACTGCCCAGGCGCCGACGACCTCATCGCGCGTCCGAACGACCGACAGGTCGTCCTCCCAGCCCATGCCCGTCGGGTCCGTGAACGGCGTGGTCTCCATGCCCGGCTCGCCGAACATCTGGCACAGCCACCACACCCGGGCGCCGGCGGTGTGCGCTGCGACCGCCCAGATCGGCCAGTCGTTCACCTCGACGACGAGCGCGAGGTCCTCGTCCGACATCGCGCGCGAGCCCGTCGACGATCCGCCGCTGGTAGCCCGCCCACTCGGCCGTAAGCCGGCGCGATCGATTCGCTCATGAGCCGGTCACGAACTCGGCGCCATCGACGCCGATGACCTCGCCGCTGATGAAGCCCGTGCCCTCCCCCGACAGGGCGACGATCGCGGCCGCGACGTCGTCGACCGTGGTCATCCGGCCGGTGGGATTGCGCCGCTGCGCGGCGGCGATGATCTCGTCGTGCTCCGGGATCTTCATGAGCGCCGGCGTCTTCGTGACGCCCGCCCGGATGGCGTTCGCGGTGACGCCGGTGTCCAGGCGCGCGAGCTCCATCGCGAGCTGCCGGATGTGCGACTCGAGCGCGGCCTTGGCCGACGAGACCACGCCGTACGACGGGACGACCCGCGACGACCCTTCCGACGTCATCGCGTAGATCTTCGAGCCGTGGGCCAGGAAGCCGCCGCGCCACAGGTCCTGCACCCAGTACACGAGGCTGTTGGCCATCACGTCCTGGGTCATCTCCATCTTCTTGCGGTCGACGGCCTGCTTGGGGTCCTCGGCGAGGAACGGGACCAGCGAGCCGAATGCGAGCGAGTGCATGACCACGCGCACATACGGGTCTCGACCCTCCGCGCGGGCGCGGTCGAACCGCTCACGCAACCGGTCGAGGGCGCCGGCGCGTTTCTCGTCATCGGCGGCGTTCATGTTGATGTACAGCGCCTCGCTCCCGGCCGCCTCGATCGCCGCCTTCACCTCCTCGACGTGGGCGAGCGCCGCGCGGAAGTCGAGATGGATGCCGCAGATCCGGTAGCCCTCCTTGGCGAGGGCCCGGGCGGTCGCCTCGCCCATGCCGGAGGACGCGCCGAGGATGAGGGCCCAGCGCTCGCGGTCGTCGGTCATCGTGGCTCCTTGGTGCAGCGGGTCGGGTTCAGGTGACGCCGGCCTCGGCCAGCGCGCCGATCGCAGTGTCGTCGTAGCCGAGCTCGCGCAGGAGCTCGACGGTGTGCTCGCCGAGGAGCGGTGGGGCGGTCCGGATGGAGCCCGGTGTGCGCGAGAACGTCAGCGGGATGCCGACCTGGCGCAACACGCCGAACGACGGGTGCTCGACCTCGACGGTCATGCCGCGCGCCTGCGCCTGCGGCGCGGCGAACGCCTCGACGATGTCGCGGATGGGGCCGCATGGCACCTCCGCCGCGTCGAGCGCCGCGAGCCAGTCGGTCGTCGGGCGGGTCGCGAAGCGCGCCTCGAGCAGCGGCCGGAGCACGTCGCGATGCGCGACCCGGTCGGCATTCGTCACGAACCGCGGATCGGCGGCGAGCTCAGCGACGCCCAGCGCCTCGCAGAACCGTGGCCACTGCCGCTCGCTGCCGACCGCCACGGCGAGCTCGCCATCGGCGGTCGCGAACGTCTCGTACGGGACGATGTTCGGGTGGGCATTGCCGCGTCGGCCCGGCGCACGGCCCGTGACGAAGGCGTTCTGGGCCTGGTTCACGAGAACCGCGAGGGTCGATTCGAGCAGCGAGACGTCGACCCGCTGCCCCTCGACGGGCTCGGCGGCGCGGTCGCGCGCGAGCAGACTCGCGAGGATGCCGACCGTCGCGAACAGCCCGGTGACCACGTCGCTGATCGCGACGCCCACCTTCACGGCGTGACCGCCGGTCGCGTCGGCATCGCCGGTGATCGACATCAGCCCGCCGATCGCCTGGGCGACGAAGTCGTAGCCGGGCTTGTGCGCATCCGGCCCGTCCACGCCCGCGCCGCTGATCGCGAGATGGACGAGTCGCGGGTTCAACGCCTCGAGGGTCGCGTCGTCGAAGCCCAGCCGGGCGAAGCCGCCGACCCGCGCGTTCTCGACGAGCACGTCGGCATCGCGCAGGAGCCGTCGCAGGACGTCTCGTCCGGCCTCCTGCCGCAGGTCGAGCCGGATCGAGCGCTTGTTGCGGTTGACCGACAGGTAGTAGGCCGCGGTCCGCGTCCCCGCCGCCTCGTCGCCGACCCACGGCGGCCCCCAGCCGCGCGTCGCGTCGCCCTCGGGCGGCTCGACCTTGACCACGTCCGCGCCCAGATCCGCGAGGAGCATCGTGCACAGGGGCCCGGCCAGGACGGTCGAGCAGTCGACGACGCGCACACCGTCGCAGCGGACCGGTCGGAGCGGGCTCGGGCATCGGCCGCGATGGTAGGCCGTGGGAAGTGGCCGGGCGGCGCGACCGGGTGCCCGGGCATAGCATCTGCCCATGACCGACCCTGAGGCTGCCGCCACCCGACCGCTGACGCTGATGACGACCCACGCCCATCCCGACGACGAGACGATCGGGACGGGCGGGACGATGGCGATGAACGTCAAGGCGGGCCGGCGCGTGGTCCTCGTGACGAACACCCGCGGCGAGATGGGCGAGATCGTCGTCCCGGACATGGACACGCCCGACAACCACCGCCGGCTGGGCGAGCTGCGCGCGGTCGAGCTCGAGAAGGCCATGGGCGAGCTCGGCGTGACCGAGTGGGAGAACCTGGGCTATCGCGACTCGGACATGATGGGCCGGGTCGGGAACCACGACGCCCGCTGCTTCTGGCAGGCGAACCTCGACGAGGCGGCCGGTCGACTGGTGTTCCTCGTCCGCACGTACAAGCCGGACGTCATCACGACCTACAACGAGTTCGGCGGGTACGGCCATCCCGACCACATCCGGACCCACGACGTCGCCATCCGCGCCTTCGCGCGCGCCGGCGATCCCAGCTGGTACCCCGAGCAGCTCGCCCCCGAACATGGCGGGACGGGACCGGCGGCCGATGCCGGCGGCCTCGCGCCGTGGCAGCCGGCCAAGCTCTACGAGCAGGCCATCCCCGCCTCCGTGCGCGACCAGATGCGGCAGCGGATGGAGGAGCTGGGCGAGACGAGCTTCTGGTCACCGCCGGAGGACGCCACACCCGAGCAGCTCGCCGAGTTCGAGGCGTTCCAGCAGCGGATGCTCGTCCCGGACGAGTCGATCACGAGCTGGATCGACGTCGGCGACGCGATCGACCAGAAGTTCCGGGCGATCAGCGCGCACGTCACGCAGATGAGCGAGCAGAACCCGTTCCTACGGTTCGGCCCCGACGCATGGCGCGAGTTCTGGGCCAAGGAGGCCTACATCCTCCGCGAGTCGCGGGTCGAGTCCTCGACGCCCGAGACGGACCTGTTCGCCGGCCTGTCGGCGGATGGCGCAGGTCGCTACGGCTGGCAGCCCGAAGGCGCGCTCGTGCCGGAGGGCGCCGGCGCGTCCTGATCCCGCCCCACGGGTCCTCGGCGGTCGGATGTGCGCAGACGTTCATGGCCTGATCGCTGTACGCGTCGAGACCACGCGGGCGGCCGTCAGCGCGCACCCGGCGGACCGATCCGCTGATCAGCCGTGCGCCAGGTGATCGTCCGATCGGCTCACGCGCGTCGATACATCCGATGTGCACCTGGTGACCGTCTGATGAGGATCGCGCCTCACCAGGGCAGCAGCCCCTGCGACGCGCCGAATACCTGGGACAGCACCACCTTGCCGTCGCCCAGCGGGTCCAGGAAGTTCGGCTGTGCCTTGTCGAGGATCACGTGCGGGTGGAGCTGCGCCTGGACGAGCTCCTTGCCCCGGAACGTCAGCTCGAGCGTGATCCCTTCCATCGTCGGCTCGGACCAGGTCTGGTCGAACACGAAGTTGCCGAGCGCGTACCAGATCGGCTTGCCCTCGTAGACCTCCATCGCGCCCGCCCAGTGGGCGTGGTTGCCGATGACCAGGTCGGCGCCCGCATCGATCGCCGCGTGGGCCAGGTCGCGCTGGCCGGGGAACGGTGTCGGGTCATATTCGGTGCCCCAGTGCGGCATCACGATCACGACGTCCGCGCCCGCCTGCCGCGCCCGCTTGATGTCAGCCTTCATGCCGGTCTTCGACATCTGCACGCTGCCCGGCGTGTCACCGTCCGCCTTGTAGTAGCGGGCGATGGTGTCGTAGCCGAACAGGGCGACCTTGATGTCCCCGACATCGATGAACGAGGGGGCGCGTGCCGCGGTGATGTCCTTGCCGGCGCCGGCCGCCTTGATGCCGTTCCTCTTGAGGTTCGCGACCGTCTGGACGATGCCCTGCCGACCGGCGTCGCCGATGTGGTTGTTGGCGATCGACACCCAGTCGATGCCCGCGTCCCTGAGCGCCTTGATGTGCTTCGGGTCGGCCGAGAAGACGGTGCCGCCGGCGTGGAAGCGAGGCTGGTTGGGCGCCGGGTTCTCGAAGTTCGCGATCGTCAGATCGGCCGACTTGAGGTAGTCGCGCATCGAGTCCGGGCCGGCGACGCGCCGGGTACGCGGCAGCTCCCAGCCGAAGGACGAGCAGCAATAGCGGCTCGTGATCTCCGCCTCGTGGCCATCGAACAGGAAGTTCCGGCCCTTCGCGCCGATCGCGAGACTGACGCCGCGGTCGAGCAGGATGTCGCCGCCCGCGACGAGCGTCCACACCGGGCTGGCGTCGGGGGTCGCGCCCTGGGCGACGGCGAGTCGGGCGCTGAGCGGCCACTGGGCCGGGTCCGCGTGGGCCACGCCGAAGAGCTCACGCGCGCCCCAGCCGAGCGCGCGGACGGCGGGCGTGACGTCGCCGACGCGCAGGAACGCGAGTCGGTCGCGGTGCTTCGAGAGGTCACTCGCCAACGCCGTCGCGTCCTTGACGGTCTTGAGCCGGTCGCCGAGGGTCGCCCGGTCGGCGTGGATCGCTTGGAGGATCGCGTCGGCGTCGCTCGCGACGAGGGTCAGCGCCTTGTACGGGCCGGTGCCGTGCTCCAGCAGGTCGATGTCCGCGAAGCCGACCTTCGCCTGCCCGGACCGGAAGTTCGTGACCGGGACGATGGCGACGTCGGCAAGCTCCGTCGGGACGGAGGTCGCCGACGGTGACGGGGACGGCGTCGCGGTGGTGTCGGTGTCGGACGGGGAGGGCGAAGCGGTCGACGGCGATCCGCTGGCCGTGCTGCTCGGTGAAGGAGAGCCGGCGGCCCGGAGGGTCGCCGAAGGGGCGGGTGTCGGCGACGCGCTCGAGCCGCCGTTGAGCGCGTTCGCGCCGAGGGCCGCGACCAGCACGAACGCCCCGCCGAGGATCGCCGGACCGATGAACCGGCGCGGCGACCTGGGCCGCTGCGGGCGTCGTGAGCGGAGGTGGTGGTCCGAGCGCATCGTCACCCGCGGAGGGTAGTCGAGGAAGAAGTACGCCCCGTCCGGGCGGGCGGACGGGGCGTGAAGGCGATTCGGATGAGTGGCGGACCCGACCGGATTCGAACCGGCGATCTCCAGCGTGACAGGCTGGCATGTTGGGCCGCTACACCACGGGTCCTCGGCCGAGCGCGGAGTCTAGCATCCCGCCCCCCGAACGTCAGTCGAACGTCCGGACGCGACGTGCGTACCGTTCCGAGCCGGGCTGGGACGTCGACACGCGCCGTCCAGCGGCTCAACCGTCGCTCGTGCGTCGTCGATCGAGCCGCGCGGCGACTCGAACGGTGGACGAGGACGGGCTCGGTCACCAGGCGAACCGCCGGCCGGCTCGCCCGGCGGCCGGGAACAGATCCAGCCGCCCGTTGAGCCGCCGGGCGGTTCAAGGCAGGGCGGGAGCGGAGCCTCGGCGACGCACGGCGGCGTGTCAGAGCAAGCCGCGCCGCGAGGACCGCCGGGACGCCCGGGGATACACTCCCTCGCCTGATGCCGCCCATCGATCTCCGCTCGGACACCGTCTCCCGGCCCACGGACGCCATGCGCAAGGCGATGGCGGCCGCCGAGGTGGGCGACGACGTCTTCGGCGACGACCCCACGGTGATCGCGCTCCAGGACCGCGCCGCCGAGCTCCTGGGCAAGGAAGCCGGCCTGTTCGTCGCCAGCGGCAGCATGGGCAATCTCGTCAGCCTGGTCGCGCATCTCCCGCGCGGCCACGAGGCCATCGCCGGCTTCAACACCCACGTGGTGATGGATGAGCAGGGCGGCCACGCCGTCATCGTCGGCAGTCCCGTCCGGGCGCTCCCCGACCGGTCTGACGGAACGATGGATCCCGAGCAGATCCGCGGCTCGTTCCGCGATCCCGACGACGCCCACGAGGCGATCACCGGCCTGATCGTCATCGAGAACACCCACGCCGCGACCGGCGGCCAGCCGCTGAGCCTGGCCTACGAGCAGGAGGTCGCGGGGATCGCGCACGAGCGCGGCGTCCCGCTCCACATCGACGGCGCACGCTTCTTCAACGCCGTGATCGCGAATGGCGTCAGCGCGAAGGAGCTCGCGGCACCGGGCGACACCGTCACGTTCTGCCTGAGCAAGGGCCTCGGCTGCCCCATCGGCAGCGTGGTCGTCGGGCCGAAGGACGTCATCCGGCGCGCGCACCGCGCCCGCAAGCTCGTCGGTGGCGGCATGCGTCAGGCGGGCATCCTCGCGGCGGCCGGGCTCCTGGCGCTCAAGGACGGCGACGAGGGCATGATCACGAGGCTCGCCGACGACCACGCGAACGCCCGCCGCCTGGGCGAGGCCCTCAGCGCGATGGACGGTATCCGCAGCCCGGGCCATCTCGCCCAGCCGGACGATGGCGCGCTCGACCCGTCCCGCATCCGAACGAATTTCGTCCTGTTCCGCGTGGAACGCGATCGCAAGCAGTTCCTTGCCGAACTCAAGTCGCGCGGCGTGCTGATGGTCGAATACCCGCACCACCAGGTCCGCGCGGTGACCCATCACAACATCAGCGCGGCCGATATCGAGACCACCATCGCGGCCGTCGCCGACAGCCTGCGCGCGACCAGCCGTCGCCCCCTCGACGCGGGCGGCATGAGCGCTGCGCCCACGCGACCCGTTCCGACGCCGGAGCCCGTGACGGCCTGAGCTCGCGCCGGTGCCGCCGAGCCCGCCTCGCATGCGGGCCGCAGGAGGACGCATGACCAGCCTCGACGACATCGCGCTGCCGCGACCCGCGGCGACGCCCGACGACGGGCCGCTCGACCACGTCCTGTACGACCTCGTCGAGGTACGCGCCCGCCGCCTCCTCCGCGACAACCCGATCCTCGCGACGTATCTCGGCATCCACACCGAGGACGAGCGCCTGGGCGACGGCAGCCGCGATGCGGTCCTCCAGGAGCTCGCCGACGAGCGTGAGCATCTCGCCAAGGTCGAGGCGCTCGACGAGGGCGGGCTCTCGGAGGACGCCCGGTTCGAGCGGGACCTCGAGATCCACAACACGAAGCTCTCGGTCTTCGAGACCGGCGAGCTCCGCATCTGGGAGCGCCGCGCGACAGGGGTCGATGCCGCCGGGGATGCGTTGTTCCTGCTGTTCGCCCGCGACCATGCACCCCTGGCGGAACGGCTCCAGGCGATCTCCGCGCGGCTCGAGGCGCTGCCCGCCTTCCTCGAGGAGTCGAAGTCCCGTGCCGCCGGCCCGCAGGTGCGCCGCTGGCAGCAGCTGGAGCTCGACGCCGTGCGGGATGTCCCGTCGCTGTTCGGCGAGATCCAGGCGGCGGCCGAAGGCGTCCTCGACCCGGCGGAGGCGAAGCGGCTGGACACCGCCATCGCCAAGGGTCGAGAGGTGGTCGATGCCTACGGAGCGTGGATCCAGACGACGCTCGCCGAAGCCGACGACGCGTGGGCGCTGGGCCGCGACCGCTACGACGCGTTGATCGCGCACCGCGCGTTCGATGGCCTGACCACCGACCAGATCCTCGAGATCGGGCAGGAGCAGCTCCGGGAGCAGCGCAGGCTCCGGCGCGAGGCGGCCCTCGAGATCGACCCCGACCTCGACGAGCCCACGGTCATCGACCGCGTGAAGTCCGACCATCCGGCGACCTTCGAGCAGGCGCTCGACGGTTATCGGGACGACATGGAGCGGGCTCGCGCCTACCTCATCGAACACGACCTCGCGACGGTCCCGGACGACGAGCGCATCCAGGTCATCGCCACGCCCGAGTACCTCCGACGGGTCATGCCGTTCGCCGCGTACTTCGAGACCCCGCGCTTCGACCCGGCCGGCGTCGGCATCTACATCGTCACGCCGTCGGTCGACGACGACCCGAGCGCCATGCGTGAGCACAACTACGGCTCGATGAGCAACACCAGCATCCACGAGGCGTACCCGGGCCACCACCTCCAGCTCACCGTGGGCGCGCGCTATCCGTCGCTGACCCGCCTCCTGAGCAACGCCCCGGAGTTCGTCGAGGGCTGGGGCATGTACTCGGAGCAGATGATGCGGGAGCAGGGCTTCGACATCGAGCCGAAGCACCGCCTCGTCATGCACACCGACGCGATCTGGCGAGCGTGCCGGATCATCCTCGACATCCGGATGCACCGCGGTGAGCTGACGCCCGAGGAGGCGGTCGACTTCCTCGTCGAGCACACCGCGTTCGAGGAGCCCAACGCCCGAGCGGAGGTCAAGCGCTACACCTACACGCCCACCTACCAGCTGAGCTACCTGCTGGGCAAGGTGCTCATCCTCGGCCTCCGCGCCGACGAGCAGCGCCGCCGCGGCGCGGACTTCCGGATCAAGGACTTCCACGACGCGCTGCTGACCGCTGGCTCGCTGCCCATCAGCTTCCATCGCCGTCTGCTGGAGCGCGCCGCGGTGGCGGCTGACGCCGAGACGACCGGCGGCCTCGATCCGTCCGCGACCGGACGACCCAGAGCGGCCCGCTGACGCGGTCCATGGACGTCATCCCCGCGATCGACGTGACCGGCGGCCGGTCGCGCATCGTCCACTGGCCGGGGGCGTCGACCGGGGTCGGTACGCCCACCGACCGCCCGGAGCGCATCGCGGAGCGCTTCGTCGCCGCCGGCGCCCGGCAGCTGCATCTCGTCGACTTCGACGGCGCGCAGCGCGGCAGCCCGGCGAATCTCGAGGCGGTCGCCGCGGTCGCCGCCCGCGTCGCGGTCCCGCTCCAGCTCGCCGGCGGCCTCGAGGATCCCGACGCGATCCGCCTCGCGTTCGCCGCGGGGGCCACGCGCGTCGTGCTCTCGCTCGTGATCGCCGACCAGCCCGAGACGCTCCGTGCGTGCATCGCCGTCGCCGGGGACTGGCTCGCGGTGGGCCTGGATCCGCGTCCGGAGCGTCTGGCCGCGTTCCCGTGGCGACGACCGAGCCCGCCCACGCTCGACGCGCTCGTGACCGAGCTCGTCGGGCAGGGGGTTCGCCGGCTGATCCTCGCGCACGGCTCGCAGGCCGCCGATCCGGAGCTGCTCGCCGCCCTCATCCAGCGCCATGACGCCGACATCCTCGTCGCCGGAGGCGCCACCGACCTGACCGCCATCCGGCGCCTGCGCGATGCGGGCGTGGCCGGGGTCATCGTCGGCGAGGCGCTCCTGTCCGGCCAGCTCGACTTTCCCGCTGCCCTGGAGGCTGCTGCATGACCTCGCGCTCCCGAACCGCCGGCTCGGCGGTCGCGTCCATCCTCGCCACGCTGCTCCTGGCGGCCTGTTCCGCCAGCGGCGGCGGTGCCGCGGCCACCACCGCGCCATCGGCCGCCGCGTCGAGTGCGCCGTCGGCGAGCGCGGGTGCCGGGAGCGGCTGCCCGACCAGCCAGCCGGCAGCGCTCCCCGCGGGCGAGACGCGGACCGTCACGATCACCACGGACAAGGGCGCGATCGCGATCTCGGTCGATGCCGACCTGTCGCCGATCGCCGCCGGCAACTTCGTCGCGCTCGCCGACTGCGGGTTCTACGACGGGGTCGTGTTCCATCGCGTCGTCCCCGGGCTTCGTGATCCAGGGCGGCGACGGCGCAATTCGGGCGGATCGATGGCTCGACCACGAGCCTCGTCGGCACCGGCGGACCGGGCTACACGATCAAGGACGAGCCGGTCACGACCCCCTACCGACGCGGGACGGTCGCGATGGCCCGCTCCAGCGGTCCGGACACCGTCGGCTCGCAGTTCTTCATCGTGCTCGACGATGGCGCCGCGCAGTCGCTCGCCGCTGCCGCAGCTACAACAACTACCAGATCATCGGCAACGTGAGCTCCGGCATGGACACCGTCGATGCGATCGCCGCGATGCCGCTGAACAGGAGCAGCCCAGAACCCAGCGGTCGATCCGATGGACACGTGTCGGTCACGTCTCCCTGACTCCCGTCACAGCGAAGGAGGACGCCATGACCCGTGCCGTGATCAGCACCGAGAAGGGCGACATCGAGGTCGACCTGTTCGACAAGGGCGCCCCGAAGACCGTCAAGAACTTCGTCGACCTGGCGAACAAGGGCTTCTACGACGACGTCGTGTTCCACCGCGTCATCCCGGGCTTCATGATCCAGGGCGGTGATGGGCAGTTCGGCAAGAAGTCGAGCATCGACCCGAACCGGGTCGGCACCGGCGGCCCGGGCTACCGCTTCGAGGACGAGCCGGTGACCGGCACCTACTCGCGCGGCACGCTGGCGATGGCGAACGCGGGTCCGAACACCAACGGCAGCCAGTTCTTCATCATGCACAAGGACTACGGGCTGCCCAAGAGCTACACGATCTTCGGCCAGGTGACGAAGGGTCTCGACGTGGTCGACGCGATCGCGGCAGGCCGCACGGGCGCCCAGGATCGCCCCGTCGAGCCGGTCGCGATGACCGGCGTCGCGATCCACGAGGACTGACGCCGAAGGTTCGAGCGGCGCCGCATCGGGACGCGCCGGAGGTTAAGGGAATTAAACCGACCTGCGCGGATAAACCCCTTGTTCCGCTCGGGAGGCGTGGCCTACGATAGCCGCGCTGCTCAGTCAGCCAAGCTGCCCCAGCACCAAGGTCATGGGTAGGTAGGGTCAGGGTAGTCGGTTAAGCCGACGTGATAGATGCCCTTGGCGCGTGGCAGAAGCGGGTCCGCTGGAAGGCGGGCACCTTCACCGGGACAGCAACGGAGCCGGTCCTTCGGGGCCGGCTCCGATGTTTCCGGCCATCGTCAGCCCCCGCCTGACGCCGTACGGCGCTCGAGCTCCGCGACGACCTCCGGCCAGCGTGTCGCGTCGAACAGCAGGCGGATGTCGTGGATCCGCTCCCCCTCGAAGCGCAGCCACTCCACGCTCCGGATGGCGCCCGCGGGGGTGTCCGTCACGAAGTCGTAGACGACGCATGCCTCGTCCCCCGAGGAGATGAGCTCCCGGATCTCGTTGCGCACGATGACCGGCCCGAGGCGGCGGAGCGCCGCGAGATAGCCGTCACGGTCGCTGGTCTGCGGGCCGGTGTGGAAGGCGAGGTCCGGGTGCAGCAGCGGGGCGACGTCGTCCAGGCGGCCGTCGCCCACGGCCTCGATGTATCGCCTTGTCGCCTCGTCGATCGTCATCACTCGACTCCGGTGCGTCCACCGTCTTGACTTGTCAATCTCAAGTCTGGACAAGTGAATGTCAAGCTGCCATCCTCGAGCCCATGCGGAGCTATGAGCAGTGGTGCGGCGTCGCCAAGGCGCTCGACGTCGTCGGTGACCGGTGGAGCCTGCTCATCGTCCGCGAGCTCTCGATCCGCGGCGCGCTCCGCTACACCGATCTCCACCGCGGTGTCCCGGGGATCGCCACGAATCTGCTGGCCGACCGGATCCGCGAGCTCGAGCAGGCCGGGATCGTGGCTCGCGCGATCGCCGATGCGCCGGGCGCCCCGCAGCTCATCCGGCTGACGGAGCGGGGCGACCGCCTGCGCCCGGTGCTCGACGCGCTGGGCGGCTGGGGCGCGGCCGATCTGCCCGATGCGCCCCGCACGGACGCCTTCCAGGCGCACTGGCTCACGATCCCGCTCGAGGCGAGCCTCCGTGATCGGAAGCCCGACCGTGGCCGTGCGGTCCTCGAGGTCCGGGCGGGCGATCCGCCCATCCAGGTCGAGGTCGGCGACGGCGTCCGCACGCGTCTCGGCCCGGCGGCCGCGCCCGACGGCGTGATCAGCGGCGATCCGCGCACGCGTCCTCGCCGTCCTCCTCGGCCGGATGGGTCTCGAGGAGGCGCAGGCGGCCGGCACCACGTACCGCGGCGACCCGAAGCTGCTGCGCCGCATCCGCCCGTGACGGCCGCGACCGCCGAGGCACGGTTCGAGGCGCTCACCGCCGAGCTCGTCGGCTTGCCCGGCGTGACGCCGCCGGAGGGCGGGCGCGGGTTCGGCGCGAGCGCACTCAAGGTCGACGGCAAGATCTTCGCGATGGTGAGCGGCGGGACGCTCGTCGTGAAGCTGCCGCGAACTCGGGTCGACGAGCTCGTCGAGCGTGGGATCGGGACGCGCTTCGAGCCGGGCACGGGTCGCGTGATGCGCGAGTGGCTGGAGCTTGGCGCCACGACCGATGACGCCCGCTGGAGCGCGCTCGCGCGCGAAGCACTGGCCTTCGTCGGCGGACGCGCCTGACCACTCGCGAGCCTCAGGATCGGGTCGTCGACCAGCCACCAGCCCGATCGGTCAGTCGCGGTGCAGGACCGTGGATACGTCGATCTCGTTGCCCTCGCCGTCCGCGAGGGTCCACCACGTAGGCGCCTGGGTGTCACGGACGAGGTGCCCGCCCGCCGCCAGGGCAGCCTCGACGCGCGCCTCGGCGAGCTCCGGCGGCAGCCACACCGCGAGGTGGATCCCGCCACCCTCCTCGCGCGGGTGGTCGATCGTCTCGAACCAGATCGCCGGACCGCGGCCGTGCGGATCGACCAGATCCTCGTCCGGGCTGTCGGCCCGCCGCTCGTACGCGAGGACGGCCGCCCAGAACGGCATGACCCGAGCCGGGTCCTGGGTGCCGATGATGATGAGCATCGAGGCGACCGTGCGCGGATCGGCGACCAGTCCACGCTCGGCGGCGACCGCGGAGATCCGGCGCGCGGCGTCGACATCCCGCTGCGTCGGCCCGTACCAATCGTCGGCGACCGTCAGGAGCTTGACGGTGACCCCGTCGGGCCGGATGTCGATGTCGGGCGGATGCGCATCGATGCTCTCGAGTGCGCCCAATGCGGCGACCAGCGCCGCGCTCTGGGCGAGCGACGTCGTCGGGTAGAACGCGTTCGCGCCGTCGGAGACGAGTCGCCAGCCGTCAGCACCGACGGCGTCGTGGAACGTGCGAGCGCGGATGCCATCGTCGGTCATGGCGTCCACGGTACCCGTCCGAAGACCCGGACCTGACATGATCGGCGCTCGATGGTCAGGAGGTAGGCATGGCGTCGCCGCAGACCGGGTTGTTCGCGCTGGGCACGGCGTCCCACGCGTATCTCGAGCTCGACGTCGTCGCGGGCGCGGATCCGCCTTCGGTCGTCGCCGAGGTCGCCTCCCTCCGCGAGCCACGGACGACGATCGGCGGGGTCAACCTCGTCGCCGGCTTCCGCCCGGAGCTCTGGGCGTCGGTCGCGCCCGATGCGTCGCCTCGCGGTGTCCACGGCTTCGCGGATGCCGTCGTCGGGCCAGGTGGGGCGACGCTTCCGGCCACGCAGCACGACGTCGTCGTGTGGTTGAGCGGCGCGTCCTACGACGTCGTGTTCGACCTGTCGCGGGCGGTCGTGATGTCGCTCGCCGGGTCGGCGGTGCTGACACACGAGCTCGTCGGCTGGCCGTATCACCACGACCTCGACCTCACGGGGTTCATCGACGGGACGGAGAACCCGACGCTGGTCGAGGCCTTGGAGGTGGCCGTCGTCCCGGACGGCGTGGTCGGCGCGGGCGCGTCGATCCTGCTGCTTCAGCAGTGGGAGCACGATGCGATCGGCTGGGAGGCGAAGTCGGTCGACGCCCAGGAGGACATCATCGGCCGGCGGAAGGCCGATAGCGAGGAGCTGGATCCAAGGCCACCCACGTCGCATGTGGCGCGAACGGACCAGGAGACGTTCGGCAAGATCTTCCGACGGAACGTCGCGTACGGGACGCTCCTCGACCACGGGACGATCTTCGTGGGCTTCAGTCGCGAGCAGCGACGTCTGGAGTCGATGCTCGAGAGCATGGTCGGCATCGGCGGCCCGCCCGACGCGCTCGTCGCCGTGACCCGAGCGTTGACCGGCGCGTACTACGTGATCCCGTCGGCCGATGCGCTGGCGCGGTTCGGGGACGCGGACCGATGATTCGGCGCATCGACGGCCGTCTGGACCGTGGAGTCCCCACGAGGAGCGAGTGATGACGCAGACGACGAGCCGGCCGATCGAGACGAAGACCCTCGAGGCGCCCGGCGCAACGATCACGTACGACGTCCGCCGAGCCGATGGCACCGCCGAGCCGCCGCTCATGGTCATCGGCTCGCCGATGGCGGCCGCGGGCTTCGTGACCCTCGCGTCCCACTTCCCGGACCGGACGGTGATCACCTACGACCCGCGCGGCGCCGAGCGCAGCACGAAGGCGGATCCCGCGTCCGAGTCCACGCCGGACCAGCATGCCGATGACATCCATCGGGTGATCGAGGCGGTCGGCGGGCCGGTCGACCTGTTCGCCAGCAGCGGTGGCGCGGTCAACGCGCTGGCGCTCGTCGCGGCCCATCCCGATGACGTCCGGACGCTCGTGGCGCATGAGCCGCCGCTGGCCTCGCAGGTCGCCGACAGCGAGAACGCCAAGGCCGCGGTCCGGGCGGTGGGACGGAGCTACCAGGACAAGGGCTTCGGCGCCGGGATGGCCCATTTCATCGCCGTCGTCGCGCACAAGGGCGAGTTCCCGGACGGCTTCGGCGACCAGCCGGGGCCCGACCCCGCGATGTTCGGCATGCCGGCCGCTGACGACGGCAGCCGGAACGACGTGCTGCTGGGACAGAACCTGATCACGTGCACGCACTACGTGCCGGACTACGACGCCCTTCGTGCGGCCTCGACGCGCATCGTCTTCGCGGCCGGCGACGAGTCGGACGGCGAGCTGGCGCATCGTGGCGCGGAGGCGGCCGCGGCGCGCCTGGGCACGTCGACGGTCGCCTTCCCCAGCGGCCATGGCGGCTTCCTGGGCGGTGAGTACGGGCAGGCCGGCGAGCCCGACGCGTTCGCGGCGCGCCTCCGGGAGGTCCTCGGGAGCTCCTGATCGTGGTCGGCGGGGAGATCAACCCGTCGAGCTACGTCGAATGCAGGGGTCGGGAGACGACTGCTCGCGACAGAACGCGTACCCTGACGTCGCGTCCGTTGCGCGCGTGCAACTGGCCTCTCGCGGCCGAGACTCCCCGAACAGGTCCGTTGTCGCTGCCATCGCCGGCGTCGGCATGAGCCGCACCGCCAACCGGACCCGGGGAGGTAGACAGATGCCCAGGCATCCCATCCCGCGCCGCGCGCTGAGCGCCGCGGTCACCGCCATCTTGCTGGCCGGCCTGCTGCCGCTTGCAGGGGTAGCCAGTGCCGCAACGCCGTCGACGAACTGTCAGTCGTCCGAAGGCACGACGTGCTGGCTGGATCTCTCCGCGCCCTCGTCGGTGCGGACGGGCGTCGCGTTCACCGTCGCAGGTCCGCGTCACCACCGACGCGTCGAAGACGACCGTCGCGAAGACCGATCCCTGCGGATCGAAGGCGCAGATCGGCCTTGATGTCACAGGTCCCGCGGTGAGCATCGAAGGCCCGGCGACGACGACCTACACCGCCACGGCGAGCGCCGGGATCGCCACCTTCAACCTCACCATCGCGACCGCCGGCGACTACTCGCTGGACGCTCACAGCCCGCCGTTCAGCGACTTCGCGGCCGCTGCCCCGACGGACTGCGGGTCGACGTTCTTCGTCTCCGACGAGACCTCGCTGATGGCCGTCTTCATCCCGGCCGATTCCCCGATCGCTCCATGTCCCCGGGACACGAACTGCGTCCAGGCGACGAGTGGCAGCGGTACCCAGGCGACCTTGATCGGGGAGCTCGGCTCCGATTGGGATCCGAAGCTCGCGGACTACTTCGCCGCGGTCGGCCCGGACGGGTGCGCCTCGGGAGGACCGATCGACGCCAACGGCGTCCTCGGGTACACGTTCACGCCAGCTCCGGTGACCCCGGACAATCCGAGTCCGTCGCAGACCCCGGTGATCATCCTGGCGCTCGACATGAGCCAGGTGACGAAGGGGATCGGCCAGTTCCTGGTCTGCTGGTCCCAGCCCACGCCATTCCTCACGGCAACCGGGGCAACCGCGACCAAGGGCGACCTTCCCGCGTGCAAGAACCGCGATCAGGTCGCGCCCTGCCTCCTGTCGAAGGTCTCCGGCCAGCACAACGTGGGCTTCTTCACGATCCTGGCCACGGCCGGCGATCCGAGGACCTACGCGCACTGACAGCATCGCGGGTCTTCGACCCGCCTGACACCGCCGCTCCGCAGCGCGCCCGACACTCGGGCGCGCTGCTGCGTCTCAGCGCCGGCGACCCGCCATCGGCGCTGGACTCACATTCGGCGCTTCCGCCTTGAGGAACGCCTTGGCGCGTCGCGCGGAGACCAGGTTGCCCTTGCGTGTATACAGAGCCAACGCCTCTCGGGCGGCCGCGGCGGCCTGCTCCTCGCGCCCGCCAAGGCGCCGGACCTCGGCCTGGTCCATCAGCGCGTTCGCCTGGCTGATCACGTCGTCCGACCCCCGGCTGAGCTCGACCGCCTCTGACGCAACCCGCTCCGCGTCGGCGACGCACCCCTCCAGGGCGAGCAGCTTCGCCCGGACCCCGCGCCAGAGAAGCTGCGTGAGGACATCATCGGGCGCAGCGACCTGAGCGCTGAACGAGGCGAAGCGGTCGGCCTCTTCGGTCCGTCCCTGTCGGTACAGCGCCTCGGCGAGGTACGCCGCGACCGTCGTGATGAAGCTGCGCTCGCCCAGCCGGTCAAGGGCGTCGTAGTCGCGCCGCAGCTCGCTCTCCGCGGCGGCAGGATCGCCCGCGAGCATCTCGATGGGGCCGGATTCGAGTGACGTCAGGGCGGCGAGGAAGACCCACCCGAGTTCCTCGAGCATCGCCCGTCCACGCCGATACTCCTCCCGGGCGGCGTCGAACCGACCTTGCATGGCATGGAGATGGGCAAGCGTCCGGAGCAGCACCGCCTCCGATTTCCGCTCGCCGCCCGACCGTCCGATCATCTCCTCGGTGATGGCGATGGCTTGCTCGACCGGCGTCGGGCCGAGCAGGGCGAAGCTGGCCAGCTGGGGTCCGAGCCTGATCTCCCGGACGCGATCGCCCAGACGCTGCGCATGCACGATGACCTGCTCGATCGCGAGCGCCGCGGCCTCCCACTGGCCTTCGATGATCCGGAGGTTGGCGAGCAGCAGTGACGCGCGTGCCAGCCCGTCCTCGTCGCCCAGGCGCTCGAGGACCGGGACCGCCGCGTCCACTTGATCCTCGACCCGCCCTTCGACCTTGCCGGGGTCCACCAGGATGCGCTGGAGCAGGAGCTCGAGGCGGGCGCTGGTCTCCTGACCCACCTCGCCGAGGCCGGCGGCGCTCGCGATCGAGTCCTCGAGGGCGGCCTCGGCGGCTCCGTACTCACCGGTCTCGAAGCGCGCATACCCCAGGTCGAGCAGCATCCTCGGGCGATCCCCGTGCCCGGCCGGGATCAGCTTCGACGCTCGATCGAGAAGATTCACCGCCGCGGGCATGTCCCCTCGACCGACCGCGCGACGACCAGCCGAGCCGAGGCGTCGAGAGGCGTCGAGCCCCACCGCCATCGCCTCGTAGTCGAGCGGCGCGAGGGCGACCCGGTACTGGTAGGCCTGCTCCATGTGATAGCCCAGGATCTCCTCGAACTCGGTCTCACGGTCGCTTGCGCGGTTCGCGACGTCCGCCCAGGCGACGAACGCCTCGTGGAGCCGGGCGCGGGTCCGCTTCAGGAGTCCGGCATACGCGGCGTCGCGGATCATCAGATGCCCGAACCGATACGACGCAGCGGCGTCGGCCTCCAACCGCATGAGCTGCTTCGCGGCAAGGCGCTCCAGATGGGCCGGGATCTCCGGCCGGACATCGTCCTCGACCATCGACTCCAGGGCGGCTTGCGGGAACACCAGACCGATGACCGACGCGGGATCGACCACCGACCGCTCCTCGTCCGGAAGCTGATCGAGGCGAGCGGCCAGGAGCGCGTGGATGGTCGGCGGGATCGAGATCTCGGCCAGGTCCTGCGCCGGGACCCACCGCCCATCCTCCGATCTGAGCATCCCGCTGTCGATGAGCATCGACAGGAGCTGCTGCACGAACAGCGGGTTGCCCTCGGCGGCGGCGAGCACCTTCTCCTGGACGCTTGCGTGGAGCGCAGCCTCCCCCAGGAGGTTCTCCACGATCGATCGCGAAGCCGCGTCCGAGAGCGGCCCGAGCACGATCCGCGCCTCGTTCGGAGCGTCGGCCCAGGCGGGCTGCTTCTCGAGCAGCTCGCGCCGGGACGTGCAGAGGATCATCACGGGGGCGCCCTCGATGGTCGCGGCCAGGCGACCGATCAGCTCCAGGAACGTCGCCTCGGCCCAGTGGATGTCGTCGAAGACGACCGCGATCGGTCGCTCCACGGCGAGCACTTCCAGGAACCGCCGGATGCCCCAGAACAGCTCGGCCACCTGGAACGGCGCGTCGACCAGCCCGATGGCGGCGCCGACGCGTTCCGCGATCTCGTCATCCCCCACCAGGGCACGCAGCTTCTCGCGTGCCTGCTCGCCGGTATCCGCCTCGCCGATCCCGGCCGCGCCCCGGACGACCTCGACGATCGGCCAGAACGTGATGCCGTCCCCGTAGGGCAGGCAGCGGCCGCGGACGATCCGCGCACTGGTGGCCACCGAGTCCACGAATTCCTGGGTCAGCCGGGTCTTTCCGACGCCAGCGTCGCCGATCAACGTCACCATGCGGCACAGCCTGTGCGCCGCCACGCTGTCGAAGGTGCCCGAGAGGACGGCCAGCTCCGCTTCGCGGCCCACCATCGGCGCTTCTTCGCGCGTCAGCTCGGCCGGGGAACGCGTCGCCAGCAGGCGATACGCGCGGACGGGCTGCGCCTTTCCCTTCAGCGTGAGTGGCTCGACCTCCTCCACCTCGACGTGATCGCGCACCAGGCTGTAGGTGGGCTGCCCGATCAGCACCTCGAGCGCGGTCGCCGCCTGTTCGAGCCGAGCGGCCACGTTCACGGCGTCGCCCGTCACGAGACGCTGCCCGTGAGTCGCCTCACCGGCCACCACCTCGCCGGTGTTGACGCCGATGTGCACGTCCAGCTCGATGCCTTCATCGTGTTCGAGCGTCTGCGCCAGGGCCGCGAGCGCGCGACGCATGTCCAGCGCTGCCCGCACGGCCCGCAGAGCGTCGTCCTCGTGGCGCACCGGCAGGCCGAAGACCGCCATCACGGCGTCGCCGATGTACTTCTCGATCGTGCCGCCGTGACGCGCGAGGGCCTCGCGGCTCTTGGCGAAGGCGCTCGTCATCACGTCGCGGAGCTTCGCGGGCAAGATCGGCATCCCGTCGATCGACGAAGCCTTGAGATCCGCGAAGACGATCGTGACGGTCTTCCTGGTCTCGTGCGACCGCTTGGCGACGAGCGGCGCGCCGCACGCGCCGCAGTGGCGGAACGCCAGCGGGTTCTCCGTGCCGCAGTTCGCGCAGGTCCGGACCGTCGTCTCTTCGGGAAGGCCCGAGGCGACGCCGTCGGGCGCCGCGGGCGCGGTGACGGCGAGCAGTCGATAGGCGGCGACCGGCTCGGTCGAGCCGGTCGGGACGACGGGTTCGGTGCTCTCCACGGTCACTGCGTCGGCCACGAGCTCGTGCGTGGATCCGGCGATGAGGACCTCGCTGGGGGTGACGACTGCTCCAGCTTGCCGGCGACCTGCAGGACGGCACCCGTCAGGATGTGCTCCCCAGCGCTGGCGGCGCCGACGACCACCTCCCCGGTCGCGACGCCCGTGCGGTTGATGAGGCGGACGCCCCAGCGCGCCTCGAGTCGGTCGTTGAGGGTGGATGCCACGGACTGGGTCTCCGACGCGGCTCGGACGGCCCGCAGCGCATCGTCTTCGCGGGGCGTCGGGAGGCCGAAGACCGCGACGATGGCGTCGCCGATGATCTTCTCGATCGTCCCGCCGTGCGACTCGAAGACCTGTCGCATCTCGTCGAAGTAGAGCGTCAGGATCTCGCGAAGCGACTCAGGGTCCAGCCGCTCGCCCAGCGCGGTCGAGCCCTTGAGGTCCGAGGTGACGATCGTGACGACGCGGCGGATCTCGGTCGACGCAGCCTGCGCGTCAAGTGTCGCGCCGCAGTGCCCGCATCGGGGGAACGCTGCGTCGACCTCCTGACCGCAGTTGCCGCAGGTCTTCACCAGCCGAGTCTACGGCCCCTCCGCGCGCCGGTCGTCAACGCGCCGGTCAGGGGCCGTCTGCAGCTTCGCCGGGTCCGCGACGATCCGGCCGGTGGCGACCGTCAAGGCCCCGATGAGCACGATCACGACCGAAGCTCTGCGTACGCTCGCCCGGTATCATGCGCACCTCGCGCGCCTGTAGCTCAGTGGATAGAGCGTCGGCCTCCGGAGCCGAAGGTCGCAGGTTCGAATCCTGTCGGGCGCGCCATCAACGCTTCTGGCAGCGCCAGCGCCAATCCGTGCGCGTAGGCGGCCTGGGTCAGCCGGACACCCACGAACCGGGCCGGCGACCGTGATCCGGTCGTAGATGGCGTGGATGACGTCTGACTGCTCCTCCACTAGGTCGGTCGTCTGCCCGGTATCGGCGAGCGCGTCGAGCCACTCGAGTGCTCGCTGCGCCGGCAGGTCGTGCGCTCGCTGCACCTCGACAGCGTCCAGTTGCTCCCGCAGTCGGGCCATCCCGCGCGAGGTAGTCGGCGTCGTCGACGCGAGCCGCGGCGTGGTCCAGCGCGAGGTCACGCATCTGGCGCTCGAGCCGGGCGCGATCCAGGGTCACGGGGCGTGCGCCGGCCGAGAGCACCGCGACAACCTGCGCGCGAGCGGAGTCGTCGAGCCTCAGCGACCCCAGTTGGGCGAGGATCGGCACCTCCCACGTCGGGGCACCGATGCGAGCCTTCGTGCCCCACGCGGCGCACGGGTTCGTGTGCGAGCTTCGCGACGCGGTCGGTGTTGCCGATGCGCCCGTCCGCCGACGCCCGCAGGAACACACGAGCAGGCCTGCCAGCAGGTCGCGCCGACCCCGGTGTCGTGGACCGCCGCCGCGGGTCTTCGCCCGCCGCACGGCTTCGACCCGGGCCCAGAGGTCGTCGGACACGGGCGGGCGCTCGCCACGGGGCAGGACGCCGGGTCTCTTCTCGCCCCCGGTGCCTCCGGACCCAGCCGTTGTAGAGC
The DNA here is from genome assembly GCA_963778025.1 of uncultured Chloroflexia bacterium. Taxonomy (GTDB): domain Bacteria; phylum Chloroflexota; class Limnocylindria; order Limnocylindrales; family CSP1-4; genus CAVZTA01. The sequence continues at coordinate 606 of CAVZTA010000003.1, read as the reverse complement.
GGGTTCATGATGTATCCGAATCGAACTCGGCGCCCGGGAGAAACGCGAAACCCGGCCGAGGGAACACAGTCGCGCGGCGCGGTCTGCGGGCATCGGCGTCGCCACATGGGCTACCCCACCCCGGTCCGTCGATGCACCCTTGGTCGAGTTGCACGAACGGCAGAGCACCGAGCAGTTCGCGATGTCGAACGGGGCACCACCAGCGGCGAGCGGCACGACGTGATCAACGGTCAGGTCGCTCGCCCGATGGGCGGCGCGCTCGTAGCCCGGACACCAGTCGCCGTGCTCGCCGCGCCAGGAGCGCAAGGACACGGGAGCTAAGGCGCTGCCACGCCCGCGTGCCGTACAGGGCGTTGTGCCGGCTGCGGTTGGACTGACGAGCGTGGTCAGCGCAGCGGCGACCAGCGCGGCTGGTGAGGACGCCACAGACCGTGCACAGCCTCACAGCTCGCATCGACCCTGCGCGGTGCCGGACCTAAGGGTGGTGACGATCGAATGCGCGCCCGTCGACATCGTGATGAGCGTGGATGGCGAGGGTCGTGAGGTCTATTCACCTCGGGTGCTACGTCTCTGGAGCTAACGACGACGTCCACAGACGCCTCGTCG
>CAVZTA010000002.1:0-109985 GCA_963778025.1 uncultured Chloroflexia bacterium | reverse complement strand
ACCGACCGCCTCGAGTTTCGTCGACCCGCACCTTCTCGACGCCGGTAGTGCCTGTGACGCTTACCCAGGCGGTAATCGCTGCCAAGCGCCGGAATCGCTCCCCATGACCAGGGGTCGCTCGTCGGAGCCGTCGGTGTCGACGGTCCAGAGTGCGCCCACGCCGTCGGCGCCAGCCCTCCTGAAGAGGATCCGGTCACCCTCGGGTGAGAAGCCGATGGCAATGATCTGCAGGTCACCGGCCAGCCGTGGTCACCCCGCTGGCGATGTCGACCACGCGGAGATCGATGGGGGCGCGGCAGCTCGTAGCCAACCTGGTCGTAGTCGGGGCCGACGATCCAGCTCCACGTAAACGCGACCTGGTCCCCCGTCGGCGACCACACCGGGTCTCGAAGACCGCCCCGGATGGCCACACGGTCCGCCGCTCGGGGGAGGCTCGGACGCGGTGCCCAGCGAAGGTCCCAGCCATCGTTCTGGCATGGAACGACCGCCGATCCAGTAAGTGACCGGAGCTCGGTGGCGTCGCGGCGGCGATCACGAGCGACGCGGATCGGCGTGCCACGGCAGTGAGCGGTCGCGAAACGTGTCCCATCCGCCGAGTACACGGTCCGGAACATGTCGAACTTTTCGAGGTCCGGCAGGGGCCGTGGTGCGCCACCGTCGAGCGGCAGCTCCCAGGTCTGGCGCGGGTCTCCGCCTGGGTCGGGGCGAAGCGAGATGAGCACCGCTCCGTCGCGTGACCAGGTGGGGTCTTCGTCGCGATAAGCCCCGAAGCCACGCGGCAGGGGGAGCAGCGCCTCGCGCTTCCCGTCGAGCCCGTAGACGCCGATCGTCCGCTCCCCGTCCCAGGTAACCACGCGAGTCGAGTCCGGCGACCAGGCCACGTCCCACCCCCCACCCGGGAACGAGATGACATCGTCGCCCGCCACATCGGTGATGAACACTCCCCGGTCGGGAGAAGGATCGCCCCACGACCGATACGCAAGATGCTGCCCGTCGGGTGACCACGCTGGATAGAGGTACTTGGGCATCCCGTCTCCGGGAGAGCCATCGGCGATCCGGACCGCGCCCGTCCCGTCCCAGTCCGCCACGAAGATGTCTCCGTCGAGCGCGTAGGCAAGGTGACCGAGGCGACCAGTCGCGAGCCGGGAGGGCTGGAGGAGTCGGGCTCCGATCATGATCGCTCCACCCACGAGGGTCGCGATCAGGAGCGCGACGAGGGCCGTGGACCAGCGCACATCCCTTCGAGGCAGCGAGCGCGTGCCGACAGACGAACCGGCGCTCGGCGCCTCCCCCACCCAATGGCTTCCGAGACTTGCGAGCCAAGCCTGTCGGGGCCTGCGGCGGCGGGTGCCGTCGTCTACTCGCGCGAGTGCGTCAGTGGGCACCGGGGGCAGCGCTTCGGCCTCGAACCAGCTCGCCAGCGTTCGGTCGAATTCGTTGTGGCCAGTCATGCGATCGACTCCGCAACGCGGGACGGTGTGCGCTCGTCGGCCTCGATCGCCGCGCGGAGGGCGGCCGAGGCGCGATGCAGGCGGGATTTGAACGTGCCGAGGGCGAGCTCGAGGACCAGTGCCGCCTCGGCATCCGAGAGCCCGAGGTAGTGGTGGACGACGAGCACCGCTCGCTGTTCGGGGGTGAGACGACGGAAGCCGCGCTCGAGCTGGTCGCGCAGGGCGGTCAGCCCATGAGCATCGCCCGCGGCGCGCGTGTCGGGCATCGTCATGTGGATCTCCACGACCTCGCGTTGCCTGACGCGTCGGGCCTCGCGATAACAGGCACGGACGAGCAGGCGATGGAGCCAGGCGTCGAAGCGGTCGGGATCGCGGACCGCCCGGATGTGCAGCCAGGCAGCCATCAGCGACTCCTGGACGGCATCGGCCGCCCGGTCGTCGCTCCGCAGGATCAGCCGCGCCGTTCGATGCAGCCGCTCGTAGGCGTCGCCGGCGAGCGTCGTGAACGCGTCACGGTCGCCGCTCCTCGCGCGAAGGACGAGCTCTCGCTGCATCCGCTCACCCGGCTCTTGGCGGCCCAGTGGCCGCGCTCACCCATCATGAGTCGCGCAACAACCCGGTCGTTCCATCTCGTTCGGCCTGCGCCCGCCGTCGCGGAAGATGGAACGACCACGGGGCAGTCGTTCTCTGTCCGGGTAGGGCGCTCGATGACCGGGCGCTCCGCGGACAAGCGCTTGCGCACGACGCAGCCGGCCCGACATCGACCGGCCGCTCGCGACCCGGTGCCTCCGCCCGCCTCGGCAGCGTGGAGGCCTCGCGAAGTGAAGCGTGCACCCGATGTCGCCATCATCGCCGCGACGGTCGCCGTCTGGGCGTGCGGTAGTTCGGCCGTGGTCCCACCGTCCCCATCAGCATCACCATTGGCGTCGCCGGTCCCTTCCGCGTCGGCGTTTCCAAGTCCCAGCCAGCAGGCCACGCGGATGACCGTGGCGGGATCCGACATCGATGGGTCCCCCATCCACGTGATCGCGCAGCTCCCGGAGGGCTGGTCGAGCGACGACGTCGCCGCGGGGGCGGCGGAGGACGGCCCGCCCGCGGGAATCGCCTTCTTCCTCAGTGTCATCGACGACACCTTCGCGGATCCATGCGCGCACCAGCCGCGGAGCCCGAAGATCGGATCCACCGTGGCGGCCCGGGCGGCCGCGCTGACGGAGATCCCCGGCATCAGCGCGACCGCCCCGGTGCAGACGACCATCGCCGGGCGTGGGTCCACATACGTCGAGCTGACGATCCCGGCATCGCTGCCCTGCGCGTTCGAGCAGTTCTACCTGTGGCAGGACTCCCCGGGGGGCGACTGGTGGGCTCTGGGTCCGAACGAGGTCTGGCGGGTCTGGATCCTCGACGTCGCCGGGCAGGCCGTGTCCATCGCAGCACGGTCCTTTCCCGGCACGAGCGACGGATCGAAAGCCGAGCTCCAGGGGATCCTCGCCTCGATGGTGTTCGAAGACGGGCAGTAGCTGGTCACGGGCGCGCCGGTGTGCGACGCCCCATCCCGCTCGACCCGGACACGACAGAACGGCGGGCCCTCGTGGACCCGCCGTTCGTGGTGCTGCGGGACGGACCCGTGGATCCGTCAGTCGTGGGTCCCGCAGCGCGGCCCTCAGGTGCGGTCCGTCATCCGAGGACGAACCGGAGGCTTGGATGCGCCTTGACCGTCGCCGTCTTGTCGATGTAGGCGTCGAGCCCGTACGCCTCACCGGCCTTGGCGTAGGCCACGAATGCGGCCAGGATCCCGTACAGGAACTGCTCGTTCACGAGGCCATGGGCGAAGTCCCAGGACGCGACGTAGAACAGGGCCATCATCAGCGCGCCGGCGAGCCCCGCGAACCGGGTGGCGATGCCCAGGATCAGCGCGATGCCGATCGCGATCTCGCCGAACACGACCAGGAAGTTCACCGCCGTCATGAGCCCCGGGTTGCCCGCGAGGGCGACCCAGAAGCCGTTGGTCGGATTGACGATCGCACCCTCGGCCGCGCCCGGGGCGGTGCCGCCGGTCGCTTTGGCGAGGAAGCTCGTCGCGTCGAACGCGGTGCCGCCACCGAAGTGGACGACCTTGTCGATGCCCGCATAGAGGAACCCAGCGCCTAGCGCGATCCGCAGGACCGCTAGGCCCTTCGCGACTCCCTTGCCTTCCATCACAGCACCTCTGTCACTCCGGGGTCGGTGCCTGCCGGCCCTCTTCGATCTGGCATCAGGCTAGGTCGAGTCGCTCTCGCCACCCAGAGTCCAAGCGGCTCCAACGCTCGGGACCCGCGGGTCGTGCGGCCCGGGCCATCCGGCCCCTTGGGTCGGTTCGCCGTGCACGGGATGCGTCCTACGCCGAACGAAGAGCCCGCCGCAGGCCTCGGGACGCTCGTCGGCGGTCGATCGCCGCATGCCGTGCATGGGATGACGTCGGAGAGCCCTCGAAGGCTCGGGAATGGCGTCGTATCCGCGCCGGTTCGTCGTAGGGCGCATCGGGTGCACGCCCGCGCAGCCCGCGTCGCCGCCTGGTATCCGCCGTTGATGTTCGCGCGGGACAATGGGCGTTGACGACGAGATCCACGCCTCAGCCAAGGAGGCCCACGATGACGACGACGATGGACCGGCCGGCCGCGATCGACGACGCGGAGCTCGAGCTCCTGGACGAGTACTGGCGCGCCGCGAACTACCTCTCGGTCGGGCAGATCTACCTGCTCGACAACCCGCTGCTCAAGGAGCCGCTCCGCAAGGAGCACACCAAGCCGCGCCTGCTCGGGCACTGGGGCACGACCCCGGGCCTGAACTTCGTCTACGTCCACGCCAACCGCCTCATCCGCCAGCGCGACCTCGACGCCATCTACATCGCAGGGCCGGGGCACGGCGGACCTGCCCTCGTCGCCAACGCCTACCTCGAGGGCACCGAGACCGAGGTCTACTCGCATCTCACGGCGGACGAGGCGGGACTCAAGGAGCTGTTCCGCCAGTTCTCGTTCCCGGGCGGCGTCGGTTCCCACGCCACACCCGAGACCCCGGGCTCGATCCACGAGGGCGGCGAGCTCGGCTACGCGCTCAGCCATGCCTATGGCGCGGTGTTCGACGACCCGAACCTGCTGGTGTTCTGCGTCATCGGCGACGGCGAGGCCGAGACGGGGCCGCTGGCCGCCAGCTGGCACGCCAACAAGTTCGTCGACCCGGCGCACGACGGCGCGGTCCTGCCGATCCTCCACCTCAACGGCTACAAGATCGCCAACCCGACGATCCTCGCCCGCATCCCGGAGAGCGAGCTGCTCGACCTGATGCGCGGCTACGGCTACGCGCCGTACGTGGTCGCGGGCGACGACCCCAGGACGATGCACCGGCTGATGGCCGAGACGCTGGACCGGATCGCGGACGACATCGCGGCCATCCAGTCGGCAGCTCGGACGGGCGGCGTCACCGCGCGGCCGCGCTGGCCGATGCTCATCCTCCGCTCGCCGAAGGGCTGGACGGGCCCGAAGGAGGTCGACGGTCTGCCGGCCGAGGGGAGCTTCCGGTCGCACCAGGTCCCGATGGCCGATGTGCGCCAGAACCCGGCGCATCTGGCGCTCCTCGACGAGTGGCTCCGCAGCTATCGGGCCGAGGAGCTGTTCGACGACGCGGGCCGGCTACGACCGGATCTGCGGGCGCTCGCGCCGGTGGGTGACCGCCGGATGAGCGCCAACCCGCATGCGAACGGCGGCGTCCTGCTGCGCGACCTCCGGCTGCCCGACTTCCGCGACTACGCCGTCAAGGTCGACAAGCCCGCGACCTCCTCGTCCGAGGCGACGAAGGTGCTCGGGACGTGGCTGCGCGACGTCATCCGTCAGAACCCCGACAACTTCCGGATCTTCGGGCCGGACGAGACGGCGTCGAACCGCCTGTCACCGGTGTTCGAGGCGACCGACCGGCAGTGGGACGCCGAGCGGCTGCCGACCGACGATCACCTGGCCGCGCACGGCCGCGTCGTGGAGATCCTCTCGGAGCACACGTGCCAGGGCTGGCTCGAGGGCTACCTGCTGACCGGCCGCCACGGGCTGTTCGACTGCTACGAGGCGTTCATCCACATCGTGGATTCCATGTTCAACCAGCACGCGAAGTGGCTGAAGATGACCCGGGAGATCCCGTGGCGCCGGCCCATCGCGTCGCTCAACTACCTGCTGACGTCGCACGTCTGGCGCCAGGATCACAACGGCTTCTCGCACCAGGACCCGGGCTTCATCGACCACGTCGTCAACAAGAAGTCCGAGGTCATCCGGGTGTATCTGCCGCCCGACGCGAACTCCCTGCTCTCCGTGGCGGACCACTGCCTCCGCAGCCGTCACTACGTCAACGTGATCGTGGCCGGCAAGCAGCCGGCCCTCGACTACCTCTCGATGGACGATGCGATCGTCCATGCGACTCGCGGCATCGGCATCTGGCCCTGGGCGAGCAACGACGATGGCGACCCCGACGTGGTCATCGCGTCCGCGGGTGACATCCCGACGCTCGAGGCGCTGGCGGCCACGGCGCTGCTGCGCGAGCACCTGCCCGACCTGCGCGTCCGCTTCGTCAACGTCGTCGACCTGATGCGCCTCCAGGACGCGACGGAACACCCGCACGGCCTGTCGAGTCGCGACTTCGACGCCCTGTTCACGACCGACAAGCCGGTCATCTTCGCGTTCCACGGCTACCCGTGGCTGATCCACCGGCTGGCCTACCGGCGCACGAACCAGGCCAACCTCCACGTCCGTGGCTACAAGGAGGAAGGGACCGTCACGACGCCGTTCGACATGGTCATGCGCAACGACCTCGACCGGTTCCACCTCGTGATGGACGTCATCGATCGGGTGCCGCGGCTGGGCTCACACGCCGCCGCCCTGCGCCAGGAGATGGAGGACCGTCGGATCAGGATCCACGCCGAGGTCCGCGCAACCGGCGAGGACCCGGCCGACATCCGCGACTGGACCTGGCCGTTCTGACTCTCGGCCGCCGCGATGGCGGCGCTCGGAGCGCGCACCCCTGACGTTTCGGGCGGTCGTACGTTAGGCTCGACAGGGGGTTGGTCGTGGCGGACCAGAGGGGTCGAAGTTGCGCTGCGCGTCGTGTGGCAACGACATCGAGGCGAGCCATCGCTTCTGTCCGCATTGCGGTGCCCGCCAGGCTGATACCTGTCGCTCGTGCGGGGCGACGCTGCCAGCTGGCGCGCGCTTCTGTCCTGATTGTGGCGCCGAGAACGGCTCGCCCAAGGGCGAGTCGCCTCCGGCAACGCCGACGGCGACGGAGCGGCGCGTCGTGTCGGTGCTGTTCGTGGACCTCGTCGGGTTCACGGAGGCGACGGAGCGCCGTGACGCCGAGGACACGCGTGACGCCCTCGATCGGTACTTCGTCCTGACCCGCTCGGTCATCGAGCGCCATGGTGGGCGGGTCGAGAAGTTCATCGGCGACGCGGTGATGGCGCTCTGGGGCGCGCCGGTCGCGCACGAGGACGATCCCGGACGTGCCGTGCTGGCGGCGCTCGAGGTGGTCACGGCCGTCCCCGCGCTGGGCTCGGATGCATCCCCGCTCCAGGCACGTGCCGGCGTGACCACGGGCGAGGCGGCGGTCAACGTCGGCCTGGGCGATCAGGCGATGGTCGCGGGCGACATCGTGAACACGGCCGCCCGACTCCAGGCCGCGGCACGGCCCGGGACGGTCGTGGTCGACGATGCGACCCGTCGCGGGGCTGACCCGGCGATCGCCTTCGAATCGCTGGAACCCCTCACCCTCAAGGGCAAGGTCGAGCCCGTGCGGGCGTTCCGCGCGATCGGGCGGGATGTTGCCGATCCGAGCGCGAGCGTCGAGCGCGGCGTCCAGCCGCCGTTCGTCGGACGCGATGCCGAGCTGACGCGGCTCGTGGACGCCCTCCGATCGACGATCGACGAACGACGGCTTCGCCTCGTCTCGGTCACCGGCCAGGCGGGCATCGGCAAGAGCCGGCTGGCGTGGGAGTTCGAGCAGGTCGTGCGGGCTCAGCCGGAAACGATCGCCTGGCTCCAGGGACGCGCGCCCTCGTACGGCGATGGGATCACGTTCTGGGCGCTCGCCGAGATGGTCCGTCGTCGCGCCGGTCTCGCCGAGAACGCCGACGCCGAGGTCGCTCGTGCCGCGATCGAAGCGATGGTCGCGCCGATCGCGACCGACCAGGACGAGGCGGCCTCGATCACCGCCGCTCTCCTGTCCCTCCTCGCGATCGGCCAGCCCGAGGACGGGGCGACCCGGCTCGAGAAGGGTGAGCTATTCACGGCATGGCGGACCCTGTTCGAGCGGATCGCCGATGCGGCACCGACGGTCCTCGTGGTCGAGGACCTCCACTGGGCCGACGACGGTCTCGTGGAGTTCATCGCCCACCTCGTCGAGTGGTCGCGGCGCTCGCCGATCCTCCTGGTCACCCTCGCCCGGCCGGAGGTCCATGAGCGATGGCCCGACTTCGCGGCCGAGCGTCGGAACGTCAGCGGCCTCCATCTGGCGCCGCTCGACACGCCGACGATGCGCGCGCTCGTGGCCGGGACCCTGCCCGGTGTCCCGGACGAGGTCGTCGCGGCGATCGCGCGCCGGGCGGACGGCGTCCCGCTCTACGCGGTCGAGATGGCCCGGATGCTCGTGGCGGATGGGACGGTCGAGGCCACCGCGACCGGGTATCGGCTCACGCGGTCCGTCGCCGAGGTGCCGATCCCCGAGACGCTTCACGCCCTCATCGGTGCGCGTGTCGATGCCCTCACAGCAGGCGATCGGGAGCTGCTCCAGCACGGGTCGGTGCTGGGCCTGAGCTTCACGGTCGCGGCCCTCGCCGCGGTCTCCGGGCGGCGTGCCGCCGAGCTCGACGACGCGCTCGAGCGGATCGTCCATGCCGCGCTGCTGCGCGTCGAGACCGACCCGCAGTCGCCCGAACGAGGCCAGTACCAGTTCTTCCAGGCCGTCGTCCGCGACGTGGTCTACGCGACCCTCTCGAAGCGCGATCGCCGCGACCGGCACGTCGCTGCGGCGCGCTACTTCGAGTCGGTCGAGGACGACGAGCTGGCGGCCGTCCTCGCCTTCCACTACGACGCCGCGAGGGTGGCCGCGCCGGCCGGCGACGAAGCTGCGGCACTCACCGCGCAGGCGCGTGTCGCCTACCGCGCGGCCGCGGACAGGGCAGCGCGCCTCTACTCGTACGACGCCGCGATCCGGTTCCTGGAGCGGGCGATGGCGCTGTCCAGCGACGACCGGGAATGCGCGGTGCTCGCCGAGCGCGCCGGCGACCTCGCCTACCTCGCCGACGCCACGGCGAAAGCGGACGAGCTCTACGGTCGGGCGATCGCGTACCACCGAAGCGTGGGGGACGCCGGGACGGAGCTGAGCGTCCTCGCCAAGGCCGCCACGGCACTGTCAGCGCAGGGACGACCGCGCGAGGCGATCACATTGCTCGAGGAGGCGGCGCGGCGCCTCGCGGGGGCGATCGATGAGGGCGACGATGGCGTCGCGGCGTTCCTCGGACAGCTTGGCCGCGCGTACTTCCTCGTCCGTGACCTGGCACCCGCGGCCACGACGATCGAGCGCGCGATCGCGATCTCTGAAGCCCGGGAGGAACGCGAGGTCCTCGTCGACGCGCTGGTCACGAAGGGCCTCATCGCGGGCGAGACGCATCCCCGGGAGGGGTGGGCGCTGCTTGCCGGCGCGCGGGAGCTGGCCCGTGGATTCGGGCTCCCGAGGCCGTGGTCGCGAGCCGTCCACAACCTGCTCGTGGTCGTTCCGAACGAGGACCCGCAGGCCGCGCGCGAGCTGGCCGTGGAAGGCGCCGACCTGGCTCGCCGGATGGGCGACTGGGGCTCGCTCGCCTCGGAGGCGTCGGGCATCGCCTACCAGCGCTTCGAGGCGATGGACTGGGACGGTGTCCTGGCAGAGCTCGCACCCTTCGACCGGTCGGCCCTCGGTCCGTGGACGCAGCTCCAGATGTGCTGGCAGGAGCTTCTCGTCGCGGGGTTCCGCGGTGACCCCGCGTTCCCGGCGCTGGACGAGGAGGCATCGGGGTTTGCCGCGACGATCGACAATCCCGAGTATCTGATGGGCAACGCCACGAATCGTGCATGGACGAGGATCGGCCTCGGGCGCTTCGACGAGGCCGCCGCGCTCGTGGCAGAGGCGGCGCGCCTCGGGGCCAAGAGTTGGGGCGTGCGAGCGACGGAGGGCATCGTCGCCGCGCTGATCGGGGACGAGGCCGGCGCCACTCAGGCACTGGAGGAGTTCGACGCCGTGGTGGCGCGAGGCCGCGTCGTCGACTTGCAACGACTCATGCTGCGCGCCCTCATCGCGGGGCTGCGCGATGACCGTCAGGCCGCGGAGCTCTTCACGGAGACGATCTCGGGGTCCGAGGCGCTCGACCTCCCGTTCTGGGCGGCCTTGACCAGGGCGCTGATGGTGCTGCTCCTGCCGAGGGATCGGCCGGACGTCATCGCCGCGGATCGGCGGATGCGGGAGCAGTTCGCGGCGGTCGGCGCGACGGGGTTCCTGGGCGTGATCGACCGGGAGGTGGCGGCGCGACCCGTCATCCCGGGCAGCACGACCGTCCGGCCGGGTGCCCGGTCGCTCGAGGCATCGGCCGGCTAGGCCGGATGCCCCTCGACGCCCGGGCTCACCGGGCGTCGAGTGGATCAGGGAGCGCCCCCGGCGTCACGAGTGGGATGGGGCGCCGGCCGGCTGCGGCCGGCGGACCGCGAGACGACCGAGGCGGCGGCCCCGACCGGTCGAGACGTCGGTCGCGTGGCCGCTCCGGCGGCCGATATTCGCGATCTCGCGGCCGTCCCGCGGGTGGTTCGCGAGGAGGGTGTAGAGGAGGTGGACTTCGGGGGTCATGACGGTGGCTCCTGTGTCGTGCCCCGGGCTCGAGGCGCTGAGGTCAGCCTGCCCTCCGCCACCCCCGAGCGATATCCCGTGACCCCCTAGTCCTGTGCTTCCGCACCCCCCGGGAAGACCCGGGCGAGGTCGGTCCGGCCGCGGATCCCGAGCACGCGGTAGATCGACGTGAGGTGCGCCTCCACGGTGTGCGGGCTCATGAACAACGTCGCCGCGACCTCGCGATTCGTCCGCCCCGCGGCGACGAGCGCCGCCACCTCGCGCTGGGTCGGCGTGAGGGCCGAGAGACCCGTCGCGTCGCCGCTCGGCAGACCGGCGCGCGCCAGCTCCGTGCGCGCCCGCTCGGCCCAGCGGGCGGCGCCGAGGCGCTCGAACGTCGCCAGCGCCTCCCCGACCATCTCGCGTGCCGCCGCCCGCTGCCGCAACCGGCGCAGGATCTCGCCATGGACCAGCCGGGTCCGTGCCACGGCGAACGGATGGACGAGCCGGCCCGCCTGCTCGAGGGCCAGCGTCGACGACGCGAGCGCCCCCTCGAGGTCGCCGCGCTGGGCCGCACGCTGGGCCGACGCCCGATGGAACGCCAGCAGTGAGGACGCATGATCGAGGCGCTCGCCCACGTCGCGGAGCGGCTTGAGCCATCGATCGACGTCGGGCGCGCCGCGAAGCGCCGCCGTCTCCGCCGCGAGCGGGATGTAGACGAGACCCGGCGAGTGCGGCACGCCCGCCTCCTGCTGCCAGGCCGCGGCCGGCGTGACGAGCTCCCAGGCCGCGTCGTGGTCGCCCAGCGAGAGCTCGGCCATCGCGAGCGCCGTGCGACCGTCCGCCTCGCCGCTCCGCGACCTCGTCCGGTGCGCCAGGTCGATCGCCCGCGCCGCGCCGATCCGCACCGCCTCGACATCGCCGCGATGGGCATCGAGCCAGGCGCGCGACGCCGACACGAACACCTTCGTCGAGTCGTGGCCCAGCAGATCCGCCGCGAGGTCCGCCTCGTCATGAAGCCGCCGCGACGCCTCCCAATCCCCGAGCGTCAGCTCCTGCTGGGCGAGGTTGATGAGCACGAACGGCCGGGTGTCGGCGTCGTTCGTGCGGTCGACCCGTTCGAGCACGGCGAGGTAGTGCTGGCGTGCCTCGGCGGGCCGGTCCGCGCGGTCGAGCAGCAGGGCGTGGTTGTAGTCGAGCGAGAACAGCGCCCGGATGCCCGGTGTCCGCTCCGCCAGCGGGTACGTCCGCTCGATCCGGGCGAGGCCCTCCTCGAGCAGCCCGACGTGTGCCTCGAGGAACGCGAGTGCGCCGGCGGCGCGGACCTCGAGCAGCGGATCGCCGCTCCGCCGCGCGGCGGCGAGCCCGTCGCGGATCCGGGCGACCCCGCGGGGCAGGTTGCGCACCAGCATCCACTCGCCGAGGCCCGCGGCGACCTCGATCTCGGCGCGGCTCGCATGGTCGTCGCCGGCTTCCTCACGAGCCTGGTCGAGCAGGGCGAGCTTGGCCTCCCAGTCGTCCCCGGAGCGGATGTCCGCGAGGAGCGTGATCGCCCGGGCACGGGGCGGCCCGGCCGGCAGGCGCTCGATGTGCCGCTCCAGGATCCGCCGGGCGCGCGGCGGGTCGCCGGCGCGGATCGCGTACTCGGCGGCGGTCATCGTCCGCTGGTGGACCCGGTCCTCGAGGTCGGCCGGCGTGAGCCGGACGGCATCGAGCTCGAGGTCGGTCGCCGTCTCCGGCGCGCCCCGGTCGTGCGCCCGAAGCGCCGCCGCGTGCAGGGCCTCGGCGACCGTCTCGCTCGCGAACGGCGTGACGATCGCCAGGTGGCGGACACGTTCGTCAGCATCGGGGGCGACGACCGCGAGGCGCTCGTGGATCGCCTCGCGACGCTCGGCGGTCGGCGTGCTGGCGGCGGCCCACGCGAGCAGCGGATGCGTGAACGCCAACCGGCCGTCCGCGCGCTCCTCGACGATGCCTGCCGCGATGGCGGTATCGAGGGCCGCGCCGGCGATGTCCGCGTCGCGCGCGCTGCCGGCGCCCATGCTCGCGCCCGTGCCCGGGCCGTCCGGCCAGGCCGCGACCACGAGCGACCGCGTCGGCTGGAGCGCGAGCCCGGCGATGGCGACCGCGTCCCGCGCGTCGTCGGGCAGCCGTCGGATCCGGTCCCGGGTGAGCGCGGCCAGCGACTCCGGCACGTCGAGCGCGCCCTCGAGACCGGCCGTCCCCTGCGCGAGGGCCGCCCGACCCAGCTCCAGCGCGTAGAACGGGTTGCCGCCCGACAGCTCGCGGATCCGCACGGCGACGGTCCGCGGCGGGACATGGCCCAGCCGCTCCCCGAGGAGGCGGGCGAGCGCGTCGACCGAGAGCGGGCCCACCGACCGGTGCTCCAGACGCTCGTGTGGGACGGCCCGGAGGACCGGTGGATCGGCGGCCCGCGGGTCGGTGCTCCGGACGGTGGCGACCAGCGCGACGGGTTCGCGTTCCAGACGTCGGACGACGAATTCCAGGACCCGCGCGCTCGGCGCGTCGAGCCACTGCGCGTCGTCGAGCGCGAGCAGGACGGGGTCGCTCGCGGCGGACCTGCGGATGAGGGCCAGCACCGCCTGGGACAGGGCGAGCGTGTCGGCCGGTGCGTCGTCGTCCGTCCGGCGCAGCGCGATGTCGAGGGCTCGCCGTTGCGGGCTCGGCAGCGCATCGAACGCCTCGTCGGGCACCTCGTCGAGGAGGTCGCCCAGCCCCGCGAAGTCGAGCGCCTGCTCCCATTCGGTCGCCCGGGCCAGCAGCACGCGCCAGCCGCGGCGTCGGGCGTCGTCGATCGCCGCGCGGAGCAGCGTGGTCTTGCCCACACCGGCCTCGCCCGCGAGCACCCATCCGCGGAACCCAGCGGGCACGCGATCCAGCGCCCCGGCCAGCTCGCGCAGCTCGTCCGCGCGGCCGACCACGGGCGCGCGCTCGAGGCTCGACGATCGCCCCTCGCTCATCGCGGCAACTGTGGCATGCCCGGAACAGCGCGCGCGGCCTCGGGCGTCAGCAGTGGGACGCCGGGCGGTGACATCGGCAGGCGAACCAGGACCGCCCGGCGTCGCCATGTCCGGCGGGGGTCCTGCCGGCGATCCGCGGTTGCCGCCGAGCGGGATGTACACGTAGTCGCGGAACCAGCGCGAGAGCGACATGTGCCAGCGTCGCCAGAACTCGGTGATCGAGCGCGACGCGTACGGCCGGGCAAAGTTCTCGGGCAGGCGGATGCCGAACAGCAGCGCCAGCCCGAGCGCCATGTCCGAATAGCCCGAGAAGTCGAAGTACAGCTGGACGGCATACGCGACGACGCCCAGCACCGCGACGCCGGTCGAGAGCTCGCGAGGCAGGCGTCGCGAAGACGGCGTCGGCGACCGGCGCGACGGTGTCCGCGATGAGGACCTTCTTGCCCAGACCGAGCGAGAACCGGTAGATGCCGGCCGCGAACGCACCCTCCGTCTCGCGCCGCCGGACGAGCTGATCGCGGATCTCGTGGAACCGCACGATCGGTCCGGCCACGAGCTGCGGGAAGAACGCGATGTAGAGCGCGAAGTCGACCGGCGCGACGAGGTGGCGCGCTACGCCGCGATAGATGTCCGTGCCGCTCAGAACCCCCGGGCGCGGAGGATGGGCGCCATCCGCCGCGCCGCCGCCGCCCGATGCGAGCGCCGGTTCTTCTCCGCCGGCGGCAGCTGCCCGACCGTCCGGCCACCCGGTGGCTCGCCCGCGGGCTCGAAGATGGGGTCGTAGCCGAAGCCGTTCGAGCCCTTCGGCGCGATCGCGATGCGGCCCCGGAACGTCCCTCGTGCGGTGGTCACGGGCAGCCCACCGCGCGGCCCGGCCTGCGCCGGCTCCGCGAGCGCGAGCACGCACACGTAGCGCGCCGCCCGACGCGCAGCCGGCAGCCCGTCGAGCGTCGCGAGCAGCTTCGTGTTGTTGGTCGCGTCGGTCGCATCGGGGCCGCTGTAGCGCTTCGTGCGGACGCCCGGACCGCCGTCGAGCGCGTCGACCTCCAGCCCGGAGTCGTCGGCCAGCGTGGGGAGGCCCGTCAAGCGAGCGTAGAACCGCGCCTTGAGCGCCGCGTTCGCCTCGAACGTCTCGCCGGTCTCCTCGGGCTCGCCGGCCGCGCCGACGTCGTCGAGCGAGACGAGCTCAGCGCGGTCCAGGGCGAGCAGCTCGCGCAGCTCGCCGAGCTTGTGCGACGGAACGCGTCGCGACGACGAGCCTGCGGGACCCTCCGACGTCCGAGGCGACGCCCCTGCCAGCCATCGGCTCGAGGATCAGCGGCGGACCGTCGCGATCGCCGCCGCCTGCGCCGCGAACAGCTGGCGCAGCCCCTCGTCGGCGAGGTCGATGAGCCCGTTCGCATCGGCGCGCGAGAACGGCTTGCCCTCGGCGGTGCCCTGGAGCTCGACGTAGGTCTGCTGGTCCGTGCCGACGACGTTGAAGTCGACCTCGGCGCGGGAGTCCTCGGAGTAGTCGAGGTCGAGATGGTGGACGCCGTCGACGATGCCCACCGACACGGCCGCGACCTTGCCGATGAGATGGCGCTCCATGCCGTACGTGATGAGCGCAGCCGCCAGCGCGATGTAGCCGCCGGTGATCGAGGCGGTCCGGGTCCCGCCGTCGGCGACGAGGACGTCGCAGTCCACGGTGATCGTGCGCTCGCCGATCCGCGCCAGGTCGATGACCCCGCGCAGCGACCGGCCGATCAGGCGCTGGATCTCGTGCGTCCGCCCGCCGACCTTGCCCTTGGCCGCCTCACGCTCGGAGCGCTCGGCCGTCGCCCGCGGCAGCATCTCGTAGGTCGCCGTCACCCAGCCGGTGCCCTTGCCGCGGAGATGCGGCGGCACACGGTCCTCGATCGTCGCCGCGCACAGCACCTGGGTGTCGCCGAAGCGGACCAGGCACGAGCCCTCGGCCCACTTCTGGACGCCCAGCTGCGTGGACACCGGCCGCAGGTCGCGCGGCCCCCGGCCGTCGGCCCGAACGACCCGGTTCGCGACCGATGCGGCCACCGGCGGCCCCTGATTCCCGATGCTCACGTCCGTCCTCCCGCGGCAGCCCGTTCCTCGGCCTTGGCCGCATCCCACATGGCGTCCAGCTCCTCGAACGACAGGTCCCGCAGCGCCACCTCGCGTTCCGCGGCCATCCGTTCGACCCGCCGGAAGCGGCGCCGGAACTTGTCATTCGCGGCGCGCAACGCCGCCTCCACCTCGATGTCGTGCCAGCGCCCGACGTTGGTGAGCACGAACAGCAGGTCGCCCAGCTCCTCCGCGCGCTCCGCCGGGGTCGTGGCGGCCCGCAGCTCATCCAGCTCCTCGGTCACCTTGTCCAGCACGCCATCGATCGACGGCCAGTCATAGCCGATGTTCGAGGCGCGCTCCTGCATCTCCTGGCTGGCCGCGAGAGCGGGCAGCGAGCGGCTGATGCCGTCGAGGGCGCTGCGTGGCGCGGCGCGTCCATCATCGGCGGCCGCCGCCTCCGCGCGCTCGTCCGCCTTGATCCGCTCCCACTGACGGTTCACATCGCTCGCCGTCCGTGCCTCCGCGTCGCCGAAGACATGCGGATGGCGCCGCACGATCTTCGACGCGATGGCCGCCCAGACGTCGGTCAGGTCGAACACGCCCTCCTCGGCCGCGAGCTGCGCGTGGAGGACCACCTGGAGCAGCAGGTCACCGAGCTCGCCCGCGAGCTCCGGCGAGGCCGGGCCGGGGCCCAGCGCGTCGTAGACCTCGTAGGCCTCCTCGAGCAGGTGGTTCCGCAACGACTCGTGCGTCTGCTCGCGATCCCACGGGCAACCGTCGGGCCGGCGGAGGCGCCAGGAGACCCAGGGCATCGCCCAGGGTGACGCGACGGCCAGCTCGGCGGGTACCGGCCCCAGGTAGATCGGCGCGTGGAAGTCGCCGGGCACGAGGTCCGCGATCGTGGCGCCATCGTCCCTGCCGAACCGGCCGACCGCATGCGTCGACGGATAGAGCCGTCCCAGGACGCCCAGCCGTTCGTCGCCGAGCGGCCCATGGCGGCCCGGCAACGGCGCGGGCGGGTCGCGCTCGTCGTCCGCACGCAGCACGGCGAGCGGGACGATCAGGGCCGGCCGGGACGGCTCGAGCGGTGTCGCGATCAGCCGCTCCGACGCGACCACCTGGAGCCCTGCGGCGGGATCAAGCCCCCACCGCAGCCGGGCCTCCGCGAGGAGCGCGTCGAGCATTCCGTCTCCCGTCGCGGAGTGCGACCTACTGGGTCAGACCGCTCTGGCTCGCGGTGACGTCGCGGGTGATCTTGGACTTCAGCTTCTGCTCTGCGTACCACGTCGAGAACGCGGTCTGCTCGAGCGTCTTGAGCTGGTCGCCGTCGGGCGCCCGGGTCTGCTCCTCGAGGACCTTGAACAGGTAGGTCCCCGCCTCGGCCGCCGAGGCCGGGCTGTTGCGCGGGATGGCGAGCGGGACGCCGATCTTGCCGATGTCGGTGCCGAACACGGTCGCGTCGAGGAGCTCGGGCAGCTGGCCCTTGGCGACCCAGCCGAGGTCGCCGCTCTTCGCCGCCGACGGGTCCTCGCTGTTGTCCTTCGCGAGCTGGCCGAAGTCGGTGCCCGCCTCCGCCTCGCTCTTGAGCGTGTTCGCCCAATCGAAGTCGGTCGGGCGATGCCACATCTGGATGACGTGCCAGCCGAAGTTGCTCTTGATCGGCTCGAGGATCTGACCCGGCTGCAGACCCGACTTGAAGATCGCGTCACCGAACGACTTGTCGAGGTTGCCGGCCGCCGCGTCCTCCGGCGCGAAGTACGGCAGCTTGCCGCCGGAAGTGGCGGTGCCGTCATCGCCCTTCTTGGCCTCCTCGTCCCACTTCGTCGGATCCGCCTTGACGATGTCGTAGGCGGCGCGCGCATCCTCCTCGGCCTTCTTCCACGCGGGATCGTCGGCGGGCAGGTCGGCGGCGGCGCTGGGGTCGTCGTTCGGGGCGAACAGGATGTGCTTCGTCTTGATCGCGTTCGTCTTCGTCTCGGGGTCGACGCCGTCGTCGCCGATCGTCGCGGCCGGCTGGAAGATCTCGAGCACGTGGCGCTGCGGCCCGGGCTGCTTCACGCGCGCGGTGATCGTGTCGTTCAGGCGGTCCCGGATGACATCGGCACGCAGGACGTCCCGGAAGGCCGCGAGCGAGATGCCCTTGTCCTGCACGACCTGCTGGAACGCGGGGTCGATGACCGGGGCGACGATGTCGGTGACGCGCCCGATGCGGTAGGTGCCGTCCTCGCCCTCGATGACCTTGGTCGGCTCGTTCTGCGAGGCGGCGAAGAGGGCGTCGACGAAGGCGGTGTCGAGGCCGGCGGACTCCTTCTCGGTGAAGCCGAGGTCGCCGCCCTGCTCCTTCGTGTCGCCGGTCGACACGGCGCGTGCGACGTCCTCCCACTTCTTGCCGCCCTGGAGGTCCTTGAGCGCCTGCTCGGCCTTGGCCTTGGCGGCGTCCTTCTGGGCCTGGGTGGCCTCGGTCGCACCGTCGCTGATCTCGGGCTCGACCTCGATGGCCCACGCGTGGCGGAGCTCCGGGGTGGTCGCCTCCTCGGTGAGCTTGGCGTCGACATCGGCGTCGGTGACGGTCACGCCTTCCTGGGCCGCGAGCTTGGCCTGGATGTCGGCGTCGATGAGCCGTTCGAGGACGAGCGAGTCGAGGTTCTGCTTCTGCTGGCTGAGGAGCGACAGCTGCGTCTGGGCATCGTCGTCGCGGATCGTCCCCTGAGCGCGACGGGTGCGGATGGCCCGCTCCTGGAGCTCGATCCGGAAGGCGTCGATCTTGGCGCGCTGGACGTAGGCGTCCTTGCTGATGGTCTGCCCATCGACGGTCGCGGCGGGCGCGAGATGGTCGTTGAACCAGCTGAATCCCGCGGCGATGACGAGCAGGAGGATGGCGACGACGACGACGATCGTGAAGCCCAGGTTCATCAGGGCGTTGCGTCGGTCGCCGCGGTCACTGTCGGTGCGGTGACGGACGCCCGACGGTCGAGCGCGGAAGGTCATCTGTTCGGGGACTCCGGTGATCGATGCGCCGGTCGCGGGCCATGACGAGCCCGGGGCGCTGGTGCGGGGAGGCATGGTAGCGCATGCCCCCGGGAAGCCCCTGGGACGGAGGTCCGGTACGGCCGACCCCTGATGCCTGGTTGGATCACCGGGCTGCGGTGACCCCGGCGGTGCCCTCGCGCTGCCCATCGAGCGCGCGCCTCAGGCCATCGATCACGCGGTCCTGGTCGGCCTCGCTGAGGCTCGACGAGGACGGCAGGCTGAAGCCACGGGCGAACAGGTCGTCCGCCACGTCGCCGCCGAGCCTGGCTGCTGATGCGTAGAGCTGCGTGCGGTGGAGCGGTGTCCAGATCGGGCGGGCCTCGATGCCGTCCGCGGCGAGCGCGTCCAGGATCGCGTCGCGCCGGGCGGCAAGCGCGCCGGCGCCCGCGGAACGATCCGGCGCCAGGGCCGCGGTATAGAGCCAGAACGACGGTTCCGCCCAGGCGGCGCGCGGCGCGGGGACCAGCCCGGGGACGCCCGCGATGGCGGCGTCATAGCGGGCGGCGATCCGGCGGCGCGCCGCGAGCAGCGACGGCAGCTCCTCGAGCTGTGCCACGCCCAGCGCCGCCGAGAGGTTCGGCAGCCGGTAGTTGTAGCCGACCTCGTCGTGGTCGTATGCCCGGCCCGGCAGCCGCGCCTGGGTCGAGAGGTGCTTCGCGCGCCGGGCGAGCTCCGCGTCGTCGGTCACGAGCATCCCGCCGCCACCCGTGGTGATGAGCTTGTTGCCGTTGAAGCTGAAGCAGCCGACCCGCCCGACGGTCCCGACCTGGCGCCCGGCGAACGGCCCGCTCGTCCACGTCGCGCCCAGCGCCTCGGACGCGTCCTCCACCACCGGGACGCCGAACGCGTCCGCCGCCGCCACGATCGGCTCCACGTCCGCGGGATGGCCCAGGAGATGCACGACCTCGATGGCCGCCGGCTGCGCCAAGCCAAGAGCGGCCCGACGCTCCAGCTCCCCCACGACCAGCGCAGGATCCAGGTTCATCGTCCGCGGCTCCGCGTCCACGAGCACCGGCCGGCCGCCGACCTGGGTGATCGGGTTCGCCGAGGCGACGAACGTCAGGTCGGCCACGAGGACGTCGGCGCCGGCCGGCACGTCGAGCACGAGCATCGCGAGATGGATCGCCGCCGTGCCACTCGCGCATGCGACCGCATGACGCGACCCGACGAACGCCGCGAACTCCTGCTCGAACCGCGTGACGAACGGCCCCACGGACGACACGAAGTTCGTCCGGAGGCACTCGTCGAGATACCGGCCCGCGTTGCCGCCGATGGTCGGCTCCGCGAGGGGGATCCGTCGGGGCGCCGCCGAGGGCGATCCGTCAGAGCTGGACACGCTCGACCTCGTCCGAGGCGGGCTGCGTCCGAAGCCAGTCGATCGTGGCCCGAAGCCCGTCCTCGAGCGCCGTGGTCGCGCGCCAGCCGAGCAGCTCCCGCGCGAGCGACGGATCCGATTCGAGGACCAGCACCTCGCTGGCGTCGGGGCGCAGCCGCGCCGCGTCGGGGACCGGCACGGCGTCCACGCCGAGCAGCCGGCACGCCAGCGCGAACAGGTCCCCGATGGACTCGCTCCGGCCCGTGCCCAGCTGGATCGTGCGCCCCTCGATCCCGGGCGCCGACGCCGCGCGAACGAACCCGTCGACGGTGTCGGCGACGAACGTGAGATCGCGCCGCGGATCGAGGCGGCCCAGCCGGACCTCGCGCCGGCCCGCCAGGAGCTGCCGGATCATCGTGGGCAGGACGGCGCGCTCCGACTGCCGCGGACCGTACGTGTTGAACGGCCGCAGGACGACGACCGGCAGGCCGAACGACCGCTGGAACGAGAGCGCGAGCTGGTCGGCGGCGATCTTCGACGCGGCATACGGCGACTGGGCGTTCAGCGGATGCGTCTCGCGGATCGGCAGCTCGGACGGCGTCCCGTAGACCTCGCTCGTCGACGTCTGGATGAGCCGCCGGACGCCCGCCGCGCGCGACGCCTCCAGCACGTTCAGCGTGCCGCGCACGTTCGTGTCCAGGAACGACTCCGGCGCGACGTACGAGTACGGGATCGCGATCAACGCCGCGAGGTGGAACACGACCTCCACGCCCGCCACGGCGCTCTCGACGAAGCGGGCGTCGCGGATGTCGCCCAGGCGGATGTCCAGCGCGCCGCGTGTCGCCGCCGGCACCTCGTCGAGCCAGCCCGCCGACCCCCGCGAGTTGTACAGGCAGAACGCGCGGACCCGGGCACCCTCGGCGACCAGCCGCTCCGTCAGATGGCTGCCGATGAACCCGTCGGCCCCGGTGACCAGCACCGGGACGTCACGCAGTGACGTCGACGTCGGGGCGTCGGTCACCCGTGCTCTCCTTCGCGCGCCGCCGCGAGCTGCTCGCGCTGGCCGACGTCGATCCAGTCGTCCTCGATCTCGAAGGCCTCGACCAGGTCGCCGCGATCGAGGAGCGCCGCGATGAGGTCGGGCGTCGCGACCGGCCGACCCGGCGCGACCAGGTCCAGCACGGACGGGTCGAGCGCATAGATGCCGCTGTTCACCTCGCGCGACAGCGTCGGCTTCTCGTCGAGGCGCAGGACACGCTCGCCGTCGCGTTCGATGCACCCGAACGGGACCGTGTGCAGGTAGCGCCGGATGCCGATCGTCGCGCACGCGCCCGAGGCGATGTGGCGGTCGAGCAGCCCACCCAGGTCGGCGGACGTGACGAGGTCGCCGTTCATCAGCAGGAAGGGATCGGCGGGTCGCTCCGGCAGCAGGCCCAGCGCGCCGGCCGTGCCCAGCGGCGCCTCCTCGCGCAGATAGTCGATGCGGCAGCCGTACCGGTGACCGTCGCCGAAGTGGTCCTCGATCTGCTCGGACAGGTAGTTCACCGAGAGGAAGATGCGCTTGATCCCGAAGCCCACGAGGTGCAGCACGATCCGCTCGAGGATCGGCCGGCCGGCGACCCGGAGCATCGGCTTGGGGACGGTCTCGGTGAGCGGACGCAGGCGGACACCCCGGCCGCCGGCCATGACGATCGCCCAGTTGGCGCGCTCCACCCGGTCGACGAAATCGTGGAGCAGATGCAGGCCGACGGGTCGGCGATCGGCGTCGATGACCGGGATCGCGGAGATGCGTCGTGCCCGCAGGTACTCCAGCGCGTCGTTGCGGTTCGCGCCGGCGTCGATCGCGATGTACTCGCGCGTGACGATGGCCGCGATGGGGTCGTCGAGCGTCCGACCGCGGAGCAGCGCCCGCCGGATGTCCCCGTCGGTCGCGACGCCCACCAGCCGGCCGTCACCGTCCACCGCCAGCGCGATCCGGCCGGCCGCCCGGTCGAGCGCCGCCATCGCATCCCGGATCGTCCCGTCGACGGGAACGAGGCACGCCTCGAAGGGGCTAGGCATCCTGGGGTCGCGCGCGTGGCGCATCAGCGCCCACGATCGCCCGTGCGGGGTTCCCGACCACCGTGAGGCCCGGCTCGACGTCACCGACGACGACCGCGCCCATGCCCACGGTGGCACCCTGGCCCACGGTCACGTGGTCGCGCACGGCGGCGGCCATCGCGACGAACGCGTTCGCACCCACGGTCGCGCCACCACCCACCAGCGCACCCGGCCCGATGTTCGCGTAGTCACCGATGACGACGTCGTGCTCGAGGACGGCTCGCGTGTTCAGGATGGCGTGGCAGCCGACGCGCGCCCCCGCGTTCACCACGGCGCCGGCGAGCACCACGGTTCCCTCACCCAGTGTCGCGCTGGGGGCGACCCACGCGGTCGCGTGCACCAGCGTCGCCCAGCGGCTGCCCTGCCCGAACCGTGCCACGGCCGCCGCACGTCGCAC
This sequence comes from uncultured Chloroflexia bacterium, assembly GCA_963778025.1. Lineage (GTDB taxonomy): Bacteria > Chloroflexota > Limnocylindria > Limnocylindrales > CSP1-4 > CAVZTA01. The sequence goes on along the minus strand of CAVZTA010000002.1, from coordinate 87,785 downwards.
CGCATCGGCTGCCCCGCCGCCGAACCCGATGATCAGCCACGGCCGCTCGTCGGGCGCGGTCATCGACAGCGTCGCGAGCAGGTCGTCGTCGTCGCCGAGGTGCGCCACATCGAGGAGGGCGGTCGTCCGCGCCGCCGGATCGCGATCCACGATGCCCAGCAGCCGCCACGCCTCGCGCTGGCTGCGCGCCGCCTCGATGACCACCCGGGCGTGCTCGCCACCGCCGATCACGACCAGCGGCCGTCCGTTCAGACGAGGCGGATCGGCGGCTTGCGTGGCGGGCTCGGAGGTCGCCATCGGGCGATGATATCGGCGATCCGGTGCCCTGCCGCACCATCGGCCAGCGGTCCGTGCGCGGCACGGACCGCGTCACGGGTCGCCGGATCGAGCGCACGCCGGAGCGCGGCGGCGACGGCGGCGCCCTCCGCGGGTGCGTCGATGACGTTGGCCTCGCGCCGCCGGCCCGCCTGGCGCTCGCCGACGTCGACGGCCGGCAGGTCGACGGCCGGTGCCTCCACGAGCGCGCTCGAGCTGTTGCCGACCATCGCGTCGGCGACCCGGAGGAGCCCCCAGTAGCGGCGCTCGCCGAGGGCCTCGACGGCGACACGACCGGGTGCCGCCGCGGCCCGTGCCAGGAGCTCGCGCACCTCCGCTGCTCCGGGGTCCGCGTTGGGCAGCGTGATCACGAAGCGGGCGTCGACCTCGTCCATCGCCGCCACGACCGCCCGGGCCGCGGCTGCTGGATCGTCCTCGAGCGTCGCCGGATGGACCGTCACGATGACGACCGGCGGGTCGAGCGCGATGTCCAGCCACGCCGAGAGCGCGGCGCGGTCCGGGAGGTCCGGACGGACGGCCGCATCGAGCCCCGGCGCACCCACGACGTGGACCGCCCCGGGATCCTCGCCCATCGCGATCACCCGGCGGCGGTGCTCCTCGTGGCTGACGAGGTGCAGGTGGCTGAGCTTCGTGATGGCATTCCGGAGCGCGTCGTCGAACGCGCCGAAGGTCTGCTCGCCACCGTGGACGTGGACGAGCGGGACCCGTGCGAGGGTCGCGGCGATCGCCGCCGCGGCGGTCTCGTACCGGTCCCCCACCAGCAGCAGCGCGTCGACCGGGTGTTCCCGGAGCGCGGCGCCCAGGCCCTCGAGCGTGCGTGCCGCGCCGCGGTCGGCCTCCGAGCCGGCGTCGTCGGCCGCGTCGTCGTCCCAGGGCAGCACGACATCGGGCTCGAAGCCGTCGTCGCGGATCACGTCGAGCGTGGGCGGCCGTCGCGTCGCACCATGGGTCCCACCCGCGACCAGCCGGAGCGACAGGGTCGCGTGCGAGCGGATCGCCACGCACGTCGAATGGACGATGCCCCAGTCCTGGCGCCCGGTCGTGAGGACGCCGACGACCCGCCGATCGGTCACGAACGGCCGCGGTCCGCGGCGATGTCCTGGTCCGCGACCGGCTGTCCGGCCGTGACCGCGTGCGTCGTCCGACCGCCGACGAGCCGATCCAGGTGCCGCGGCGCCAACCCCGACGCCGGTCGCAGCGCGACCAGATCCTCTGCGGTCACCGCCTCCCCCGACGCCAGCGAGCGGGCCCAGAAGAGCGACCGCCGCACGACGGCCGCGACCGGCAGCTCGACGGCGGCCGGCTGCTTCACGCCGTCGCCCAGCGCGTCGGACACGCTGCGGATGGCCTCGACCATCGCGCCGAACGTCTCGGGCTCCAGCGATGCGCGCATGATCCGGCCCCGCAGCCGTCCGATCGAGGGTCAGGTGCTTCTCGATCATCGCGGCGCCCAGCGCGACCGCGCCGACGGGCAGCTCGATCCCGGGGGTGTGGTCCGACCAGCCCACGGGCACGCCGAACGCGGCGCGCAGCGTCCCGATCGCCCGCAGGTTCGCATCCTCGTACGGCCGCCGGGTACGCCGACACACAGTGGAACAGGGCGACCGGCGGGTCGCCGGCCCGGGCGACCGCATCGAGCGCCTCGGCGACCTCGCGCAGGTTCGCCATCCCGGTGGAGATGAGCATCGGCCGCTCGAACGCGGCGAGCGCGCGCAGGAACGGCAGGTTCGTGAGCTCGCCCGAGCCCACCTTGAACGCCGGCACGTCCAGCTCGTCGAGCAGGCGCGCCGACGCGACGTCGAACGGCGTCGAGAGGAAGACCAGGTCGCGCTCGCGCGCGTGCGCCTGCAGCTCCGCCCAGGCGGATGCCGGCAGGGCGAGCCGGGCGAGCATCGACTGCTGGTCCTCGCCCTCGCCTGCCGCGCGCTGGTACGCGGCGGTGGGCGCCCCGGACGACGCGATGGCCACGGGATCGAAGGTCTGGAACTTCACCGCGTCGGCGCCGGTGTCGGCCGCGGCGTCCACGAGGCGATGCGCCGTCGCGACGTCGCCATCGTGGTTGACGCCGGCCTCCGCGATGACGAGCACGGAGCCGTCGCCCAGCATCCGGTCGCCGAACGGGACGGGCGGGATGGCCTGGGCCGAGGCGAAGGCTTCGGCGATGACGAAGTCGCCGGCCTCGTCGACGTCCACGCTCCGCTCAGCGGGCAGCACGAAACCCAGCGACGTGCCCCGGACGACGAAGCGCGGATCGGCGCGGAACCGTTCCGGCGACACGACGTACACCGCGCCGCTGAGATGGTGCTCGGCCGTCGTGGCCGGCAGCGGGATGTCGAGGATGACGTTGGTCTCGGGATCGATCTCCAGGTGCCACCACCCCGGATGCGTCGCGATCGCCCCCACCACCGAGCGCCCGTCCGCCGCGAGGAACCGCTGGGCGGCCCGGGCGAGGTCGCTGGGCTCGACGAGGACGGCCGTCGGCTGGAGCAGGACGACGGCGTCGAACGGTCCGTCGCTCGCCTCCGCGACGCCCATCGCGTGCAGCACCGCATCGGCGGTCGTCGCCTTGGCCGTCGCGAGCTCCGGCGGCCGGTCGACGATCCGGTCGGCGCCCCATTCGAGGGCGGTCGCGGCGATGTCCGCATCGTCGGTGCTGCACACGACGAGGTGCGGTCCACCGGGCAGGGACCGGACCGCGGCGCGGGCGATCCACGCCGCCCGACCGACGAGCGGGAACCCGGAGACGGTCCGCAGGTTCTTGCCCGGGACCCGCTGGCTCCCGCCACGCGCGGGGATGACGATGAGGACCCGGCTCATCGCAGCCACGCGAGCAGCTCGCCCGCGATGCGCTCGGACGCGCAGCCGGGTTCGAAATGCTCGGCCACGAACGCTGCCCGCGCCTCGGGGGTCGACAGGCCGTCGGCGGCGGCGCGATCGAGCGCGTCGAGCACGTCGCCGCCGTCGCGGACCGGTGTCGCGACGCCGGCTCGCACGTAGCCGAGGAGGTCGGCCGCGGCGAGCGAGTCGGCCAGCAGGTTCGGCGTCCCCGTGACGACCGCTTCCGTGAGGACGGTGGAGTGCACGCCGAGGTGCGCATCCGCGGCGACGAGGAGCCGGTACAGGTCGACCTTCTGGACGACGGTGATGCGTGGGGCCGGCAGGCCCCGGGCGGCGGCGGCGCGTTCGATGACCGCGCGATACGGACCCTCGTCCTGTTCGCCCGGATGGAGCTTGACCACGATGTGCACGTTGGGCAGTGGCCGGTCCACGAGACCGGCGAGGCAGATCGGGTAGTGGACGCCGCGATACATCGTCCCCCACGAGCCGGACACCACCACCAGCCGCTCGTCGGCGCGTCACGCCCAGCTCGGCCCGCATCGCGTCGCGGGCGGTCGGATCGGGACGCACCAGGTCGAGCCGCGGCGAGCCTCCGACCCGGACCTCGTCCTCGCGATAGACGCTCTGCGTGGAGCAGCAGCTCACGTTCCCAGCGGCCGAACACGTAGGTCCGCTCGGGCAGGCGCAGCCCGGCCGGGCGCGTCGGATGGATGTAGCCGTTGTGGTGGCGGTAGATCATCCCGTGCTGGAGCGCGACGGTCGGCACGCCCTCGGCCGCCGCCGCGGCAAGCCAGTCCTGGCGGTGGTACTCGTCGGCGAGCAGGATGCCCGCGGGCCGCAGACGGCGAAGGACCCACCGGATCCGGTCGCGGGAGCGGAGCTGGTTCGCGAGCACGGCACGGGTCGTCGCGACCACCCGTCGGCGAAGCTCCGGACCCAGGTCGACGCCGGCGACCTCGACCGGCGCCTCACGGATCGCGTCGACGACCCGGTCCACGTCCACGACCGGGTCGCGCATCTCCGCCGCGCCGAGGCCCAGCGCGTCGATCGTGAGGAGGCGCGGATGGTCCGGCGACGTGAACCGCCCCCAGCCGGCGTCCTCCTTGACCCGCGCCCGGATGTCCAGCTCGATCGGCTCGAGCGCGGTGCCGCGGAGCTGGTCGGCGACGGGGCCGAGGTACGCGTTCATCGTCCGGACCTGCCCGTCGACCTCGACCCGCTGCTCGGCGTGCTCGAGGACGACCAGGAGCCGCCCCTGCTCCTTCGCCAGCGTCTCGAATCGCCGCGTGAAGGCCGCCAGCCGCTGCGCCCGCTCCTGCTCGATCTCCTGATAGGTTCGCTTTCGGGTGCCGCCCGACGCGGGCCGGGGGCGCGACGCGGCGGTCCGCTCGGGGCGCCGCCACGGCGTGGGCGCCAGGAGTCGCCGTCCGACGCGCCGTGCGCGCCGCACCCCCCAGCGGGCGACCCGCCGCGCCATCGCGACCGCGGAGCCGGCGGCACGTCGCCACGGTCGCCCGAAGCTGCATCGCGCGCTCGACGAGGCCCGGCGGCGCCTCGCGGACGGCCGGCGCGGGTGGGCCCAGCTCCACCATCATCGACAACCCGTCGCGAGCGGAGATGGACCGGAGGGCCTCGAGCGCCGCCGGGTCGACGCCCGGCCCGACCTCGATGCACGCGGCCGGTGCCTCCGCGAGCACGGCGTCGAACAACGCGAGCCACAGGATCTGGCCCTGGAGCCACATCCAGTGCCGCAAGCGGGCGTAGAACCAGAACGACGTGCCGTCGACCGTCAGGGCATCCGCCACGCCCGACGCGGCGGCCCACCCGTCGAGGTGGTCCGCGGCCTCCTCGATCAGATCGCGCTCCACGAGGAGCGCCTGGGCGATGTCGCGGATCGAGCGTGGCGCGGCCGGGTCGTCGGGCCGTGGCGTCCACGTCGTATCGAGCACGACGGTCCGCCGATCGGGGGCGGCGACGGGCGGGAGGACCGGCTCGACGCGGAGGATGGGGGGCGCGACCTCACCGTGCCCCGGGCAGGGTCGCACGGGCTCCTCGGCTCCCATCGAACGAGGATATCGGGTCCGTGGGCGTATCCTGCGGCCGTGGCCACGCTGCACAGCCGCCTCGGGACGTGGGAGCTGGATCACGTCCACGAGTGGGCCGACCGCGACCTCGTCATCCGCCGCGAGCCTGTCCGCCTGCTCGACGCCGGCACCCGGGTCGCGACCATCGGCGAGCTGCTTCGCCTCCGAGCTGGCCGCGATGATGGGCGATGTCGGGATCAAGGGCGGGATGCACCCGTCGGGGTTGTTCTACTCGACCGCGACGATCCGCCAGGAGCTGGAGCGCATCGCGGGCCGCTGGCCGGAGCGGGCCGCGGAGCCGGCGTGGCGCGTGAACGACGGGCTCGTCGACCCGTTCCGCGACTACGACACGATCTACCCCGATCAGGCGGCGCTGGACGCCAAGCGCGCCGAGCTCGACGAGCGCGCCGACGGCCTGTTCAAGGGCGCCGGCGTGGTGGTCATCACGCTCGGGCTCATCGAGACCTGGCGCAACCCGGCGACCGGCAACGTCTACCGCCAGATCCCGCATCCCGCGGTGTTCAGGGAGCTCGCGCCGGAGTTCCACCGGCTGACGGTGGCCGAGATGCTCGACGACCTGGAGGTCATCCGCCGGGTCGTGCGCGACGAGCTGGGTGCCGCGCTGGTCGTCACGACGTCCCCGGTGCCGCTGCACTCGACGTTCACGCCGCTCGACGTCCGGGTGGCGAACACCGAGTCGAAGTCGCGGATCCGGGCGGCCGTCTCCGAGTTCGTCGACCGCCACGATGACGTCCAGTACTTCCACTCGTACGAGATGGTCGTCACCGCCGAGCGCCAGAGCGACTACTACCGCGAGGACGGCCGGCACGTGCATCGCCATGCCGTGCGCTACATCGTCGCGGAGTTCCTGCGGCTGTTCGCCGATCCGTCGCTCCAGCTCGCGGACGTCGACAGCAGCTGGCTCACGCCGATCGCGAAGAAGGAGCGGAACATCGCGCCGGAGCCCCGCCCGGCCCGTCCCAAGGCGGCGCCCAAGCCGCCGCCGTCCCTCCCGCGCCGGATGGTGCGAGGCCTGCGCCGGCGCGCGAACGCCGCCCTGAAGCGAACGCCGGCCTGATCTGACGGGCCGCGGGCGGCCGAAGCGCTAGCCTGATCCGTTGGTCGCGACCGTCACCTCGAGCCCGGAGGTCGTCGCAAGCATCGCGTCGCGCAGGTGCTCGACCGAGGCGACCGCGTCGCGCCGCAGCCGGTCGGTGATCTCGGGATCGATCGGCGCGAGGCCGGCCGCCAGCCGATCGGGCAGGTCCTTGTCGCCGTAGTGCGAGAGCAGATCCCGCCGGCCGATCATGTCGGCGAGGTACCGGTTCTTCGCCGTCGGCATCAGGACGAAGCACGGCACCCCGTACATCGTGGCGACCACGAAGCCGTGGAACTTCATGCTCGCCATCGCGGTGCACTCGCCGATCGCCCGGGTGATGACCGACAGATCGTCCGACGAGACCAGCTCCGTGTCGGGCAGGTCCAGCTCGGCGGTCGTCTGCTCGTCCCGGAGTCGCGTGCGGCCCGTCGCGAGCACGATGCGCCGCACCCGGTAGCCGAGCTCCTGCGCGCGCAGCGCCAGGGCCCGCACCGCCGTCAGGTCGTCCTTGCCCTGCCGACGCCGCACCGCGACGCCGAAGAGCGGCGGATCGCTGGGCCGCGCCACCGCCGGCAGCTCCAGGGCACACACGAGGTCGGGGGTCTCGATGACCGGCACGCGCGGCTGGAGGCGCTCACGGATGAACGCCGCGCTCGCCGCGTCGCGGACGCCCACGTAGCGCACGCTCGGGTGCTGGAAGAAGCGCTGGAGCCCGTCCAGTCGCTCGAACTGCGAGCCGCCCCACGTCGGGACCCCGACACCGGCGATGAACGTCGGCCGGCGCAGGTACGCCCGATCCCAGTAGCGGGTGCCCTGGCTCCAGGGGATGACGATGTCGCCCCCGCCGATGAGCATCACGTCACTCGCGCGGACCGCCCGTCCGATCGCCCGGCCGCGGATCCGGCCGGCATCAGGGTCGAGGACCGTGCGCAGCCGCACCGGCGGCTCGAGGTGCTGCCGGAAGACCTCGAGGAAGAGCTCGTCGCCGTAGTTCCCCCAGCCGTAGTAGCCCACCACACCGGCCACGGGCGTCGTCGTGGGCGGGCGGCCGGGTGCCGGGAGGTAGGCCAGCGGGTCGACGGCCCGGCGGATCACCGCGTTCGCATAGCGCCGCAGGACGGGCGTCGGTTTGGCGGCCATGGCGCTAGATGGTGCCACGCGGGGCACCGCGTCCGGGGTGCCGCCCGGGGACGACCGGGGCCTCCCGCCCGGGACGACCGACGGGCGGTGCCGACGGGGAGCCGATGCTACGCTCCGCGCGATGTCGGTCACCTCTGAAGTCCCGGCCTCGTTCCGTTCGTCCGCGATCCAGCCCGGAGCCGTCGGACTCATCCGGGACGGCATCGCCGAGACCCTGTCGCGCCGCCGCCTGATCAGCTATCTCGTCCGCGCGGACGTGAAGAAGAAGGGCGCCGACACGCTGCTGGGCAACGTGTGGTGGGTCGTCGACCCGCTGCTCCAGATGCTGGTCTACGTGATCCTGGTCTCGGTGATCTTCACGCGGCCGCAGCCCGACTATCCGCTGTTCGTGTTCGCGGCCATCCTGCCCTGGAAGTGGTTCACCTCGGTCGTGGGCGACGGCGTCAGCTCCGTCACGTCGATGGAGCGGCTGATCAAGCAGATCAACTTCCCGAAGCTCGTCCTGCCCACCTCGGCGGTGATGGCCGGCATCGTGAACTTCGCGTTCGGGCTCATCCCGCTGGCGGGGCTGATGATCCTGTTCTACAGCGACCGCGCATCGCCATGGATCTTCACGATCCCGGTCATCGCGCTCGTGCAGCTCCTGTTCTCATTGCCGGTCGCCATCACCCTCAGCGCCGTCAACGTGTTCTACCGGGACGTCGGCAACCTGTCGCGGCACCTGCTCCGCATCTGGTTCTACCTCTCGCCGGGCATCTACGGGACCGAGCTCATCGACAGGGTCACCGAGAAGTCGCATCTCGCGGGCACGCTCATGCAGCTCAACCCGTTCGCGGTGCTGTTCACGTCGTACCGCAACGTGATCTACGACGAGAAGCCCCCCGACTGGATGGCCCTCCTCGCCCTGGCCGGCGCCTCGCTCATCCTGCTTGCGCTCTCGATCCTGCTGTTCAAGCGGCTCGAGCCGTCGTTCGCGAAGGTCCTGTGACCGGCACGCCGCCCGCGTTCCGGACAGGCGAACGCACGAGCATCCGGGTCGACAAGCTGGGTGTCCGCTACAGCCTCCGGTTCACGAAGAAGACGACCCTGCGCCAGTCGCTCACCCGTCGGGTCAAGCGTCCCGACACGGGCGGCGACGGCTACTTCTGGGCGTTGCGCGACCTGTCGTTCAAGGTCGTCCATGGCGAATCCCTCGCCGTGATCGGCCCGAACGGCGCCGGCAAGTCGACGCTCCTCCAGGTGCTGGCCGGGATCATCACGCCGTCGGAGGGTCAGGTCGACGTGGACGGCCACGTGTCGAGCCTCCTGACCCTCGGCGCGGGCTTCGACAGCGACCTCAGCGGCATCGACAACATCCGGCTCGCCGGCGCCTTCATGGGGCTCGATCACAAGTGGCTCGACGAGCGGCTGCCGAGCATCGTCGAGTACGCCGACCTGGGGCAGTTCATCGACGCGCCGCTGAAGACGTATTCGTCGGGGATGCGCGCCCGGCTGGGGTTCGCGATCGCGACCTCGGTCGAGCCGGACATCCTGCTGCTCGACGAGGTGCTCTCGACGGGCGATGCATCGTTCAGGGAGAAGTCGAAGCAGCGGGTCCTGGAGCTCGTGAAGTCCGCGAAGGCGATCGTGCTCGTGACCCACGACATGCAGTGGGTGACCGAATACTGCAATCGCGCGATGCTCCTCGAGAAGGGCCACGTGGTGGCCGAGGGCGACCCGGCCGAGGTGGTCCGCATCCACCAGGAGCACTCGGCGCAACGGAAGGCAGAGCGGGAAGCTGCCGGCGTCCTCGCGGATGCCAAGGGACCGCTCGCCGCCGCCGCGAAGCCGGCGTCGCCGGCGCCGGGCGCCTCGTCCGCGGACACGTTCGTCACCGAGACGCTCGCCGCCACCGCGACGCCCGCCGCCACGCCCACGGCCGCCGATGCCGCAGACGCGATCTCGCCCTCGGGGCCGCCCGCCCCGCCCGCCGCCCCGGTCGGCCGATGAGGGTCCTCCGCGACCCCGCGCTCCTTCGCCGCGGCGAACGGATCCTGCGGCGCATCGGGAGCCGCCTCGGGTCGCCCCGCGACGACGCGCTCATCGCGGGCGCGGAGGCGGCGTACGCCCTCGTCACCGGGCGGCGCGTGCGCGGCCTGGGCATCTCGTCGCACAAGGAACCGAGCATCAACCGGGTCGCCTACTCGATGGCCAGCTCAGCGTTCGAGAAGGGCGACTATGCCGACGCGAGCCGCAAGGTCGAGGAGCTCGCGCGCGCCCATCCGGACAGCGCCCGGGTCCTGCGCCTGATGAAGGACGTCGCCTCGAAGACCGGCGAGCTCCATGTCGGCGCCCGTGCGCTCCATCGGCTGCACATGCTCGACGACACGCCCGAGCGGCGCTGGTCGGAGCGGATGCTGCTGGGCCGCATCGTGGAGACGTCGGACGGCTGGCTGCCGCGCATCCCCGGCGACCCGCGCCCGATCGACCCCGAGCCGGGCGTCATCCTCCACCTCCTCAAGGAGTCGGCGCCCGAGCTCACGAACGGCTTCACGATGCGCTCGCGCTACAACCTGCTCGCCCAGCGCGACGCCGGGATGCACCCGGTCGTCGTCACGTCGCTCGGCTTCCCGCGACTGCTGCGCGTGACGGACTTCCCCGCCCTTCGCGTCCTCGACGGCATCCCCCACCACCGGCTCGACCTGGGCGAGGCGTACGACCTCGAGCGCCCGTTCGACCAGCTCCTCGAGGACCAGGCGTGGCTGACCGCGCGCCTCGCGCGGACCGTCCGCCCGGAGCTCATCCACGTGTCGTCGGGGCACCGGGGCTACGAGACCGCCCTGGTCGGACTGGCGCTCCGCGAGCATCTTCGCCGGCCGGTGGTGTACGAGGTGCGCTCGTTCTTCGAGGCGACCTGGTCAGCCGACGAACGCTGGAACGAGCAGGGCGAGCAGTACCGCCGGCGGCACGCGACGGAGACCCGGGCGATGCAGGCCGCGGACGCGATCATCACCATCGCGGAGTCGATGCGCGACGACATCATCGCCCGCGGCGTCCCCGCGGACCGGGTGACCGTCATCCCCAACGGTGTCGACGCCGAGACGTTCGCGCCGCTGCCGCCGGATCCCGCGCTGCGCCACCGGTACGGCATGGACGGACGGTTCGTGTTCGGCTACGTCTCGAACCTCGACCATCCGCGCGAGAACCAGGAGCTGCTGGTCGAGGCGACCGCGCGGCTGCTCGCCCGGGGCCGCAAGGTCGGCTGCCTGATCGTGGGTGACGGCCGACGCCGCGGTGAGGTCGAGCGGATCGCGAGCAAGGCGGGCGTCGGCAACGCGGTCGTGTTCACCGGTCGCGTGCCGCACGACCAGGTGCGCAGCCACTACGCGCTGCTCGATGCGTTCGTCGTCCCGCGCCGCGACGAGCGCGCGGCGCGCACGGTGACGCCGTTGAAGCCCTACGAGGCGCTCGCGATGGAACGGCCGCTGGTCGTCGCGGACCTGCCGGCGCTCACCGAGATCGCGGCCCCGGACGAGCGTGGACTCGCCTTCCGCGCGGGCGACGCCGACGCGCTCGCGAGCGCCATCGAGCGGCTGATGGACGACCCCGCGCTGGGGCGCCGGATCGGGACGGCGGGTCGTGAGTGGGTCGCCCGCGAACGGACGTGGGCAGCCAACGGGCCGCGCTATCGCGCGGTCTACGACCGGGTGCTGGCCGACTGGCCTGCGCGGGCGACGGACGTCGTGGGCGCAGCGGGCCGGGACGACGGGGAGGCGGCCTGATGGAAGGTCAGCCGCGATCCACCGGCCAGCAGCACGGCGAGTTCACGGACGAGGCGGTCCGCGCCCTGCGCGCCCTCTCGGGCTATCCGGGTGAGCCGATCGTGCTGGGCTACCACCCGGTGGCCCGGATGAACCCGTATCAGGGGTTGCTCTACCAGCGGAGCTGGGATGCGGGCATCGCCGCCGTGCCGATCGTCCGGCCGGAGCGCATCCCCGAGCTGACGCAGCTCGTGACGCGCGGCTTCACCGGCGTCCTCCACCTCCACTGGCTGAACCTCGTCCTGGCCGACGCGGGCTCGGCCGCCGATGCCCGGAAAGCGGCCGATGCGTTCCTGCGGGACCTCGACGGCTTCCGCGCTGCCGGCGGGCGGCTCGCCTGGACGGTCCACAACATCCTGCCGCACGGCTCCCGCCACGATGAACAGGAGGCACGGCTGCGCGGCGGCGTCGTCGAACGGTGTGACGTGGTCCACGTGATGACCGCGCAGACGCCCGAGCAGGTGCGCTCGTGGTTCCACATCCCGACGGAGAAGGTCCTGTTCGTCGAGCACCCGAGCTACACGGGCGCCTACGAGGACTGGACGTCACGCGAGCAGGCACGCCATGTGCTCGGGATCATGCCCGACGAGGTCGTGTACGCGGTCGTCGGCGCGATCCGGCCGTACAAGGGCCTCAACGAGCTCCTCGATGCCTGGGAGCGGCTGGACGACGGACGTCCTCGGCGGCTCCTCATCGCCGGCGGGCCGACCGAGGAGGACGGCGTCGCCGAGGCGCTCGAGCGCGCGGCGGTCCAGCCCACGGTCCTGCTCCACGCGCGCCAGATCCCGTCGGAGGAGATCCAGCTGTTCCTCCGAGCCGCGGATGTCGCGGTGCTGCCGTACACGCGCTCGCTCAACTCCGGGGCGCAGCTCCTCGCGCTGACCTTCGGGCTGCCCGTGATCGTCCCCGCGGGCGGCGGGCTCGCGGAGGTGGTGGATCCGCGCTTCGCGCGGACGTTCGAGCCGGGCGACGCGGACGACCTGGCGCGGGCCCTCCGTGCCGCCGACGAGCTCCTGGGCCCCGACGCCCGCGCCGCGGCGCTCGAGGAGGCCGCTCGTCGATCGCCCGCCGTGCTGTCGGCGCGGTTCGCCCATGGGCTGCGCGAGCGACTGGGGCTGGCGCCGCACGACGCGGGCACCGTCGAGGCCGAGACGTCGACATCGGGCTCCGGTGCGACGAGCGAGGCGGTCGCCGCGCGCTAGGCCGGTCGCTGGGTCCCGGCGACCCGGTCGCGAAGGATGGCCGCGATGCGTTCGCCGGCGTGCCCGTCCCACAGCGGCGGCGGCTCGGCGGGCGGAGCCGGCGGTTCGCGAAGGATCGCCCGCACGGCGTCCGGGACGGCCTCGGGCGTCAGCAGCCGGTTCGTGCCGTGCGTGATCGTGATGGGTCGCTCGGTGTTCGGGCGGACCGTCAGGCACGGCACGCCGAGGATCGTCGTCTCCTCCTGGATCCCGCCGCTGTCCGTCACGACGAGCGTCGCGCCGCGGACCAGCGACATGAACGGCACGTAGCCCAGCGGTTCGATGATCCGCAGGCGGTCGCTGCGGCGCAGGCCGGCGCGCTCCAGCGTCGCGGCGCCGCGCGGATGGAGTGGCAGGACGACCGTCAGCTGCGCCGCCACACCCTCGAGCATGGCGACCAGCCTCGATGCCGCGTCGATGGTGTCGACGTTGGCCGGGCGATGGAGCGTCGCGACGGCGTACGGGCCGTCGAGGTCGTTCGCCGCCCGTGCCGCCGCCACATCGAACCGGTCGAGGTTCGCGACCAGCGAGTCGATCATCGGGTTGCCCACGAAGTGCTGGCGCTCGGCGGGGACGCCCTCGTGCAGCAGGTTGTCGGCGGCTTCGGGCGAGGTGAGGAACAGCACGTCCGACAGGATGTCCGTGACGCGCCGGTTCACCTCCTCGGGCATCGTCATGTCGAAGCTCCGGAGGCCGGCCTCCACGTGCGCCAGCGGGATGCCCAGCTTCGACGCCACGACCGCCGTCGCGAGCGTCGAGTTGATGTCGCCGTAGACGACGGCGATCGGCGGCTGGAGCTCGAGCAGCGTCGGCTCGAGGGCGGTCATCAGCGCCGCGGTCTGCACGGCATGCGAGCCTGACCCCACGCCCAGGTTGATCTCGGGCTCGGGGATGCCCAGCTCCTCGAAGAACACGTCGGACATCGCCCGGTCGTAGTGCTGCCCCGTATGGACGACGACCTGCGGGACGCCGAGGGCGTCGAGCGCGCGAACGACCGGGGCGGCCTTCATGAAGTTGGGGCGTGCGCCGACGACGTGGACGAGGCGGCCGGCGCGCGGGTCGGTCACGTGGACCGGGTCGGCGGGGCGGGCGTGGTCACCCGACGCGCGCGGGTTGCGGCGTGGCCCAGCCCGCGCCCAGGCGCAGGACCTGGCGGTCGCGGACGTCGTGCCCGCGGACGCTGTTCGTGCAATCGACGATGAGGTCTCCGTCGCGGAAGACGCGCTCCCAGTCGATCGTGCGGTGCGGGGTCACGACCACGAGGACGTCGCTCTGCGCGATCAGGTCGTCGAGGGGCAGGCTGGCGAACTCCGCCTCACCGACCCGGAATGCGGGCACGAACGGGTCGTGGTAGCGGACGTCACCACCGCGCTCCAGGAGGCCCTCGATGACGTTCGCCGCGGGCGAGTTGCGGGCATCCCGGACGTTGGGCTTGAACGCCACGCCGAGGACGCCGATGCGCGAGCCGCGGACCGCGCGACCCCGCTCGTTGAGGGCCATCGCGACGAGCTCGACGACGTGGCGCGGCATCGCCAGATTGATATCGCCGGCGAGCTCCACGAACCGGTCGACGAAGTCGAACTCGCGCGCCCGCCACGACAGGTAGTACGGGTCGACGGGGATGCAATGCCCGCCGACGCCGGGGCCGGGCAGGAAGCGCATGAACCCGAACGGCTTCGTCGCCGCCGCCTCGATGACCTCCCACACGTCGAGGTCCATCCGCTCGCTCAGGAGCGCGAGCTGGTTGACCAGCGCGATGTTCACGTTGCGGAAGATGTTCTCGAAGATCTTGGCCATCTCGGCCGCGTCGGGCGAGCTGAGCTCCAGCACGTGGTCGTTGATGTGGCGCAGGACGGTCGCGGCCCTGGCCGTCGCTTCGGGAGTCGTGCCGCCGACGAGCCGGGGCACATCCCGCGTCGCGCTGCGCGGATCGCCCGGGTTCACCCGCTCGGGCGCGAAGGCGAGGTCGAAGTCGCTCCCGGCACGCAGGCCACCCGCTTCGAGGACCGCGCGGAACGGCCCGGTGGTGGTGCCCGGGAAGGTCGTCGACTGGAGGATCACGAGCTGGCCGGCGCGGAGGCTGCGGGCGATGAGCCCCGCCGCCTGCCGGACGGGTGCGAGATCCGGGTCCTTCGACTCGGTGATCGGCGTCGGGACGCACACGAACAGGACGTCGGCCGCGCCGAGGACGCCGTCCGCGTCATCCGCCTCGACGATCCGAAACCCGCGATCGAGCGCCGCGCACAGCCGCTCGTCCTCGACGTCGTCGATGGGCGAGCGGCCGGCCAGCAGCTCCGCCACCCGGCTGGCGCTTCGGTCGACGCCGGTCACATCGAGCCCGGCCTCCACGAACGCGATGGCCAGCGGGAGGCCCACGTACCCCTGGCCGATCACCGCGATCCGCGTGTCGCTCGTCACCATCATCTCCCTGGGATCCCGCCGACGGCGCCCGGAGAGCCCTGGGCGGCGCGCATGGGTCGCGGGGAGTCTACCGGTGGTCCCGGCCCGCCCGCGCCGACCGCGCCCGCCCCGCGAGCGCGTCGATGAGCGCCACGTACCCCGGCGCCTCTCGGTCCCACGAGAGCTCACGCGACCGTTCGCCGGCCGTCTCGACCGCCTCCTCGCGGAACGCCGCGTCGTCGACCAGCCGGACGATCGCCGCGGCGAGGCTCTCGACGTTCCCGGGCTCGTACCAGCTGAGCATCCCGGGGTCGAAGTGATCGCGGGCGCCCGGCAGGTCGGCGCACACGACCGGCCGGCGCATCGCCGCGTACTCGAGGATCTTCGTGGGCAGGCTGATCTCGGTGAACGGGTTGCGGGTGATCGGCGACAGGCCGACGTCGGCGGCGGCGAGGCCCGCGGGGATCGCCTCGAGCGGGACGCGACCGTGGAACGTGACCCGCTCGCCCAGACCCAGCTCCGCCGCGAGCGCGCCCAGCGGCTCCACCTCGTCACCACGACCGAAGAGGTCCCAGGTGATGACGAGGTCCGGCCGCTGTTCCTGCAGTCTCGGCCATCGCCCGCAGGACGAGGTCCAACTCGTAGAGCGGGGTGATCGCGCCGGTGTAGACCAGCCGAAGGGTCCCGTCGGCCATGAACTGGCGGTCCGCGTCCCCCGCCGGCTGGAAGCGAGCGAGCGACGGACCGTTCGCGACGATGCGCAGCTTGGCGGGGTTCGCGCCCAGGTCCAGCAGCCGCTGGTGACGCTGCCGGTTGACACTCAGGACGAGGTCGGCGAGCGAGATCGAGATCCGTTCGGCGAGATGGAGGATCGCGTCGGTGACCCGGTTGGAGGCCCCCGGGAAGCGCGTCCGGAAGAACACCGGAGTGGCCTCGTGGAGGTCGAGGATGACGGGGACGCCGGTGAGCTTCAGGGGCACCGCCGCGGCCACCAGCGGATCGGGCGGAGCCGCCACCTGGACCAGCGCGTAATGGCGCCGTGGGTGGTTCCGGACGAGCGCCCAGAGCACCCGGAGCAGGAAACCGAGGTACTCCCAGAGATAGACCAGGAGCCCCGCGCCCTGGTGGCGACCCACGTCGAGCCGCACGACGCGGACCCCGTCCACGACGTTCTCCCCGGGGTCCTCGGCGCGGCGCAGGGCGAACACGTCGACCGGCCGCCCGGCCGCGACCAGCGCCTGCGCCTGCCGCGTGACCCGCGGGTCCTCGTCGAAGTAGCTGTGCGTGACGAGGGCGACGGGGCGGCGGCGGTCGGTCGTCCGCGGATCGTCCGTCATGTCCCGGCCGCCAGCTGCCGGTACCGCTGGACGAGACCGTCCTGCTGGCGCTCCCAGGTGAACTGCGCGAGTCCCACCTGCCGGGCGTGCCGGCGCAGGCGTTCTCGATCGTCGGCGGGCGCTGCCAGCAGTTCGCCGACCGCCGCGGCGATCGTCGCCGGCCGCTCGATGTCGACGCAGCGCCCGACCGCCAGCTCGGTCGCCGCCCGGCAGTGCGCCGTCCCCTCGGCGACCACGACCGGCACCGCCGTCTGGAGGTACTCGAAGAACTTGTTCGCGAGGTTGAGCCGCTGGTTCAGCGTGCGTCCCGGCTGCCCCACGTACCCGACATCGGCGTCGACGGTGTAGTCCAGCAGCTCGCCGGGCTCGATCGCGTCGACCACGACGATCCGCCCATCCCGTGCGGTCGACGCCCGCTCGCGAAGCCAGGCGTGGAGTCGCCCATAGCCGATGAACACGGCGGCGAGGTCCAGATCCCGCAGCGGTGGTTCGTCGAGCGCCGCCACCAACTCCTCGATCCCGCGGTCGACGCTGAAGCCGCCCTGGTACAGCACGATCGGTCGGTCGGGCGGGACCCCGGCCAGCGCCCGGAGACGTCCGGTACGCGCCGGGAGCGGCTCGTCGGGATGCCATGCGGGCGGGCAGTTCAGGACCACGGTCGGTCGGTCGACGCCGAACCGCCTGACCACCTCGTCCGCGACCCCGTCGCTCACGGCGGTCAGGGCGGCCGCGTCCGCCATCCAGCCTCGCTCACGGCCCCGGACGAGGGCGCGGAACCAGCGGGGCATGCGGGCGAGGCGGGCGGCCTCGGTATGGATGTCGGCGATGTCGTACACGAACCGGCCGCCGGTGCGTCGCGCAGCGGCGCGGATCACCGGCAGGGCGATGAGCGCCTTGGCGTGGAAGATCTGGGCGTCGGGCGTGGCATCGATGACGGCCCGAGACCATGGGCCGACGCGTCGGGCGTGCGCCGCGATCTCGGCGAGTCGTCGCAGCGGCGCGCGGAGGCGGTCGACCCCGTGCGGCGTGGTCGGCGGCAACGCCGTGGCACCCGGGGCGATGCCCAGCACGCGCGCCACGGCGCGGCGGACGGCGCTCGGCAGCGGGCGGAACGCGCTCGCGATGGTCAGATCGACGGGCACCCGGCGCAGCGCGATCCCACCGTCGAGCACGTCGCGAGCGGGGAGCCCGGTCGCCGCGAACCCGACGAGCGTCACCTGATGCCCGTCACCGGCGAGTGCCCGGGCGGTGCGCAACTGGCGGGCGTCGTACTGGAACGTGTTCGCGGCGACGATGGTGACCTTCAAGCGCTCCCCTGCTGGACAGGCCGCGGGCATGTCGGTGCGCGGCGGCCGATCGCGACGGATGGCGTCGCCGGGGGCGGGCGGACCCGGCACCGCCGGCGGACCGTGCGAAGGGTAGCGTGTCGGTCGGCTTCCGCCGTATGGCAGCATTGGCGGCTGCGACACCTGCCGCGCGATGCCCTGGGCCGCGCGGGCCGGGCACCAGGGAGTGCCCAGCAACGGAGGATCCATGCACCTGTTCATCGTCGGCGCGGGTCACGTCGGCCTCGTGAGCGCCAGTGGGTTCCGGTCACTCGGCCATCGGGTGACGGTCGCCGATGTCCAGGAGCAGCGGATCGAGCGCCTCCGCGAAGGGATCCCGCCGATCTACGAACCCGGGCTCGAGGAAGCGATCCGCGCAGGGCTCGCCGACGGCACGCTGGCGTTCCAGGTGGGCAACGTCCCGCCGCCGGACGCTTCCTTCTCGTTCGTCGCCGTGTCGACGCCGCCGGGCGCTGATGGCGCGCTGACCACGACCCACGTCCGCTCGGCGGTCGGCGATCTGCTCGCGAACGTCGGGCCGGACCACACGATCGTCGTCCGGTCCACGCTGCCCCTGGGCGGACCCGCTGAGCTCATCGAGCTGCGTGCCGGGCGAGCCGACGCGCCGGCCATCGTCACGAACCCCGAGTTCATGCGCGAGGGATCGGGCATCGCCGACTTCCTCAAACCCGACCGGGTGGTGACGGGCTGGCTGGAGCCCCGGGATCGCGCGGCGGCCGAGTCGGTGCTCTCCCTGTACGACGGGGTCGTCGCGCCCCGGCTCGTCGCCGACGCCGCATCGGCGGCCTTGATCAAGCTCGCGTCGAACGTGTTCCTGGCGACGAAGATCGCGTTCGCCAACGAGCTCGCCCGGGTCGTCGAGGCGTACGGCGGGGACGTCCGGACGGTCGCCGATGGGATCGGCATGGACCTGCGGATCGGCCGCGGCGCGCTGACGGCCGGGCCCGGGTTCGGCGGGTCGTGTCTGCCGGAGCAGGCGATCGCGCTGTCGGAGATGGCGGCCGCCCGCTCGGTGCCGACGCCGCTCGTCGATGCGATCACCGACTCGAACGGCACGCACCAGCAGGCGATCGTGGACCGGCTGGCGGCGCACCTGGGCGGCACCGCGGGTCCGGGTCGGCTCGGTGGCTGCCGCGTGGCGGTCCTCGGCCTGGCGTTCAAGGCGCGAACGGACGACGTCCGCGAATCGCCGGCGCTCGCGCTGGTCGCGCGGCTGCGGGCGTCCGGTGCGACCGTGGTGGCGTCGGATCCGCGGGCGGGCGCGCGCGCCGTGGCGGCCGACCCGGAGCTGTCGCTCGCGGACTCGATCGAGGGGACGGTCGACGGCGCGGATGCGATCCTCGTCGCGACCGAATGGCCCGAGTACGCCTCGCTCGACTGGCCCGCGCTGCGCGAGCGCATGGCCGGGGACCTCGTCTTCGACACGCGCGCGATCGTCGACCCGGTGGCGGTCCGGGCTGCCGGGTTGCGGCTCGTCCGGCTGGGCGAACCGGACGCGTAGGGTTCGCCGCAGGGCCGCGTCCGCGGCGCACGCCGCGCTCGCTGCGCGCCTTCGCATCCGGACCGCTGAGCGGGCGAGGCCAGGATCCGCGGCGCTCCGATCCACCGAGCGATCGGATCGCTCACGTCCGCACTCGCCCCGCATGTCACGTCGCGGATCTGGGCCGGCTGGGCTGCGTGACCACCTCGATCGGTGAGGACGCGAGCAGCGTGATCGCTCGCGGGAACCCGGGACACACGCCATCCAGCGGGGCCGGGATCAGCTCGCCGCGGCCGTCGACCCCGCGTAGGCGTCGCTGTGAGCGTGCCGTGACAGCGCGGTCCGGAGCGCCTCGATCGCGACATCCTGGTCGCGCTCGTCGAGGTCGGCGTACATCGGCAGCGCCAGCGAGGTCGCGACCGCCTGGTCCGTGAGCGGCAGGAACGCCTCGACCCCGCGCTCCTCCACGTAGGGCTGCCGATGCACCGGCACCGCCGGCTGCGTCCCGACCTCCACGCCTGCGGCCAGTAGCTCCGCGGCGATCGC
This sequence comes from uncultured Chloroflexia bacterium, assembly GCA_963778025.1. Taxonomy (GTDB): domain Bacteria; phylum Chloroflexota; class Limnocylindria; order Limnocylindrales; family CSP1-4; genus CAVZTA01. The sequence continues at coordinate 68,138 of CAVZTA010000002.1, read as the reverse complement.
ATCGCGCCCATGCCCGACATCGACCACGTACTGGTGGAAGGCATGGCTCCGGCCCGTCGGCGTCACCGGCGTCCGCAGCGGCAGGCCGGCGAGCGCGCGGCCGTAGCGCCCGGCGAGCTGCCGTCGACGCGCCGACGTCGCCTCCAGGCGCCCCATGCGCACCAGCCCGATCGCGGCCTGCATCTCGCTCATCCGGTAGTCCATGCCCAGGATGTCGCGAGCGCCGCGGGCGTCGGGCCCGGCGTGGCGATAGGCGCGGATCCAGCCCGCCAGCCGGTCGTCGTCGGTCGTGACCAGGCCGCCATCACCGGTCGCGACGTCGTCCGTCGGGTACAGCCGTGCCGCGCCGTGGCCGAAGCTCCCGACCCGTCGGCCGCGGAACGCCGCCCCATCGGCCGGCCCGGCGTCCTCGACCACCGCCAGCCCGTGCCGATCGGCGATCGCCCGGATCATGTCCATGTCGGCCGGCAGCCCGTAGCGGTGGACGGGGCAGATCGCTCGCGTCCGCGGCGTGATCGCCGCCTCGATCCGCTTCGCGTCGATGAGGAACGTGTCGGGCTCGATGTCGACGAACACGGGCGTGGCGCCCGTCGCGAGGATCGCGCTCACGGTGCCCGGGTAGGCGTGGCTCACGGTGATCACCTCGTCGCCCGGACCGTGGCCCAGGCCGGCGTGGATGGCCAGGAGCGCGACGGTCACGTTGGCCACGGCGACCGCGTGGCGGGTCCCGATGAAGTCGGCCCAGCGGCGCTCCAGCTCCTCGACCCGGACGCCCTGGGCGAGCCGGCCACTGCGCAGGACGGCGGCGACCGCATCGATCTCGTCCGGGCCCAGGTCGGGCGCGGTCAGCGGGATCATCGCGTCCGGTCCCGACGCGCCTCCGGCACGTGGCGATCGCCAGCCCGGGCAGCGCCGGCGGTCGGGGATGCGCCAGCGGAGCGGGAGGTCACGTGAGGCCGCCTCCCTTCGTTCCAGCCATGCGCCCGGCCGGTCGGGACGGGCGTGGGACGGGCGAACGAGGTCACCGTCGGGACCGGGCGTCGGGGCGTCGAGGATACACCTCGGCCCACCCGTCGAGACCGCTCAGCGACGGCGCCGGACGAGGCTCAGGATGACCGCTGCCACCGCTCCGAACGCCAGCGCGCCGCGCCAGTCGATGACCGGCCGGACATCGCCCGACACGCGCGCCGCGAGCAGCACCAGGATGCCGCTCGGCCGGTCGATGCGGACCTCCTGCGCGACGACCGTCCGCGCGATCGCCTGCTCCAGCGTGACTCGGCGGGCGACCACGGCATTCACGCCACCCTGCGTGATCCGCACCTCGTTCGCCACCGCGGCGCCCATCCCGCCGAGCTCCACGCTGACACGATCGCCGCGGGCGAACCCGATGCCGCCCTGCGCGACGAACACGTCCTCGGCATCGACCCGCCCGATGCCGCCCTGGCGGACCTCGACACGTCCGGCCGTCGCCTCGCGGATGCCGCCCTGCGAGATGGTGATCGTCCCGGCCGATGCCGACTCCAGCCCGCCCTGGGTCACCGTCAACGCGCCCGAGCCAAGGTCGACCGAGCCACCGCCGGCACCCGCGGTACCGGCCGCGACGGAACCGGCCGCCGCCGCGAGCTTCGTCCGGTCGCCGCCGCCCGTGGACGCTTCCGGCGCGGGCGCGGATGCGGCGTCGGGAGCGTCCGGAGCGCCGGCAGCCGCCTTCCGCGTCGTGGCGCGGGCGCGGGACCCTCGGGGCTTCTTGGGCGCCGCTGCAGCGGCGTCGCCGGGGCCATCGGACGCCGCGATCGCGGCGGCCTCGCGTTCGGCCTGCGCCTCGGCGTCGGCGAGGGCGTCGGTGCGTCCGTTCGGATCGGTCATCGCGTGGGTCCTCCGGCGGACGGGGCATGCATCCGTCCCGGCGAGCGTACCGCAGCGTCGTCCGGTCCCGGCCCGGCCGTCACATGCTGCGGCGTCCAGCGTCCTTCCGACCGTGACGACGCCCCGACCGACGCCGAACGGGCGACGCGGTATCCTCCGCGCGGACCGACGCGCCGTCACCTTGCGCGTCGCCTTCCGCCCCCGAGGGGGACGGGCCTCGGAGGACCGGGCGATCGGCCTGAGCGTGGTGCGCGGGGCGCACGTGGCGATGCAGCGGCGTCGATGAGGGCATCCGCGTGAACGGGCGCCCGGCGTTCCTGCGCGCGGGGATCGGCCTGCTGTTCGCGCTGGCGATCGGTGCGGGCGTCGTGTTCGGCGCGTTCGCGGCGGTCCTGGCCGGTGGTCAAGCGTCGCCCTCGCCGGCCTCGCCCTCGGGCTCGCTCGTGGCGGTCGGCTCAAGCGCCCCTCCCGCATCGCCGACCCCGTCGCCGACCCCGGAGATCACCGCCACGCCGACGGTGACGGCCTCGCCGACGCCGGAACCCACGGCGACACCCGAACCGACGCCCACACCCAAGCCGACACCCAGGCTCGTGCCGGCGCCGCTCACCGGCCTCCCGGTGACCGAAGCGGTCGCGAAACGCCATGTCATCGCGGTCATGGTCGACGATCACTGGGACGCCCGGCCGCAGAGCGGCTTCGACGACGCCTCGATCGTGTGGCAGGCACCCGCAGAAGGCGGCATCCCGCGCTACATGATGCTGTTCCAGGACGGCCTGACGCCGTCGGTCGGCCCGGTGCGCAGCGCGCGCTTCTACTACGTGGCCTGGGCGAGCGAGTGGCATGCGCTGTACGTCCACGTCGGCGGCTCGCCGCAGGCGCTGAACTTCCTCCACTCGTCGAAGGGCCACGGTGGCGCGCTCTACGACGCCGACGAGTTCCGCTGGGGCGGCAGCGCCGGCTACCTGTGGCGCACCCGCGACCGGTTCGCCCCGCACAACGTGTACAGCGACGGCAAGCACCTGCGCCAGCTCGCCAAGCGCGTCGGGGCCAAGGACGCCCCGATCAAGCCGGCGTGGACGTTCGCCCCCGACGCCGCGATGGCCCTTCGCCCCAAGGGCGGGACGATCGTCGTGCCGTACCTCTACAACCGCATCGCCTACCACTACGACCGGGTGACGAACCGGTATCTCCGTTCCGTGACCGATGAGGCGAAGCAGGTCGACCGCGGCACCCGCAAGCGGGTCGCGCCGAAGAACGTGGTCATCCTGCTGATGCACTTCGGGCCGCTCAACGACGGGTCGCCCAAGCATCGCCTCGAGGCCGACTTCATCGGCACGGGCACGGCCTACATCGCGACCAACGGCAAGACCGTGAAGGGCACCTGGAAGAAGACGTCGCTGGCGTCGCCGACCCGCCTCTACGGTCCCGACGGCAAGCCGATGACCCTGACCGCCGGTCAGACGTTCGTCCAGGTCGTGCCGACCGGCACCAAGGTCTCGATCAAGGACGGCAAGGTCCCGCCGCCCATCCCGGCGCCGAGGCCCGCGGGCGCCGGCGACACGAAGTCGCGCGGCCAGGACCCGCTCTAGGCGATCCCTCCGGGCGTCACAGCAGCCGGCCCCGGCCTGCGACGTCCGCCCACACCGCACGCGTCCGCTCGGCGACGTCGTGCCACGTCGGCAGGGACGCCGATCGCGCGAGCGCCGCGTCGACGAGCCGGTCGTGCACCGCGTCGTCGGCCCAGGCGGTCGCCAGCGCCGCCGCCAGGCGTTCCGGATCCCCGGGCTCGGTCAGGATCCCGGCCGGCCCGACGAGCTCGGCCATCGGTCCCACGGCGCTCGCGACGACCGGGACGCCCGCCGCCAGTGCCTCGATCGCGGCGAGGCCCACCGCCTCGGAGACGACCGGCAGGAGCGCCGCCCGGGCGCCCGCCACGAGCGCCGCGGCACGCTCGACCGGCAGCCGTGGCGTGTATGCGAGCAGGTCGCCCACGCCCTCCCGGCCCGCGACCCGCGCGAGGGACGCGCGATCCGCGGGCGTCGCGCCCAGGAGGCACACGCGCGGCGGCCACGCCTGCCCGTCGGGCAACGATGAGGGCCGGCCCGCCGCGGCCAGGAGCGACAGCGCCCGCAGCAGCGTCGTGAGGTCCTGCCGCGCGTCATACCGTCCGGCATAGACGAGGTAGCGCTCCGGCAGGCCGAGGCGCTCCCGCTCGGCGCGGGCGGCGCCGCCCGTCCCGGGTCGCTGACCCCGGGCATCCGCCGCCGCGGGACGGAAGGCCGCGCGCGGTGCGAGCGGGATGGTCCGGAGGTGGTCGCGCCGGACGCGCACCAGCTGGCGCGCCGATCGACCCACGGCGTCGCTCGTCACGATGACCGCGGCCGCCTCGCGGACGAGCCGCGCGCGAAGTCGCTGCCCGAAGCGTGTCGTCGCCGAGCGCTGGTAGGCCTTCGGCAGCTGCCACGGCGCAAGGTCGAGCAGCGTGACGACGACCGGTAACCCCGACGCCAGCGGGATCGCGCCGCCCGCCGCGTGGTACACGACGCCCGCGGCGCCGCCCTTCTCGATCCGCCAGCCCGCCCCGACCGACGCCCCACGGAGGAAGAACGGGTCGACCGCGAGCGCGGCGGAGCGCAGCAGCCGGGTCGGCGGGAGGAGGCGGCGACCGACGATGTCGAGCCGGTCGAAGCGGGTCGTCGGGTCGTCGAGGTCCGACGCGAGCAGGAACGCGAAGGATTCGCCGGGGAGCGGTGACGCATCCACCGCGCCGAGCAGGCCGTCGAGGTACGCCGCCGTGACCGGCGCATGCTCCGGATCCTGCAGCGGGCGCACATCCATCACGACACGGACCCCGGACGGGCGCGCGCTCATCGAGTCGCCCGGCACGTCGCGCGCGCTCGACCGGCGGATGTCACGCGCCGCGGGGCGCCTCGGGATCGGGCGTGACGGGCGGGTCGGGCATCGGCCCGCCGTTCGGGGCACCGGGCGGGATCGCGTCAGGCGGGATCGCGTCGGGCGCGACCGCACCTGGGACCGCGCGCGCCGGCTGCCGCCCCCGGAGCTCCTCCCAGCGCAGCCGCAGGACGACGAGCAGCGCCTCGACGATGATCCGGCGGCTCATCTTGGAGCGCCCGACCCGTCGATCGCGGAACGTGATCGGCACCTCCCGCACACGCGCACCGAGGCGGCTCGCGCGGTAGGTCATCTCGATCTGGAACACGTAGCCGCCGGCGCGCACGCCGTCGAACGGCACACCGCTCAGCGTCGCGGCGCGCCACGCCTTGAACCCGCCGGTGAGGTCGTTCGCGGGCAGCCGGAGGACGACCTTCGCGAACAGCGATCCACCGCGCGAGATCACGCGCCGGGCGAGACCCCAGTCCTCCACGCCGCCGCCCTTCGTGTACCGGGAGCCGATGACGAGGTCGGCCGATCCCGCCTCGATGGGCGCGATGAGGCGGGGCAGGACCTTGGGATCGTGGGACCAGTCGGCGTCCATCTGGAGGACGATCGAGGCGTCGCCCGCGAGCGCGACCTCGAACCCGTCGAGGTACGCCCGACCCAGGCCGGCCTTGCCCGGCCGGTGGCGCACGCGGATCCGTGGATCGTCGGCGGCGAGCCGGTCCGCGAGCTCGCCGGTCCCGTCCGGCGAGGAATCGTCCACGACGAGCAGCGTGCCGCCCGGCAGCGCTTCCAGGATCGCCGCGGCGATGCCGGGCAGGTTCTCGACCTCGTCGTAGGTGGGCAGCACGACCCACGCGCCCGTCCCGACCGGGGCGGATCCTTCGGGCGTGGCGTGGTCGTCGCTCATGGCGGCCGAGTGTAGCGGCGCGGTCAGCCGACGACCCGGACCCGCACCACCGTCGTGTTCATCCGGCCGCGGCTGTCCTTGGCGCTGATCGTCACGCTCGCCGCGCCGGTGACCCCGGCCGCGGTCGTGAACGTCACCGCGTAGCTCCCGTCCGAGCGTCGTGTCACGGTCTTCGTGACCGGCGACTTGCCCGCCTGGGCGAGCCTCGCGGTCGGCCGGACCGAGAGCGGCTCGACGCTCGTGAAGCGGAGCGTGAACGTCGATCCGGCCTTGACCGACGCCGGCGCCGTGACGAGGAACGCGTTCGCGACGACCGTGCGACGGACGACGCTCGTCCCGACCCACGACCGCGCGCTGATGACGGCGACGTAGCGCCCGGGCGCCGCGAGCGCACCACCGGTGATCCGGCCATCCCAGGTCCAGCGCTTGGTCCCGGACGCCATCAAGCGGTCGGTCCAGATGGTGCGCACGACATGACCGTCCGACGCGACGATCCGCAGGCTGACGTACGCGGAGCGGATCAGCTTGAACGAGAGCGTCGAGGTCGCCGCGAGGGCGTCGCGGTCCTGCGGGTAGAAGTGACGCGACCACGACGGGAAGCCCAGCGTCCGGTCGACGGTGAGGATGCGGTCGGTGGTCGTCAGGTTGCCGGCGCGGTCGCGGACCGCGACCCGGATGCGGACCGGCCCATCGCTGACGGAGGCGCCGCTCGTCGTGCGGCCGTTCCAGGTGATGGTGGAGCCCGTCGAGGCGCTCACGGACCAGCGACGGAGGACGGTGGACCCGCGCAGGAGCGAGACCGTGCCGCTCGCCGTCTCATCGCTCGTCCACTTGATGGCCACGGCATCGCCGAGGCCGTCGCGGTTGGGCGAGAGCGTCGCGGGCGCCGTGACCGGGACCACCGGCCGGCGGGTATCGACGACGACGTCGAACGAGCGGGCCACGCGGTTGCCGGCCGCGTCGTACGCGGCGAGCGTGACGCGGTACGCGCCGTCGGCGACCACGTGACCGTCGTCGTCCCGGCCGTCCCAGGTCGTGCGGACGGTCGAGCCCGCGCCATCGCTGACCCGGATCGTCGACCCCGGGACGCCGCCGCTCAGCCGTGCCACGGCCATCCGCCAGCGGCTCGCGCCGCCGGCCGTCGTCATCGACACGGCAACCCGGTCGCGCGTGCCATCGCCGGTCGGCGAGAACAGCGTGGGCGACGCGGACGCCGCACGGATGGTCGGCGGGATGGTGTCGACCGTGACGGCGTAGAGCACGATCTGGGCCGGGGTCACCGGGCGCGACGAGGGCGCACGGTACGTGACGCTGCCGGCCGTGCCCACGAGCTGCAGGACATAGCGGCTGTCGGGCAGGACCGTCGAGCCGCCGAGCGTCCCGTCCCAATCCCAGGTCCGGGTACCGGACGCCAGCTGGGGCACGGAACGGCTGCCGACGAGCGAACCGTCGATCCGGAAGACCCGGAGCGTCAGGCTGTCGAGGCCGACGCGGTTCGTCCAGCGGAGGCGCAGCCGGTCCTCCGAGCCGTCCGCGTCGGGCGAGAACGAGCGGGCATCGAGCGCCGCGGTCGATTCGCCGGTCAGGGCGCTCTCGCCGCCGAAGCCCATGCCGGCGATGCCGGCGTCGACGGTGGTGGCGTTGGGCGCCCGCTCGGGTGCGATCCGGACCTGCGTCGAGGAGCTTGCGGGTACCCAGACGCCCTTCTCGACGAATGACACCGGGCCCCATTCGTGGATCGGCTGGCTGACCTCGAACCAGGTGTAGCCGTCGGCGGAGATCGGACCGTCGGTGATGGCCACCACGGTGCCCGCATCGAGCGTCCCGATGACCTGGGCGCTCGTGTCGGGGCCGGCGCGGTAGGCCAGACCGCCGACGACGACCTTGCCGAAGCCGCCCTTGGCGAGCCTCGGGGTCTGCTTCCACGTGGCGCGTGACGTTCCAGGCGGAGGTGTAGCCCTTGCTGTCGCGGGCACGGACACGGAACGCGTAGCCGTGGCCCTGCCGGCCGAGCCAGACCTCCGACCTGGCGGTCGTGCGAGTCAGCCACGTGACCCATCCGCCGCCGTCGGTGGAGACCTGGACGTCGTAGCTCTTGATGGGCGACTGGTCGGCGCCTTCCCAGCTCACGACGATGCCTTCGTCGATCGCCTTCGACGGGAGCGCGCTGACGCCGGTCTGCGGGGCGGAGACGTCGATCAGGAACCGGTCCCGGAGCGCCGTCCACATCTCGGAGCGAGTGCCCTGGTAGCCCAGCGCCCAGATGCCCGCGCCGCGCAGGCCGTAGCGGTTGACGAGGTCGTAGCGCGCCTTCAGCGACGAGACGTCGTCGTAGTAGACCTGCCGCCACGAGGTCACGCAGCCATACGTGCTGGTGCAGTTCTGGCGCTTGTACGTGAACCAGGGTGAAACCTCGCGACCGTCCCATCGGCGCCCGTGCTGGGCCGCCAGGCTGACGGCGGTGTCGTAGTTCACCGACGCCGAATAGCCGTACTTCGCACCCGTCTGGGTATGCGCGTTGACGCTCGCCGACACGGTCGACCAGGCACGGCCGTACCACGGCACGCCCAGGATGAGGCGGGACGGCGACACGCGGCTGGCGAAGGAACGCACGGTGTCCGCGAGGTCGTAGGCCGGGCCGGCCAAGGGGTCGATCGAGCCCGCGTAGTTCGAGCTCGCCGTGCGGTAGTCGTAGCCCATGATGAAGATCGCGTCCGCGGCGCCGGCGGCGACCGAGGACTCCAGCGGGTAGTTGCCCGGGAAGCCGGTCGTGTCGTACGTGAGCTGGTAGCCGGACGCGACGTTGTTGAGCGCGCTCCGGACGGATCGCAGGAGCGCCACGAACTCGGCCTCGTAGCCGCTGGCGAGGGGCTCGAAGTCGAGGTTCACGCCATCGGCGCCGCGATCGCGCACGGCCGCCGCGATCTGCCGGGCGAGGTTCGAACGGGCGGTGCTGCTGCCGAGGATGGCCTTCTGGATGGCGGCGTTGTTGGTCGTCCAGGCGAACACGCTGACGGTGAGGACGACACGGGTGTGGGCGGCATGCGCGGCGTTGATGACCCGGGTCATGTCGGCGCTCGTCCAGCCGGCCCAGCCGGTCGTGAGGTTGCCGCTGCTGTCGCGCTTCGCGAGGTTGCCCGCCTTGTCAGCGCCGACCGAGAAGTACGCGATGGTCGAGAGGACGTCGTAGCGCAGCGAGCTCGCCGCTCCCGACAGCTCCCAATACGGCAGGAACCCGAGGACCTGGCGCCGCAGACCGGCGGCGGCCGATGGGGCGAGCGAGCCATCCGGGTCGAGCGAGGTGGTGGATCCCGCGTCGGCGGCATCGGCGACGTCGGCGGGTGCGGCGCTTGGTGCGGCCGTGGCGGACGGGTCGTCGGCGGCGTCCGCGGCATCGGCGGCATCGGCCTCGGCGGCGTCGTCGGTCGGCGCCGCGCTCGGATCGGCGGAGTCCTCGGCGGCGGGGTCCGTGGCGGACGACGGGGACGGCTCCGCGGTGGTCCCCGGCTCGGCCGACGAGCCGCTCTCGGCGCTGCTGCCGGCCTGGGGCGCGCTCGCCTCGGGAGCGGATGACCGCGCGGGAGACGTGGACGGCTCACCGGCCCCGAGGGTCGCCCACCGGCTGCCCTGCGTGGCGACCGCCATGTCCCGGCCCGTGGCACGGCCGGCGGGCAGCTTTTTCGGGGCGTGGCCGTCGACCGGCCAGCCATCGTGCATCGCCGGCGCGAATCCGACCGTGACGCGGTCGCCCGGGACGAACGACAGCCGGTCGTTCGCGTGGGCCATCGCCTCCTCGAAGAGGATCGACGGCTGCGCGTCCTGCGTGTCGTCGATCGCGCCCGCCTCGGCCGGGGTCAAGGGACGCGCGTCGGCGGTCACCGCACCGCGGCCGGTCGCGACACGTCGGAGCCCCGACGGTGCGGGGGGCCGCGACGGTCGTCGTCGGCAGACCCGCCAGCAGGATCGCCGCGCCGAGCAGCACGGTGACTCGCGAGCGGACGGTGGGACGGAGCAGGCGAGCGTGGGCCGGGCGGGACGACATGTGACAGCTCTCGTGCGACGCGGCGGCGCGGGACGGGAAGCGCACACCGGGTGGCGGCGGCCGGGACGGTCGCCGGACGGTCATCGCACCGTAGGGACGGACCCTCGCGACGACTACGCGACCAAGGTCCCGGCACCGGGGCGGACCGGACGAAGGTCACGGCGGTCGACTGACGTTGGCGGCGGTCCGGGCCGCTCCGGGCCAGTCGGGTGCGTTCCGGCGCCGTCGAGGGCGGTGCGGTGTGGTCGTTCGGGATCGGCCGCGGGAGGCGCCCGGGATCGGCGTCAGTGGAGCGGCAGCGCCAGGGTCGAGCTGCCGTAGACCGAGGCCGCGTCGTAGCCGCTGGCCCGCAGCGTCAGCGTGCCGGTCGAGCTCGACTTGAGCCGGAGCGTGACCCTGTACGTCCGCCCGGAGACATGGCTCATGGTGACCGCCCAGGCGCCGATCCCCGGTTGGCTGACCGTGATCCGCGGCAGCTTCGACAGCGTCTCGGCACTCACCACGGTGACGGTGATGGCCTGGCCCCGGTACGGCGTCGTGTCGCTCACGGTGATGCGGAACAGGTCCTGCACGAATGAGGCCGCGTGCGTCGTCGTCAGCGTGCCGTTCGTGGCGGTCACGACCGAGCGATACGTCCCCTTCGGCAAGTACGCGCCGGTCGAGCTCTTCCCGTCCCAGGTGTAGGTGTGCTTCCCGGCCGCCATGACCTGGTCGTGCGCGATGGTCCGCACGACATCGCCCTGGGCGTCCAGCACCTGCCACGTGACGGTCTGGGTCGCGAGGAGGTCGAAGGCAAGGGTGATCGTCTTGGCGTAGGCATCGCCGTCGTTCGGCCAGAAGTTCGCGGTCGACACGCGCGACCCGACGAGCGCCTTGTGCACGCCGATCGCCTTCGCCGCCGGGGCGCTCCGGTTGCCGGCGGCGTCGCGGGCGACGACTCGGAGCTGGTAGACGCCGTCCATCGCGAGGTTGCCGTTCGTGAGCCGGCCGTTCCAGGTGATCGTGGCGGTGCCCGAGGGGGCGCCGGTGTCGAGATCGGCGACGTCGGTATCGCTGCCGTCCCGCATCGAGACCTCGAGCGTGGACGGCTCGGTGGCGTGCACGCCGACCGACACCGTGTCGCGATAGCCGTCGCCGTTCGGGCTGAACGTGAGGATGTCGACGGCCGCGGCCGGCGTGAGGCCCCCGTCACCGAGCGAGGGGGCGACGGTGTCCACCGTGAACGTGCCCTCGTCCTCGAGGACGGGGTTGCCCCAGGCGTCCTGCGCGCTCAGCGCCCAGGTGAACGTCCCGTCGCCGACGATGTCGCCGGTGCTCTTGCGGCCGTCCCAGTCGAGCGTCGCCGTGGCGCCGGTGCCGTTGACCGTCCGCAGGACCGACCCGCCGCTCGTCTTGACCCGCACCGTCCAGCTCGCGCTCTCCGACAGATCGACATCGAGGTGGTAGGTGTCCTGCGAGCCATCGCCGTTGGGCGAGAACGCGCCGGTCCCATCGTCGACGTCCCAGGTGCGCGGACCCTGGCTGTCCCGTGGCTTCAACGTCGAGCCGCGCATCACGCCGGTCGTCGAACCATCGAGCGTGTGCATCGTGACCAGCGGCTTGGCATCGGGGCCCGTGGCGCCGATGGCGTCCACGCGGACCTTGGTGTCCAGCGGCAGCGTCGCGACCGGATCCGTGCCGGCCGCGGCGGCTGCGGCATCGGCGTAGACGGGCGCCCCCTCGACCGCGGCGCTCGCGGCCCCCGGGGCGACGAACGACGCCGGATCGGTGTCGGTCGCGGCATAGCCCGCCCCGGTGACCTGCTGGGTGGTGACGCTGGTCCTGCCGGTCAGCGAGCGGTAGAAGCCCTTGCCCGGGCTGTCGGGATCCATGGTGTACGTGAGACCCGGGTTGCGCGAGCTCGGGTAGGTCACGTCGTTGCCGTTCGAGTCGGGCGCGTTCCGGAACACCTGGTCGATGGTCTGGTGGGTCGTGAACAGCGCCCGGATGTAGTACGCGTGATCCCAGACGTGGCCGTCGGCGATGACCGCCCTGGCGTTGGTCTTGAGGAACGCGGCGGCGTAGTTGTCGACCCGCTGCTTCGCGACGGTGAGCGTGGGGTCGGCATCGTCGGGCTCGCTGTTGCCCGAGGCGTAGCACAGGTGCATCAGGAGCACGACGGCGTTGGGCGCCGGCGTGAGCGTCCGGATCGACGGCTCGCCGTAGTACTTGTTGTTGTAGTCGCCGTCGCCCGCCGTGGCGTTGAGGCCGAACCCGTCCTTGGTCGTGTAGTCCGGGTCGTAGATGTAGGGGCTCGGCCAGCCGTTGCCGTGGCCCATGTAGACGACGATCGACGCACCGTTGACCGCGCTCTTCACCGCCGACCAGGTCGCGTTCGGGCTGTAGACCTTCACGACGTTCGGGGTGTACTTGATCGCCTCGGCGTAGACCTGGTTCGCGTACGTGCGGTACGTGCTCGTCGTCCCGTGGGTCGCCCCGACGATGATCGCGACCTTCGGTCCGCTCGCCGCGTGGACCGACGGCGCGGCCGCGGGCACGAACGTGCCGGCGGCAGCCAACGCGAGGGCCACGAGCGGGAGGAGCCTGGTGCGCACTGAGCCTCCGGTCCGCTGCGAGCGCGCGGCGCGGGGGGAGACGCCGCACGACTGAGGTGCACGGAGCAGCGTCGCGCGGACCGAGGCGAGACCCCATCGCGGGATGGTCCGGCCGGGCGTAGGCCGTAGGTCGGACCCCGGATGACGAGGGCCACGGTCTGGTGGGGTCTGGCGCGGTGCCGGAGGTCACCGGGGCGCCGACGGCTGGATCGCTCGACGCTTCGGCGCTGGGTCGACCGCTGGCTCGTCGCTCGGAGGGTCAGTGGCGGAGCGCCATGCGCTCCGCGAGCGCCGCCTGCCACGACCGGAGCGGCTCACCCGACGGCGTCGGCGTCGGCTCGAGGACGGCCCAGCGCGGCGGGGTCGAGGCGCGGGTCCAGGTCGCGGCCGGGACCTCATCGACCGCGATGTCGACGCGGGCGAGCCGGAGGACCTCGCGCGCCCATCCCGCGCGGGTCGCGGTGCCGCTGTCGACGATGTGGTGCAGCCCGCCGAAGCGGCCGGCCCAGAGCAGCTCGACGATCGCCTCGGCGAGATCGGCGACGGATGTGGGCGAGCCGGTCTCGTCGTTGACCGCCCTGAGCGGCTCGTGCGCCACGCGAGCGCGCTCTGCCGCGGCCAGGATCTTCATCGGGAAGTCGGGCTGGCCGGGGCCGAACAGCCAGGCGGTGCGCACGATGGCCAGCTGCGGCGCGTCGGGGACGCCGTCCTGCGGTCGATAGGGCTCGAGCGCGGGACCGCCGGCCGGTGCATAGGCCGCACGGGCCAGCTGCTCCCCCATCAGCTTGGAGGACCCGTAGGCGTTCAGCGGCGCGGTCTCGTCCGTCGGTGCATAGCCGCGGCCGTCCGTCCGTCGCCCGTCGAACACCTCGTTGGTCGAGATCGCGATGAGGTCCAGGCCGCGCTGCGCGAGCGCCTCGGCGAGCGCACCGGTCGCCACGCCGTTCCGCCGTTCGGCGAGGTCGGGGGCACGGGCGCACGCATCGACGTCCGTCCAGGCCGCGGCGTGGACGACGACCTCCGGTCGGTCGCGCTCCAGCAGGCGGCCGATGCGCGCGGGTGTCGCGTCGTCGAGATCGAAGTCCGGTCGGGTCCACGCGATCGGCCCGGTGAGGCCGGTGAATGGGGCCTCCTCCAGGGCGGCGATGAGCGCACGGCCAAGGCGACCGCTGGCGCCCGTGACGGCGACCCGCATCGCCGCTAGGCCTCGGTCGAGGCGGCCAGGCGCTCCCCGTACTGGCGCCGGTAATACGCGTCCCAGTCACCCGACTTCACCGCCGACCACCACGCCTCGTTCGCGGCGTACCAGTCGAGGGTCTCGGGCAGGCCGTCGTCGAACGATGTCCGCGGTGTCCAGCCGAGCGCGGCGAGCTTCGCGCCGCTCATCGCATAGCGCCGGTCGTGGCCGGGCCGATCGGGCACGCTCCGGACGAGCGACCACGGCTTGCCCAGGTGGGCGAGGAGTCTGGTCAGCACCTCGCGGTTCGGCAGCTCGGTGCCGCCCGGGACGTTGTAGGCCTCGCCGGTCCGGCCGTGGCGCAGGACGAAGTCGATCCCGCCGGCGTGGTCGCTGACGTGGAGCCAGTCGCGGATCTGCATGCCATCGCCGTACATCGGCAGGGGCTGGTCGTGGAGGGCGTTGGTCGCCATGAGGGGGATGAGCTTCTCGGGGTGCTGGTACGGGCCGTAGGTGTTCGAGCCCCGCGTGATGACGGCATCGATGCCGTGGGTGACGACGTAGCTCCTGACGAGCAGCTCGCCGGCGGCCTTCGCGGCGGCGTAGGGGCTGCGCGGCTGGATCGGCGAGTCCTCGGTCCAGTGCGGGTCGTCGGCGCCGAGGGTGCCGTAGACCTCGTCGGTGCTGACCTGGAGGAACCGCACGGGCGTGTCGCGGCCGGCGGACGCCCGGCGGACCGCCTCGAGGAGCACGTGGACGCCGATGACGCCCGTCCGCAGGAACGCCTCGGGGTCGAGGATGCTGCGGTCGACGTGCGACTCGGCGGCGAAGTTGACGACCGCGTCGGCCTGGCCGACCAGCGGCTCGGCGACCGTCGGGTCGGCGATATCGCCCTCCACGAACAGGAGGCGGTCCGCTCGGCCGGGGTGGTCGTCCAGCGGCTGGAGGTTCGCCCGATTGCCGGCGTAGGTCAGCTTGTCGAGGACGGTGATCGTGGTGCCGTCGTCACGCGCCAGGACCTGGCGGACGTACTCGCTGCCGATGAACCCGGCGCCGCCCGTGACGAGGAGCCGGCGGTAGGCGGTCGCGGGCGTCACCCCACGGGCCTCGCGACCGGTGGCGTGAGCCGCCCGGCCTCGTCGTCGTCGTTCGCGAGCGCGGCGGCGCGCAGCAGGCTGGGCACCGTGCCCGCGTCGGCCCAGTGCCCGTCGTAGACCCTCGTGAACAGGCGGCCTTCGGGGATGTAGTGGTTGAGGACGTCGGTGATCTCGAACTCGCCGCGGCCCGACGGCGCCAGGTGGTCGATGACATCGAAGGCGTCCGGGCGGAGGAAGTACACGCCGATCGGGATGAGGTCCGACTTCGGGTGCTGGGGCTTCTCCTCGAAGCCGATGACGTTGCCCGCGGCGTCCAGCTCGGCGACGCCGAACCGCTGCGGATCGGGGACGCGGTAGAGGAGCGTCCCCGCGCCGGCGGCGCTCGCATCGAACTCCTGGGCCACGTCCTTGAGCGCCGGGCCGCGGAGGATGTTGTCGCCCAGGACCACGCAGAACGCGTCGTCGCCGATCCAGTTGCGCGCGAGGCCGATGGCGTGCGCGATGCCCAGCGCGCCGCGCTGGTAGCGGTACGTCAGGTCGAGCCCGAAATGGTCGCCGTCCGCCAGGAGCTCCACGATGTCGCCGACGCTCTTGCCGCCGACGATGACCATCACCTCGCGGATGCCCATGCCCGCCAGGGTCTCGAGCGGGTAGTAGATCATCGGCCGGTCGTAGATCGGCAGCAGGTGCTTGTTGGTGACGATGGTGAGCGGGAAGAGGCGGGTCGCCGTGCCGCCGGCGAGCACGAGGCCCTTCACCGGGCCGCCCCCGGGGTGGTGCGTGTACGCATCGGCCGCAGCGTAGCAGCCGCGCTCCGCGCGCTGGATGACCCTCCCGGGGAGGCCCGCCGCGCCTGATGGTCCCGCCCGTCCATCGCCGCGGACCCACTCCACCCAGCAAGCCGCCGACCCTTCGCCCGAACCGCGGGGCGGCTCAACGGGCGAACCTCCGCTGCCGCTGAGCCGCCGCGCGGCGCAAACGGCACCTGACGAGCCGCTCTGGCGCGGATCGAGCCGACGGGCGGTTCGGCTGACGGCCGGCGGAGGTCTGAGCCCGCCGCGAAGCGTCGGTTGCGCCGCTGCGCGGCTCGCCAGGGCAGGTGAGCGTCAGATAAGCCGTCGAAGAGAGACTTTCGTCGATGGCTGGTCGAAGGTCGCATCGAGGCGCCACCCTCGCGAGGGAGCTCGTCACGATCGTCGCACGAGAGATCCACCTGGCGCGACTCGCCGCGGGTCTCAGCCAGCGGGTCGCGGCGACCGCCGCCGGGATGTCGCAGAGCCAGTTCGGCCGCATCGAGCGCGGCGAGATCCGACGGCCGACCCTGGATCAGCTGTGTCGGGCGGCTGCCGCCGTCGGCCTGAAACTCGCCCTCAAGGCCTTCCCGGACGGGGACCCGATCCGTGACGTCGCACACGCGCGCCTCCTCGAACGCTTCCGGAAGCGCCTCGGCCCTGGGATCCACTGGCACACCGAGGTCCCGGTGAACGGTGCGACCGATCTGCGGGGCTGGGACGGCATGTGCGATGTCATGCGGGTGCGGATCGGCGTCGAGGCTGAGACGCGCATCCGCGACGCCCAGGCGACCTGGCGCAGGACGCAGCGGAAGCGCGATGCCGACCGGACGGTCGGCATGGTGATCCTGCTCGTCGCGGACACCAGGGCGAACCGGGCGGCACTTCGCGAGATCCGGGAAGCGCTGCGCGAGGACCTCCCGCTCGACACGCGAGAGGTGCTCACAGCGCTCGGTGCCGGGCGATCGCCATCGGCAGGCGGGATCGTGCTGCTCTGACCCGGAACCGGACCCTAGGGCCGCGCGGTGGGCGCCTTGGTGGGGCGCGGGGAGGGCGTGTAGCACGGGACCTCGCCCGACGGGAGCACGCCGCCCTCGCCGCTGTCGCACGGGACCGGCTGCTCCTCGATCGGCGGGAGGCCGCCCTCGTAGTCGGTGATGATCAGCGCCGCCTCGAACGAGTCGAGGTCCGCGGCGGGCAGCAGGAACGCCGTCTGGACCACGTCGTTCGCGTCGCGCTTCACATCGATGACCTTGCCGATGAGCAGGTTCTTCGGGTACGGCGACCGGATGCCGCCCGCGATCTCGATGCCCGCGGTGAAGACCTCCTCGTCGAGCTGGACCTTCGCGGTCGCATCGATGTTGCCCATCGTCAGGCCGTTGTCGAGCTGGCCGACGACCTCGCCGCTCTTCCCCGACAGCGACAGCTGGCCGATGACCTTCGAGGTCGGGTCGCTGATGAGCGTGACCTTCGCGAAGTTCGGTCCGACCTCGGTGACCCGACCCGCCAGCGCGCCCCCGGCCACGATCACCGCGTCACCCAGCGCGACGCCATCGTCCTCGCCGCGATCCATGACGATGAGCCGTCGCGCCTCGCTCGACTCGCGCGCGATCACCCGGGCCGCGACCGTCTTGTGTTCCAGGCCGTTGCGCAACTGGAGCAACGCCGTCAGCGATTCGTTCTCGCGGGCGTACTGCTCGAGCCGCGCGTTCTCGTTCTCCAGCCGCTCGTTGTCGGAGCGGAGGGCCGCGTTATCGGTCCGCAGGTCATCGATCTCGCCGATCGCCGTCGCGATGCTCGCCACGGCGGACGCGAAGTCGTCGAGCCCGCGCAGCGCCGGCTGGAACGCGAACGACAGGCCGCGCTGCACCTCGAGCACCGCCGGGTTCGACGAGAACGCCATCAGGAACAGCGTCACCGCGAGCAGGATCGTGAACACGATCCCGCGGCGGCGTGTGGTGCGGTTGGCGAGGACGGTGGTCATGGCGGGCTCGAGCGGGGTGACGGCTGGCGCGGGCGGGACCCAGCGTAGACCGCCGCGCCGCGCTCGTCAGCGGGCGTTCAGCGCGGTCGCTGGCTGTACGTGTCGGCGACGAGCACCCGCTCCATCGACGGGTTCGACAGCTCCTGGAGCACGACGCCGGTGCCCCGAGCCACGCAGGTCAGCGGATCGTCCGCCACATGGACCGGCATCTGGGTCGCCTCGGCCACCCGCCGATCCAGGCCGGCCAGCAGCGCGCCGCCGCCGGCCAGGACGATGCCCTGGTCCATGATGTCGGCGACGAGCTCGGGCGGGGTCTCCTCGATCGTGTCCTTGATGGTGTCGACGATCTGCGCGACCGACATCTCGATCGCCTCGCGGATCTGGTCGGCACCCACCTCGACGGCCCGCGGCAGGCCGGTCAGCAGGTCGCGGCCACGGAGCGTCACCCGCTGCACGTCCCACTCGCCCGGATACGCCGAGCCGATGGCGATCTTGATGTCCTCCGAGGTCCGCTCGCCCAGGAACAGGTTGTACTCGCGCCGGGCGAACGACACGATGTCCTGATCCATCTCGTCGCCGCCGATGCGGATCGAGCGCGAGACGACGATGCCGCCCAGGGAGATCACCGCGACCTCGGTGGTCCCGCCGCCGATGTCGACGATGAGCGAGCCCGACGGCTCCGAGACGGGCAACCCGGCGCCGATCGCGGCCGCCATCGGCTCCTCGATCAGCCGCGCCCAGCGCGCGCCGGAGTTGAGCGCGGCATCGCGGACGGCCCGCTTCTCGACCTCCGTCACGCCCGACGGGATGCCCAGCAGCATCCGCGGTCGCGGGATGAGGCCCACGCGGTCGTGGACCTTGTTCACGAAGTACTTGATCATCTGCTCGGTGACGTCGAAGTCCGAGATGACGCCGTCACGGAGCGGGCGCACGGCCACGATCGAGGCCGGGGTCCGGCCGACCATCCGCTTGGCCTCGGCGCCGATCGCGAGCACCCGCTTGGACTTGGCGTCGATCGCCACCACCGACGGCTCCGAGATGACGATGCCCCGATCGCGGACATGGACGAGGGTGTTGGCCGTCCCGAGGTCGATGCCGATGTCACGCGAGAAGAGGCCGAGGAGCCGGTCGAGCATGGTGGCAGGCGAGTCCTTTGGGGTGGGCTGTCCGGGGCGGTGGGGCGGGCCGGACGGACCCGCCGGGTCGGTGGCGGTCGCGCGGTCGGCGGGGCGAGCGGGAGTATACCCGCGGGGTCCGTCGCGGCCCTCACCGTCGGACGCCCGGGCCGCCGAGCTCACGGCGGTCGAACTGCACGCCCCGGTCACGCAGGCTGATCCATGCGTCGCGCGTGATGACCAGGTGGTCGAGCACCTCGACATCGAGCAGCCGGCCCGCCGCGACGGCCTCGGCGGTGACGTGGAGATCGTCCGGCGACGGCGTCGGGTCGCCCGATGGGTGGTTGTGCACGAGGATGATCGCCGTGGCGTCACTGCGGACGGCGTCCCGGAACAGCTCGCCGATCCGCACCAGGGACGCGGACACGTTGCCGGCATAGGCCGTCGAGACCCGGAGCACGACGTGCTTCGCGTTGAGCACGACGACCCGTAGCTCCTCGCGCTCGAGCAGGCCCATGGAGACCTGCAGCTGCTCGACGACGTCCCGCGGCGAGCGCACCGTCCAGCGCCCGGCCGGCCGGTCCGCGACGGCGCGCCGTCCCAGCTCGAACGCGGCGGTGAGCTGCGCTGCCTTCGCCGGACCGATGCCGGGCAGCGCGGCCAGCTCCGCGTCGGTCGCGCGCGCCAGCCCGGTGACGCCATCGAACCGCGCCAGGGCTTCGGCTGCCAGGTCCGTCGCGCTCCGCCCCACGGACCCCGAGCCCCACACGATGGCCACGAGCTCGGCCGCCGACAGCCCGCCGGGACCGCGCAGGGCGAGCCGCTCGCGGGGCCGCTCGGAGGCCGGCAGCTCGCGGATGCGACGGGCACGTGGCGGCGGGAGCGACGGCCAGAGCTCGGGCAGCAGCAGCTCCTCGGACTGCGGATCGGCCATGCGGGGACCTCGACGTGACCGGCGGAAGCCTCGCGCGACGCCGACCCGACAGGTGGTCAGGCGTCCCGGGACCCGGACGACGGAAGCCCGCCGATTCCTCCCGCCATCCGGATCCCGAGGACGCGTCGCAGCCTAGAGGCCGGCGCTCATCAGCGACTGCACCCGGACTTCGCCGCCACTTACCGCACGGAGACGAGCCCAGCCGCGCGTAGGATGCGGGCATGGCGAGCCTGCCCGAGGGCACCGTCACGTTCCTGTTCACCGACATCGAGGGGTCGACACGACTCCTCCAGGAGCTGGGCGATGGCTACCCGGCCGTCCTCGACACCCATCGACGGCTGCTCCGAGCGGCCTTCGCGAAGGGCACCGAGGTGGGCACGGAGGGTGACTCGTTCTTCGTCGCCTTCCCCGTCGCGACCGACGCCGTCGCGGCCGCCGTCGAAGCCCAACGGGCCCTCGCCGGTCACCCCTGGCCGCCCGGTCACCCGGTCCGCGTCCGGATGGGCCTGCACACGGGTCGCGGCATGGTCGGTCCCGATGGCTACGTCGGCCTCGACGTCCACCGCGCCGCGCGGATCGCCGCCGCCGGGCATGGCGGGCAGGTGGTCCTGTCCGAGGCGACGCTCGCCCTGACCCAGCACGACCTGCCGCCCGGCACCATGTCCCGCGACCTCGGCAGTCACCGCCTCAAGGACCTCGCCGAACCGCTCCGGCTCGCCGACCTCGTCATCGACGGCCTGCCCAGCGACCATCCTCCGCTCCACACCGTCGATCGCGCCCAGACCAACGTGCGCCTGCCGCTGACCTCGTTCGTCGGCCGCCAGCAGGAGCTGGACGTCGTCGCCGGGCTGGTGCGCGACCATCGCCTCGTGACGCTCGTCGGCACGGGCGGCACCGGCAAGACGCGACTGCTGCTCCACGTCGCCGCCGCGACGGTCGCCGACTGGCCGGATGGTGCCTGGCTGGTCGAGCTCGCGCCCCTGACCGATCCGGGACAGGTCCTGCCCGCCATCGCCCGCGCCATCGGCGCGCACGAGGACCCCGGCCGCCCGCCCATCGACACCGTGCTCGACTACGTCCGGCCGAAGCGCCTCGTGCTGCTCATCGACAACTGCGAGCACCTCGTGGCCCCGGTCGCCGAGATCGTGCGCCGCCTCCTCACCGACGCGCCGGAGCTGACCGTGCTCGCCACGAGCCGTGAGGCGCTCGGCGTCGACGGCGAGACGCTGTTCCAGGTCGCGTCGCTGCCGCTGCCGCCGTCCGGCGCGACCCTTGACCGACAGTCCATCGACCAGGCGCCGGCGACGCGCCTGTTCGTCGAGCGCGCGACCGCGGCCGACGGCGATTTCGCGCCGATGCCCGAAGATCTGGCCGCGATCGCCGAGATCTGCCGGCGGCTCGATGGCATCCCGCTCGCGATCGAGCTCGCGGCCGCGCGCGTCCAGGTGATGAGCGTGCCCGAGATCGCCGACCGCCTGTCCGACCGGTTCCGGCTGCTCACCGGTGGATCTCGGACGGCCCTGCCGCGCCAGCAGACGCTGGAGGCGGCGATCGACTGGAGCTGGGACCTGCTGTCCGACGACGAGCGGCGGGTGCTCCGCCGGCTCTCGGTCTTCGCGGGCGGGTGCACCGTCGAAGCCGTCGCGGGCGTGGCGTTCGACGCAGCGGACGGCGCCACGGATCGGACGGCCGATGCCCTGGACGTCCTGGGCCGGCTGGTCGCGAAGTCGCTGCTCGGCGTCGCGCGCAGCAGGCCCACGCGCTATCGAGCCCTCGAGACGATCCGCCAGTACGCCCGCGACCGACTGCTCGAGGCCGGCGAGTCGGAGGCGATCCGCACCCGCCACCTCGCGTACTACCTGGCGTTCGCCGAGGCGGCGGCGCCGCGGCTCGAGGGCCCGACATGGCCGGCGACGCTCCGGCAGCTCGACGCCGAGCGCGAGAACCTCCAGGTGGCGATCGACTGGGCGTTCGAGACGGACCTCGAGGCGGCGCTCCGGCTGTGCGTCGCGCTGGTGGTGTACGCGCGCGTCGCGGTCGCTGTCGAACGGCTTCGAGACGCTCGGTCGCGCCGCGGACCAGGTCGACCGGCTGCCCGGCTGGTCGACCTCGCCGCTTGCCGCGCTGGTGCTCGCCGCCGCCGCCAACGCCGCGTGGATGGTGGGTGCGGCGTCACGCGGTGAGGCCTGGGCGGCGCGCGCGCGTCGAGATCGCCCGCGCGTCCGGCGACGAGCGGGCGGTCGGCCCCGCGCTCATCGCGAAGGCGCTGACCGCCCTCTTCCTCGGTCGCAGCGACGGGCGTCATCGAGTGGATCGCGGAGGGCACGGCCATCGCCGACGCGCTCGGCCGATGACACCGCGGTCGCCTTCACGTACGCCGGTGTCGCGCAATGGCAGGCCGAGGCGGGCGAGCGCGGGCGCGATGGCCAGCCTCGAACGTGCCGAGCGGGCCGCGCAGCGGTCGGGCAACCCGGAGGTCATCGCGTTCTCCGCGCTCGGTCGCGGGCGCGTCGAGGGGTACGCCGGCCACCTCGACGAGGCGCGGCGGGCCTTCGCCCGCGCTATCGACGCCTACGAGGCGATCGAGGACGACGCGCTCGCGCTGGTGGTCCGCAGCGACCTCGCCCACGTGCTCCGCCACAACGGCCGAACCGGCGAAGCGATCGCGCGCGTACCGGCGGACGCTGCCCGAGTGGCAGCGCGATGGCAATCGGGGTGCGCTCGCGAACCAGGTCGAGTCGGTCGCGCTGCTCGCCGTCGCGACGCGACCCGCGGATGCGGCCCGGCTCCTGGCCGCGGCCCGGACGATCCGCGACGTGGCGGACGCGCCGATGCTGGCGTTCGAGCAGGCGGAGGTCGACGCGGCACGCGACGCGGCTCCGCGCGACGCCTCGGACGAGCGCGGCATTGCGAGGCCGCGGAGCGCGAGGGACGCGAGCTGGACCTCGATGCGGTCGATCGCGCGAGGCGCTCGACGCTGCTCGACGAGCTCGAGCGCGAGCTCAGCCCGGTGGCCCTGCCTGCGTCGCCGCCGCCAGCAGGAGCACCTGGATCCCGTTGAACGTGGCGTGGAGGCCGATCGAGGCGGGCAGCGATCGTCGCTGCAGGAAGACCCAGCCGAGCATGAGCGCGACCGGCAGCCGCACGATGAACGCGAACAGCGCCTGTCCGAGATCGCCCAGCGCCAGGACATGGGCGATCGAGAACAGGAAGGCGCCGCGCAGGATCGCCGTGCGGGCGCCGGCGGTCCGATCCCAGGCCGTCGTGGCGTAGCCCCGGAAGAAGAGCTCCTCGCCGATGGGCGCGATGACCGCCGCGGACAGCAGGTTCGCGACGATGTCGAAGGGCGAGAGCGCCTCGGGAAGCTGGTTCGGCGGCGGTTGGAGGACCTGGGACAGCGCCAGCGCCACGATCCCCGTGACGAACAGGACGGGCACGGCGAACACGGCGCCGTACGCCAGATCGGTCAGCGCTCGCGCGGCGGGCATCCGGAGTCCCATGTCGGCCCACGTCAGGGCACCGGTCCCGACGATGAGCAGCCGAACGACCGCGGCGTAGACCAGCGCCGTCGCGGCCAGCAGGATCGTCGTGAGGAGCGGCAAGGTCGTCGGCACGCCGAAGGCGCGCGCCGCGATGACGATCACCACCTGGACCGCCAGCGACAACGCGATCGTCGCCGCGAACACGAGCCACGGCGAGGGGCCGCGATAGGCCTGGTCGGTCCATCGGCTGCGCTCGAGCGCCTGCGCGCCCGAGCCCGCGAGCAGCCCCACGGTCAGGATGACCAGCCCGATGAGGAAGATCGGCCCGACCCCGCCGCTGATGCCGACGAACGAGATGCCCAGCCCGAGGATGGTCCCCAGCCAGCCGACGAGATAGAGACCGGGAGCGACACGCCCCTCGAGCGTGAACGGACGGGGCCGGACGGTCGAGGGCGGCACGGACGCAGCGACGGGCGCGCCGTCGCCGGGGACGGCGTCGCCCCAGGGCGGGTCGATCGGGACCGGAAGGTCCTCGCCCGGACCCGGGCGAGGGTCGCTCAACGCTCGGGGACGGCCCCGGGCGCCGGTCGGGTGGCCGCGGAGCGCGCGGCCGTCCGCGGCAGGGACGCGGAGGCACGGACGGAGGACGCGCGGACCGCGGGCCGCTTCGGCTCGGGCAGCTGGTCGGGCGTATCGAGGCCGCCGGGCAACGGCTCCAGCGCCGTCAGGTCATGGCGCTCGAAGTCCTTGCCACACCACGCGCACAGCGACCAGTCGAGGCCGACGAGGCGGCTGCAGTTGGGGCAGACGCGGTTGAGCCGAGTCCGGCACGTGGGGCAGATGATCCATTCGTCGTTCACCCGACGGGCGCACGTGGGACACGACTTGACGGCCTCGACCTCGGCGAGGAGGGCCTCCTCGGCGAGGTTCCGTTCGTAGACCTCGCCGATCTTCTCCTGCGGCCGGATGATCCGGTAGACGATCACGCCGAACAGGAAGAACGCCGGCGTGAACAGGACGATGAGGCTCGCCGCGAGGTACGGCAGGATCGGGTTCTCGGTCCGGAGCTGCATGTCCCGGAACGCCCAGTACGCGGCCGCCAGCCACAGGATGACGACGTAGGCCGCGATCGCCTGGAGGGTGAACTGGACGATCGGCGTCGCGAAGAACCCGCCGATCATGTCCGTGATGTTCGTGAGGATCTCGTCCATCGAGGGGGGTGCGACCTCAGGCGGTCACCGGGGGTGCCGACCGGCGACGACGCGGCGGAGTGTAACAGGCACCTTCGGGGAGGCAGGGCCTGGCTCGGGGGCCGGGGTGAGGGCCGCGCGACAGCGGGCCGGGGTTCAGACGGTCGGGGCGGGCGCCGCGTTGCGCTCCGAGGGACGGATCGCGATCGGATGCGTGGCGGCGCGCAGCGCGAGGACGGCCCCGACGCCCATCGCGATCGCCCCGACGAGCACGGCATAGACGCCGACACCCCGCCCGAGCGAGGTCGTCAGATAGGGCCAGGCGAGACCCAGCAGGTCGCCACACACGAGGAGCGGCACGACGCCGATCCGCAGCCACGGGCCGAACCGCGTGCCACGGACCGCGAGCGCCGCGGTGCCCAGGACGGCGAGCAGCGCGAGGACGTGCCAGCTACCCATGATCCCGAGCGTGATCCAGGGCTGGCCGATCGACGGTGCGCCGATCATCGCGCTGCCCCACGGGAGCGCGAACGAGACGGCGGCCACGCCGGCTCCGGCGACGACGAGCTGCTCGGGGAGCTTCCCGATCCGAAGCGCCGGCAGCGGGACGGATGGGCTCCGCCTGGAGGCGGATCCGCCGCCGGTGGACAGGGCACCCGCGGCCGCGAACGGCGTCCCGGGTGTGTGGACGCCCGACGGCGTGATCGGCATGGCCCCCGCGAACGACGCCACGACGGCCGGCGCGAGGTCGAGGCTGGCCGGCGGCGGGGCGATCGCACCCGCCGGCGTCGCGGGTGCCGTCGATGCCGCGACGAACGCCGCGGGTCGAACCGGGTAGGCCTCGGGTTCCGGGTCGAGGAGCGGGACATCGTCGTCCTCGGCATCGGCTCGCGCGAGGACGATGCTCGACGGCGCGGGAGCCGCGGCGGCGAGGGCGGCGGGGTGGTCGTCAGGGTCGGTCGCGACCAGGTCCGCGGGCGGCGCCGTCGGGGCGTGCTCGACCGCCGCTGACCACCCGGCCTCGGGCGACGCCGCGGTCTCGGCCGCGGCGAGTGCCATGGGCGCAGGATCGAGAGCGGCGGATGGCTCGGCCTCGGGCTCGGCCGCCGGTCCGACGGCGGCGACGTCGCCGGGCGGCGCGGAGTCGGTCGAGGGGACGGCCGTCCGACGGGGCAGGCCGGCGACGGCGGCCAGCAGCTCGCCGCACGCAGGGCACGACAGGCGGCCGTAGGGGACGGGCGCGCTGCATGCGGGGCACGCGTTCGCGGTGACGCTCAACCGATCACTCCGGATCGCGACCCGAGTGGGTCGCCGAACTGGAGCGTGGCAGACCTTCGCGGTCGCGGCAGCCCCCGCGATGGGGCTAGCGATGGGGGGACGACGGTCCCGGGCGCCGGACGAGCTCGAACGTCCAGGCCGCGCCCCGGAACGCGGCCGCCGCGCCGACCAGGACGAGGCCCGCGACCCAGACCGCGACGAACAGCAGCACGCCGAACGCGATCGCCAGGGGATCGTCCCCCTCGATGAGCAGCGCCCGGAGCCGCGCCCAGCCGGTGGCCGCGCCGAGGATCCCGGGCAGCAACAGCAGCAGCAACACGCTGGTCGTGGCGAGTGCGGTGCCCAGCACGCGCCACGGTCGCCGCACCAGCCCCAGCCAGCCGAGCGCCCACGCCGCCCCGATGCTCCGCCCTTCCAGCAGCAGCCGGCGCACGCTCAGGGACGCCGCCGCGTCCCCCAGCAGCCAGGCCACGGCCAGCCACAGCAGGGCGCCCGGGATGTCCGCCAGGACCCGCAGCAGCAGGGGCGTGCGGAGCTCCTCGGGGAGGATGAGCTCCTGGTACACGGCGAGATACAGCGGCTGAGCGGCGGCGACCAAGGCGATCGCGAGCGGGATCAGCCCCAGCAGCCGGATCACGGCGACCGCGCCGGCGCCGCGGCGCAACGGGGCGTTCTCAGCGGCGAGGGGCACCAGCCCCTCGTCCGCGGCGACGTCCAGCGACCCACCGACGACCAGCCGCTCCGACCACGCCCCGATGTACGTCCCCGCCACGAGCGCGAACACCACGAGGAGCGACGACCCGACGATCACGGCGATGAGCTCGGGCGCGGGCGCCCCGAACACGAGTGACGAGACGGGGCCGCCCAGGACGTTGGCCAGCCCGGACGGCGTGGGCAGCACCAGGATGGGCACGGCCAGCAGCAGCGAGTCCGCCGCGCGCCAGGAACCCGGCCAGCGCGATGAACCACAGCGTCGGTCGGACGAACGTCACGACCATCGCCGCATAGACGACGGTGCCCCAGCGGAGCGGACGTTCCGCGGGCGCCGCCGGCAGCTGGGCCGGCTCGCTCGTCGTGGGCGTCATCGGGGCCGGTGGCACCGCACAGGCCCGCGCGTCATGGCGCCGGCGTGGCGGTCAGCTCGGCCAGGGCGCGGATGGCCGCCTCGGCCTTGGCGACCTCGGCGCCATAGGTGGCGAGGTCGCCGTTGCGGAGCGCCGTCTGGGCCGCGTCGAAGTGGTCGTTGGCGTACTTGACGAGGCCCGGGATATCGGTCGGCAGACCGCTGGGCAGCGGGCCCGACGGTGTCGGCACCGCGGACGGCGTCGGCGCGACCGATGGCGACGGCCCACCTGAGGCCGAAGGGGCGGGCGACGGACCGGGTGTCGGCGACGGCCCGCCGCTCCCCTGCTGGACCAGCAGCAGGTCCAGCGCTTCGCCCAGCGACGGCGCCCAGACGACCGTGGTCGGGGAGGCGACGACGATCCGCTCGAACTCCGGGAACGCCGACTGCGTCGACTGCAGGTACACCGGCTGGAGGTAGATCGAGGGAGTCGCGCACGGGGACGACCAGCAGGTTGCCCCGGATGACCTTGCTGCCGGCCTGGTCCCACAGCGAGATCTGGGCGCTGATCACCGGGTCCTGGTCGATGCGCGCCTCGATCTGCTGCGGCCCGAACACCGTCGTCTGCGCCGGGAACCGGTACACCCGGACCTTGGCCAGCTCCGCGCCGTCGTTGCGGGCGGCGACCCACGCGATCATGTTCGGCCGGCTCGCCGCGATCATCGGCTGGAGCAGCAGGAACTCCGCGGCCGACTCGCCGGGCATCCGCATGATCACGTAGTACGCCTCGTTCGGCAGCCGCTGATCGTCGTCGCCCCCCGCCGGCACCGTCCAGATGTCGGTCCGGTTGAAGAACGTCGACACGCCGGCCTCGTCCGGGGTGAGGTGATACCGGCCGAAGACCCGCGTCTGGACGTTGAACCGCTCCTCCGGGGAGCGCAGGTGCGCATGGAGGTCCTCGGACAGCTCGCTCAGCGGCCGGAACAGCGTCGGGAAGACCCCCGCCCAGGCGCGGATGAGCGGGTCCGTGTCGTCCGCGACGTAGAACGTCATCGTGCCGTCGTAGGCGTCCATGACGACCTTGACGCTGTTGCGCAGGTAGTCGAAGGAGCTCCCGCCAAGGCCCGTGCCGCCCGGCAGGTCGCTCGGGAAGAACGGGGTGGCGTGCGGGAAGTCGGCGCTGGTCGTGTAGGCGTCCTGGATGTACTTCAGGCGCCCGTCGTCGGTCACGACGAGGTACGGATCCTTGTCGTAGCGCAGGAACGGTGCGATCCGGCCGAGCCGGTCATCGAGCGTCCGGTGGAGCAGCAGCTGGCTGTCGGGCTGGAGCTGGTCGGTGATGAGCAGGTCCAGATCGCGGAACCGGAGGGCGAACAGGAGGCGCGTCAGCCCGTCGAGCTTGATGCCGGTCGTGCCCGTCCAGCGGTTCGGGATGTCCTGGCTGGCGCCGCCGCTGTCCTGCGGGTAATCGAACTCGGGCTGGCGGGCGCCGACGACGACGTAGTGGTCGTCGAGCTCGCCGAAGTAGATGCGCGGCTCGGTGATCGTCGGTACGTCCGCGGTCGCGACCGGGCGGCAGGTCGCGGACCCACAGGCGCGGCTGGCCCTCCGGTCGCGTGACCTCGTTCACCGGGACCATCGCGAGGCCGATGCCGTGCGTGTACGACACGCGCTCGTTGACCCAGCTGGCGCCGGTGAGCGTGTCCAGGTTCAGCTCGCGGCCGGCGAGCATCACCTGGCGCTGCACGTCGTCCACGACGTAGCGGTCGGTGTCGACGTCGTGGAACGTGTAGTACTGACGCACGGCCTGGAGCTGGCCGAGCGTGGACTGCAGCGGCCGGTAGTCCCACAGTCGCGCGTTGCGGAACGTGTCCTCCTCTTCGGCGATCGCTTCCGCGGTCAGCGGCGCGTCGCCGCGGAACAGACCCCCGTCCTCCCACTGGTCGATCCCGAACGCGAGGCGGGTCATGTTCATGTTGTTGGCGATGTAGGGGCGCTCCTGGACGAGCTCGTTGGGCGCGACCACGAATCGCTGGACGATCTCGGGAAGCAGCCCGCCGACCAGGACGAGCGCGACGACCCATGCGCCCACACCGATCCCGAACGCCCGCCATCCCCGGCGACTGAGCGCGAGGACCAGGATCGCGACCGCGAGGATGGCGCTGATGATCGTCAGCAGGTCGTTGGCGAAGAACCGGGCGTGGGCGTCGGTGTAGGACACACCCGCGACCGTCCCGTTCGATCCGTGCGCCAGCTCCAGCTTGTCGAGCTGGAAGCCGACCGCGATGGTCGCGATGAACAGGGCGGCGAGGATGCCCAGGTGGAGCCGGACGGGGACCGTGAACACCCCGCCACCCCGCGACGCGGCGACGGCGTAGCGGCCGCCGGCGAGCACGAGCGCCGTGAACAGCAGCCCGTTGGCGATGGTCTGCAGGGTCCGCCAGAACGGCAGCTCGAACAGGAAGAACGAGATGTCGCGACCGAAGATCGGATCGGTGACGGAGGCGGTCGGGGAGAACGGCACCCGGTGCTGCCACAGCAGGACCTGCTCCCAGTCCGCGGCGAGCGCGATCGCGATGCCGAGCGTGACCAGGATCGCGAACCCGGTGAGCACCCAGCCGGCCAGCGGCGTGAAGTCCGGGATGTCGCCGCCATCGAAGACGAAGATCGGGCCCGCTCGGTCGTCGCGACCACGCGCCTCGCGCGCCCCGACCGACCGAAGCGCCCTGGGCCGTGGCATCGGCGAGGCGTTCCGCCCAGCCCCGCAGCGGACCCGGACCGACGGTCATCCTGGGGATCAGGCGACGGGCGAGCCAGAGGTTGCCCAGGAGGAACACGCCCGCGACGACCAGCCCGACGAGGAACAGCTGGAGCTGCGCGCCGAGCCGGGCGAAGAACACGCCGTCGAACCCGACGCTGCGATACCAGATCGCGTCGGTCCACAGGTCGAGGAACGTGCCCGCCAGGAACAGGACGACGAGGACGGCCACGCCGATGATCGCGATCGCGTAGCGCCGCATGAAGCCGCGAACGCCGGGCTGTCGGGGACTCGGGCCACGCCCGCCGACCAGCGGCCCCGGCGTCCCCGGCACCGCCACTTCCCCCGCCGGAGCCGCCCGGAGCACCCGGCCCGCCGCCCGAGCGACCGGCGCCGCGATCGTCCCTTGCGACACGTCCGGCGCGCGGCTGGTCGTCGAGCGGGATCGGCCCTCGCCGGCCCGCGGGCTCGTCGGGATCGGGATCGGGATCCGCGTCCGGGTCCTCGCCCATCGCCTGCCGTCGCCGGCGCTCGAGCTCCCGCATGAACTCATCGAACGCGTCGCCCATCACGCGGACTCTACGCGGGAATGGCCGAACGCCCCTCCGGCAGCGCCGGTCACGGCCTCGCGAGGCCTTCCACGGAGCGGCGGAACGCGCTGAGCACCTGGTCGGCCAGCTCGTTGCGGCCCATCGCGGCAGCGCGTGCCGGCTCGAACCCGAGCGCCGCGCGGACCGCCAGCGGGCAGCGCCACGGACGGGCCGGGTCGTCGGGCGGGACGACGGGCGTGAGGCGGATCGCGAGACGCCCGGCCTCCTCGCGGATGAGGCCGGAGAGCGCGCCCGCCATCGCGGGTCCCAGGCGGGCGAGCGGGGGGTCGGGCGGCGGGCCACCGACCGGGGCGACCTCGGTGAAGCTCACGACCCCCTGGGCGTCGGTGACCCACAGGATGCCCAGCCACCAGTCGTCGGGGCCCGCGGTGGGCTGACTCATGCCCGCGTGGAGCGTGCGGTCGCCGACGTGCAGCTCGTGGGCGCGCAGGAACGACGGACCGGGCGGTGGGAGACGGTCGGGCATGCGCCGGGAGCGTACCCGGCGGCGCCGTGTCAGGCCGGGCGGACCTCGCCATCGACGATGTCGGCGACCTCGGCCTTCGCGGTCGACTCGGCCGCGGCGACGCCGCTCTCGCGACCGTCGACCTCCGCCGGCTCGGGTGTCTCCGTGGCCGGCAGCTGGCCGAGCACGTCGCTCAGCGACGGGACGACGATCGCCTCGTCGGCCGGGACGAGGCCAGCCTCACGCGCTTCGACCTCGGCTTCGGTGGCCATCGCCTGCACTTCCGCCTCGAGGTTCGCGACCTCGGCGGCGAGCTCCAGGCGACGCATCTCGCGCAGCACGGCGTCGCTGGGCGGGGCGATCGAGTCCGGATCGGCCCGCATCGTCCCGCCGTCATCGACCTCACCCGTGATGAACGACAGGAACCGGTTGCGCGGACGGCTGACGGCGCTCTTGGCGCGCAGGATCGCGTCGGTGTCGAGGGTCGTCACGCCCGGGAGCTGTGCCTCGCCGTCGCCGTGGAGCGTGGCGCCGCACGACGGACAGGTCGCGAGCGTCGATGCCGGCAGCGGCGCGGAGCACCATGGACAGCGGGACACGGTCAGGGTGGCGTCGTCAGCCATGGCGGCACTCTACGCGACCCGCGAAGGCCGTCGCTCGCCCGAAAGTCAGGGGTTCGGACCTCACGTCAGGCCGCTGGCGCGCTCGAGGACGAGGGCCGCCAACGCGGTCAGCTTCGCGGTCGCCTGATCCGACGCCGGGATGCCGATGTCGAACACGAGCGGACCCTGCCGGATGACGATGACCGCCCCGCCGCCATCCGCGTCGGTGACGATGGTCGCGTCGTCGGCGTCAGGGAACGCCGCGGCACCCGCCGCCTTGCCGGCCTCCGGGTCGCCGCCGACCTCGCCGATGACCGTCTGGTACGTCGCCTGGGCATCGCCGGCGTTCGCGGCAAGGGACGCGTCGAACTCCACGCCGCCGGTCGCGCCCGACGTGCCCGCGTACACGCAAGACACGTTGCTCGGGTCCTGGTCGTTCTCGGTGGGGCCGCTGGTCCCCGGCACGCCCACGGCGCTGAAGTCGCCCGGGCCGAGGAGGCCGCACAGGTCGTCGCCTGCGGCGACCGGCCCGCCCGTGGGACCCGCCGGTCCACTGCCGGCGACCGAGGGCGATGCGGCCCCGGTGGGCGCCGGGGACGCCGATGACGCACCCCCACCGCTGCAGGCGCCGAGCGCCAGCGTGAGCCCCACGAGGACGGGCGCGGGGTGGCGCATGGGCGTCACTCCCACTCGATCGTCGCCGGCGGCTTGGACGAGATGTCGTACACGACCCGATTGACGCCCGGCACCTCGTTGACGATCCGGCTCGAGATCCTCCCGAGGACCTCGTACGGCAGCTTCGCCCAGTCCGCCGTCATGCCGTCCTCGGAGGTGACCGCGCGGATCGCGACGACGTTCGCGTACGTCCGACCGTCGCCCATCACGCCCACGGACCGCACCGGCGTGAGGATCGCGAACGACTGCCACAGCGTGCGGTACAGCCCGGCGCCCTTGATCTCGTCGATGACGATCCAGTCCGCCTCGCGCAGCGTGTCGAGCCGCTCCCGGGTGACCTCGCCGATGATCCGGATCGCGAGCCCCGGACCCGGGAACGGCTGGCGATGGACCATCGCCTCCGGCAGCCCCAGCTCCAGCCCGACCGCCCGGACCTCGTCCTTGAACAGGTAGCGCAACGGCTCGATGAGCTGGAAGCGCAGGTCCGCGGGCAGCCCGCCCACGTTGTGATGGGTCTTGATCTTCTGGGCGGCCTTCGTCTCGGGCGTGGCGCTCTCGATGACGTCGGGGTAGAGCGTCCCCTGGGTCAGGAAGTCGATGCCGCCGGCCTCGCTCTTGATCTTGGCGGCCTCCTCCTCGAACACCCGGATGAACTCGTCGCCGATGATGCGGCGCTTCTCCTCGGGGTCCTCGACCCCGGCGAGGCGGGCGACGAAGCGGTCCTGCGCGTCGACCATCACGAGGTTCATGCCCAGGTTCTGCTCGAACGTCGCGCGCAGCAGCGCGGACTCCTGCTTGCGCATCAGCCCATGGTCGACGTAGATGCACGTCAGGCGGTCACCGACCGCCCGATGGACGAGCGCCGCGGCGACGGAGGAGTCGACGCCGCCCGACAACGCGCAGATGACCTTGCCGTCCGAACCGGTCTCCCGTGCGTGCCGGTCGACCCGTTCGCGGATCTCGTTGACCGTGGTCTCGATGAAGTTCGCGCTCGTCCAGTCGGCCCGCAGGCCAGCGACGCCCAGGACGAAGTTGCGGAGCACGACGCGACCGCGCGGCGTGTGGACGACCTCCGGGTGGAACTGGATGCCGTACAGGTTCCGCTCCGGGGCGGCGAGGCCGGCGAACGGCGTGGAGTCGGTCTGGGCGGTTGAGTGGAAGCCCTCCGGCAACCGGGTGATCGAATCGCCGTGGCTCATCCAGACCGGCTGCTCGCGGTCGATGCCCGAGAACAGGCCGTCGTCCTCGGTGATCGTGACGGTCGCCGGTCCGTACTCACGCTTGCTCGTCGGAAGCACGTCGCCGCCCAGGTCGTGAGCCATGAGCTGGGCGCCGTAGCAGATGCCGAGGACCGGTAGCCGGCCACGCCAGATCGACGGGTCGGGCTTGGGCGCGCCGTCGTCGTAGACCGAGTTCGGGCCGCCGGACAGGATCACCGCCTTCGTGCCGCGGCGCTCCAGCTCCTCGAGGGTCGTGTCGAAGGGCAGCAACTCGGAGTAGACGTTCAGCTCGCGCACCCGCCGGGCGATGAGCTGGGCGAACTGGCTGCCGAAGTCGAGGACGGCGACGCTGCCGGCCGCCTCGGCGGCGGGGTGGTCGTCGGGGGAACGTTCTGGTGCCGGCGCGTCGAGCGCGACCTCGAGGTACGCCTCGACCTCCGCGTCGTCAGGGGCGAGGACCCGATGCCCGGCATCCGCCGGCTCGCCGTGGACGGTCTTGCCGCGCTCCGACCGGAGCGCCTCCTGCTGGTCCTCGGTGTCCGCCAATGCCTCCCTCCAGCACCCGCTTCGCCCCGTCGCGAAGTCTACGCGGCACGGTCCCTCCCCGGACCGCCAGGCGCCGGACGTGACGACGCCGCCCGGTGGCGAAACCGGACGGCGTCGTCGGTGCGGCGAACGGCGATCGAGGGAGGAGACTCGTCGCCGGACAGGCGTGGGAGGCGTCGGGTGGTGGGTCAGGCCTTCTGGCGCGACGCGGCGAGGTTCGCCGCGACGAGCGTCGCGAGGCTGATCAGCAGGATCGTCAGCGGGTCCATCGGATCGGTTCCCTGTGGGCTCCTGGAGTCGGGTTCGATGATGATTCGACCGAGTGACGCGGATGGATGAGTGCTGCGGTCAGCCTAGGCCGGTGCGTCCTTCGGGCCCATCCGCACGCAGCGCATCCGCGCCGGGACGTTGGTCCCACGTCCGCCTCATGCGCATGACGTAGGCCGGTCCACGGCGCCTCAGCTGAGCGGTGCCGCCGGCAGCTGCCAGTCCGGCTCCGGGACGACGATCCGCTGCGCGGTCTCGCCACGCTCGACGGCGAGACGGGCGAAGAACCGGGCGCGGCGGGTGGAGACGATCCGGGCGTCCTTGCACGGGCAGCCTTCGACGAGACAGCCCTTGCTCCCGTGCGCCGCCGGCGACGCGGTGCGCGCCTCCTGGCTCGGGATCGCGGTCGTGCCGTCCATGGCTGTCGTTCCTTTCGTCATCACCGGCTCGATGTCGGTTGCATGGATGACGCTACGGATGCACCCGCGTGACGGATACGGTCCGAGAGCCGGGGACGGCGTCCACGTCCGCCCTCGGTGGCGGTCGGACGGATGACGTAGCGGGCGTAGGCTGACCGTCCGGAGGCGCCCATGACCTACTCGATCGTCGCGCGCGACCCGACCACCGGTGAGCTCGGTGTGGCCGTCCAGACGCGCTGGCCGAACGTCGGCGCGTCGGTGCCGTACGCCGAGCCGGGCGTCGGCGCGGTGGCGACCCAGTCGTTCACCCTGGAGTCGTACGGCCCGCTCGGACTCGCGCGGATGCGGGAGGGGGCCGCCGCGCCCGGACGTCCTCGCGGCGCTGATCGCCGAGGATCCCGGGCGCGACGTGCGCCAGGTCGGGATGGTCGACGCCGCGGGCCGCTCCGATGCATGGACGGGTGCGCGGTGCGTCCGCGAGGCGGGGCATGTCGTCCGGGAGGACGTCTCGATCCAGGCGAACATGATGGAGCGGCCCACGGTGTGGCCGGCGATGGCCGCCGCCTACGAAGCGGCCCTCGCCCGGTCGATGCCGCTCATCGATCGGCTGTTCGCGGCGCTCCGCGCTGCCGAGGCCGAGGGCGGCGATGTCCGCGGCCGGCAGTCCGCCGCGCTGCTCATCGTGCCCGCCGCCGGATCGGCGTGGTCACGACGGTTCGACCTGCGGGTGGACGATCATCGGGCGCCGCTCGACGAGCTGGAGCGGCTCGCCCGGCTGGCGCGCGCGTACGAGCTCTTCGACGAGACCGAGGAGCCGGTGACGCGGGGCGACCTCGCCGGCGCGGCGGCGCTGATGGAACAGGCCCACGCGCTGGCGCCGGACGACGATCAGGTCACGCTCTGGACCGCCATGTTCTACGGCGGTGCGGGCCGCATCGCGGAAGCGCGCGAGCTGTTCGCCGCGGCGTCGGCGGCCGAGCCCCGTGCGGCCGAGCACCTGCGGCGGTTCCTCGCGGCGGGGCATCTGCCGGAAGCGGTCGGCCCGCTCATCGATGCACTCGAGGCACGAACATCGCCGGCCTAGGTGGCTGACCGCCTACGACGTCCCGACGAACCGATACCCCAGACCGCGCACCGTCTGCAACGCTTGCGCGTGCTCGCCGAGCTTGCGGCGGATCGACCCGACCAGCACATCCACGACGTTGCTGCCGTCCGGCCGCGTCGTAGCCCCACACGTCGCGCAGGAGCGTCGGCCGGTCGACGATCGTGCCCGGGCGCTCGACCAGGTAGTGGAGGACGGCGAACTCGAGCGTCGTGAGCGGGATGCGCCGATCCGCGCGCACGATCTCGCGCTGGGCGACGTCGAGGAGCGGCGCGTCGTCGATGCGCAGCTCCGTGGCGATCAGCCGGGCGAGCCAGCCGTCGACCGATCCCGCCCCGAAGTCGATGACGAACGGATAGCGCGGGGAGCCGCCGACCAGCGTCGGGGCGTCGGCCAGGGCCTGCGTCCCGTCGACCGGGAGGGTCCCGCTCGATGTCCCGATCGGCGTCCGGCCCGATCCGTAGTGACGCGCGAGGCCCGGTCGCTGGGCCATCCAGGCGTGGTAGAGGTCGAGGATGAGCGAGGCGTGGATCGACGCGTCGTCCTGATCCGCGGGATCGGCCCGCTCGAACCGCTGCGTGCTGATCGTCCGGCCCGCAGGAACCGGGTAGCGCCGCCGATGGTCGCGCCAGTGCCGGGCGATGGGATCGACGTCCACGAGGACGCGCGGCAGGCGGTCGAGCTCGGCGTGGACCGCGAACCCCGCCGCGTCCCCTGTCCGGCTCCGCGCGACCCGGAACGCCCACGGGGCGTGCCGCCACCACGCCTCCAGATCGTCCTGGGGCTCGCCCGGGAAGTGCCGCGTCGACAGCTGGCGGATGACCGGCCAGTCCTCGGGTCTCGCCTCGTCGACGACGTATCGGCGATCCGTGGTCGGGAAGAAGGCGTCGTGGATGGTCTCGTTCTCGACCAGGTAGAGCAGGTCCGCGGTGTAGCGCCACAGGTGCGTGGGTGAGGCGTCCGCGACCTCGCGGCGGAGCGCCCGCCATGCCGCGATCCGGTGCGCGCGCGAGCGCTCCGGGTCGTCGGCCCGCAGGCTGGCCGCGACGACCTCGCGGACGGTGGCGTGGATCGCCAGGCCATCGACCGTGGGCTCGACGAATGGCAGGCCGCTCAGCCGCTCGAACGCATCCGGCGGCCCGTCCGGAAGCATCGTCGTCAGCAGCGACCGCGTGGGGCGGCGGACGACGCATGCCGCGTCGACCACGCTGCGGGTGACCGGGTCGAGCGCATCGAGATAGAGCCGGGTGATCGGCGACATGATCGCGATGAGATCCGGATCGCCTGAGACGAGCGCGGATCGCTCCGGAGGGCAGCGGCCGCCAATCGCAGCGACAGCGGGTGACCACGCGCGAGTCGCTCGATGCGCGCGGCCTCGGGCGCGGCGACCCCTTCGGCCGCCAGCAGCGCGGTGGCCCGCGCGGGTGGCAGGTTCCCGACGGCGATGACCTGGAGGAGCTCGCCGAGCCGGGCAGGCCAGTCCGGGATCGGCGCCTCGCGGCCGGCCATCACGAGGCGCGTCCGGTCGCTGAGCGCGGGCACGACGACCCGGCACAGCCACGGATCGATCGCCCGCAGCGCGTCGTACTCGTCGAGGACGACCACGACGAGGGCGCCCAGCGAGCCGAGACGGTCGGCCAGTCCCTCGACGCTCGCGAGCTCGCCACCGATGGCCACCGAGAGCGCGGCAAGGAAGCCGCGCTGCGTCGGCTCGATGGTGGACCCGTCGAGCGCGACGACGGCGGCACCCGGCGGCGGCTGCCGCCGACTCGAACGAGCGGAGGATGGCGGACTTGCCGACGCCGCCCAGCCCATGGACGTAGGCCACGAGCGGGCCGTCGGAATCGAGCACGCGTCGGAGAGCTGCCGACTCCCGCTCGCGCCCGATCAGCGCGCCGGCGCGCTCATCGATGCGGTCCTGGATCGTCGCCTGCACGCCGTGAGCATGCGCGCGACGTCAACGAGAAGCGTCTCGCGGATCGCGACGGGCCGGGTCCCCTCGCCGCTCCCGGCCCGTCGATCGACCGGGTCAGCCCTTCGTGCCCCGCAGGATGTCGACGCTGCCGGTCCAGCAGAGCGTGGGTGCTCCGCTCAGCGAGCACGTGATCTCGGTGAACTCGCCCCGGACCTGGTTGCCCGCCAGCCAGCCGTCGGTGACGTTCCCCGTGATCACCGCGGTCAGGCCGGTCTGCTGGACGTGCATCCGGGCGACGAATGCGTGGTGGGCCCCGTTGAAGCGATAGATCGCCTCGATGAACGTGGTCGGGCCGGGCGTGGCCGACAGGACGGTCCCGCTGAACGTGCCGGCCCCGACGTCGCCACCCACGATGCCGGCCATCTCCGGCGCGACGGTGACGTACTTGGTGAAGGTGGAGTGCGCGTCGCGCCCACCGTGCGCGAGGACCGGCGCGGCGCCCACGCCGAGCACCAGGGCACCCGCCATCAGCAGCCTCAGGGTCAGTAGCATCGGCGCCCGTCCGCTCCGCGCCGCGTGGTCGATCGGCATCTCGGTGACCTCTTCCCGCGCGTGTGCGTCGTGGATCGACGCCCCGCGCTGTCTCGCACGGTGCGCTGGCGAGACAGTGCCATCGGATGCCCGGACATGAGGTCTGGATGAGGTTTGGCGCACGGGTCACGCGCACGCCGGCTGCGCCGAGCGGGCACCGGACCGCGACGTGCCGCGGAGCGCGGGCGACGTCCGTGCGTGAGCGAGCACCGCAGCGACCAACGCGGCAGATGGGCCCTGTGGATGGGGCCGCTCGTCGGCCGAGAGGGTCCAGATGCAAGGCGGGAGCGAGGAGCGGAGCGAGCGCACTCGGACGTGCGTGAGCGAGCACCGCAGCGACCAACGCGGCAGATGGGCCCTATCGGCCGACGAGAAACGACCGCACTCGCGGGTGGTCGAGTGCGGTCGTAGGAGTCGGAGGAGGCTATTCGGTTGTTCTTCGGTTGTTCGGTCCGCCCCGGTCCTCGGACCCTTTCGGGTCCCCACCGGCGGCGTTCCGGTGACTCGCACTCTGCGGCAGCGACACGCGCACGCCCATCGACCCGGGTACCCGACCCGGCGGGACGGATGACGTAGCCGGCGATCCGACATCCGGACCGTCGACCACCGATCCCGCCACCCACCCGCCTGAGGCTAGGGTCGGCAGGTCAGGCCACCGATTTCGAGCGTTCGCTTCAGCTCCGGGAAGTCGACGGCGGCGGACTTCCGGATCTCGCGGCCGATCATCGGGTCGAGCAGCCGGTAGAGCAGGTTCGGCGGCTGCATCGACACGTCCCAGTGGAGCCGCGTCCCGGCGCCGTCGGGCGCGAGCGTCGTCGAGAACACGCCGCGGAAGCCGCTGGTATCCACGCTCGTGAAGTCGAACCGCTTGCCCGGCTCGAACGCGGTGACGGTGCAGTCGATGGCCGCCGTCCGGCCGCCCATCGAGCGGTCCATCCGGAACCTGGAGCCGACGCCGATCGGCCCGTCGGTCAGCCGGTCGACCTTCTGGATGCCGCCCTTGCGCTGCCACTCGGCGTACGTCTCGACCCGGGTGATGTAGTCGAACACGTCCCCCGGCGACCGCCCGATCAGGACGTCGTACTGCGCCTTCGCCACGTCCGGCCCTCCATGCCCTGTCCCCGCGACGAACCGGCGCCGGCCACGTCGGCGCCACGTGACGTAGCCTGCGCCTGATGCCCGCGATCCGCTACCCGATCCGCCTCGGTCGGCGATCGATGCCGCTGCTCCGGCTGTTCGGGGTGCGCGGGCAGGACGATGCGTGGGCGGAGCTGCGTCCCGGGACGGACGGCGCCGAGGAGCTCGCTGCGCGGTTCGGTCGGTTCGCGTTCCAGACGCCGGTCGCGAACATCACCCGGTGGCGGATCGAGGGTCCGTGGCGGTGGATCACGGCGATCGGCGTGCGCATGAACTGGCTGAACCGCGAGACGTCGTTCGCCGGCAGCCCCCGTGGCGGCGTGCGGGTCGACTTCCGGACGCCGATCCGGTGGCTGCGCGTGAAGGTCCCGGCGTTCTACGTGGGCGTCGACGACGTTGATGCGTTCGCCGCGGCCCTGGCCGAGCGCGGCATCCCGGGCGAGGACGCCCGGAAGCGCTAGCGGGAAGCGATCGAGGCGGCTCCGCCGTCGGGTCAGCCAGGTGGCGGTCGACGTTGCGACGCGGCTGGGGGCCGACACGTCCAGCGCGCGTTCTCGGAGGGTGAGCGCTACCGCCAGTCGATGGCGCGAACCTCGACCGGCTCGCGGATCCCCTTGAGGCTCAACGCGCGCGGCTCTGAGGCCCGAAACCGGGTCGGCCCAGCCTGTTCGAAGACCTCGCTCGTGACCAGGATCTCATGGCCGGCCGCCGAGCCGGTGACGCGGGCCGCGATGTGCACGCCACGGCCGCCGTAGTCACGACCATCCCACGTCGCGTCGGCGGCATGAAGACCGATCCGCACCGATGGCGAGAACCCGTGCTCGCGTCGGTGTCGGGTCAGTCGCCGCTGGATATCCATGGCGCATTCGATGCGCCTCGGCAGCCTTGTCGAACGTCACGAAGAAGCCGTCGCCGGTGCTCTTCACCTCGACGCCGCGGTGACTTGCGAAGGCCGACCGAAGCTCCCTGTTGTGCCACGCGAGGAGCTCAGCCCAGGCCTCGTCGCCCACGAGTCCGATCAGGTCCGTCGAGGTGACGATGTCGGTGAACATGAACGTCCTGGTGACTCGCGCCGCCGAGGCCGTTGTCCCCTGCTCCTGCCCCAACAGCGCGTCGACCCGCTGCACGTCGAGCGTCGCGCCCAGCCGCTCGAAGACGGCACGAGCCGCCCGGAGGTCTCTCCGGGCTGTCGCCTGATCGCCCTCGGCGGCGATCGCCTCGGCGTATCGAAGTCGAGCGAGGGCGCTCTCGTAGGGCAGGTCGTTGTCCATCCACAGCCGCCACGATCGACCCAGGAACGGGGACGCCTCCGAAGGACGGTCCTCGCCCAGCAGCAACTCGCCCTTGGCCATCAGGGCGCTCCCCTCGAACAGGGGTCGCTTGTACCCTGCCGCGATGGACTCGAGCTCTTCGACAGCGTTGCGCGCAGCGTCCAGGTCGCCACGGGCAAGGGCGATGTCGATCGCTGCGGGCAGGAGACGGCCCCGCATGGCCTGATCCACCGGACCCTCGCCTGTCGTCGTCGCAGCCAGCGACCGCTCGATCGAGCGCCAGGCATCCTCGAGCTCGCCGCGGGCCAGATGGAGAAGCGCCATGCCGGGCTGCCCGTCATCCCCAAGCTCGTACGCGCGCTCGAGGGCCTCGGCCGCGCCCTCCAGGTCGCCCATCCGCAGCCGGATCTCGCCGATCTCGTGGTGGGCGAATCCGAGGCTGTCGTTCAGGCCGAACCGCTGGAGCTCCTCGCAGGCCTGACGCGCCTCCTGCTCGGCCTCCGGCCATCGGCCGCGAAGCATCTTCAGTTCCGCTCGGTGGACCCGGCAGACGCCCGGATATCCGCCTACTCCCTGACGGAGCATCCAGCGCTCGCCCTCGTCGGCCCACTGGCCCGCGCGTTTCAGATCGCCGATGTTCCGACAGGCGGCGATGGTGTTGCACAGGATGTCGCTCGCAACCCGGAGACCGAGCTGGCCAGAGGTCGCCGCTGCCGCCGCCTCGTCGAGGAACGCCAGACCTTCCGGGATGTTGCCCTGGTGCATCTCGCCGTAGCCCTTGAAGCTCGTTGCCATGAATTGCACGTCGGCGTTGCCGTGCTCGCGGGCCACTGCGATGGCTCGATCCGCGTGGGCGAGGCCATCCACCATGCGATGGTCGAATACGGCGACCATGCCGGCAAACAGGTGGAGCCAGGCGTGCATCCCCGACTCGGGCGTCCCGTCGAGGAGGCTCGCGGCGCGCCCCAACCACCCTGCGCCGACCGATGGTGCCTGGCGGCGGAAGAACATATAGGCGAGAAGAAAGGCCGCGCCGGCAGCTTCGATCGGTCGACCGGCCTCCACGTAGGCGGAGAACGCCCGCTCGAGCACATCCGACGCCTCGATCGGCATCGCCGCCCACCACGCGGCCTCGCCCATCTGCTCGAGGTCGTCGGGCGAGAGGACACCTTCGCGGTCGGCGGCGGCGAATGCGTCCAGCGCCTCCGTCCAGGCGTGGCGCTTGACGGCGTCCCTGCCTAGCTCGAGCGAACCGGCCGCCGCGGGATCCATCTAGCCTCGCCGTAACCGAGCAACTGCCGTCCGATTATCCGTGCCGCCCGCAACCCGCTGGCACGCGAGCGAAGATCTGCTGACTGGGCGCCCGACGCTCGTCCATCCGTCGACTCGGCGCGGCCGGATGGCCTCGAGGCGGCGCTGGTCGGGCGCGGGATCCCGGCGAGGACGCCCGGAAGCGCTGAGCGGGGAGCGCTCATGGGGGCGAGCGCGTGCACCGGGTGCGCGCTTGCGACGAACGACGGGCCGGCGCCGAGCCTCGATCGCCCGCTCGGACGGCCGTCGGCGGCCGCCTCGTGCATCCGATGCTCGAACTGGCGAACGACGGGCGCTGGCCGGCCTTCGCGAGTCGCTCGTTCGTCGCAGCGTGCACCGGGTGCATGTCGGGCGCCAGGGCAGGACGGCGCGGGAGGCGGAGGAGCCGGAGGGAGAGGCTCAGCGACCTCGCTGCCAGGACTTCCCTTCGGTGGCCACGGACGGCGCGTAGACGATCTCGACGTCGTGCATCTCGGCGATGGTCCGGGCACCCAGCGCGGCCATCGACTGCCGCAGCGCCCCGATGAGGTTCTGCGTCCCGTCGGTGACCGAGGACGGGCCGGCGAGGATCCGCTCCAGCGGTCCGACGGTCCCGACCTTGATCCGCGTCCCACGCGGCAGCACCGGCGATGGCGCCGCCATGCCCCAGTTGGTCCCGCGTCCCGGGGCCTCGGTGGCGCGTGCCAGTGGCGAGCCCAGCATCACCGCGTCCGCACCCGCGGCGATCGCCTTGGCGAGGTCACCGCCGCGCTTCATGCCGCCGTCGGCGACGACCGGGACGTAGCGCCCGGTGTCCGCGAGATAGGCGTCGCGGGCGCCGGCGACGTCGGCGATGGCGGTGACCTGCGGCACGCCGATGCCCAGCACCTCGCGGGTCGTGCACGCCGCCCCGGGACCCACGCCCACGAACACCGCCGCCGCGCCCTGCTCCATCAGCTGATACGCCGCCTCGGGGTTCGTCGTGTTGCCGACCGCGACCGGGATGGGCATGAACCGGGTGAACTCGGCGAGGGACAGTGGGTCGTAGCCGGTCGCGAGATGCCGCGCCGATGAGACCTGGGACTGGACGAGGAACAGGTCGGCGCCGTGCTCGGCGCAGAACGGACCGAACTTCCGGGCCGCGCCGGGCGTCGCCGCGACGGCCGCGCGCGACCCCGCCGCATGCAGCTCGTCGATGCGCCGTGCGATGAGCGATTCCTGGATCGGCGTCGCGTACGCCTGGGCGAGGAGGTCGTGGACCTGGTCGTCGGGCGCCGAGGCGATGCCCGCGACGATGGCGTCGGGATCCTCGAACCGCGTCTGCACGCCCTCGAGGTTCAGGACGGCGAGCCCGCCGAGCCGCGCCAGCTCGCCGGCGAGGCGGGCGTCGACGACGGCGTCCATCGCGGCCGCGAGGACGGGGATCTCGAGCGGCAGGCCACAGAACGACTGATCGAGGCGAACGTCGGCGGGTTCGACGGTCTCCGTCCCGGGTGCGAGCGAGACGTCCTCGAAGCCGTACGTCGGGCGGATGCCGTCGATCTTCGAACGGAAGCTCCGCCGACCCGCCGCGGGTCGCTCTCGCTCGGTCATCCGGGTGCCGGTCTCCGCCGCCATATCCACCGATGCCCTACCTCCCTGCGCCCCGCCCTGACCCCGAGTCTACCCGCCGCCGACCTCGGACCTCGGGCCGCGGTCCCGCCGCCGGCCGTCGAGCTCCAGCTCGAACCAGCTCGCCCGCTCCGGATCCGCGAGGTCGTCGCGGATCCGCTCGAGGGCCGTGCGATACCCCGGCCAGACGACCGTCCGATGCGCCTCGTCGAGCGGCAGCCAGCGCGCGCCGTCGTGCTCGTGTGACAGCCGCTCCACGATCCCGGGTCGCACACGGACCGCGAACACCGCCGCGGTGACCACCGCATCGACCGACGGTTCGTGGAACTGGTTCACGAGATCCAGGTCGTAGAACGCGTCGAGGCAGTCGGCATCGAACCCGGTCTCCTCCTCGATCTCGCGAAGCGCGCCCAGGGCGACGCGCTCGCCCGGCTCGAGCGACCCCGAGACGCACTGCCACAGGCCGGGCAGGATCCGGCCCGGCGCACGTCGCAGCAGCAGCACCTCGGTCGTGCCGGCCACGACGCGGTACACCCAGCCGTCGACGAGGTCCGGCCGGAACGGGCTCATCCGGCCGGTGCCGGCTGGGCGGCGATGTCGGCGGCGCTGTCAGCGGCCAACCGCGCCTCGAGCGCTTCGAGCTGCTCCAGGTGCATCAGGTCGTGCACGCCCGCGAACAGCAGCCACTCACCGCACCGCAGCCGGCCGACGAGCGGATGGACCAGCGGGCACTCGGTGACCTCGTGGCCCGCGATCGCGCGCGCCGCCCGCTCCACGACCCGCTGGGACGTCGCGATCCGGCGCACGAGGTGGTCGCGCGTGACGTCGGC
The DNA here is from genome assembly GCA_963778025.1 of uncultured Chloroflexia bacterium. GTDB lineage: Bacteria > Chloroflexota > Limnocylindria > Limnocylindrales > CSP1-4 > CAVZTA01. Next base: position 24,424 of record CAVZTA010000002.1, on the reverse strand, counting down.
CGGACCCGGGATGCCGGGCACGACCTCGGGTGCGTCGGCAGGGAAGCGTCCCTGCGCCGCGAGGGACGCCGCCATCGCGAGACCGGCTCGAGCATCCGCGGCATGACCGACCGCCTGGGCGACCGTCCAGTCCTCCTCGCCGCCGGGCATCCCGAACGCGATCTCGGGCAGCGTCCGCACGATGCCCGCCAGCGCTTCGCCGGTGACGGCGAGCTGGGGCACGATCCGCGCCGCCGTGCCCGGCCCGGTCCGCCGTCGGACCTCGCGACGGACGGACAGGAAGCGCTCGGCGTCGATGCCGTCCCACGCGAGCACGATGTCCGGGGCCGTGGTGCGCAGCTCCTCGAACCGTGCCGAACGCGTCATCCCCGACAGGGTATCGGCCACGTCGCGCTGGGCGGCGGTCAGCGGTGGCCGTTGGCCATCCGCACGGCATCGGGGCGCCGCCGCAGTCGCAGCATGGCGAGGATGCCGACCAGGGGCCCGAGCGCAAGCAACCCCCATGCGATGCGCCAGCTGCCCGCGTCGGTGGGATCCAGCAGCCCCACGCCCAGGATCGTCACGCCCGTGAGCGTGAACCCCGCGGCGACCTGGACCGACAGCGCGGAGCCGCTGGTCCCGGGCGGCGCGAGCTCGGACACCGCGGTCGAGAACTGCGCCGAGTCGGCCACGACCGTGACGCCCCACACGATCGCCACGCCCACGATCAGCGGCACCGGCGCCCCGAACAGCAGCGCGGACACCAGGGCGGACGTCCCCGAGATCGCCATCGCGACGATCGTCGTCGCCGTGCGCCCGACCCGGTCGGCGAACGCCCCCGCGACGATGCACCCGACCGCGCCACTGCCGATGACCGCGAAGGCGGCCAGGCTCGCGAGCGCCGGATCGTGGAGCCCGGCCGCGGCCAGCGCGCCGAGCAGGAACACCGGCACCCACGTCCACATGGCGTACAGCTCCCACATGTGCCCGAGGTAGCCGAGGTTCGCGAGCCGCACGGCCGGCTGGCGGAACGCGCTGACGGCCATCGCCGGCGAGAACCGCGGGGCCCGCGTGTCCAGCGGGCCGGTCCGCGCGCCCAGCGCCGCGATGGCCGCCCCGACGAGCGCCCCGACACTCGCGGCCACGACCACCGGCCGCCAGTCCACGCCCGCATAGGCCCCGATCGCCCGGAACAGGTACGGCAGCGCCGAGCCCGCGGTGAGCGCGCCGATGAGCACGCCGATCGCGAGCCCGCGCTCGCGGACGAACCAGGTCGAGGCGAGCCGCATCGCCACGGGGTAGACCGCGGCCAGCGCGGCGCCGGTGAGCGCCCGGAACGGGATCGCCGAGCGGGGGTCGGTCGCGAGCGTCGCGAAGCCCAGGTTCGCCAGCGCCGCCAGCACGGCACCGATCGCGAGCAGGCGCGGCCCGGGTACGACGTCGGGGACGCCGGCCACGGCGAGCAGCAGCGCCCCGGCCGCGAAGCCCAGCTGGACGGCGACGGTCAGGAGCGGCAGCTCCAGGCCCTGCGTGTGCCACTCCGCCGCGATGAGCGGGCCCACGGCGCCGGCACTGAACCACGGCCCCATCGCCAGCGACAGGGCCAGCGCGACGATCGCCAGCTGCCGCCAGCGACCCGGCGCCTCGTCGCGGATCACGCCTCCGCGAGGAACGTGTAGACCACGCACTCGCCGCGCAGGACCTCGGTGCCGTCGTCGCGCCGGGCGACGCACCGCAGCGTCGTGATCGGCTTGTCCGCACGCGCCGCGACCACCTCCGCCTCGGCCGTGACCGTATCGCCGATGTACGCCGGCGCGGGGTAGTCCCATTCCTGGTGGAGGAACACGCTCCCGGGACCCGGCAGCACCTCCGCGACGAGGGCGTTGAACAGACCCGTCGTCAGCCCGCCGTGGACGATCAGCCGCCCCGGCCGGCGCGCCGCCGCGAACGCGGTGTCGAAATGGAGCGGGTTTCGGTCACCGGTGATGCGGGCGTACAGCTCGACGTCGTCCGCGCTGAAGGTCCGCGTCCACGTCGCGCGCGCCCCGACGTCGGGCGGTCGCCACGCCATCGCGCGTCCTAGAGGCGCTCGAAGCGCTCGACGGGCAGGACGAACACCGTCGCGCCGCCCACCTCGACCTCGAGCGGATACGGCATGAAGAACTCCCCGGGCTCCATGATCGGCGGCATCGGGTTCACGATCTGGGTGCGGGCGTTGCAGTTCTCGCGGACGATGCCCAGCACCTCTTCGACCTGGTCCTCGTCCACGCCCACGATGACGGTCGTGTTCGACTGGCGAAGGAAGCCGCCGGAGGAATGCAGCCGCGTGGCGCGGTACTCCTTCTCGAGCAGCGCGTCGACCAGCGCTCCCGCGTCCTCGTTGTGGACGATGGCCAACACGAGCTTCACGCGGGCGAGTATAGGGACGGGACCTCGCGGCGGTCGGCCGCTCCGCGAGGCCCGGTGGTCCCCATCCGTGGGGTGGTCCGGTGCGGTCCGGTACGGAGAATCCCTCTGGAACCCCCGTGTACGCTATGACGGAGGGGGCCGTATCCATGCCGACGCACACCGGAGACCACACCGTGGCCGACCCGCGCACGCCTGCCGAGGGCGCGCTCTCCGTCCTGACCGCGGGTGCCGCGGCCGTCGCGCGTGGCGCCGACCTCGACACCAGCCTGGGTGAGCTGCTCGGCGCGGCCGTCACCGCGCTGGGGGCCGATGTGGCCGCGGTCTGGCTCCAGGATCCCGATCGCGCCGGCCTCGAGCTGGTGGGGACCATCGGCCTCGACGACGCGGCGATCGGCGCACTGCGCGACGCGATCCGGCCCGGAGGGCGCGGAACCGCAACAGGGATTCGTGGACGTGGCGGCGGTCCGCCGGTCCGCGTTCCGGCCGCTCATCACCAGCCGCGGCGGGATCGACGAGCCGGGCGGCGTCATCGCGATCGGCTGGAAGTCCGGCGATCCGCAGAGCGGCGACGAGGATGCGATCCTGTCCGCCGTCGCCGACCTCGCCGCCGCCGCCGCCGACCGGGCGCGCCTCGGGACGATGGTCGCGGAACGGTCCGAATGGTTCGAGCGGATGGCCCACAGCGACCCGCTGACGGGACTCGCCAACGCCCGCACCTTCGCCCGGGTGCTCGAGCTCGAGATCGCGCGCGCGTCGCGCCAGGGCTCGGCCGTGTCCGTGGCGATCTTCGACGTCGACGATTTCACGGAGACGAACCGCCAGGCGGGCAACGAGGCAGGGGACGACGTCCTGCGTCAGGTCGCCGCCGTGCTCGCCGAGTCGGTCCGGCTGGTCGACACCGTCGCCCGCTGGGGCGGCGACGAGTTCGTGCTCGTCGCGCCTGGCTCTGCCGGGGCCGTGGTCGCGCGCCGGGTGCTCGACGGCATCGCGCAGCTGGCGCCGATCGACGGGCGGACCGTGTCCGTCTCGGCCGGCATCGCCCGCTTCCCGGCCGACGGCACCGACAGCGAGACGCTCCTCGCCGCGGCCGAGGGCGCGGTGCAACGGGCGCGCGAGGGTGGCCAGGGCCAGATCGGCGAAGCCGCGGGACAGGCCGCGGGCTGATCCTCGTCGGCGACCGTCCAGGTCGCCGGGGCGCGAGGCACGCGCCCGGCTCAGCCGCAGCCAGCCTGCCCGGCCCGCGATCGCGACGGCCTCGACGGTCCGCTGCACGCCCAGCGTCGCCCGGATCGCCGCGAGCCGCCGGTCCGCGGTCCGCCGCGAGATGCCCACCCGTCGCGCCGCCTCGGCGAGCGTCTCGCCGGCGGCGATCGAGCGGAGGAGCGCCCGCGACTCCTCGTCGAGGTCGGGGGGCGTCGCATCGACGGCGCGCACCTCGAGCGGCCCGGCATGGCGAAGGTCGTCGAGCAGGCGGTCGCGGACGACCCCGTCGACCCGCAGCTCCACGATCAGCCCGTAGCCGGCGATCGCCGCCAGCACCGCCGACGCCGCGTCGGCCTCGGTCGCGACGATGCCGTGCCGGACCGTCGGGCGGGTGAGCCGCGCGAGGCGGTCGAACCCCACCTCCACGGGCATCCCGGTCGACGCCTGGCGCGCGGCCTCCCGTGCGCCGCATCCGGGCGGACCGACGAGCACGAGCGAGCGATGCGCCACCGGCATGCTCATCGCGTCGCCACGAACGCCGCGAGCTGCGCGCGCCGGTCGGCGCCCACCTTGTCCATCGCCGACGCGACGACCCGCGCGACGGTCGGCCGGCCGAGTCCCAGCCGCCTGGCGATCTCGAGGTTCGTGAGCCCGCGACCGACGAGGTCGAGGAGCTCCTCCTCGCGGGACGTGAGGCCCAGGGCCGTCGAGGCCGACGAGCGGCGACCTGTCGGCACGCGGACGCCGGCCAGACGCAGGGACCGGCGCGCCCGCGCCGCCAAGGGTTCGGCGCCCATCGCGGTGGCATCGGCGAGCATCTCGGTCAACGTCGCCACGGCATCGTCCCGGTGACCGGCTCGTCGCTCGGCCTCACCCAGGGCCCAGCGGCACGTCACCCGCCGGGACTCCGCGAAGCCTGCCCACAGGGCCGCGGCCTCCGAGAACGCATCCGCGGCCGCGGCCGGCGAGCCGCGTCCGGAGCCATCGGCCCGGCGACCGCGCCTCGCCGCCGACGGTCGGGCCGTATCCGCGACGTCCGCGCTCGAGCCGACGGGCCCGAGCAGACCGATCCCGCGGACCTCGGGGACCGCGCCCATCAGCGACCGGATCGCGATCGGCCCGAGCACGCCCGCCGCCGGCACGCCCGCCTCCCACTCGGCCCACCGGCGGGTCACCCGAACACGGACGTCCCCGCCGGGCACCGGCGAACGGTAGGCGACCGCCCGCTCGGCGAGCGCGATCGCGCGGGCGGGACGGCCGCTCCACAGCTCCAGCTCGGCCTCGACGCCGAGCGCCTCCATGGCCCCGAAGTAGTCGGACGTCGTCGCGTCCGCCAGCCGGGCGAGCGTCGCCGTCGCCGCGTCGAACCGGCCCAGGAGGACGAGCGCCCGCGCCCGGTTGATGAGCGCGGTCTGGCGCGCTCGGAGCGGTGCCGGCTCCTCCAGCAGCGCATCGGCCTCGCGGACCGCGTCGGTGAGCCGTCCGGCGAGGATCGAGGCATGGACGGACTCGGCGTGGAACTCGTGGGCGATGCCCGCGAGGTCGCGCTCGGCGAAGCGGCGGCGCCGGTCGTTCGCCCAGTCCAGCGCGGGGATGGCGCCGTCCTGCATCAGCAGCAGGAACTGGACGACCCGCGCGCCCTCGGCCGCGGTGCGGTAGCGGCCGGCGTCGAGCGCCTGATCGGCCGCGCTCCGGAGCGCATCGGCATCGCCCTGACCCATCGCGAGCGCGAGGATCGAGGCCAGGAGCGTGCGCACATCGCCGCTGGCCGGGTCATCCACCGGACGCGCGGCGAGCTCGCCCTGGAGCCGTCCCACGGCCGAGGCGACGTCGCCGTCCACGTTGACGGCGAAGCGGGCGACCTCGATCGAGCGCGCCGCCGCGATGGGATCCCCGGCGTCGAGCGGGATCCGCTCCGCTCGCCCCAGCCGGCGCCGGGCATCGTCGAGGCGACCCTGCCCGTACGCGGCACGGGCGAGCAGCACCTCGCGTTCCGCCCGCGTGGCGCTCGACGCGTCGCCCAGCCGCGGCCGCAGGGTCCGCTCCACGGCATCCCAGTCGGACAGCTCGTCGAGCCCGCGCGCCGCGTCGAGCCGGGCGGCGACGCGCACGGGACCGCCCGCCGCATCGGCGACGATCACGGCGAGGGCCGCCCGTTCCAGCGGATCGGTCACCCCTGCCGCGGCGGCATCGGATGCGACGGCCGCGGCCTCCCGGCGCCGCCCACCGGCGGCGAGGTGCCGGGCCACCGCTCCGGGCTCGTCGACCAGCCGGGCGACCCGTCGGTGGTGCGTCCGCCGCTCCGGATCCGCGAGATCCGCGCGGATCGCCTCACCCAGCAGGGCGTGGCGCAGCGCGACACCGCCGGCGCCCTGGACGACGAATCCCGCCTCGGTCACCTCGCCGAGCGCCGACCCCAGGCGGCCCGCGGCCAGCGGGCGGTCGGCGACGGCGAGGACGCGGATGAGATCGCGGGCCGGCGGCGACAGCCGGTCGAGGCGCGTCCGGAGTGCCCGGACGAGCGTCGGTGACCCGGGTGTGCCATGGACCAGCTCCTCGAGGAGCAGCGGGTTGCCGGCGGCGCGGTCGAGCAGGCGTTTCGCCGCGGCGTCGTCGACCCCCGGTCGGAGCCGGGCCAGGAGCTCGCCCATCGCATCGCGGGTCAGGGCGTCGAGCCGGACCACCGCCAGCCCGGTCGCCGTCGCGTGGGCCAGCGCCGCCGGCGCGCCGGCATCCTCCGCCCGGATCGCCGCGACGACCAGGAGCCGGCCGGCAAGCAGCCGGAGGGCCGCGCGGGTCGGGGCGTCGACCCATTGCAGGTCGTCGACGAACAGCACGTCCGGGCCCACTCGCCGCTCGACGGTCGCCGCGACCCCCGCCGCATCGCCGGCCACTGCCGCACCCGTCGCGCGGCGCAGCGCGAGGTACGGCATCCACGTCAGGGTCGCGAACCCGCCGCCCTCGTGCAGGCGCCGTCCGGCCCGTGCGACCGCCGCCCGGACGAGGCTCGTCTTGCCGATGCCCGCCTCGCCGATGACAGCGGTCGGCCGTTCATGCGCGATCGCGTCCGCGAGCGCAGAGAGGACCCCTTCGCGACCCACCAGCGCATGGCTCGCCTCCTCCACGGCCGCATCATGCCGCGTCGGCGTCGTGGCGCGAACGGACGATGACGCGCGGTGCGACAGGGCCGATGCTCGGCGAGACCGCGCCCGAAGGGGCGGGTGCGGCAGGGGGTCGTGGGCAGGGGCCTTGGGGGGCCGCGGCGCGCAGACGACCGGTCAGCCGGCGGGCGTCACCACGCCGGCCGCGACGATCGGCATCGTCGGGGTGGTCGCGCCGCGGCCGGGCTCCCGGGTGAGGGCCAGGGTGGCGCCCGGGGCGGCCACCGCGGCGGCCGTCGTCAGGGTCCCGGTCCCGCCGGACTCGACGGTGAACTCGCCGATGTTGACGGGCGCGTTGTCGCCGGCGATCGACCAGGCGGTGTACACCTCGCTGCGGTCGGTCGGGGCGAGGTCGCGCATCGCGAACACGACGGTCCCCTGCCCGTCCACGGCCGCCAGGCCGCGTGCGGGGTCACCGCCCTGGCCGCTGATCACGGCGAGGGAGCTGCCGGGCTGGCCGGCGACCTCGATGACCTGCGTCACGGCGGTCCGGTAGTCCTGTTCCGCGGCGAGATCGCGCTGGAGGAGGATGTTCCAGGCACCCAGGACGACGATCGCGAGGACCGCCGCGATCCGGAACACCCAGTCGTTCATGCGGGCGAGCCCGGACTTCCGCGGCCGCGCCTCGGCGGCCTGACGACGGGCCTCACGCTCGGCGGCGTCGGGGAAGGCGACGGGTGCGGCGGCGGGCGCCGTCGCCTGCGCGCCTTCGGCGGCCGGGGCAGCGGCCGGAGCCTGGCCGCGCGCCGCGAGATCGGCCGCCGCCGCATCGAGGATCCGCGCGCGCAGCCCCTCCGGCGGCTCGACCAGCTCCACGTCCTCGAGGAGCAGCGGCACGACCGAGCCGAGCTCGGCGAATCCCGAGTGGTCCTCTGCGCACGTCGCGAGGTGCTCGCGCACGGCTTCCGCCTCGGCGGACTCGAGCACGCCGAGGACGTACAGCGGGGCGAGGTCCAGCGCCTGCTCGTGGCTGAGGGCGGGTCGCTCGGCGGTCACGTCGAGAGCTCCTCGACCCCGTCGTCGCCCACGATCGCCCGGCGCATGCCGAGCAGGCCCAGGCGGATGCGGCTCTTCACGGTGCCCAGCGGGGTGGCCGTCCGCTCCGCGATCTCGACCTGCGTGAGCCCGCCGAAGTACGCGAGCTCGATCGCCTCGCGCTGGACGTCGGACAGCGTCGCGAGCGCGCCGCGGACCGTCTCGCGGTCGATCCCCGCGGCCACCTCGGGCCAGATGTCGGGCAGCGTCAGCTGCGCGGGCGCCGGCCCGTCCTCGCCGCCTTCGGGCAGCTCGGCGGTGGGCCGCCGCCGGCGCACCGCGTCGATCGCGCGATGGTGGACGATCGACAACAGCCACGTCCGGACGCTCCCCCGGCCCAGCTCGTAGCGGGCGGCGTTGCGCCACGCGCCCAGGAACGCGTCCTGGACGACGTCTTCCGCAAGCGTCGCGTCGCTGGTGATCCGGAGGGCGATCGAGTAGGCCATCGTGCGGTATCGGTCGTACAGCCGATCGAGCGCATCGAGGCGTCCGTCGACCAGCCCGGCGAGCAACTGCTCGTCCGGTTCGTGGCCGTCGGACGTCCCTGCAGCCGGGGACGTCCCGGCAGCCTGCTGGTGATCGGTCATCGGCTCATGCGTCGGTTCGGCCTTGGCGGTTCACTAGGCCGTGCGTCCGGGCACCGGCAGCCGGTCGACCGCGGCCAGGACATCGCGCGTGACGGCGTGTGGCTCCTGGGCCGCGTCGACGACCGTGAAGCGCCCGGGCTCCGCGGCCGCCAGGGCGAGGAACCCCGCCCGGACGCGGCGATGGTAGTCGACGTCGAACGCCTGCTCGAACCGTGTCTCCTGACCTGCCTTCCGGGCCAGCCCGGCTTCCACGGGAAGGTCGAGCAGGATCGTCAGGTCCGGTCGCAGGCCGCCCGTGGCGAACGTGGCGAGCTCCCGAAGCTCGCCAAGCGGCAGACCCGCGGCGTATCCCTGGTAGGCAAGCGTCGAGTCGGCATAGCGGTCGCAGACGACGACCTCGCCACGCTCCAGGGCGGGCTCGATGACCGTCGCGACGAGCTGGGCCCGCGCGGCGCTGAACAGCAGGGCGTCGACGCGCGGGCCGGCCGGGTGGCGCTCGGGCGCCGTGGCCAGGAGGACATCGCGGATCGCCTCGCCGACGCGGGGTGCCACCGGGCTCTCGCGTGAGGACGACGGTGCGGCCGCGGTTCGCGAGATGGTCGCGGACGCGAGCGGCCTGCGTGGACTTGCCAGCTCCCTCCGGCCCCTCGAGCGTGAGGAACTGGCCGCGACGCGTCCCGTCCGTCGTCACGCGACCGAGTGTAGGCGATTCATCCGGCCGGACCCGGCCTGCGAAGGAGAGGGCGTAGCCGCTCGCGACCGGATCCACCAGAGCAGCGCGTCGCGGCCCGTCACCGGCACGCGATGCGCCGGCACAGGAGGGATGGCCACTGCCCAACGTGCCCGACCTTGCTTCGGCGCGCCCTGCGCCGATCACGTCCGTTCAACCATCGCGCACGCGGTGCGGCCCGAGCGGCCGTCCGCACGGAGGACGACACAGGCTCATGCCTTCCCTCAAGCAGACCACCGGGACGGTCGGGATCCTGGGCGCGGCCGGCATGGCCGCGGTCCTGATCGCGGGCCCGCTCCTGGTCACCGGCGCCGACCACCTCGACGCCCCGTCGGCCAAGGCCGACCACCGGATCGACATCACTGACGTCTACGCGTTCCGCTCGACGGCGAGCACGACGACGCTCGTCCTGAACGTCGACGGGCTCATGGCCCCGAGCGACTCCACGGCTGCGGTGTTCCGCACCAGCACCCTGTACGAGCTCAAGGTCGACACCAACGGCGACGCGGCGGCGGACGTCGCGTACCGCTACCGGTTCGGCGCGCCGATCTCGGTCAGCGGCGGCCGCAAGGTCCAGGACTACCAGGTCCGCCGGGCGACCGGCAGCGCCGCGAACCGGCACGAGTGGACCGGGGCGATCGTCGCCGTCGGCCGCACGACGCCGTACGGCTTCAGCAACCGCATCGCGACCGTCGTCGGCGGCGGGCAGTCGTTCGCCGGCACCCGCGACGATCCGTTCTTCTTCGACCTGAACGGGTTCATCCAGTTCAAGTCCGAGCTGCTCGCGGGCAACACGACGCTCGGCGCACCGGGCGGCGGCACCGGCAGCCTGCTGGGTGGCTTCACCGGGTCGGACACGTTCGCCGGGACCAACGTCCTGTCGATGGTCATCCGGGTCCCCAACGGCATGATCGGCGGCACCGGCAAGACGGTCGGCGTCTGGGGGACCACGTCGATCGCCCGACCGTACGGCTGGGACCAGCTGGACCGCATGGGCCGGCCGGCGATCAACACGGTGTTCAACGGCACGCATCTGCCGCTCTCGAGCACGCTCAACAACGCCGAGAAGGAAGGGTTCAACCACGTCAACCCGACCTCCGACCGGCGGATCACGACCGACAACGTCGTCGCGGTCATGGGCGTCATCAACAACGTCCTCGACACCAACGGGGCCGACACGTGGACCGACGACGAGATCGCCGGGCTCGCGAAGGTGCTCCTGCCCGACGTGCTGACGGTCAAGCTCGGCGACCCGTCGGGCTTCCTCAACGGGCGCCGGCTCGGTGACGACGTCATCGATGCCGAGTTCTCGCTGCTCACGAAGGGTGCCATCCCGAGCGACGGCGTCGACGCCAACGACAAGTCGTTCTCGGCCACCTTCCCGTACCTCGCTCGACCGCAGTGAGCGCTCGGGCCGGGCGTCGGCGACCCGCCGGCGCCCGGCCCGTCATCGTTCCATCGGCAGTCATCCATCGCCGCAGCTGGGACGCACGAACGATCATGCAGACGCTCTCCCGCCATCGGGCACCGCTCAAGCCGGTCCTCGCGGTCGTCGCCGTCATCTCGATCGCGGTGGGGACCCAGGTGGTGCGCGCGATCCTGCCCGACGGACAGCTTCCCTGGACGCTCGGCGAGCCGTCGCTGCTCGAGGACGCGGGACCCGTGGCCGTCGATCCTGCCGCGGAGCTCGCCCGGATGCGCGATGACGTGGCGTTCTGGGCGGACCGCCTCGAACGGGACCGGCGCGACACGACGAGCGCGGTCAAGCTGACCGAGTCGTCGATCGAGCTGGCGCGGGCGACCGGCGACGTCACCGCCTACCTGCGTGCCGAGGCCGCCGCCGATGCCGCCCTCGCCGCCAGTCCGGGCTACCACCCCGCGGCCGCGCTTCGAGCGACCGTCCTCGTCGCCCTCCATCGGTTCACCGATGCCCGCGACGCCGCCCAGGCGCTGCTCGCCGACGACCCGGACGACGCCGTCGCCCTGGGCGTCCTGGGCGATGCGTCGATCGAGCTCGGCGACCTCCCGGCGGCGCACCGTGCCATCGACCATCTGGCGATCGTGGCGGGCGGCGCGGCGAGTGACATCCGGCGCAGCCGGCTGGCGTTCATCGAGGGCCGCGCCGACGCGGCCGTCCAGGCGGCGCGCGACGCCGTGCAGCACGCGATCGACGAGGGCGCCGAGGGCGCCGGCCTGGCGTTCTACCAGACGACGCTGGGCGATCTGCTCGCGGCGACCGGGCACCCCGACGAGGCCATGGCCGCCTACCAGGCGGCCGTCGCGGTGCGCCCGGGCTGGCCGGCGGCGCTCGTCGGGCTCGGCCGGCGCGCGTTCGCGGCCGGCGACCTCGACACCGCCATCGCCGACTACGATCAGGCGATCGCGACCATCCCGCTCCCCGAATCCCTCGCGCGCCGCGCGGACCTCCACACGATCCGTGGCGCAGCGGGCGATGCGCAGGCAGCGGCCGACGACCTCGCGACGGTCGAGGCGATCGCCAAGCTCGCGGGTGACGCCGCGAACGTCTACGACCGGACCCTCGTGCTGTATCTCGCGGACCACGGCCTCGATCCGGCGCGCGCGGTGCGCATGGCCGAGAGCGAGCTCGCGGTGCGCAAGGACGTCTACGGCTACGACGCCTACGCGTGGGCGCTCCTCGCCGCCGGCCGCGTCGCCGACGCACACGCCGCTGCCGACCAGGCACTCGCCGCCGGCACGCGCGACCCCAGGATGCTGTATCACGCCGGGATGATCGCCCTCGCCGACGGCCGACCCGGGGACGCGAAGACCTACCTGTCCGACGCGCTCGCGCTCGATCCGGGCTTCGACCCGCTGGGGGCGACCCGCGCGCGCGACGCCCTGGCGACGATCCCGTGAGCGCGCTCGGGCGCCGTCGGGTCGGGCTCAAGCGACGCCGGGTCGCCGGCGGGCTGCTGGGCGTGGTCGCGGCGCTGGTCGTCCCGGCGCTGGCGCTGGCGCATCCGCTCGGCAACTTCACGGTCAACCACTACGCGGGGTTGCGCGTCACGCCCGACGGCGTCCACCTCGACGTCGTCATCGACCGCGCCGAGATCCCGACGTTCCAGGTCCGCCGGACGCTCGACGCCGACGCGGATGGCGAGCTGTCCCCGGCCGAGCTGGACGCGGTGCGGGTCGACGGGTGCGGCGAGGTCCTGGGCGGTCTGTCCCTCACCGCCTCCGGTGTCGCGCTCGCACCGCAGCTGTCCGCGGCGGGCGTCACGTTCCCGCCCGGCAACGGCGGCCTGTCGACGATGCGGCTCGTGTGCGAATTCGAGGCGCCGTTCTCGAACCCACTCGCGGCCGCGACGACCCTGGCGTTCCGCGATGACTTCATGGCCGAGCGCATCGGCTGGCGTGAGATCGTGGTCCAGGGCGATGGCGCGACCGTCGCCGGCGAGGCCGCGACCACGACGGTCTCGGCACGGCTGTCGGCCTATCCCAAGGACCTCATCGCGACGCCGCTCGACGTCCGCGACGTGACGATCACGCGTCACACCCGGCGGACCCGACGCTCGCGCCGGCGACCATCCCCGATGCGCAGCCCCTCGCCGGGCGCGCCGGCCGCGCCGTCGTCCGTGGACCCGCTCCCGTCGACCGTGCCTGCCCCGACCGTCGCGCCCCGTCGCGCCCGTCGCGGGGAACGCACCGGCCGCGATCCCCGGCGGCGTCGAGGGCATCCCGTCGATCCTGACCACCGACCGGCTCGACCCGCTGCTCGTCTTCGTGGCCCTCCTGACGGCGGCGGCGCTCGGCGCCGGCCACGCGCTCACCCCGGGACACGGCAAGACGCTCATGGCCGCGTATCTCGTCGGGACGCGCGGGACGGCGCTCCACGCAGCCGGCCTCGGCCTGTCGGTCAGCCTGAGCCACACGCTGGGCATCCTGGCCCTTGCGATGGTCGTCGTCGGAGCGCAACAGGCACTGCCGCCGGATGTGGTGGTGCGGGCCGCGCCGGCGATCGCCGCGATCACCATCGTGCTCATCGGGGGGTGGATGCTGTTCACCGAGCTCCGTCGCTGGCGCGACCGGCGGGTCGCCAACGCGCTGCTCGCGGTCCCCGACCACGACCACACGCATGAGCACGCGGATGCGGACGACGTGCCGGGCCACGCGCACGCGCACGCCCATCCCCACCCGCATGACCACGCCCATCCGCACTCGGCGGACGAGGGCCACTCGACCGAGCACGCGCACGCTGACGAGGAGCACAGCCATGGCGGGATCCGCCATCGGCACGTGCCCGCGGCCGGCGCGACGATCACCTGGCGCAGCCTGTTCGTGCTCGGCCTCGCCGGTGGCCTCGTCCCGTCGACGAACGCCCTGCTGATCCTGCTGGGCACGATCGCGGCCGGGCGACCGGCCTGGGGGGTCGTGCTCGTGGTCGCCTTCGGGCTGGGCATGGCCGCGGTCATGGGTGGCGTGGGGCTGCTGTTCGTGTCGGCGAGGGGCTTCCTGGAGCGCATCCCGCGCGGCGGGACGGCCGGTCGGGTCACGCGCCTGATGCCGCTCGGTGCCGCCGTCCTCGTGCTCGGCCTGGGGCTCGTCCTGACCGGCCAGGCCATCGGGGTGCGCCCCGTCCTCTGACGGCCGACCAGCCACCGGCGCGCGGGGTACCCTCCGCCAGCATGCGTGATCTGACCGACCGCGCCCTGGACACCGCGACGTCCCTGGGCGCTTCGTATGCGGACATCCGCGTGGTCCGGCGCCAGGACGAGCAGGTCACCATCAAGAGCGGCCGCGTGGAGGCCGTCGCCTCCGGCGAGAACGAGGGCTTCGGCGTCCGGGTGCTCGTCGACGGCGCGTGGGGCTTCGCGTCGTCCCATCGCCTGACCACCGCCGACGCCGACCGGATCGCCGCCGAGGCCGTGCGCATCGCCCGCGCCTCCGCGACCGCGTTGCGCGATCCCGCCGTCCTCGACGACCGTCCGCCGGCGACGGGCCGCTACGCGACGCCGGTCGCGGAGGACCCGTTCACGGTCCCGCTCGAGACGAAGATCGGCGACCTGCTCGCCGCGGACGAGGCGCTCCGCCGGGTCAAGGGCATCGCGTTCACGGAGTCGCTCTACGCGGCGCAGCGCGAGGACAAGGTCTTCGCCGCGTCCGACGGCAGCTACGTCGAGCAGCTCATCACCCACACCGGGGCGGGGCTCGAGGCCAACGCGATCGACGGCGACGAGCACCAGCGCCGGAGCTATCCCGACAACGGCGGCGGCTGGGGCTCGGCGGGCTACGAGCTCGTCCGCAGCTTCGACCTCGTCGGGAACGCCGAGCGCATCGCGAACGAGACCCTCGAGCTCATCCAGGCGCCGCAGCTGCCGCCCGGCGTGCGGACGATCGTCCTGCACCCGTCGCAGCTGTACATGCAGGTCCACGAGTCGTGCGGCCACCCGACCGAGCTCGACCGCGCCTTCGGCACCGAGGCCAGCTACGCCGGGACGAGCTTCCTGACCACCGACAAGCTGGGCTCATTCCGCTACGGATCGGACCTCGTCGACATCGTCGCGGACGCCACCGTCGACGGCGGACTGGGCACCTTCGGCTGGGACGACGAGGGGGTCGCGGCTCAGCAGGTGCCACTCATCCAGGGCGGGATGTTCGTGGGCTACCTGAGCTCGCGCGAGACGGCACCGCGGATCGGCCGCCGGAGCGGGGGCGCGATGCGCGCCGATGGCTGGAACCGCATCCCGCTCATCCGCATGACGAACGTCAACCTGTTGCCGAAGCCGGGGATGACGTTCGAGCAGATCGTCGAGGACACCGACGACGGGCTGCTGTTCGAGACGAACCGGTCGTGGTCCATCGACGACCGGCGACTCAACTTCCAGTTCGCGACCGAGGTCTGTCGGGAGATCAAGGGCGGCAAGCTCGGCCAGCTGTACCGCAACGGGACCTATACCGGCATCACGTACGAGCTGTGGCGCTCGATGGACGCCGTGGGCGACGCCAGCTCCTGGAAGATGTGGGGCACGCCGAACTGCGGCAAGGGCGAGCCGGGTCAGACCGGGCACGTCGGCCATGGCGTCTCGGGCGCCCGGTTCCGCGACGTCCGGGTGGGGGTGATGTCGTGACCGACACCGCGGTGCCGATCGATCCCCAGGTCGCCGCGTCGGATGCCCTGGCGCTCGGCGAGCGGATCGTCGAGGCGGCGACCAAGGCGGGTGCGACCGAGGCCGAGGCACTGGTCGGGACCGGCCACAGCTCGCTGACACGGTTCGCCAATTCCCAGATCCATCAGAACGTCGCCGAGGACGGCGCGTTCGTGAACCTCCGGTTCGTGATCGGGAAGCGCGTCGCGGTCGCGTCGTCCGGTCGCACCGACGACGACGGGATCCGGTCGCTCGTCGAGCGCGCCGGGGCCATCGCGCGCCAGATCGAGGAGCTCGAGGAGTGGGGCGGGCTTCCGGAGCCGACGGACGTCGCGCCGCTGCCCGTCGCGTACGCGCCGGCGACCGCCGCCGCGACCCCGGAGCTGCGCGCGGAGGGCGCGCGGGCCGTCATCGCCGCGGCCGATGCCGCGGGCGCCGTGGCGTTCGGCTCGTTCTCGATGGAGGTCGAGGCGATCGCGGTCGCGAACTCGAGAGGCGTCCGGTCCGCCGAGTCGCGGACGGCGTCGCAGCTCCTGACCGTCGTGACCGGCGCCGACGGCGGGTCCGGCTACGCCGAGGCGTGCGCGGTGGATGCGACCACCATCGACGGCTCGGCGCTCGGACGCGAAGCCGCCGAGAAGGCCGGGGCGAGCGCGAACGCGGTCAGCGTGGAGCCCGGCGACTACCCGGTCGTGCTCGAGAGCTACGCCGTCACGGACCTCCTCGACATGCTCGCGTACCTCGGCTTCTCCGCGCTGGCGGTCCAGGAGGGGCGCTCGTTCGTCGAGCCCGGTCGGGTCGTGGGCTCGAAGCTCGTGACGATCGTCGATGACGGGCGCGATCCGGCCGGTCTGCCGGCGTCGTTCGACTACGAGGGCGTGGCCAAGCAGCGCGTCACGCTGCTCGATGCGGGCGTGTGTCGCGACGTCGTGTATGACCGGCAGACGGCCGTCCGCGATGGCGTCGCGTCGACCGGTCACGGCCTGCCCGCGCCGAACACCTACGGCCCCTTCCCCGGGCACATGCTGATGTCGCCGGGTTCCGCCTCACGCGACGAGCTGATCGGCGGGCTGGAGCGCGGGCTGCTGGTCACGCGCTTCCACTACACGAACCCGGTGCATCCCAAGAAGGTGGTCGTGACCGGGATGACGCGGGATGGGACGTTCCTGGTCGAGGGCGGGCGGATCGTGGGGCCGGTGCGGAACCTGCGGTTCACGCAGTCGTACCTGGACGCGTTGGCGGGCGTCGAGGCGGTCGGCTCCGAGCGGAAGGTCCTGAAGAGCTTCCTCGGGGCGAGCGTCGTGCCGGCGGTCCGGATCGCGTCCTGGTCCTTCACGGGCGCGACCGAGCACTGACGGCGCCGACGTGTCGATCGTCGAGGGCTACACGCTGGAGCCGATGACGGGCGACCCGGACGACCACCGGCCGGCGACCCGCTGGCTGCCGATGGCCGACCCGGGCGACGGTTCCGGACGGGTCGACGATCTCGTCGCGATCGTGGAGCGGATCGGCGTCGGGGAGCGGATCCCCGTGCATGTCCACCGGTCGAGCGAGGTGATCTTCGTCCACGGCCCGGGTCGGGCGCGGCTGGGCGAGGCGGAGCGGGATGTCTCGGATGGCGCTGTCGTGTTCATCCCGGCCGGTGTTCCGCACGGGCTGATCAACCGTGGCTCCGAGCCGCTGGCGCTGGAGGCGGTCTTTCCGACCGCCTCGATCTGGATCCGCTACCTCGAGCGGAACGCGGCCCCGGGCACCGAGTCGGATGCCATCGCGCCGGCGATGACGATCCACGTCCGGACGGGTGAGGTCACGTTCGACCCGGACTGATCCGGCGCGCCGCGGCGCCTCGCCCGCTTGACGATCCGCAGCGGCGACTCGCGGCGGCGAACCGCTGGGCGGCTCAACGGACGACCGACGTCCCCGGCGTTCGCCGGGCGAACCGCTGGGCGGCTCACGCGACCGGTGACCGCCTCCTCAGCCGTCAGGCGAACCGCTGGGCGGGCCGATCGACCAGGTCGACCGCTCGTTGAGCCGCCGGGCGGCGCACGTCACCCGCTCCGTCGCGCCAGGACCGCCAAGCGGTCCTGCTGACGAACGACGGGCGGTTCCGGGGCACGGTCGCCTCGGATCCGTGCGTGGGTGACAGCCGTCCGGGTCCGGGCCACCCGTTCCTTCGTCACTACGACCGCTGGGCGGTCACGTCGCAAACGAGTCCGAACCGAGGGTGGATCCGGGGCTGCGAGCATCGTCGTTGCTCGAGCCCCTCGCGAGCGGCCTCGTCACGTCACCCATCCGTGAGCGACGGCGTGCGTGGCCAGCGCGCTCACGCGGGAGGTGAGCAACAGGGGTGCTGGCAACCGCGCCCGGAGCGAACGGGCGCTCAGCCGTCGACGGCCGCGGCCGCTCCCTCGATGCCGTGGAGGAACAGGCCGACCGCCATCCGGGCCCGCGCGTCGCTGTCGGTGACCCGCGGGTCGACGGGGCCCTCGTGGCCGGAGCGCGTCGACATGATCAGCGCCGCGATCGTCGTCTGGAACAGCGCGGCCGCCAGCCGCGGGTCGATCCCGGTCGAGCCGTACTCCGCGTCGAACAGCACCTGCACCGGCTCGCTGAGCCGGTCCATCGCCGCGTGGACCTCCGAATGCCGTGCCTCGCCCAGGTGCTGATGCGCGTCCTGCATCACCCGGAACAGGTCCGTCTCCCACATGTCGGACGCCTGCTTGGCGAGCGCCGTCAGCCGCTGCTCGAAGGAGCCCGGACCGGCGGCGACCTTCCGCTCCTCGACCAGGATGTCCTCGACCAGGTCCTCGAGCATCCGCAGATAGAGGTCGGCCTTGTCGGCGAAGTGGTAGTAGAGCGCGGCCTTCGTGACGCCCGCCGCCGACGCGACGTCCTGCATCGACACATCGGTGTAGGAACGGCCCGCGAACAGCTCCCGCGCCGCGGCCAGGATCCGCTTCCGTCCCCCGCCCCGGCCGCTCGACCGGGCCGCCTTGGCCAGCCGCATCGAGCGACGCGAGCCCTTGATCACGGTCGACGCACCAGGGCTTGACAACGCGCCTCCGCGGGTCCAGATTCCTTACCGACCGGTCAGTCAGTCTTCCCCAGGGCACGACACGCCGACCGGACACGCATCAAGGTACTTACCGCTCGGTCAGTCCGTCAAGCAGAGGCACTCCGCGCATGACGCCCATCATCGAGGTCGAGGACCTCACGAAGCGCTACAAGAAGGCGAGCAGCCCCGCGGTCGACGGCATCAGCTTCGAGGTCGAGCCGGGCGAGCTGTTCGCGTTCCTCGGCCCCAACGGCGCCGGGAAGACCACGACGATCTCGATCCTGACGACGACCCTCGCCAAGACGAGCGGCCGGATCGCCATCGCCGGCCACGACCTCGACCGCGACCCGACCGGCGTCCGGCGGACCATCGGGATCATCTTCCAGAACCCGAGCATCGACCAGCACCTCTCGGGCGAGGAGAACATCCGCCTGCACGTGGCGATCTACGGGCTGTACGGCTACCGGCCGCTGTACCGGCTGATGCCCAAGGCGTACCGCGAGCGGGTCGAGGAGCTGGCCGAGGTGGTGGGGCTGGGCGCCGAGGTCTTCAGGCCGCTCAAGTCGTACAGCGGCGGGATGAAGCGCAAGCTCGAGATCATCCGGAGCCTGATGCACCGCCCCTCGGTGCTGTTCCTCGACGAGCCCACGTCCGGTCTGGACCCGGTGAGCCGCCGCGGCCTGTGGCGCTACCTCCGTGAGGTGCGGAACCAGGACGGCACGACGGTCTTCCTCACCACGCACTACCTCGAGGAGGCCGAGGAAGCCGACCGGGTGTGCGTCATCGACCACGGAAGGATCGCCACGCTGGGCACGCCCGACGAGCTGAAGCACCGGCTGCTCGAGCGAGCCGTCGTGGTCGACGCCGAGGACCGGGCGGCGCTCGAGCGAGAGCTTCGGACCCTGGGTCTCGACCCGATCGCCGATCCGGACGGCCGCCTGCGCGTCGTCTACGCGAGCAGCACGGCCCAGGACGTCATCGGACGCATCCGCACCCCGCTCACCTCGCTGCGGATCCACGAGCCCAGCCTCGAGGAGGCCTACGTGGCGCTCCTCCACGAGCCCCAGGAGGTCGCCGCATGACCGCCGGCACCACACCGACGACCCTGCCCGTCGCCGCCGCGGCCACGCCCGCGGGCCTCCGGTCGCCGCTGGCGCGCGAGGCCAACGCGGTCCTGGCCATCGCCTGGCGCGAGCTCCTCGCCGCCGTCAAGAGCCCTGTATCCATCGTCTTCAACATCGTCTTCCCGATCATCTTCATCGGGATCCTGGGTGGCTCGATCAACCAGAACCTGGGCACGGCGCTGCCCTACCCGTACCTCCCGTTCATGATCGTCGGGATGGTCGCCAACTCGATCACCCAGGGGTCGATCGTGGGCGTCACGAACCTCGTCGAAGAGCGCCAGAACGACTTCACCGCGGAGCTGTTCGTCGCGCCGATCTCGCGCTACTCGGTCCTGCTCGGGAAGATCATGGGAGCGGGTGCCGCGTCGCTGGTCTCGCTCATCGGGATCTTCGCGATGATCGTCGTGCTCCAGGTGCCGATGGACGCGGGCGACCTGCTCCGGGTCGTGGCGCTGGCGCCGATCCTCGCGCTGTCGGGCGGCGCGCTCGGTGTGTTCTTCATCGGCTTCGTCCACGACCCGAAGACCGCCGGCGCGGGGGTGGCACTCCTCGTCTTCCCGCAGATGTTCCTCGCCGGGGCGCTGATCCCGGTGGCCCAGTCGACGGGCCTGCTCGGCTTGCTGGCCAAGCTCATGCCGATGACCTACAGCATCGACCTCGCCCGGAACATCTTCTACGCCGGCAAGCCCGAGGCGCAGTACACCGTCCTCCACGGCCCGCTGCTGGATCTCGCGGTGACGGTCGGCTACTTCATCCTGTTCACGGTGGTCGGCACCTACCTCTTCGTCCGCAACGACCGGAACCGCTAGCCTTCCGCCCGTGGCGGACCCAGTCGCGCGACCCGCGGGCACCTCGATCCGTGCACGGCTCGCGCGACCCTTCGACCCGGCGGAGCTGCGGCGGATCAAGAAGCTCTGGGTCCGGCACTCCATCGCCGAGGATCGGCGCGACATCGACGGCCTGATCGCGACGCTCGCGCCGACCTGCACCTACGAGATCGTGCCCACCGGCCAGCGCTGGGACGGCCACGACGGGGCCCGCGCCTTCTACACCGACCTGTTCGCGGCGTTCCCCGACAACCGGTTCGCGCTCAGCGAGATCGTCGTGGGGCCGCAGGGCGTGTTCGAGGTGGCGACGCTGACCGGGACGAACCTCGGGCCGTGGGCCGGCGTGCCGGCCTCAGGGCTGCCGGTCAGCCTCGAGGTGCTCATCCTCTTCCCGTGGGACCCCGCCACGGAACGCTTCCTGGGCGAGCGCATCTGGTTCGATCGCGGCGCCCTCGCGTAGGCAGGCGTCGGCGGAGCGCAGCCCGCCTACCAGGTCTCGAGCGCCCAGACCCCTGGCTCGGCGTCGGTGAGGTCCGTCGGCGCGCCGCCGACGTCGGCGAACAGCGCGACGGCCCGCTTCAGGTGGTCCAGCGACTCGTCGTCGCGGCCGGCCGCATGGAGCGTGTCGGCCAGGGTGTTCTCCACGACCGCCTCCAGGTGCCGGTCACCGATCGAGCGCACGTCCGCGAGCGCTGCCTGCGCATGCGCCACGGCCTCGTCGCGACGGCCCGCCGTGACCGACACGAGCGCGAGGGCGTTCCGGGCGGCCACGCGGGCAGCGATATCCGGGCTCTCCAGCGAGAGGGCCAGGCTCGCCTCCAGCTCCGCGGTCGCCCCCGGCAGGTCGCCCGCGGCCCGCGCCGCGAGACCCGCCACGCGATGGGCGAGCACGATCGTCGCCCGGTCACCCACGCCGGTCGCCCGCGTCAGCGCCTCCTCCGCGTATGCCGCGGCCGCGAAGGGATCGCCGCGGCGGATGGCGGCGATCGCCCGGTCTGCCAGCAGCCGCGCGCGGTCGTGGTCGTCGTCCGGCGGCAGGGCCGCCAGCGCCGCCGCGAGATGCCCGTCTGCGGTCGTCGCGTCGCCGCGCCGGAGGTGGACCGCCGCGAGCGCTCGTTCCAGGCCGACGAGCGCCGGCCGATCCGCGATCGCGGCAGCCGCTTCGAGGGACCGCAGCGCCCCCGGGTAGTCGCCGAGCCGCGTCCGCAGCTCGCCGATGCGCCGATGGAGATCGACGCGATCGGGGTGACCCAGCGCGAGGGCCGTCTCGAGGTGACTGAGGCCCTCCGTCGTGGCCAGGAGCTCCGCGGCGCCGATCCCGGCCTCCCGATACGCCTCGGCCGCCTCGGCATCCCGACCCGCCGCCTGCTCGTGGCTTGCGATGCGGGTCAGCCGCGCGACGTCGTCGCGACCTCGCGGCCCCGCCCGCAGGGCGTCCGCGACCCGCCGGTGCAGCAGCCGACGACGCGCCAGGCTGGTCCCCTCGTAGACCACGTCCCGGATCAGACCGTGCGCGAAGTCGTAGCGGATCTCGCCGTCCGCGCCCACGCCGAGCTCGCGGACGATGCCCCGCGCCAGCAGCTCGTCGAGGGCATCGACGACCTCGTCCTCGGAGCGGCCGGACGCTCGACGCACGGTCCCCGGCTCGAACGATCGGCCGATGACCGCCGCGGCGGTCAGGACCTGCATCGCCGAACCGCCGAGGGTCGCGAGCCGCTCGCGGACGAGCGTCCCCATCGCCGCCGGTGGCGAGCCCTCGAGGACCGAGGTATCGCCCGCGGCCGCCTCGACGAGATAGAGGGGCAGTCCCTCCGCTCGTGCCGCCAACGCCCGCACGGCGTCGTCATCGCGCCCGCCGGGCTGGAGCGCGCGCGCCAGCGCGACCGCGTCGTCCGGTCCGAGCCGCTCGAGCGCGATGCGGGTCGTCACCGCACCGGCCACGGAGGCGGCGAAGCCGAGCCCCGCCGCGTCCAGGTCCTCGGGCCGCCAGGCCAGCACCAGGAGGAGCGGCCGACCGGCGAGCCGCCGGGCGAGCCAGGCCAACGCCTCGCGTGACGCGTCGTCCGCGGCATGGACGTCGTCGACGACGATGCAGCCGGCGTCCGAGCCCTCGACCGCGGCTGTCAGCCCGTCCGCGATCGCCGCGAGGAGGCGGGCCTTCGCCCCGGGTCCGTCCGAAGACGGAGGCGGCGGCACCGGCCCGACGTCGACGAGCCGGGACAGCTCGGCGCGGACGGGATCGGGCAGGCCGTCGAGCCGCCGGCTCGATGCATCGTCCCGGCGCGCGGCGCGCAGCAGCTCGACGACGACGCCGTACGGGATCCCGGCCTCGGCGGTGTAGGCGCAGGTCGCGAGGACGGTCGCACCGGCGCGACGCGCGGCCGCGGCCAGCTCATCGAGCAGGCGCGTCTTGCCGATCCCGGCTTCACCCTCGACGACCGCCAGCCGGCCGTCGGGTCGCGACGTGGCGTGGCCCGCCATCAGGCGGCCGAGCTCAGGGTCGCGACCGATGAACGGGGACGATGGGGCGGCCGAGGCCGTCTCCGACGGGGCAGCCGCGGGGGCGGCCGGCCGTGGTGACTCGACCGTCGCGATCCGCCCGTCCCGGATCGCCTCGTACAGCGCGGTGGTCTCGTCGAGTGGCGGCACGCCGAGCTCCCGCTCCAGCACCGCGACACATGCCCGGTACTGGCGGATCGCGGCGGCGCGGTCGCCGGCCTGGGCGAGGCTCAGCATCAGTCGCCGATGCGCCGCCTCGTCCAGCGGATCCCGCTCGACCCGTCGCGCCGCCATCGCCGCCGCCCCGGCATGGTCGCCGGCCGCGGACAAGGCCTCCGCGAGCCGGTCGAGCACGTCGCCGACCGCTCGGTCCAGCGCGGCCTCCCGCGCCGCGCGCCAGTCGTCCCAGCCCGGGCTGTCGCGCAATCCGAAGCCGGCCAGGAACGGGCCGCGCGCGAGGTCCGCGGCCAGCCGGAGCGACACCACGTCGTCGGCGGAGGCTGCGCGCTCGAACGCCGCGAGATCGAGCTCGACGGACGGCTCCAGCCGCACCGCACTCCGGTCCGTGACCAGCCATCGATCCCCGAGTGCCGTCCGCAGCACCGACAGCGTGCGGCGCAGCGCGCCCGCGGGCGGCGTCATCGTCGGCCTCGGGCCACAGCAACGCCGCGAGCTCGTCCCGGGCGAACGTCCGGCGTTCGACCGCGAGCAGCGCGATGATCGCCAACGCCTTGCGCGTGTCGACGACCAGCGGCCCGCCGTCGACCGTGACCTCCAGCGGCCCGAGGACGCGGACCGTGAGGGCCGCGTGGGACGCCGCGGGGGTGAACATGGCGCGCTACGGTACACGCGACCCGTGATGACTCGTAACGTTATCGGGACGGAGAGGGGCGAGGATCGGGCGCATGACGCGACCAGTCGCCGGCACCACGACCGCCGACGAGGCGACCCCGGCGCTCCGAGCGGCCGCAACCGTCCTGTGGCTGACGGGCATCGGCCTCTCCGTCGCGATGGTCCTGCTGCGCCTCGAGCTCGATCGGCTCGGCGTCTCCGACCGCTTCGACACGTACCTGTTCACAACGGTCGCGGGCGTGATGCTCGCCTATGGAGCGCTCGGGCGGTTCCTGGTCGCGCGACGACCTGGTGCTCCGGTTCTACGAGCTGCGCGGCGGCCGGGTCACGCTCGACGGCGTCGACCTCCGCCGCCTCACGCTCGCCGGCCTCCGGTCGCGAGTCGGCATCGTCCTCCAGGAGCCGTTCCTGCTGCCCCTGACCGTGGCCGAGAACATCGCCTACGGCCGACCCGGCGCGAGCGACGAGGAGGTCCTGGAGGCCGCCCGGGCGACCTACGTCGACCGGTTCGTGCACTCGCTCCCCGACGGCTACGACACCGTGCTCAACGCCGAGGCCGACAACATCAGCGCGGGCGAGCGCCAGCTCATCACCATCGCGCGAGCGTTCCTCGCGGCCCCGTCGCTCCTCATCCTCGACGAGGCCACGTCGTCGGTCGACACCCGCACCGAGCTGCTCGTGCAGCACGCCAGGTCGGCCCTCCGGTCCGACCGCCTGCTCGAGCTTCGTCATCGCGCACCGACTCTCGACGATCCGGGATGCCGACCTCATCCTCGTCATGGAGGACGGCCGCATCGTCGAGCGCGGCGGACATGCCGAGCTGCTTTCTGCCGGAGGCGCTTTCGCCAAGCTGTAT
>CAVZTA010000001.1:0-181884 GCA_963778025.1 uncultured Chloroflexia bacterium | reverse complement strand
AGTTCTGGTTCGTGACCCCGAACTTCGTCTCACACTTGGTATTTCCGCACCTTGAGGTCGTTGACGAGTCGGAAGTGGCCGCTGTCCCCGGGGACTTGCGTCGCTCCATCTGTGACTTGCGCGGATCGCTGGCGATCTGGCAGGACCCAGTACCTGGGATGATGACGTTGTCCTTGAAGGTCGCGATGCCGGAATTGACCCGTCTTCGGCGAGGATGGTCGGCGAGGTGGCGAGACCGGTGAATGCCGGGGGTGTTCGCCGACGTTCACGGTCTTACCCGTCCGCACGGGGTTCCCGAACTGGTCGCGCACCAGCACCTTGACACCGACCAACAGATCGTGACGGCGATCGTGGTGGCACATGGAGTCGAGGAGGTGGTAGAGGAAACTGGACGGCCCTGATGGGCGTGCCGGCCTTCGTATCCAGTGGCGCACCACTGAAGGTGACGCTCGCGGCGACTCCGGGCGCGACCGCGCGAACGTGCTCGAGGTGGCGGTGATGTCGTCGCTCGGGGTTCGCCGTCTGCGGGTCGGTGACGGTGACCGTCTGGTTGGCGACGTCGCTGCGCGGTGACGTTGCCGGTGCCCACGCCGGTCGTCCAGGAATCAACACAACACGGGCATGGAGCCGTTGGGCGAGTTGGCGAGGGTGGCCGCTGCTGAGGCTCGCGCCGGCTCAAGGTGTAGTAGTTCTGACGTTGCCGAACGCGTCGAACGCGCGGACGGTGACGGGGAACGCGCTGCCCGCGGTCTGGGGCGTCGCGATGGTGTCGATCGTGAACGACGCGATGGGGCCGGGCTTCACCGCGAACGTGCTCGAGGTGGCGGTGATGTCGTCACTGGGCTCGCCATTGTCCGGGTCGGTGACGGTGACCGTCTGGTTGGCGACGTCTTCGCGCTTCTTCGCGGTGACGTTGCAGTTGCCGCGCCGGTCGTCCAGGAGATTGACACGAACACGGGCATGGAGCCGTTGGGCGAGTTGGCGAGGGTCGAGCTTGCTGAGGCTCGCGCCGCTCGTGTAGTCGTTGACGTTGCCGAACGCGTCGAACGCGCGGACGGTGACGGGGAACGCGCTGCCCGCGGTCTGGGGCGTCGGCGATGCTCGTGTCGATTCGTGAACGACGCGATGGGGCCGGGCTTCCGCCGGCCGAACGTGCTCGAGGTGGCGGTGATGCGTGGTCGCGGCTCGCGTTCTGCGGGTCGGTGACGGTGACCGTCTGGTTGGCGACGTCTTCGCGCTTCTTCGCGGTGACGTTGCCGGTGCCCACGCCGGTCGTCCAGAATGACGCGGAACGCGGGCATGGAGCCGTTGGGCGAGTTGGCGAGGCTGAGCTGAGGCTCGCGCCGCTCGTGTAGTCGTTCTTGACGTTGCCGAACGCGTCGAACGCGCGGACGGTGACGGGGAACGCGCTGCCCGCGGTCTGGGGCGTCGCGATGGTGTCGATCGTGAACGACGCGATGGGGCCCGGCGTGAGTTGGACCTGAGCGTTGCCCGTGATGGCGACCGAGTTGATCGTTCCCGTGATCGTCGCGGTGACGGACGTCGTCTGCGACCCGCGACCGAAGGTCGCGGTGTACGTGCCATCGCCATTGTCGGTCACGGCGCCCACCACTCCGACGTGGAGGCGAGGGTGACCGTCGTCGCCCCACGGTGACGTCGCTCCGCCAGTCCCATCCTTCGCCTTGGACCGTGATCGATCGTCGTGGCCGTGCCGAGGGGGATACTCGCGTCGGCCGCGGTGATCGTGGTGGTGGCCGGGTCACCGGGCGGGTCGGCAGCGCGGGTGTATGGGCGCCAGTGCCGCTCAGGCCCACAGGGCGAGGGCGAATAGCGCGGTCATCGCGGCGACGAACAGGCGGTGTTGGAACGCGTTACGGCGGGTCGAGGGCGCGCGGTCCCCCAGAGCTTCACGGTCGCAATTCCCTGGATGCGAGCGGGACGCGATGGACGGCCCGGCCAGCGACCGGGGGTCCCCTCCGCGGCCGGTACTGGGTGTTGGGGGTACTTTTGGCCTACTCGTGGCCAATGTAATGCAACGCGTCACATCCGGCGTTGCAATCCGAGCGGCTGACGCCGATCGAGCAAAGACCGGAGGAGTTCCGTGGTCGGCGATACTCGGTTCGAACCAGTGACCTCACGGATGTGAACCGTGCGCTCTGACCGGCTGAGCAACGCCGCGAGCCCGCGTGGTGTCGGCGAGCCGCATTGCTCCCGCGTCGCCGGCGTCACCGGTCCGGCGCCGAGGCCGCCGTGCGAAGAATCTGAGCGTAGCGATGGGACTCCCGACAGGTCCGGCCGTCACGTTCCTGTTCACCGACATCGAGGGCTCGACACGACTCGAGCGGTCGGTGGGATCGGCTGCGTGGGCCGGCATCGTCGCGCGCCACGACCGACTGGTGCGCGACGCGATCGAGGGGCGGCACGGCGTCGTCGTCAAGACCGAGGGTGACGCCTTCTTCGCGGCGTTCGAGCGAGCGCAGGATGCCGCCGACGCCGTCGTCGCAGCCCAGCGGGCGCTCGCCGCCGAAGCCTGGCCGACCGAGACGCCGCTGCGCGTTCGGATGGGCCTGCACCAGGGCGAGGGGCGGCTTCGCGACGGCCGTGCGCCAGGCGACCCCGAGGACTACGTCGGCATCGACGTGAACTACGCCGCGCGCATCGCCGCCGTCGGCAACGGCGGCCAGATCGTCGTGTCCGCGGCGGCCGCCCGGGCGCTCGCCGGCTGGACCGACGACGGCGTGCGGCTGGTGGACGAGGGGCTCAGGGCCGTCAAGGACTTCGAGGAACCGGCGCAGCTCCACCGCCTCGAGGTGATGGGTGCCGCGGACGACGCCCGCCCGCTCCGCACGATCGAGCCGCCCTCCAACCTGCCGGGCTCGGTCACCCCGCTCGTCGGCCGCGACGCGGAGATCGCGTCCGTCCGGGAGGCACTCGCGGAGAGCCGCGTGGTCACGCTCACGGGTCCCGGCGGCAGCGGCAAGACCCGCCTCGCGCTGGGTGTCGCGGCCGCGCTCACCTCGCGGTTCCCGCATGGCACGTGGTTCGTCGACCTCGCTGCGATCCGCGACGCCGCGCTCGTCGAGTCGACCATCGCGAGCACGATCGGCCTCGGCGAATCCTCCGAGGCGGCGATCGGCGAGGTCCTTCGCCTGCACCTTCGCGATCGGATCCTGCTGCTCGTCCTCGACAACCTCGAGCAGCTGCTCCCGACCGCCGCGGACACCGTCGCCCGACTCGTCCGCGCGGCGCCGTCGCTGACGACCATCGTCACCAGCCGCGAGCTGCTGCGGATCGGCGGGGAGCGCGGCTATCCGGTGCCGCCGCTCGACATCGACGCCGGCGTCGCCCTCTTCGAACGCCTCGCCCACCTGCACCGGCCCGACCTGCAACTGGGCGACGACACCCGCGCCACCATCCGGGCGATCAGCGAGCGGCTCGGCGGCTTGCCGCTGGCCATCGAGCTCGCGGCGGCTCGCATCCGCCTGATGAAGCCCGCCCAGATCCTCCAGCAGCTCGGTCACAGCCTCGACCTGTCGTCGGGCGCCCGCGATGCGCCGGAGCGGCAGCGGACCCTGCGGGGCGCGATCACCTGGAGCCACGACCTGCTGAACGACGACGAACGCCGCCTGTTCCGCGCACTCGGCGTGTTCAGTGGCGGCTTCACGTTCGAGGCGGTGCAGGCCGTCGTCGACCCCGAAGGCGCGGGCGACATCGACCTGTTCGGCGGCCTCGAGTCGCTCAGCGACAAGAGCCTGATCCGCGTGGAGACACCCGAGGAGAACCGGCCCGACGACCCGCAGCGATTCGGGCTCCATCCTCTCCTCCGCGAGTACGCGCTCGAGCGACTCGATGAAGCGGGCCAGCGGACGGCGATCGAGACGGCCCATGCGCGGTGGGTCGAACAGGTCGCGCAGGAAACGGGCGAACGGATCCTCGGCCCCACCGGAGAGGCGATCCTCCACCGACTCGACCACGAGCAGCACAACCTGCGTGCCGCGCTCGCCTGGTCGATCGCGCCGGGCGGCGACGTCGCCATCGGCTTGCGGATCATGGGCTGGACCTGGCGCTGGTTCCAGCAGCGCGCGCACCTCCGCGAAGGCCGCGCCCTGGCCCATGACCTGCTCGCCGCGCCGAGCGCCGTCGCCGAGACGCGAGCCCGGATCGCGGGGCTCACCGCTGACGGCGGGCTCGCCTACTGGATGGACGATGTCCAGGGCGCCCGGGCGAGCTACGAGGAGCGCCTTGCGCTCGCCGAGACGACCGGCGATCCGATGCTCATCGCCGATGCGCACTACGACCTCGGCTTCACCGCGATGATCGCGGGCGATCCCGAGACCCTCCTCGCGAACGAGCGGCGGGCGCTCGAGCTCTACGAGCAGGTCGGCGACGAGAACGCGGCGCTGCGTGCTCGCCAGGGCACCGTGCTGGCCACGTTCCTCACGGCGGACTACGCGAACGCGCGCGAGCTCGAGGAGAAGAACCTCGCGCACTTCCGCGAGCGCGGCTCACGGTTCCAGATCGCGGACAGCGCGACGTTCCTGGCGGCGGTCTACATGCGTCTCGGGGATGGCGAGCGGTCGTGGGCCTACCTGTCGGAAGGGCTCCGGATCTTCGTCGAGAACGACACGGCGTCCGGGATCGCCCGCGGGCTGGGCATGGCCGCGATCGTCCAGGCGTCCATGGGCGATCCCGAGCTCGCGGCACGGATCGCCGGGACGACCTATGAGCTGGTGCGCGAGAAGTCGGTGATGCTCGCGCCGGTCAAGGTGCTCCACCTGCCCGAACCAGCGGACCTCGTGCGCGAGGCCCTGGGCGAGGAGCGTGCGAACGAGCTCATGGCGGAGGGCGCGGCGATCCCCGTCTCCGACATGGTCGCGATCGTGGTCGCAGCGCCACCTCCGCGGCGCGGGTCGCCGGCCGCCGGGAGCCCGTAGGCCGACCTGCGGCCCGGCCGGCGCCGGGTTCGATGCGGTCGGGTGACGACGAGCCTCGGACGCCTCGCCGTCCCCCGCCGCGTGCCGCCATGCATCGCGTCTTGGGGCGATGCCTTGGCAGTCGGCCCGGCGACCGTTAGGCTGTCCACCAGGAGACATCGCCCCCGGGGACCGGTCGAAGGAGGGCGAGGGGTCGCGGGGGACCGTCACGCGAGCGAGCGGCGACACGCTGAGGGGCGATGACGATCATAGCGACACGCGCGAGTGGGATCGGAGCGGAGACATCCGACCTCCTGAAGCCCTATGTCCCGCGCCTGGTCGTCAGCTGGCTGCGCCACACCCCTGACGCTCGCCATCTCGCGCTCGACAGCACCCTTGTGTTCGTCGATATCTCCGGCTTCACCGCATTGACGGAGCACCTCGCGAGGCGGGGCAAGATCGGGGCGGAGCTGATGCGCGACACGCTCGATGGCGTGTTCACCGCCCTTCTCGACGAGGCGTACGAGTGGGGTGCCGGCCTGCTGAAGTGGGGCGGCGACGCGCTCCTTCTCCTGTTCGACGGTCCGGGTCATGAGGCGCGGGCGTGCCGTGCGGCTTGGGAGATGCAGCGGACGATCGACCGCGTGGGCCGCCTCCACGTCAGCGGCGGGACGATCGTGCTCCGGATGTCAGTCGGAATCGGCACGGGTGAGTTCCACTTCTTCATGACCGGGAGCGTCCATCGCGAGCTGCTGATCGCCGGCCCCGCGATGAGCGAGACGCTCGCGATGGAGGTCATCGCCGATGCCGGCGAGATCGGCATCAGCCCGACGCTCGCCTCGAGGCTCGATCCATCGGTCGTCGGGCAGCCGAAAGAGGCGGCCATCCTGCTGGCCGGCGCGCCCGACGCGGTTCGCCACCGCGCACCCGATGTCGGCAGCGTGGCCGACATCGACATCGGCTCCGCCATCCCGGTCGCCGCCCGTTCGCATGTCGTGCTCCAGCGCAGCGAACCTGAGCACCGGACGATCACCGCGGCGTTCATCGACCTCATGGACACCGATCGTCTGTTGCGGGAGATCGGCCCCGACGCGCTGGCGGAGGCCCTCGACGACCGCATCTCATCGATCCAGGAGGAGGCCCTCCGCTATGAGGTCCCCTTCTACGAGACGGACGTCGGCAAGTCGAGCGTCAAAGCCTTGCTCACCGCGGGGGCCCCATCCAGCACCGGGCACGACGAGGAGCGGATGCTCCGCGCGCTGCGGGCGATCATGGACCGCCCGGGCATCGTGCCGATGCGCATCGGGGTCAACACCGGGAAGGTCTTCACGGGCGACTTCGGGCCGCGCTATCGCCGGGCGTACCGGGTCTTCGGGGACGCGATCAACACCGCTGCGCGCGTGATGAGCAAGGCGGAAGCTGGCCAGATCCTCGCGACCGACATCGTCCTCGACCACTCCCGGACCATCTTCGAGGCGACGCCGATCCCGCCGTTCGCGGCCAAGGGCAAGTCCGAGCCGGTCCGGGCGTCGATCCTGGGCCAACCGATCGGGGTCAAACAGGCCGATCGCGGCCAGCTCCCACTCGTCGGGCGCGAGACGGAGCTCGCGACCATCGCGGGCTTGCTTGAGCAGGTCCGGTTCGGCACCGGCTGGACGGTGGAGATCTCGGGTGAGCCCGGCGTGGGCAAGTCGCGACTGCTCGACGAGGTCATCGCGCGCGCTCTCGACTTCCGGATCATCCGCGCGCGCTGCGAGGAGTACGAGAGCTCGACGCCGTACTTCCCCATGCGGGCGTTCGTCCGCGCGGTCGTCGGCGTCGACGACGACGCCGACGCGAACGTCGTCGCGGCCAGGCTCGCGGACGCCGTCACCACCGCGGATCCTGAGCTCGCCAAATGGGTCCCGCTGTTCGGGCTGCTAGTCGGCGTCGACCTGCCGCACACCCGCGAGACGAAGGCCCTTGAAGGCCGGTTCGTCCCCGAGCGCCTTGCGGAGGTCGTCGACTCCTTCCTCGGGATGGCGTTCACGAGCAGTGCGGTGATGTTCATCCTCGAGGACGCGCATCACATGGACGAAGCGTCCCGGGACCTCGTCCAGCGGCTGGCGCGCAGCGAAGCGTCGCGACGGCGGATGCTGATCCTCACCCGCCAGGGCGAAGGGCCCATCAGCGGCGACCCGAACGAAGTCGATCGCCTGAGCTCGCTCGATCTGCAGCCGATGACGCCAGGCGCAGATGGAGGACCTCATCAACCTCGCGACCGAGGACGCCCCACTCCGTCCACACCAGGTCGAGGAGATCGCACGCCGCTCGGCCGGCAACACCCTCTTCCTGTTCGAGCTGCTGCAGGCCGTGAAGGCGACCGGCTCGCTCGAGTCGCTGCCGGATTCGATCGAGTCACTGATCGCGGGCGAGATCGACCGCTTGGCGCCGACCGATCGGACGATCCTGCGCTATGCGGCGGTCCTCGGCATCAGTGTCGAGCCCGACCTGCTCGTCGAGGCCGTGCGCGAGGACGTCGACGTCGACGGCGGTGTCTGGTCACGCCTGCGCGGACTCCTCCGCGAGGAACCAGGGGGCGCACTGCGATTCAGGAACACCCTGATCCGGGACGCGGCGTATGAAGGTCTGCCGTACCGGCGCCGACGGGCCCTTCACGACCGCGTCGGCCAGACCATCGAGGCTCGAGCCGGCGCCAACCCCGAAGAGGAGTCGCCGGTCCTCGCGATCCACTTCCACGAGGCGCAGCGCTGGGACAAGGCGTGGACGTACAGCCGGCAAGCCGCCGAGCGCGCGATGTCGATCCACGCGATCGCCGACGCGAGCCGGTTCTACGGGATGGCCTTGTCGGCCGGCCGTCGCTCGCGGACAGCGCACGCTCCCGAGCTCGCCGACCTGTACGGGCGCTGGAGCGACGCGCTGTACGTGCTCGGCCAGTACGACCATGCCGAGGCAGCCCTCCAGGCTGCACGACGGTTGGTGAAGCTCGACCCGATCCAGGCCGCGCCCATCGCGATCAAGCAGGCGATCATCGCGACGCGTGTCGGCAAGTTCCGCGCGGCCAGCCAGCGCACCCTTCGCGCCCTGAAACCGTTGCTCGCGCTGCGCGGTCGTGAAGCTGCCGCGGCGCGCGCACGACTCATGGTCATCCAGAGCGGCACTCGCTATTTCCAGAACCGGCGCGCGGAGAGCATCCGATGGGCGAGATCAGCCGAGCGCGAGGCGCGACGAGCGCACGCCAAAGACGCCCTGGCGGATGCCTACAAGCTTCTCGACCTCGCGCTCAAGGAGAGCGGCAAGATCGACCAGGCGATCTACTCGGAGCGTGCACTCAGGCTCTACGAGGAGCTCGACGACCTTCGAAGCCAGGGCATCGTCCTGAACAACCTCGGGATCATCGCGCAGGAACGCTCACGGTGGGACGATGCACTGGCGCTCTACCGGCGGTTCCTCGACATCTGCGAGCTGACCGGTAATCGCGCGAACGCGTCGATCGCCAAGTACAACATCGCTGAGATCCTCGATGATCAGGGCCGCCTCGACGAGGCGGAGACCTTGCTGCGGGAGGTCATCCGTGTCTGGCGAGCATCAGGCGCGGACGCCGATGTCGCGGAAGCCAGGCGCGAGCTCGGGAAGCTCTTCGCGCGCCGGGCCGAGTTCGAGGTCGCGCGGGAGCTGCTCGAAGCCGCGCAAGAGGAACAGGTCAAGGGCGACCAGCCGGGCGAGGCACTGGCGACCGCTGTGCGGATCTGCGAGCTGGAGGTCCTGGCAGGAGCGCCTGTCGCGCTCGCGAAGATCGAGACCGCCGTCCACACCGCGACTCGGACCGAGGGAGGCTCGGTGTTCGTCCCGATGCTGCGTCGGCTGGAAGCGTATGCGCTGATCCAGGCAGGCGAGTGGGCGGCAGGCGAGCAGCGCCTGGATGACGCGCTCCGTGCCGCCCGAAAGCGCGGCGACGTGTTCGAGACCGCGCTACTGACCGATGGGTTGATCAAGGTCAAGCGTCACCGCGGCGAGGACGCGACCGAGCTCGTCTCCGAATGTCAGCGCCAGATCGCGCAGCTCGGCATCGTGCGGATGCCGAGCTTCCCGCTGGAGCCTGAACGAGACGCCGAACCGATCCCCTGATCGTTCACCCGCGCTCGCCTCGTGACGGGCGAGCGCGGGGTTCCGAATCGCCTCCGGCTACTTGTAGACCGCGCCCTTCCCGTCCCACGGGAAGCCCATGCGGATCACGAACGCAAGGTCCGAGTCCCGCATGAACTGCGCTGTCGTGGCCGGGTCCCATCCGAAATAGGTCTCGACCGCGGTCGTGTTCTTGGTTCGCAGGTCGGCGCACGGGTTCGGGCTGTTCGCCGGAAGGTCGCTGCAGTCCAGCGCGAAGCCCCAGTAGGTCTTGCTGCCGCTCGGGTCTTCCTTGGCCGGCGTCGTTCCCTTCTTGCCGCCCTTGGCGGTCCAGGCGATCGGTGTGCCGGTGTCGACCCAGGTCGCCCCGACGCACAGCGGGAAGCTGGACGCGCCGCGGGACGTCAGACCCTGCGCCAGGAGCGTCTCCTTCGGGATGACGATCAGCATCGTCGTCGTGGGGCGGGTCGACACGATCCCGGCGCCGGCGACGATGGCCTCCGAGCCCTGGCCGACGACCTGACCCGCGCCGCAGCGATTGCTGGTCGTGAACGTTCCGCCGGGCAGGAACTGCGAGGTGAGCCGGACGTTGGTGGTCCCCTGGACGAAGAACCCATCGGTGACGGCGGTCGTGAGGACGTTGAACGATTTCTGGTTACCCGCGCCCTGGGCGCCCGCGGAGGCGGTGTTCTCGCAGCGCTGCCCGTTGCAGGCGCGAGCATCGGGCGCCAGAAGGAACACCTGGCTCAGCCCCGAGGCGCCGTTGGCGGTCGCCGCCTTGAGGCGCTGCGAGGTGTTGTTGGCGTCGAAGGTGAGCTGCGTCGCCGAACGTCGTGATGCCATCGGTCGTGCCGATCCCGGTCGAGACCAGGTTCGTGCTCGACGGATTGATACCGATCGTGACCGCCGGTACCGTCCGCGACCCGGTTGCCGAACGCATCACGGACGAGGACCTTGACACCTGTCGATGCAGGGGATGCGGTGGTGGTGGCACACGGCGCGGCACCGGTCGACGGGGGCACGCACACGCTGTAGATCGGTGTGTTGTTCTTGGTATCGAGCGGCTGGCCGTTGAAGCTGAGGGACGCATCCTCGAAGGACAGGCTCGCGGCGGCGGCCGGCCGGACGGCGATCGCGTTCGACGTACCGGAGACGAGCGCGGACGGATCGCTACGGTCGGTCACGGTGATCGTCTGGTTCGCGGTGTCTTCGCGCTTCACGGCGGTCACCGACGCGGTCCCGATGCCATCGACCCAGCTGAGATTGCCGAGGGTGGGGTGGGATCCATTCGGCGAATCCGCGAGCGTCGAGGTGAGCGACGTCTGCTGGCCGCGGTAGCTGCCGATCACGCGTCCGTTCTGATCCAGCGCGCTGATCCTGACCGTGAACGCCGAGCCGGCCGTCTGCGGCGTGGCGATCGGATCGAATGAGAACGACGACGCCCTGGGACCGGCGGCGAACACGGTCGCCGGGGATCCTCCCGCCAGTGCGATGAGCGGCACGGTCAGCAGGATCGCCAGCAGGACGGCGATCAACCGATCCGCAGGGCGCACGCGCTCAGGAAAGGCCGAAGGAAGGATCCGGTGGGTACCCATAGTCGCGACGCCCCTCTGTCCAGTAGCGATGGCCGGCGGAATGTACTCGCGCGACGCCCACCCCTCCGGACGCGACCGCGAGGACGCTGCGGCATAGTACTTTCGGGCCATACTACAGTGTCGTCAATGCGACATCCGCTCCGCGATGTTGCGTTTCGTCAACGTTACAAACTTCGGCAGCCGCTCATTCGAGCGGGGCTACGCGACCTTCAGGCCGGGCCAGCGCTCGGTGAGCTCGTCGGGATCCATGCCGTCGACGACGATCAGCTTCTGACGGCCCGCGGCACCGGCGACGAGCCGCACGTCGCGCCGCGCAACGCCCAACTCATCGGCGAGGAACCGGATCAGCGCCTGGTTCGCGGCACCCTCGATGGGCGGCGCGGTCACCCGGACGCGGAGCACACCATCCACCACACCCTCGACACGGTCGGACAGGGCTCGAGGAGTGAGGCGGACGGCGAAGCGCGATTCGTGGTCGGACAGGGCGCTCTTTACAAGACGATGCGCATCAGGAAGCCCAGGACCAGCAGCACGACGAGGCTCGAGAAGTCGAACATCCCGGTCTGGGGCATCACGCGGCGCACGGGGGCGAGGATCGGCTCGGTGGCCTGGATGAGAAAACCACCGATCTGCGTGCGGCCCATGGGATCGACCCAGCTCATCAGGACCCGCCCAAGGACGAGGAGCCAGAGGATCATGAGGATCAACCCGATGAACGTCTGGACGAACACCTGCACGGGGCGAGTCTAGCAAGCCCCCCGCCGCACCCTCGTGCACGCGCCCCTCAATGCGCGTGCGGGCCGCCGTCATGCGCGTGACGCTCACCGAAGATCGCCCGACCGACGCGGACGATCGTCGCGCCCTCCTCGACCGCGACCGGATAGTCGTCGGTCATGCCCATCGAAAGCTCGGGGCCGAGACGTGGGTCGACCGCGCGGAGCCGTTCGCTCAGCTGGCGAAGCGCCTGGAACGTGGGTCTGGCGGCGGCCGGGGCGTCGACCAGACGGCCGATGGTCATCAGGCCTGCGATCCGGAGATGCGGAAGCTCGAGGAGCTCGCCGAGGCCGCGCTCGGTGGCGTCCGGGTCGAAGCCGGCCTTCGAGGGGTCGTCGTCGACGTTCACCTGGAGCAGCACGGGGAATGGAGCGTCGGGTCGCAGCTCCCCGGCGATGCGGTCAAGGCGTTGCGCGAGCGCCACGGAATCGACCGACTGGATCCGACCGAACAGCTCGACGGCACGGCGCGCCTTGTTCGACTGCAGCGGCCCGATCAGCTCCCAGGTGACCTCGGGCAGCTGCGGGATCTTGTCGGCGGCCTCCTGGACCCGGTTCTCGCCCAGGCGATCGAGCCCGGTGGCGCCGACGACCTCCCGGAGCCGTTCGATGGGCACCGTCTTGGACACAGCGACGAGCGTCACCTCGGCTGGGTCGCGCCCCGCACGCGCACAAGCGTCCGCGATCGCCGCGCGGACGCGCTCGACCGCGCCTGCGACATCAACGTGGTCGTTGCTCATCGGCGGTGGAAAGCCGCCGCTACCGTCCTTCGGCGCTCAGCCGGTCCAGCCGGAAGGCGCCGACGAGGAGCGGAGCGCGCGGGCTTGGAGGCCCGCAAGCGAGCACCGCAGGCGGCAACGCACCGGATGGGCCGGATCAGCGCCGACCGTGGAAGCGCGTCAGCGCCGCCGAAGGAACGACGGGATCTCTAGATCGTCGGCGTCGTAGGTCGGCTTCTTCTCGGGGGCGGGCGCCGCCGGGATCGGCTGGGACGCCGTGGTCGTCGTCGGCGCCATGACGGGCGTGCCGCGCTCGCGGACGAGCGACGAGATCCCCTCGTCGCGCGGCTTGTTGTCGGTGTGGCCGTTCGAGGTCGTCGTCTCGCTGCGCTGCCGCTCCAGCTCCTCGACGAAGTCACGCTCGCGCGCGCGGGTGGCCGAGCCCGAGACCTCATAGGAGCGCTCCGCAGACGCGGTGCGGTGGTCGGGCCGGCGGCGGCCGTCGAAGCCGGTCGCGATGACCGTGATCATCACGTCCTCGCCGAGCCGCTCGTTGAAGCTGGCGCCGAAGATGATGTTCGCCTCGGGGTCGGCGGCGGCGCGGATCTCCTCGGCCGCCTCCTGCACCTCCCAGAGCGACAGGTTCGGGCCGCCGGTGATGTTGTAGAGGATCCCCTGGGCGCCCGCGATGTTGACCTCGAGCAGGGGGCTCGCCACGGCCTGGCGCGCCGCCTCGACCGCCCGGTTCTCGCCCGTCGCGCGGCCGATGCCCATGAGGGCCGATCCGGCGTCGCGCATGATCGTCCGCACGTCCGCGAAGTCGAGGTTGATGAGGCCGGGCACCGTGATGATGTCGGAGATGCCCTGCACACCCTGGCGCAGGACGTCGTCGACGACGCGGAACGCGTCGAGGATGCTCGTGTTCTTCTGGACGACGTCGCGCAGGCGGTCGTTGGGGATCGTGATGAGCGTGTCGACCTTGGACTTCAGCTCCTCGGCCGCCTTCTCCGCGATGAGCTTGCGCCGGTTGCCCTCGAACGCGAACGGCTTGGTGACCACGCCGATGGTCAGCGCGCCCTGCTCCTTCGCGATCTCCGCGACGACGGGGGCACCACCCGAGCCGGTCCCGCCACCGAGGCCCGCGGTGATGAACACCATGTCGGAATCCGCGAGGGCGTCCGCGATCTTGTCGCGGTCCTCATCCGCGGCGCGCTCGCCGATGCTGGAGTCGCCGCCGGCGCCGAGGCCCTTGGTGATCTTGTCGCCGATGCGGATCTTGTGCGGCGCATCGGACTGGAGGAGCGCCTGGGCGTCCGTGTTGCAGGCGATGAACTCCACGCCCATCATCTCGGCCCGGATCATCCGGTTGACGGCGTTGCTGCCGCCCCCGCCGACCCCGATGACGCGGATCAGCGCGAAGTTCTCAGAATCGGACCGCAGCGGCATCGGGCCGTCTCCTTGCTCGGCGAAAAGGCAGTTCGCGGGTCGGTCGCCCGGACTGGCCGGCGGTCCTCCCCGACGGCCCGATCGTCCCCTCTGGCGCTCGGGCGAGTATACCCAGCCCCGGGCCGCCGATGACCCCCGCCGGGCATCCCGCCGACCTGTTTTTCGCGCCGATGTGCGGCCCGGCAGCGCGCGCCCCGACGGCCGTCCGACGCGCCGGGTGACGGCCTGCCGACGATACGGCGCATGCCGTAAGGCGACCGCCCGAGTCGACACCCCTGCCCTGCGCTACCGACCATGCCCCGGCTGCCCGGACGACGGAACGCGCGCCGGATGACCGGCGTGACCGTCGGACCGGTCCCATGAGGGTCATGCATCCGTCGGTCGTCTCCGCGCTGGTCCGGTCCCCACGTCACCAGCGGGGTTCGTCGGCGCGCCTGGCAGCCATCCGACGGATGCTCGCGGCCGGGTTCCTGCTGGCCGCGGTGGCGCTCCTGCTCCTGGCGGGCGCGACGACCCCGGCCCGCGCCGCGGACGATGTCGCGAACGATGCGGCGCTCTCGGTCGTCGTGCGGGACGGCAGCGACGGGAGCGTCCTCGCATCCGCCGAGGTCCGGGTCACGGCGCGACGGGATGGCGAGGCGATCGGCGTGCGCGGCGGCGTCAGCGCGACCGACGGATCGGCGACCTTCGACGGCCTGCCTCGCGCGCTCGCCGGCTCCCCGGTGACCCTCGACGTGACCGCACGGCTCGCGACCACATGGCGCGACGACGACGGGTGCGTC
This sequence comes from uncultured Chloroflexia bacterium, assembly GCA_963778025.1. GTDB lineage: Bacteria > Chloroflexota > Limnocylindria > Limnocylindrales > CSP1-4 > CAVZTA01. The sequence goes on along the minus strand of CAVZTA010000001.1, from coordinate 167,531 downwards.
CACGAGGACGCCCGGACGGGCGCCGTGAGCGGCCTCATCGCCGGCACCGACACGGCCGTCGAGGTGATCACCGACCCCACGTCGAGCGTCGCGTGCGACATCGTGTGGCCGGGACCGACCGAAACGGCCGCGCCACCCGCGGTTCCGGCGCCTGGCGCCACGCGTGCGCCCGCGCTCACGCCGCCGCCGACGGACGCCCGTGTCCAGACGGGTCCGGACCAGCAGCTGCTCCCCGGCTGGGGCTGGGTCGTCCTCGGGATGATCTGTTTCGCCGTCGTCCTCGGCCTTGCCTGGCCGGACCACCGGGACCGCGGCTGACATGGGCCGGCGATGGCTGGCGGGGCGTGCGATCCGGGCGCGACGCGTCCAGGAGGCCAGCACGGTGGTCACTCATGCGCGCGACGTCGTGGCGGTCCCCGATCCGGCGACAGGAGGTGCCGGAGCTCGGATCATCCACGGCGTCGCGCCGCCACCCCGCCGCGTGGAGCGGCCCGAGGGTGGCGACTCGTGGTCGGTGCTCGGCCGCTAGGAGACACTGGTCGAGGCAGCACGCGCGCGCGCTGACGCTACACTCGCGCCCCGGCTGGAGGGCGATGGAAGGTGCCGCAGGTGCGCGGTGGAGGGCGCGGGTCGGTCACGACGCTCGCCGTCGTCGCCGTGGCGGCGGGCGTCTCGATCGTGGCGGTCGTCACCCGGCTGATCCAGCCCTCGTCGGGCGCGGCACTGCCGGCGTCCGGCCCGGGTGCCGTCGAGACCGGGGCATACGTGGAGCCGCTCGCCGGGACGGCGTCCTCGTTCCGCCACGGGGATCTCGTGGTGGCCATCGCCGACGTGCCGCTTGCCACGTGGGCCGCTGGTCCCGGGGCTGGGGCGCCGCCGGAGCTACGGCTGCAGGTCGGCGAGCCCGTCCCCGTCACGCTCGTGCGTGACGGCCAGACGCTGACGCTGCCCGTCGTGCTCCAGTCGTTCCCGACGGCGGCGGTGGTCCTCTCGGCGTGGGGCACGCTGTCGTTCGTCGCCCTCCTGCTTGTCGTCGCCGTCGCCGTGTTCTGGAAGCGTCCCGGGGTCCCCGCGGCGGGCGCCCTGCTCCTCGCGTCGATCGGCGCGACGGGGAGCACCCCGCCGTATCTCTTCGGGCTGGATCCGCTGGATGTGGCCAGCGGGCACGTGACGCCCTACCTCGCCGCGATCGGCGGCGTCTACCTCCTGCTGTGGGCCGGGCTCATGGACTTCGCGCTCGTCTTCCCGCGCCCGTTCGAGCCCGTGCGACGGCGGCCCTCGCTGCGGCTCGTGCCCTATTTCGCCGTGTTCGGCGGGTTCGCCGTCGGTGCCCTCGTGATCCGGGCGATGCAATCCGCGCTGCCGGCCCTGGGCGGGATCATGGCGCTCACGCTCGTCCCGAGCGCTGCGGCGCTCAGCGTCCTGCCCCTGGCGCTCATCCGCCGCTGGCGGACCGGTGCGGCCGACGATCGCGCCCTCCTGCGGGCGTACCTCGCCGTGGGCCTCGCGACCGTCGCCGCGTCTCTCGTGATCTGGGTGCTGCCCGAGGCGCTCGGGGGCCGCGCGCTGGTCCCGTGGACGGTCTCCGGGCTCATCGGCATCCCGTTCGTCATCGTCATCGCGGCGTCGATCGTCCGCCACGGCGCGTTCGACCTCGATGTCGTCGTCCGCCGATCCCTCGTGTATGGCGGGCTCACCATCGCCGTCCTGGTCACGTACAGCGTGTCGGCGGCGCTCCTCGCGACAGCCCTGGGCGGGAGCGCGTATGCCTCCGAGCTGCTCGCGACGGGCCTCGCCGTCCTCATCGCCCTGCCGGCTCGCGACGTCCTCCAGGCGGCCGTCAGCCGTTGGGTCTACGGCGATCGCGACGACCCAGTGCGCGCGATCCGGCGCCTCGGCGAGCGGCTGGACGAGACCGCCGACACCACGTCGCTTCCCGAGGTGATGGTCGCCGCGGTCGCCGATGCGCTTCGGCTGCCCTACGCCGCTCTCGAACTGGGCGAGGACGGCCGGGCGCGCTTCAGGGCGCAGACCGGCGTCCGCCCGACCACGGTCTCGGAGCGGCCGTTGTCGTTCGGAGGGCGGTCCATGGGGCGACTGGTCGTCGGTCATCGCCCGGGCGACGAGCCCTTCAGCCCAGCCGACCGCCGGCTCCTCGACGATCTCGTCCGGCAGGTGGAGGTCGCCTCGCACGCGCTACTGCTGGCGGACGACCTGCGCGCATCGCGCGAGCGACTCGTCGCGGCACGCGAAGAGGAGCGGCGTCGACTGCGACGGGACCTCCATGACGGCCTAGGTCCCTCGCTCGCCGCGATCGGGTTGCGCGCCGAGGCGGCGCAGGCGCTCCTGACCTCCGACCCACAAGCCGCGGACCGGCTGCTGGGTGAGCTGCGTGCCGAGACGTCCGCCGCGGTCGCCGACATCCGGCGGCTGGTCGATGGGCTGCGGCCACCGGCGATCGACGAGGTCGGGCTGGTGGGCGCGCTACGGCTCGCGGCGACGCGCCTTGGGACGGCGGATGCGCCGGCGGTGTCCGTGGAGGCCGACGACGGGCTGGCCGATCTTCCGGCGGCGGTCGAGGTGGCCGCCTATCGGATCGCCACCGAGGCGATGACCAACGCCGTGCGCCATGCGCGCGCCTCGCGCTGCTCGGTGCGTTTGGCCCGTGCCGAGGACCTCACGGTCATCGTCCAGGACGACGGTCGCGGGATCTCCGCACGACGGCGGGACGGGGTGGGACTCGCGTCGATGCGGGAGCGCGCGGCCGAGCTGGGCGGGGAGTGTCGGGTGGAGCGCATGCGCGACGGTGGCACACGGGTCACGGCCAGGCTCCCGATGACGGTCCAGCCGGCAGGGACGGGCTCGTGACCGACGGACCGATCCGTCTGCTGGTCGCGGACGATCACCAAGGATTCCGCGACGGCCTCGTCGCGCTCCTCTCGCTGGACCCGGGCTTCGTCGTCGTGGGCGAGGCCGCGACAGGGCGCGAGGCGGTCGAACGGTCGCTCGCGCTGCAGCCCGACGTCGTGCTGATGGACCTGGACATGCCCGAGCTCGACGGCGTCGCCGCCACAACACGGATCCTCGAGCGCCAGCCGCATGTCGGCGTGCTGGTCCTGACGATGGCCGAGGTGGATGCGGCGATCTTCGACGCGGTCCGCGCCGGCGCGCGCGGCTACTTGCTCAAGGGCGCCGATCGCGCGGAGATCTCGCGGGCCGTGCGCGCGGTCGCGTCGGGCGAGGCGATCTTCGGGCCCGATGTGGCACGCCGCCTCCACGCGTTCCTGCCCGCCGAGGCGCCCGGGCGGCGGCCGTTCCCCGAGCTCACGGAGCGCGAGCGCGAGGTCCTGGAGCTCGTGGCACGCGGCGCGTCGAACCAGCAGATCGTCGACCGCCTGGGCGTCTCGCCGAAGACGGTGCGGAACCACGTCTCGAACGTCTTGACCAAGCTCGAGGCGCGCGATCGCGCGGACGTGATCGTGCGGGCGCGGGAGGCGGGGCTCGGCGGCGCGTCGGCGAGCGGTTGACGATACGCGGCATCACGTCTGCCGCGGCCTCCGATGTCCCGGACGCGTTCGGGATCCCCGCCCCATGACGGCGGGACAGGCCGCCACGTAGCGTCGGCGCGGAGGCGGGACGACGAACCCGCCGTTGGACTGGGAGCGTGGGGCATGGGCGGTCGGGATCGGATGCTGGCGGCCATCGCGGTGGTCGCGACGCTGTTCGCGGGATGCATCGTCGTCCAGGTGTTCCTCGCCGGGCTTGGCGTGTTCGACGGCCCGGCGCGGTTCGAGCTGCACCGGAACTTCGGCTACCTGTTCGGCTGGCTGACGCTGATCCTTCTCGTGCTCTCGGCGATCGCGCGGGTGCGGCGCCTCGTGCTGCTGAGCGTCCTCGCACTGGTGCAGTTCGCGCTCCAGTCGGTGTTCGTGGCGCTGCGTGCCGACTACCCGGCCCTTGCCGCGCTCCATCCGGTGAACGGCATGCTCCTGCTACTCGTGGCGATCGCGATCGCCCGCGACGCGTGGCGGCGTTCGTCCGCGGTCGCCCCCGCGCCGCAGGCGGCCTCCGTGGCCACGGAGGCGGTGACCGCCCAGTGAGTCGCCTGCGGCCGCGCTCGTGGTGGTGGTTCGCGTTCGTCGCGATCACGCTCGTGATCTTCGGCGCGACCGACGTCGCAGCGGGCGCCACGGCGGATCCGGGGATCCCGATGGGCCTGACCGGGAAGGCGCCGGAAGCGCTGGCCGCCGAGGGCGGCGCGGCCTACCGCATGTTCGACTTCACGACGCGGACGCAGGGCTGGGGCCTGGTGATCGTCGGCTTGCTGCTGCTCGCCGTCGTCGCCGTGCCCTACCGGGCCGGTGAGCCGTGGGCATGGTGGACGATGTGGCTGGTGCCGGCGTGGTCGCTGGGCGTGGCGGCGTTCTTCCTCGCCGCCGGCCTCGACTCGAACACCCCACCGCCGCCGCCCATGGTGTCCGGTCCCATGCTGAGCCTGATCGGGGTGCTCGTGCTCCTCGTCGATCGGCGGCGGTTCGCGACGGCCGCGTGACGCTGCCCGCGGTCAGCCGGCCAGGAACGAGAGGCGCACGGTCCGCGTGGCGTTGTCGCGGTTCGGGTCGAGCAGCGCGATCGACTGCCACGTACCGAGCGCCAGCCGTCCGCCGAACACCGGCACGGTCATCGAGGGCGCCGCGAGCAGCGGCAACACGTGGTCCGCGCCGTGACCGGACGAGCCGTGGCGATGGACCCAGCGGTCGTCCCGCGGCAGCAGCCGATCGAGCGTCTCGAGCGCGTCATCGTCGGAGCCCGCGCCCAGCTCGAGGATCACGAGGCCCGCGGTCGCGTGCGGGACGAAGACATTGAGCAGGCCATCGCCGCCGTCGGCAGCCCCGTCGACGAAGCGCGCGCAGGCATCGGTCAGGTCGTGGAAGCCGCGCCGCGACCCCGTGGTCACGCGCAGCTCGGTCGTGTGCATCGCACCGCAGCGTACGTCGGCAGGCGACGCTAGGGTTCGGCCGTGCTGATCGTCCTGCCGCCGTCGGAGACGAAGCGCCCGCCGCCCGACGAGGGATCGCCGGTCGACCTCGGGACCCTGTCGTTCCCGTCGCTCACGCCGATGCGCCGGCGGATCCTCCGGGCGCTGATCGCGACGAGCGCCGCACCCGACGCGTTCCGGCGGCTGCAGGTCGGTCCCTCGCTCGCGCACGAGGTGGCCAGGAACACGTGGCTCACCGAGCAGCCGACGCGCCCCGCCCTCGAGGTCTACACCGGGCCGCTGTATCAGGCCCTCGATGGAGCGGATCTCTCCCCAGCCGCTCGCGCACGCGCCGAGCGGCAGCTCGTGGTCGTCTCGTCGCTCTGGGGCGCGGTCCGACCGACCGACCGCATCCCGGCGTACCGCCTGCACGTGTGCTCCCGGCTCCTCGGCATGGACCGCCTGGAGCCGACCTGGCGGACCGTGCTGCCGGCCGCGCTCCGCGAAGCGGCAGCGTCGCGCGGACCGATCGTCGACCTGCGCTCGCCGAGCTACCAGGCGGTGGGGATGCCCGACGGACTGGAAGTGCGGACGGTCATCGTGCGGGTCGTGCGCGACGACGACGGCAGCGGACGCGTGCCCAACGACCCGGCGAAGCGGACACGTGGCGCCCTCGCGCGCCACCTCCTCGAGGCCGACGCCGACCCGCGCGGACCCGAGGACCTCGCACCGATCCTTGGCGACCGCTGGTCGGTCGAGCTCACGCCGCCGTCGGCGTCCGGCGAGCGATGGACGCTGACGGTGGCGATCCCCGTCTGACGCGTCGCGGGGCCCTCAGCGCTTCGCCGTCGTCGCCTTTCGCGTCGTCGTCCGGCGTGTCGTCGCGCCCGTCGTCGTCCGGCGGCGTGGCGTGGTGGCGGCCTTGGTTCCCGCGGCGGACCCGCCGTTCGTGGACCCGTCCGTCGCCTGCGCGCGCAGCTCGGCCCCGAAGAAGTCGAGGGCCGACTTCGTCTTCGTCTGCTGGATCCCGTCGATAGGGACGCCGTGGTCCTGGAGGTAGGCGCGCGCGTCAGCGGCGACCTCGAACGCCTCGTTCGGCAGGCACTTCGTCGAGAGCTCCAGGATCCGCTGGCCGTCCGGGTAGAGCCAGACCTCGGCGACGATCCGGCGACCGAGCTTCGCCGGGGTGAACACGCCCTTGAGCACGAACGTCGGCCCCAGGACCGAGAGCGAGTCCAGGTCGATGCCCGCCGGCGCGTGCTGCGCGTAGAAGGCGCGCTGCTCCTTGGTGAACAGCTTCCGGATGGGACGTCCGCCGGCGACCGCATCGCGGATGTCGTCGTTCGGGATCTTGCCCTTGAGCGACCCGGAGCACACGCCCAGGAAGCCCGGCAGCACGTCGACCTCGACGTTGAAGGCACCGGACTGACGCAGCTCCGGAGGCAGCTCGGCCGGGACGACCGGGCGCAGCTTGACCACCGTGTCGCCTCGGCCGCCCTGGATGCGACGTGCCCGGACGACGACGCCTGCCTGGTTGAGCTTGAGATCCGGCGTGTCGAAGAAGAACACCTGGCGCGGCTGGGTCTCGACGGGATCGAGGGGCAGCGTCGCGATCGTCGCGCGGTGGCTCGCCGTGGGCACGGTGAGCTTGAGCTCGATGCTGTCGGACGACCGCATCGCCGCGAGCAGGTTCGCCATGTCGTTCGCCGGGGCGGCTGGTGTCTCGGTGGTCATGTCGACCCTCCTCCTTGTCGCGCGCCGTCAGGCGCCGAAACGCTCGATGAGCACGCCGTGGCGCAGCCCACGATCGCTCACCGTGAGGGCATCGCAGCCCAGCTTGTCCATCACGGTCCGGACGATCAGCGCGCCCGCGAGGATCACCTCGGCGCGCTTGGGCTGGAGGCCCACGATCGATCGCCGCGCCTCGGCGTCGCGGCTCCGGTACAGCTCGATCTGGCGATCGATCTCCGCTCGGTCCAGGACGGTCCCGTGGACGACGTCCGGGTCGTAGCTCGCGAGAGCATGTTTCACGGCCGCCATGTTGGTGAGTCCGCCCCCGAGCCCCACGAGCGCGTCGGGTGGCGTTCGGCCATCGAGCCTGGCGAGGTCCTTCGCGATCGCGTCGCTCGCCTCCTGCAGGCGCGCGTCCGCGACGACACCGGCGAGCCCGAACGCCTCCGTGAAGCGCACGGCACCCACGTTCACGCTCCATCGTTCCTCGACCGCCGCCCCGTGCCCGAACGTGAGCTGCGTGCTGCCGCCACCGGTGTCGAAGACCGCGCGCGACCCGTCCATCGACGGCAGGCTGCCGACCGCGGCAAGGTACGCGAGGCGGCTCTCGTCGTCACCCGAGATGGTCGTCAGGTCGAGGCCGGTCCGCTCGTGGATCCGCTTCACGACCTCGCTCGAGTTCGCCGCCATGCGCACGCCCGCGGTGGCGACGCCGACGATCGCGCGTGCCCCGAGCGTCCTCGCCTCGTCGACCATGCCCTGGATGGCCGTGCTGGCCCGATCCAACGCCGCCGGGTTGATGTCGCCGCCTTCGCGCAGGCCCTCCCCGAGCTGGGTGACCTCGGCGCGATCGACCGTGCGCGTCCAGCCACGCTCGGGCCGGCGTTCGCCGACGTGGAACTTGATCGAATTCGTGCCGACGTCGATCACGGCGAAGCGCTCGGGCGCACCGGCCAGGAGGTCGGTGAGGCCCTGCGTGTAGTTCGTGTTGCGGTAGCCGTCGAGGCCCATCGCGCCGACGGCGCGCACGACGGCCGCCGCGTCCTCCGACTCGATGGCGATCGTCCGGGAGGGACGGCCATCGGCGGTGATGTCGGTGACCTCGGAGGTGCACCCGTCGACCGTGTAGCGGACGCGCCGCTTGTGGACGTTCGTCGCGTGGAGCCTGCCCGCCGCCGCCGGCTCCGCGATGAACTGGTCGAGCGTATACGTGTCCCGATCGAGGGGCGGGGTGTCGAGGTGGAGCGCGTCGAACACCCGCCCGACGTCCGCCTTGGCGAGCGGGAAGCCGGCCTTCATCACCGGTTCCCAGCGCTCGAGGCCGTCGGCATCGGTCTCGCGCAGGACCTTGATGTCCATGAGATCGGCACGGATCTTGACGTTGTCGCCGGAGCCGCCGAGCAGGTAGATCTCGTCGCTCTCCTGGATCGCGCCCGGCGTCAGGGCGCCGAACCGGTCCTCGGCGATGCCGAAGCGGCTGCCGAACGTGCGCCACTCCCAGCGCGGGACGATCACTGGCATCCTCGGCGGCTCTCCCGTGCGGTCCGGACGCGTGCACACGACAGCGGCGCGTGCCACGCGACTTCGAGTCTGGGCCCGTGTCCGGCGCCGGGCATCACCGCGAAGGGGTGAGGCGCCAGGCGCCGAGCCGAGGCGTCCAGGGCGGGTCTAGGGGAAGATCGAGCGGAGCGCGTCCCGGATCCGGCCGAAGCCCCCGGCCGCCGGCGCCGACCCGTACGACGACGGCTCGCCCATCGCGATCGACGTCGCGCCCCAGCGCAGCAGCCCGACGGACGTCGCGTAGGCGGGCGTGAGGATCGTGTCGGTCAGGCCCGAGATGCCCGCCGGCGCGGCGATCCGGACCGGCATCTCCAGCACCTCGCGGCCCAGCTCGGCGACCCCGGCGAGCTGCGCCGCACCACCGGTCAGGATGATCCCCGCCGGCAGCATCCCGTGACCCGCGCGCCGCATCTCGGACCGCAGGAGCTCGAAGGTCTCGCGCATCCGCGCCTCGATGATCTGACACACCTCCAGGCGGTCGACCGTGCGGCCGGCGTCCTCGCCCAGCACCGAGACCGGGATCTCCTCGCCTTCCTGCACACCCCGCAGGTCGGCGGTGCCGTGCTCCAGCTTGAGCGACTCGGCGACCTGGAGCGTGGTCTTGAGGCCGATCGCGACATCGTTGGTCACGTTGTTGCCGCCCACCGGCAGGACGGACGTGTGGAACGGCGAGCCGTCGTCGAACAGCGCGAGGTCGATGGTCCCCGCACCGATGTCCGCGACCGCGACCCCCAGCTCCTTCTCCGTCTCGGACAGGACCGCCTCCGCGGATGCGAGCGAGTTCACGACCAGCTCGTCGTACTTGACGCCGGCCTGCGCCACGCACTTGGTGAGGTTCTGGACCGCCGTCGCCGACGCCGTGACGATGTGCGTCTCGACCTCCAGGCGCAGGGCGCTCATCCCCAGCGGGTCTTTCACGCCCTCCTGGCCATCGACCGTGAAGCCGCGCCGCTCGACGTGGATGACATCGCGGTTCGAGGGGATCGAGACCGCCCGGGCGACCTCGATCGCGCGGTCGATGTCGGCGCGCATCACCTCGCGGGTGTGCGACGTGACCGCCACCTGGCCGGTGGAGTTCTGCGACTCCACGTGCTGCCCACCGACACCCACGAACGCGCGGTCGATCTTGAAGCCCGACAGGCGCTCGGCGCGCTCGACCGCGTCGGCGATCGAGCGGACCGTCTGGTCGATGTTCACGACCACGCCCTTCTTCAGGCCGTTGGCCGGCACGGTGCCGTGGCCGAGGATCGTCAGCCGGCCGTCACGGCTGATCTCGCCGATCAGCGCGGCGACCTTCGATGTGCCGACGTCGATGCCGACGAGGACCGCTTCGCGTTCCACCAGGTGTCTTCGTCCTCGCTACGGGTCGGGGATCAGATGAAGTGGCGCCGGATCAGCGCGACGTTGTTGAAGATCCGGAACCCGAAGTTGATGAGTGCGACCAGATACAGGTCCAGGCTCAGGCGATCGCCGATGAAGGTGAGCAGGACTGCCACGACGGCGTTCGTGACGAAGCCCGAGATGAAGATCCGGTTGTCGTACACCCCGTCCAGCTCCGCCCGGACCGCGCCCAGGACCGAATCCAGCGCGGCCAGGATCCCGACGGCGGAGTACCGCGAGAACTCGAAGCTGACGTTGACGTTGAGGACGAGCCCGGCGAGGACGCCCAACAGCAGCCCCGCGATGGGCAGGAGCACGGAGCGATGGACCTCCTCCGGTGGACCGTCGCCCGCAGTCTACCGAACGCCACCGTCACGGCGTACTCGTCGGCGACGGCGTCGCGCTGGCGTCGGCCGACGGCGAGGCGTCGCCCGGTGACGCCCCGGCCGAGCCTGGCGATGGCCGGGCGGTGACCCGCGGGATGTACGTCCCGTTGCGGTCGTCGGCCAGGATGATCCGGGACACGGTGGGCTCGCGGTCGGCGAGGAAGCTGCGCAGCAGGCGGACCTGGCCCTTGATGAGCTCGGTCGAGCGGAGCGTCGGGGTATAGAAGCCGAACACCGCGGACCAGCCACCGTCGCCCGTGTGGAGCACGAAGCCCGACGTGTCATCGAGCCGGATGCGCAGCCCGGGGGCGCTGCTGCCGACGTCCGCCGGGGTGAGTGAGCCGAGCCGGAGCGCCGCGTCGAGCTCGACCGGGTCGAGCTCCGCGCCGACCGCGAGCGAGGCCGACGCCGGCCGGACGTCCTCGACGACGGCGAGGTCCGCAGCCTCGGGCGGCGGATCATCGCCGAGCTTCGCGAACACCATCCCCTCACGGTCGACGAGCCAGCGATCCGCGCCCGTCTGCCACACCAGCAGCGGCTTGCGCTCGTCCAGCCGGATGCCGATCGCATCGGGGAGCGCGACGGACACGAGCGCGGAACGGACGGCGGGCAACGTCGCGAGGCGCTGCTCGAGGTCGGCGGTGCGGAGCGTGAACAGGTTGGCGCCCTCGAGCGCCCCGACGGTCTCGCGCACCACCGCCTCGCCCGTCCACGTGGCACCGTCGATGGACAGCGTCCGGGCCACGAACGCCGACGAGGCGCTGACGCCGTAGATCGCGGCCGCCGCCGCGAGCAGGATGAGCAGCGCGGCCGCGCGGATCGGCGTCAGCCCCGCCGAGGCCCGCCGGATCCGCGGCGTCCGGCGACCCGGTCCGCCGATCCGGGTGCGCGGGCGGACGGCGGTCGGGCGCGGCGACTTCAGGCCCTGCGCGCCACGGATCGGACCGGCGCCGCGCACGACGGGTCGCGGACGGTCGCGGCGGAAGCGCATCACGCCGACCGGTACAGGTCGGCGGTGCGCGGCCGGTGACGGGTCCGGGCCACGTGCCGCTCGAGCGCGAGGTCGATGAGCCGCCGGCAGACCGCGACGAAGTCGTAGCCACCCGCGGCGGGCAACGTCGGGAACAGGCTGATGGGCGTGAACCCGGGGATCGTGTTGATCTCCGAGACGACGAGCTCGTCACCGGCGAGCAGCAGGTCGACGCGCGCGAAGCCCTCGCAGCCGACGGCCCGGTAGGTATCCCGGGCGAGCTTGAGGATGGCCGCCTTGTGCGCCGGCGTGACCTCCGCGGTCGCCGTGGTCTCGGACAGCCCCGGCGTGTACTTCGCGGCATAGTCGTAGAACTCGTGGCCCGCGAGGACCTCGCCCGGGCCGTACAGCTCGAGACGGTCGGGCTCGTTGCCGATGACGCTCACCTCGAGGTCCCGGGCACCGGCGAGATAGCGCTCGACCATCGCCACGTCGTCATAGTGGAACGCGAGGTCCAGGGCGGCGGCGCGTTCGTCGGGCGCGTGCGCGAGCGTCATCCCGACGGAGCTGCCGAGCTTCGCGGGCTTGACCATCAGGCGCGGATCGCCGGTGCCCTGGGCGAAGGCCTCGAGCTCTGCCAGGACGGCGTCCCGGTCCCGCGCCCAGCGCGCGGCGCGGACCTCGCGCCAGTCGACGACCGGCAGCCCCAGCCCACGGACGAGCCGCTTGAACATCGCCTTGTCCATGCCGATCGCGCTGGCCGTCACGCCGGACCCGGTGTAGGGCAGCTCGGCGGCCTCGATGAGCGCCTGGACCGTGCCGTCCTCGCCCCACGGCCCGTGGAGGGCCAGGAACACGACGGGCTTCGGGTCGCGCGCGGCGAGCGCGTCGAGCGCGCTGCCCGGGCCCGTGGGGCCGGCCGCACCCAAGGTGATCGGCTCGTCGTATGCCGAGCCCGGGCGGCCATCACGATCGTGGTCCGCTGGCAGCGTCCACCACCGACCGTCGAGGTCCACCAGCCACTGCTCCACGGGGTAGCCCGCGGTGCGCAGCGCCGCGGCGATGGCCGTGCCGGAGACGATCGACACGTCGTGCTCCGCGGACGGACCGCCGAAGACGACGACGACCGGCGTGCGAGCCGCCTCGTGCCCCGGCCGAGGCGGCACGCGGGCCTCGGTCATGCGTCCCGCTCCACGTCGACGATGCCGCGATCCCGCCAGCCGGTCCAGTCGCCGAGGAAGACGATCTCGAAGCGGAGGTCCAGCGCGTGCCGCTCCCGGATCGTCGCGCGGACGTGCTCGCCCAGACGGCGGACATCGGATGCCGTCCCCTTGCGGTCGTTGACGATGAAGTTCGCGTGCTTCGGCGAGACGACGGCACCGCCGATGCGCGTGCCCTTGAGCCCCGCCTCGTCGATCAGGCGACCCGCCGACTCCGGGAGCGGGTTGCGAAAGACCGATCCGGCCGACGGCAGCCCCAGCGGCTGATGCGCCTGGCGCCAGCGGCGGATGTCGTCGAGGCGTCCCTTGATCGTCTCGGGATCGGCGGCGGTCAGCCGGAACGTCGCCTCCAGGATCAGCTCGTCCGTTGCGTGCTTGAACCGGCTGTCGCGATAGGCGAGCGCGAGGTCCGGGGCGTCGAGCGTCGCCTCCGAGCCGTCGCCCAGGAGGACGGTCGCCGACTCCAGGATCCCCGCCACGTCGCCGTCGTGGGCGCCGGCATTCGCCCACACCGCGCCGCCGACCGTGCCCGGGATCGCGAGCCCGAATTCGAGCCCGGTGAGGCCGGCCTTCTGGGTCTCCGTCGCGGCGCGGGCCATCGGCACGCCGGCCTGGGCGATGTACCGCTCGCCGTCGACCTTCGAGCCCTCGGCGCGCACGTGGATGACCAGGCCGCGGATGCCGGCGTCGCTGATGACGAGGTCGCTGCCGCGGCCGAGCAGCGTCCAGGGGATGCCGCGCGAACGGGCGAACCGGACGAGCGAGCGAAGCTCGAACACGTTGTGCGCCACCACGAACAGGTCGGCCGGCCCGCCGACGCGCATCGTGGTGAACCGGCCGAGGGGCGCATCGCGCTCCGTCTTGACGCCGATGCGGCGCTGGATGTCCGTCCCGATGGCGAACGCGTCGAACGGCATGGCCGGCGAGGACGACGTCACCCGGCCGCGCCCCGTGCGCGCCGGTCGATCGTCGTCTGGTCCGGGAACGGCCGGCGCTCGGCGGCCGCGAGCACGAGCTCCGCGACCGCGTCCGCAGCGCCCGGGCGCGCGAGGGCCCGTGCGGCAGCGCTCATCGCCGCGTGCCTGGCCGGGTCGGCGAGGATGTCCGCCGTCCGCAGGAGCGCCGCTGCGTCGAAGTCGGCATCATCGATGAGCACACCCGCGCCGGCCTCGATGTGCGCCGTCGCGTTCGCGATCTGATGGCCCGCGGCGTGCGGGTACGGGACGATCGCGAGGGGCAGGCCGAAGGCCGCGGCCTCGGCGAGCGTCGAAGCGCCGGCACGCCCGACGGCCAGGTCCGCAGCCGCCAGTGCATCCGTCATGTCGTCGCGCAGGAACGGGAACGGCTGGTAGCGCCCGCGGACGTCCTCCGGGAGGGTCGCCTTCCGGGCGAGCGCGGCCGCGTAGCCGGTCTCGCCGGTGACATGGATGACGTGCACGCGCGCGACCAGCTCCGGGAGTGCCTCGGCGACCGCGGCGTTGAACCGCTTGACCGCCTGGGACCCACCGAACACGAGGAGCACGCGGTCCCCGGCCGGGATGCCGAAGCGGCGTCGCGCCGCCTCACGGTCGACCGTGTCCACGCGCCGGATCGGCGTCCCGGTGACGAACGCGCGCCCGCGCGGGATGCCCAGCCCGGCGATCGTCGCCGGGTGGCTCACCGCCACGGCCGACGCGAGCCGCGCGACGAAGCGCGCGCTCTTGCCCGGGATCACGTTGCCCTCCCACAGCACCGACGGGATGCGCAGCGCGCCGGCCGCCAGCAGCACCGGTACGGCGACGTAGCCGCCCGTCGTCAGGATCGCCGCGGGCCGCCAGCGGGCGAGGATCGCGGCCGCCTGCGGGACGGCGGCGCCCAGGCGGAGCGGATCGAGGATGAGATGGGCGTCCCGCTGGACCGTTCGAAGGGAGCGCAGCGCGAGCCGCTGGAACGGGATGCCGGCGGCCGGCACGAGCGTCGCCTCCAGCCCGCGATGCCCGCCGAGCCAGCGCAGCTCAGCTCCGTCCGGCCGCGCGAGGAGCGACCGGGCGACGGCGAGGGCCGGGTAGATGTGCCCGCCCGTGCCCCCGCCCGCGATCAGCAGGCGCATCGTTCCAGCTTCCCTTCTCCACCGTCTCCCGGCTCACCGACAGCAGCACCCCGATCGCGGCGAAGCTGATGATGAGCGAGCTCCCACCGGCCGAGATGAACGGCAGCGGGATGCCCGTCACCGGGAACAGCCCGACCACGACGCCGATGTTGATGAACGCCTGGATGCTGATCCAGGACGTGATGCCCCCGGCGAGCAGCGCGCCGAACGTGTCCGGCGCCCGAAGGGCCGTGCGGATGCCAAGGTACGCGAACGCGAGGAACAGCACGACGACGACGATCCCGCCGACCAGCCCGAACTCCTCGCCGATGATCGCGAAGATGAAGTCGTTCGAGGCGTTGGGCAGGAACAGACCACCCGCGAGCCGGCTCTGGCCGAGCCCCGCGCCGGTGACGCCACCCAGCGCGAGCGCGAGGTAGCTCTGGATCGAGTGGAAGCCGATGCCGGTCGGGTCCGCCCACGGGTCGAGCCAGGCGCGGATCCGGTCGACCTGGTAGCCCTCGATGAACAGGAACGCGACGACGGGCACGGCGGCGAGGGCAAGGCCTGCGAGGTGGAGCAGCCGCGCGCCGGCGAGGAAGAACATCGTGAACGCGGTGAACCCGAGGACCGATGACGTCCCGAGATCGGGCTCCAGCAGCACGAGACAGACGACCGGCCCGACGAGGAGCAGGAACGGCACCGTGCCGCGGACGAAGCTCTTGATGCGCGTGCCGCGCTGGGCGAGCCAGCTCGCGAGATAGACGACGAGCGCGAGCTTCGCGAACTCCGCCGGGTGGACGGACGGCAGCGGGCCGATCTGGAGCCAGCGCGCCGACCCGCCGACGATGCGCGGGCTGATCGGCCCGACGGGCGGCAGCAGGACGATGACGAGGAACACGAACGCCACGCCGAGGAGCGGCACGGCGGCGAGGCGCAGCAGCCGGTAGTCGATGCGCATCGTGATGAGCAGCGCACCGATGCCCAGGGCGGCCCACACGATCTGGGGTCCGACGATCGCGAACGTGTCGTCGCGCTCGAGGTACGCCTTCATCGCCGACGACGAATAGACCATCAGGATGCCCACGGCGGTGAGCGCGACGATCGCGAGCAGGATCGCGTACTCGGGCTCGTGGCGCTCGCGCTGGACGTTGCCCGCCTTCTGCCGGGTGACGACCCGGGTCGGCGGCGGCGGCTTCGCGGGGCGGAGCGGACTCGTGATGCTGGCCATCAGCGCCCTCCTCGTCGTCGCTGGGCGAGGGCCGCGACCGCGGCCTTGAACGCCCGACCGCGGGCGGCGTAGTCCTCGAACATGTCGAAGCTCGCGGCGGCGGGGCTGAGCAGCACCGTGGCCGGCGTCTCGGCTCCGGCCAGCGCGTCGCGGGCCAGCGCGTCGCGGGCCAGCGCATCCGCCCGCTCGACCGCCTCCTCGAGCGTGGCCGCGTGTTCGGTGCGCATCAGGCCGCGGTCCCGGAACAGGCGCTCCAGGGTCGGGCCGCTCTCGCCGATGAGGACCGCGGCGTGGACGCGCTCCCCGGCCACCTGGCTGAGCGGCTCCAGGTCGACGCCCTTGTCGCGGCCGCCGGCGATGAGCACGATCGGCGGCTCGAACGCGCGGATCGCGGCGATCACGGCATCCGGTTGGGTGCCCTGCGAATCGTTGACGAAGCGGACACCGTCGATCAGGCGCGACCGGCTCCAGGCGATGCTCGACCCCCGTGAACCCGGCCGCCGCGCGACGGATCGCATCGGGCATCGAGCCCCATGAGCAGGCCCACCGCGACCCCGGCCAGCGCGTTCGAGACGTTGTGGCGGCCCGGGATCGCGAGCTCGCCGAGGGGCATGATCCGGCCGCCGGGGCCGGTCGCCGCGGTCCCGCCGCCGGCCAGCGTCAGGCGCGGCACACCCGCGGCGACGATCCACTCGTCGACCACGCCGACGCCGCCCGCCATCGGCGGCCCGTCGCGGTAGACCACGGAGGTGGCGGCCGTCGCCCCGGCATAGGACGTCACGACCGGGTCGTCGCCGTTCAGCACCAGCGCGCCATCGGGGTCGACGAGCTCCGCAAGCCGCCGCTTGACGCGCCGGTACGCCTCGAGGGACCCGTGCCGGTCGAGGTGATCGGAGGTCACGTTCGTGTACGCGGCGATGGTCGTGCCGCGCGACAGCGTGGGCAGCTGGAGCTCCGAGAGCTCGATGACCACGCGGTGCTCGGGCGTCAGCTCCCACAGCCGTTCGACGAGCGGGATGCCGATGTTGCCGCCGAGGACCGCGGGGTGCACCGGGTCGGCGGCGAGGATCGCCGCGATGAGCGACGAGGTCGTCGTCTTGCCCTTCGTGCCGGTGACACCGACCGTCGGCGCGGGGCACAGGCGCAGGAACAGGTCCGCCTCCTGGACCAGGGCCGGCGCGCTCGGATCGCCCGCCGTCCGCCGGTCGACCAGGGCTCGAAGCACGGCGCGGAGGCGCGGCTCGGTCGTCGGGTAGTCCGGGTTGATGACGGGCGAGGTCGTGACCAGGGCGACGTCGTCGAGCACCGCCGAGGGGTCGACCGCGGGCCCGAGGGCCAGCTCGACCGACCGACCTTCGAGCTGTCCGATCGCCCGTTCCAGCTCCGCCGCCGGGCGCGCGTCGTAGATGCGCACGCGCGCGCCGGCATCGGTGAGGAAGCGGGCGAGGGCGATGCCGCTGCGCGCGAAGCCCAGCACGGCCACCGGCCGGTCGCGCAGGACGCCGTCGCGGATCGCGGCCATCGACAGCGTGTCCGGGTCGATCGTCGGTGTCGTCGTCGACATCGTCATGCCGTCAGCTGGAAGTCCGGCAGCGACGCCAGGAACAGCGTCACGCCCAGGAGTCCCGCGAGCACCGCGACGATCCAGAAGCGAAGGGTGATCTTCTCCTCGTCCCAGCCGCCCAGCTCGAAGTGATGGTGCAGCGGCGCCATCCGGAACACCCGCTTGCCGCCGCTCAGCTTGAAGTAGCCGATCTGGATGATGTCCGAGAGGGTCTCGACCACGAAGATCAGCCCGATCAGCGGCAGCACGAACAGCTGACCGGTGACGATCGCGATGACCGCGAGGGTCGCCCCGAACGCGAGCGCACCGGAATCGCCCATGAAGATCTGGGCCGGGTGCACGTTGAACCACAGGAAGCCCAGCAGCCCGCCGATGAGCAGCGCGCACAGGACGGCGACCTGCGGCTGATTGCCCGTCGTCCCATCGGCCAGCGGCACGACGTTGAGCAACGCGATGATCAGGAACGCGACGAACGAGAAGACGAGCGTGCCACCGGCCAGGCCGTCCAGCCCGTCGGTCAGGTTCACGCCATTCGAGGCGGCGACGATCGCGAAGGCGGACAGCGCGACCCAGACGATCGGATCGACGAACACGTCCCCCAGCACCGGCACACGGAAGCCGGTCAGGCCGTAGGTCTGCTGGATCTGCCAGGCGAAGAACACGCCGAAGACCGACTGCCAGATGAGCTTCTGGCGGGCACGGATGCCTTCCCCCGTCCGGGCGTTCAGATAGTCGTCCACCGCGCCCAGGAAGCCCACGATGCCCAGCGCCGCCAGCGGCGCGACGATCCCGCGCTCCGGGACGCCGTGGAGGAGGAAATACAGCCCGAGCACGACCAGGATCACCAGCAGGCCGCCCATCGTCGGCGTCCCTTCCTTGACGTGGTGGCCCTCTGGGCCCTCGACGCGGATCCGCTTGCCGAACCCGAGATGCCGCAGGAACCGGATATACGGCGGCATGAGGATGACCACGAGGGCGAACGCGAGCAGGAGGCCCTGGATGATCTCCAGGGTCATCGGGCGTCACCGTCCGGTGCCGCCGAGGCGCGCGACGAGCGCGTCGACGAGCCGGTCGAGCTCCACGCCGCGGGACGCCTTCACGAGCACCACGTCGCCCGGCCGGAGCCGCTCGGTGAGCACCTCGAGGGCCGCGTCGCGATCGGTGACCGCGATGACGTCCGCCTCGCCGATCGCCGCCGCACCCTCGACGATGCCGTGTGCCGGACCGCCCGGTTCGCCGTCGACCACCACGACGAGCTCCGCGCCGCGGGCCGCGGCCTCGCCCGCGATCCGATGGCCCTCGTCGTGGCCGCTGCCCAGCTCCTTCATCTCGCCGAGGACCGCGACGTGCCGGCCCGGGAACCCGCCGATCAGCTCGAGCGCCGCCTGGACCGACGCCGGCGAGGCGTTGTAGCTGTCGTCCACGATCGTCACGCCACCCGCGTCGATCAGGACGCCGCGGTGTGGCGCGGACCAGCCGCCGCCGAGTGCCGCGGCGATCGTGGCGAGATCGAGGCCGGCAGCCAGCCCCACCGCCGCCCCGGCGAGCGCGTTGTGCACGGACAGCCGGCCCAGCGTCGGGATCGTCATCTCGATCGCGTCCCCGCGCGCGAGCAGACGGAACGCCATCCCGTCCCGGGCACGCGACCTGAGGTCCACCGCCCGGACGTCGGCGTCGTCGGCGAACCCGTAGGTCATCGGCAGCGCGCGCGTCCGCGCGTCCATCCGGCGGACCCGCGGGTCGTCGGCGTTGAGGATCGCGACGCCGCCATCGGCGGCCGCGGGCAGTGCCTCGACGAGCTCGCCCTTGGCCCGCTCCACCGCGTCGATGGAGCCGATCCGCGACAGGTGCACGCCGTGCACGGCGGTCACCACGCCGATGGCCGGACGGCCGATCGCGGCGAGCTCGCGGATCTCCCCGCCGACGTACATGCCCATCTCGAGGACGGCGGCCTCGTGCTCCGGCCCGAGCCGCAGGACGGTCAGCGGCAAGCCGACCTCGTTGTTCTGGTTGCCCTCGTTCTTGAGCGTCCGCCAACGGGCGCCCAGGACGACGCTGATCGCCTCCTTCGTCGAGGTCTTGGCGATCGAGCCTGTGACGCCGACCACGAGCGGGTCGAACCGCGTCCGCCACGCCGCCGCGACGGCCTGGAGCCCGCGCAGCGTGTCGGGCACGCGGACGATCGTCACATCGCCGAGCTCGTCGAGCGGGGCCTCGCCGGTGCCCGGATCGGGGTCCCGGGAGATCAGGAGCGCCGCGGCCCCCGACGACGCCGCCGCGTCCAGGAATCGGTGGCCGTCGGTGCGCTCGCCAGGCAGCGCCACGAACAGCGAGCCGGGCTCGACCAGCCGGGAGTCGACGGCGCCGCCCCGCACGGGTCGCTCGGATCGGCGCAGGAGCGTGCCGCCGGTCGCGGCCACCAGGTCATCGGCGGTCAGCACCTGGGCCGCCCCGCCGGTCGGTTCGGGCACGGACCCAAGTCTCGCACGCTGACTCGCCGGGGGCGGCGGCGCGATCAAGGGGCGGCGTCGGCGACGACCACCGGACCGCGCGGGCGTTCCGGGACCAGGTCGGGGGTGTTGATGGCGTCGTGCGCGACGCGTCGGAAGAGCTCGAACGACATCACGGGCATCTCGAGCTGCCCCAGCCGGACGGTCGTCGGCGTGCCCTCCTCGATGCGCACCGCGACGACCAGGTCGGGCCGGCCGGCTTCGCGCGCGACGTATCCGACGAACGAATAGTTGAACAGGTTGTGCTTCCAGCGGCCCTTCTTCGAATCCCAGATCTGGGCGGTGCCGGTCTTGCCCCCGACCTCGAACCCCGGGATCGAGGTCCGGTCGTGGTAGAAGTCGACCTCCTCGATGACGTGGCGCATCATCCCGGTCAGGGTCTTGCTGAGCTCGGCGGTCATGACGCGGCCCTTCACGATGGGCTCGGTGTCGCGGCCGCCGACCGACGCGACGACGCGCGGCTGGATCAGGACGCCGCCGTTGAGCATCGCGGCGTACGCCTGGGCGAGCTGGACGGGCGTCACCGCGATGCCCTGCCCGAACGCCCCGTTCGCGACGTCGATCTGCGCCCAGTGCGTGGTCGCCGGGTCGCGCACGAGACCCGCCGTCTCATTGGCGAGGTCGATCCCGGTCGGCTGACCGAAGCCCATCGTGGTCCACGTGTCGAACAGATCCTGGGCCGATGCCTTGGTCGTCTTGCCCAGGCTCAGGGCGACCTTCGCCGCGACCACGTTGCGCGAGTACGCGACCGCGTCCTCGAACGTCATCCAGCCCCTGGCCTTGTGGTCGGCGTCGTCGACATGCGCCCGGCCGTCGTCGACGACGAGCTTGCCGGTGTCCTTGATCTTCGTCTTGGGCGTCACGGTGTCGCGCTGGAGCGCGGCCACGGCGGTCACCATCTTGAACACCGAGCCCGGCTCGTAGACGCTGGACACGATGGGGTCGACGAACCGGCCCGGGTCCTCGCTCCCGATCGCGCTGTAGTCGTTCGCGTCGTAGGTGGGGTAGCTGCCGTACGCATAGACCTCGCCGGTGTACGGATCGAGCACGACCGCCGAGACGCGCTTGGCACGGTCCGCGATCCACGCCGACAGCAGCTCCTGCTCGAGGGCACCCTGGAGCGACGCGTCGATGGTGAGCGTCAGGTCCTGGCCGGGTGTCCCGGGCTCCAGGATCGAGGCGGTATCGGGGATCGGCCGCCGGTTGATGTCACGCTCGGCCAGGAGCACGCGGGGCGCGCCGGCCAGGGTCGACTGATAGAACTGCTCGACGCCGTACTGCCCCTCGCCCTCACGGTTGACGAAGCCGAGGAGGTGCGCCGCGAGCGTCGACCCGGGGGCGCCGCCGGCCTGCGGGTAGACACGCTTGGCCTGTGGCTCGAGCGCCAGGCCCGAGAGCGCCGGGTCCTCGCCGCTCGACAGCTCGCGGATGCGGGCCGACTGCTCGGGCGTGAGCTCCCGGTAGAGGACGACGTACTCGCGATCGGAGGTCATCCGCGCGACGAGGTTGACCGCCGCGGTGCCCTCGAGGCCGAGGATCGTCAGCAGGTTCGCGGCGACCTCGCGCCGCCGTTCGGGCGTCAGGCGCTTCGGCGTCGCGGACAGGAGGTCGCGCTCGACGGTCGAGGCCAGGACCACGGTCCCGGTCCGGTCGTAGATCGCGCCGCGACGGCTGGGCTCCTCCAGCCGGAGCGATGTCTGCTGGGCCGCGACCGCCGCGAGCTCGGCGCTGCGGGCGACCTGCCAGTACGCCAGCCGGACGACGAGGCTCGAGGCCGCCACGACGAAGGCGAGCAGCACGACGAGCGATCGACGGCGGGAGTCCGTGCGTCCGAGCATGATCTGTCGATCAGCGCGCGGGGATGATGAGCGGCTGGGACAGCGGTCCGAGGCCCGCGTCGATGGCCAGCTTCCGGATGGCCGGTGCCTTGGCCAGCCGGTTGAGGTCGTTCTGGAGATCCTGCGCGCGGGCCTGGAGGTCTTCCTGCTGGGCGCGAAGTCGGTCGGCCTCGTAGCGGAGCTCCGACACGCGCACGCTCTGCGACAGCGAGAAGAACGCGCACACGAAGGCGACGACGATCACGCCCAGGAGCACGCCGATCCGGCTGGTCCCGCGGCGGGCGCGAACGGCCGACCGGACCCGCCGGCGAGGCAGGGCGGGCGCATCGACGGTCCGTCGCTGACGCTCCAGCCGCGGGACGCGCGGGAGGACGACCGTGCGCTGGCGTGCGCCTTCGTAGATGGCCATCGGTCAGTCGCTCAGCGCGAAGCGGAGGCTGGGCGAGCGTGCGTCGAGGAACGAGAAGCGGTCGGACAGGCCGGTCGAGCCGGTGTCGTCGAGCTGGTCGTCCATGGGCATGATGTCGTCGCGCGTGCGCCGCTCGCGGACCTCGTGCTGGCGTCGTCCATAGGTCTTGCGGCGGCTGCTCTGGTGGCGCTTGCTCACGGGACTCCTCCTCCCTGTCGACCGCCGGTCCTCGATCCGTCGGTCGCGCGAAGCGGTTCGTTCGTCGTGGTGGGGTGCGATGCGATGGGGGCTCGCGTCCTGGGCTCGGGTGTCAGGCGACCGGGGTCCTCCGCGGATGGGCTAGGCCGCCAGCCGTTCGGCCGCGCGAAGCCGGGCGCTCCGGGCCCGGGGGTTCGCGGCGACCTCGGCGGCGGTCGGGGTCAGCGACGGTCGGGTGACGAGGCGGAGGCGCGGCTGCTTCCCGCACACGCACACGGGCGCCTCGGGCGGGCAGATGCAGCCGCGTCGCTCGGCCTGGAAGAACCGCTTGACGATGCGGTCCTCGAGCGAGTGGTAGCTGAGCACGACGAGCCGGCCGCCGGGTCGCAGGAGGTCGACCGCGGCGGCCAGACCCGTCTGGAGAGACTCCAGCTCTTCGTTGACGGCGATCCGCAGGGCCTGGAACACGCGGGTCGCGGGATGGATCCGATGTCGCTTGCGCGGGTCGCCCGGTGCGACGCGCTGCACCAGCGCGGCCAGCTCCTCGGCGGTCTCGATGGGGTGCGTGCGACGGTCCTGGACGATCGCCCGGGCGATGCGGCGCGCCTGCGGCTCCTCGCCGAACCGGCGGAACAGCGCGGCCAGCTCGGCTTCGTCGAGGCTCGCGAGCAGCTCGCTCGCCGGAACGCCCCGGCTGGTGTCGAAGCGCATGTCGAGCGGGCCGCCGGTCCGGATGCCGAAGCCGCGCTCGCGGTCGGCCAGCTGGAAGCTCGACAGACCCAGGTCGAACAGGAGGCCGTCGACGGTGTCGAAGCCGGCGTCGGGCGCCACGGTCGCGAGCTCGCGGAAGTTCGACCGGCGGAGGACGAGGCGATCGCCGAATCGAGCCCGGAGGCGGGCGTCGACCCTGGCGATGGCCGCCCCATCGGCGTCGAGCCCGAGGAGGCGGCCATCAGGAGATGTCGCCTCCAGGATCCGCTCGGTGTGCCCACCGCCGCCGAGGGTCGCGTCGATCTGGAGGCTGCCCGAAGCCGGAGCGAGCGTCGAGATGACCTCCTCCGGCATCACGGACAGGTGCCCTTCCTCCATCTCTCCTCCACCCATCGATCAGCGGATCCCGAGCGGACCCTGGAAGCGCATGTGGTGCGGCCTCAGATGCCGAGGCCGGTGAGGTGCTGGGCGAGGACGTTCGGGTCCTCGAGCTCCTTGCGGTAGCCGTCCCACCGCTGGGGCGCCCAGATCTCGGCGTGGTCGAGCGAGCCGACGACGACGGCCTCCCCTTCGAGGCCGGCGAACTGGCGAAGGCCCTGCGGGACGAGGACCCGACCCTGCCGGTCGAGGTCGACGTCGAAGGCGCCGGCGAACAGGTACCGCTGGAAGTTGCGGGCCGCCGGGTCGGTGATGGGCAGGCTGCGGACCTTGGTCGCGAGGTCCTCCCAGGCCGCCTTGGGGAAGATCGCGAGGCACTCGTCCAGCCAGCGGGCCACGACCGCCCCACCGTCGAGCTGCGCGCGGAAGCGCGCCGGGACGGCCAGGCGCCCCTTCTCGTCGACCGTGTGCCGGTACTCGCCGGTGAACACCGATCCCTGCCACTCCCTGCCTTGACGTGGGCTGATGTGGCCCGGCGACCCGCCTCCCGGGTCATTCGTGGGAGCATACCCCACTATTCACCACTTTGGGCCACTTCCGCGCACAGTAGGGGCGGCCGGGGCCCACGTCAATGCGTTTCGTCGCCACCTGCTGGCTCGCCGTAGCGATCCCGCTGCTCGCAGCCCCGGTCACCGCGCTGGTCACGTCGCCGGCGGTGTCGCGGCGTCTCGACGGCGGCGCCGTCCTGGCGGTAGCGATCCCTTGCTCACCCCCCTCGTGACCGCGCTGGTCACGTCGCCGGCGGTGGCGCGGTGGGCTGCGTGACGTGCGGGCTCGGGCGGGATCCGAGCAGTCGGGGTGCTCGCAGGGGTGGCGCGGTGTCGCGGGGTCGCGACGGCGGGGCGCCGTCAGCGGGTCGGCGTCGGGATCAGCAGGTCGTTGCCGGGGTGGATGCCCCGCGTCCTCGCCCACGGGTTCATCGCATAGATCCGGTCCAGCGACACGCCGAACCAGTGCGCGATCGAGAACAGGTTGTCCCCGGTGCGGACCGTGTAGATCCAGCAGTCGCTCCGCCCGGGGCACCTGGTGATCACGGCGAACCGGTCGCTCGTGGGTCGGGGCGTCGCCGTGCGCCGCGGCGTGGGCTCGGGCGTCGGCGCGGGGGTGACAGCAGGCGTCGCGACCGGGGTCGCGACGGCGCTCGCGCTCGGCGTCGGCACCGGCGACGGGCTGAGCGAAGGGCCAGGCGTCGGGCTCGGCGAATGGCCAGGCGTTGGGGCGACGGTGGGGCCGGGTGTCGGCGGCGGCGGTGTGGCGGTCGGCCCGGCGGTCGCGATCTCGGTCGCGGCCGGGAGGGGGCTGATCGACACGCCCGGGCCGAAGGCCGCGTGGGACGCAGCCACCGCGGCGGTCGTCGCGGACGGGACCGGCCGGGACGCCCCCGCCGACTGACTGGGCGACTGGAATCCGCTCAGCTCCAGGCCGCCGCGCTGGAGCACGAAGCCGAACGAGAACCCGATCGATGCGAGCAGCACCACGGCCGCGAGGACCGTCGGGCGAGGGATGCGGGAGCGGGTCGCTGGGGCCTCGGGATTCGCGACGCCGCGGAGGTAGCGCGCGCAGTTGCTGTGCGCGGCCTGGAGGCACAGCAGCTCCTGCTGGCGCTCCGATTGCGGCCGTGGCTCGCCGAACGCGACGCACAGGTGGCGATCCGAGACCACCTCCAGGGGAGCGACGAGCTCCCCGTCGCGCTCGAGCCGCAGGAACGGACAGATCCGGGGATCGGCCGACCGGCTGGTCCCGAGGAGCTCCGGATGTCCGGAGGCGTCCGATACGGCCGCCGTCTCGGTTGCCTGCGGCGCCCACGGGCGCGTCGTCGGCTCGTCACCCGGATCGGCGGCCGCGGTCGGCGGCGCGCCCTGCCCGGCCGCGCTCTCGGTGACGCCGTCCGGAGCGGTGCGACCCGCCGCCCGAGTACCGCCCCGGACGCGCCGGGACGGCCGCACCTCGTCGGTCAGGTCGCGTTCCTCCTCGCTCGCTCGCGCGCGCGAGCGGGGGGCACACGCTGCTGCACGCGATGTCGGGCGGGAGTCTAGTACCTTCGGCTTGTTGCTCGTGGGACCGGCGCTCTGTTAGGCTCCGCCGCCGACGCCCCGCATCCGTCTTTCAGCGACGTTGCAGTGTCACCCCCGGAGGCACACGCCGCTCGATGGCGCTCCCGCTCCCAGCGTCTCCTCCCGAGGCGGACGCGTTCCGGCTCGCCGCTCATCGGATCCGCCGCTGCACGTTCCGCCGGCTGATCTCCGTCGACACGACGGGCGAGCGCCTGTACGACGTCGAGTGCCTCTACCCCGACCGCCGGCTGCCTGTCCCGCTCGGCGACCTGGATTCCGCGACGCCGATCTGCAACGGCTGCACCGCGGCGCACATCTTCCGCCCGGACGAGGACTAGTCGACCCGTCCTCACCAGGGGCAGCAGCCCGAGTGGCCCCATGCAGGATCTGCATGCTGTGACCCTCGGGGACCCCGAACGCGTCGCCTCTATGCCGTACGTGCATCAGCGCGCCGCCGATAGGCACGAGCTGCATGGGATCGACCAGCTGGCCGTCCCCGAGGGTCAGGACATGCACGATCTGCATGCCGACCGAGCCGGGGTGCGCCTGCGCGGATGCGAGCCGGCCCGGCCTGAGTGAGTGCCAGCGAGACCGGCCTGTAAGCCGGGTTCTGTCCCACGCCGAGGCGCGGGGACGGTCATCCATCTGGTCCGCCGGTCACCCGACGGCTCATGCGGCCGACCCGAGGGCTCGAGCAGCGCGCCCTGTTCCCGGCCGATGGCCGAGACACGCCCTCCTACTTGGCCTTGCTCCGGGCAGAGTTTGCCGCGTTTCACTCCGACGGCCGAAGCCGCCGGCATCGTCACTGTGGCACTGGTCCTCGCCTCGCGGCGGACGGGGGTTACCCGCTGCCCTGCGCTGCGGAGCCCGGACTTTCCTCACGCGATCGCTCGCGCGCGACCGTCCGGCCGGCTCGCTGGCTCGTGAATGCTACGTCACCGAGCGTCAGCGGCCCAGGACGACGTCCCCGGCGGCACCACCCCGCTGCCGAGTCGCTGCGCACGCCACGCGGTCCGTCGAGCCCGATGGCCGGCCCTGCGGGCAGCTCGGCGGAGGCATCCACGGCCGCGAGCGAGGCCGCGGCTGAGGCGTCCGGTGACGACGCCCGGGCGCGGCCAGCCCGTCACGAGCACGACCGTGAGGAGGAGGACCGTCAGCACGCCGCCGCGCCACCGCATCGGGCGACGGTAACAGGCGCTGGGTCGGGCGCTACCTCGGACGCCGCACCACGGCGGCCGGTCCGCCCTTCGCCACGCGATCGAGCGCCTCGTTCGCGAGCGCGTCCGCCTGCGCGTTGAGCGCCCGCGGGACGTGCGTCGCCGACCAGCGCCGGAACCCGCCGAGGATCGCCTTCGCCGCCGCCCACAGCGGCTGCAGCTTGGCGTCCTTCACCCGCCATCGACCGTGGAGCTGCTCGACGATGAGCTTGGAGTCGAGGAACAGGTCGACCCGGTCGGCGCCCAGCTCGCGGGCGAGCTCGAGCGCCCGGATGACGCCCGTCCACTCGGCGACGTTGTTCGTCTGACGGCCGAGCGCTTCGGAGATCGTGGCGTCGGGCGGCGCGAGCGGGTCGAGCGCGTCCGCGCGAGCACCGTCGATCAGCAGCGCGCCCAGTGATGCCGGTCCCGGGTTGCCGCGGGCCGCACCGTCCGTCCGGATCACGAAGCGACGTCCCGCGGCCGGCGCCGGGGGGTCGCCCGCGGGCTCGTCACCCCAGAGCGTCACGCCCCGGACCGCGTCATGCCGACGAGCGCGGACCTCATCCGCCTTCGACGACCGGGAGCTGGCGTGACTTGCGGCGCTTTCGAAGGCGCCGCCAGACCATCCGGATGGGGTCGTAGTACTCGTCCGCGACCCGCTCCTTGAGCGGGATGATCGCGTTGTCCGTGATCTTGATGTGCTCCGGGCACACCTCGGTGCAGCACTTCGTGATGTTGCAGTAGCCGATCCCGGCATCGTCCTTGAGGTAGCGCGTCCGATCGGCCGTGTCCATCGGATGCATCTCCAGGCCGGCGGTCCGGACGAGATACCGGGGCCCCATGAACGGCCGCTCGGTCTCGTGCTCACGGAGCACGTGGCAGACGTCCTGGCACAGGAAGCACTCGATGCACTTCCGGAACTCCTGGACCCGCTCGATGTCCTGCTGCTGCCAGCGCCAGTCGGTCTGCGGGACGTCAGCCGGCGGGGTGAACGGCTCGATCGAGCGATTGATGGCGTAGTTCCACGACACATCGGTCACGAGATCGCGGATGAGCGGGAAGGCGCGCATCGGCTCGACCGTGATGGGCTGGTCCGACGGATAGTCCGACAGCCGGGTCTTGCAGGTCAGGCGCGGGAAGCCGTTGACCTCCGCGCTGCACGAGCCGCACTTCGCGGCCTTGCAGTTCCAGCGGACGGCCAGGTCGGGTGCGGCGTGGGCCTGGATCCAGTGGAGGGCGTCGAGGACGACCATCCCCTCCTCCACCGGCACCTGGAAGTCGACGTAGCCCGCCGGCCGGCCGGGTTCACCCCGGAGGACCCGCATCGTGATGGTCGGCATCAGGATCCGCCGCCGGCGGCCGCGAGGGTCCGCAGGTCGTCCGGGAGCTCCGCCGTGGGAGCGGTGGTGACGCGCATCTGTCCTGCCTCGTGGCTGATCACGCTGTTGATCCGGCCCCAGGCCGGGTCGGTGTCCGGGTAGTCCAGGCGGCTGTGCGCGCCCCGACTCTCGGTCCGCTGGAGCGCGCTGAGAGTGATGGCCTCGGAGACGTCGATCAGGTTGCGCAGCTCGAACACCAGATGCCATCCCGGGTTGAAGGCGCGCGTCCCGGGCACCCGCAGGCGCGTCGCCGCCTCGCGGATCGTGGCGATCCGGTCCAGGGCCTCCCGCAGATCGGACTCGACCCGGTAGATGCCCACCAGCGACTGCATGGTCGCCTGGAGCGCCTCGCGCAGCCGATACGGGTCCTCGCCCTCCTCCGGCTCGAGCGGTGCGCCCAGCTCCTGCTCGGCCGCCCGCACCTGCGTCGGGTCGACGTGCGGCGGCAGCTCGCGGGACGCCGCGTAGGCGGCCGCGCCGGCCCCCGTTCGCTGGCCGAACACGAGCAGATCGGACAGGGAATTGCCGCCCAGGCGATTCGCTCCGTGCATCCCGCCGCTCACCTCCCCCGCGGCGAACAGCCCGGGCACCGTGGTCGCCCCGGTCTCGGGATCCACCCGGACCCCGCCCATCACGTAGTGGGTCGTGGGCCCCACCTCCATCGGACCGGTCGTGATGTCGACGTCCGCCAGCTCCTTGAACTGCTCGTACATCGACGGCAGCTTGCGGCGCACGTGGTCGGCCGGCAGGTAGCTGATGTCCAGGTAGACGCCGCCGTGATCCGAGCCGCGACCCTCACGGACCTCGGTGTAGATGGCCCGCGCGACGTTGTCGCGCGTGGACAGCTCCGGTGGCCGCCGCGCGTCGGTCGTGCGGCCCGCGCTCAGCGCCTCCACCCACTGCTTGGCTTCCTCGTCCGTGGCGGCGTACTCGTGACGCCGGTCATCGGGCAGGTAGCTCCACATGAAGCGCTCGCCGAGCTTGTTGCGAAGGATCCCACCCTCGCCGCGGACCGCCTCGGTGACGAGCAGCCCCCGGACGCCCGGCGGCCAGACCATCCCGGTCGGGTGGAACTGGACGAACTCCATGTCGATGAGCTCGGCGCCCACGCGGTACGCGAGCGCGTGACCGTCACCCGAGTACTCCCACGAGTTCGACGTGATCTCGTACGCCTTCCCGATGCCGCCCGTCGCGAGGACGATCGCCTGGGCCGCGAACAGCACGGGTCGCCCGTCCGCGCGCCAGTAGCCGAACGCCCCGGTCACATTGCCGCCGGTCCGGATCAGATGGCTGACCGTGCACTCCATGTACACCGCGATCCCGGCGGCGACCGCACGGTCCTGGAGCGTCCGGATCATCTCGAGCCCGGTCCGGTCGCCGACATGCGCCAGGCGAGGATGCGAATGGCCGCCGAACGGACGCTGGAGGATCCGACCGTCCTGGGTGCGGTCGAAGACGGCGCCCCAGAGCTCCAGCTCGCGGACCCGATCGGGCGCCTCCTGCGCATGGAGCTGCGCCATCCGCGGGTTGTTGAGCATCTTGCCGCCGACCATCGTGTCCCGGAAGTGCGTCTGCCACGAGTCGCGCGGGTCGACATGTCCGAGCGCGGCGGCGACCCCGCCCTCGGCCATGACCGTGTGGGCCTTGCCCAGGAGCGACTTGCACACGAGCCCGACGGAGCGGCCCTGGTCGGCCGCCTCGATCGCCGCTCGGAGTCCCGCGCCGCCGGCCCCGATGACGAGGACGTCGTGTTCGAACCGCTCGGTCTTCGGCGTCACAGGCGGATGGCGGGGTCCTGGAACAACCCCAGCGCGAGCGACCGGACATACACGTCGGCCAGCGTCACGGACAGGAAGCTCGCCCAGGCCCAGCCCATGTGATGGAGGTTGAGCCTCGTCAGCCGCTGCCACAGCGAGTACTGCACCCGCTGCCGGCGCGTGCACGAGAAGCAATCGAGCCGGCCGCCCGCGATGTGGCGCAGCGAGTTGCACGACAGCGAGAAGCCGGTCAACAGCGCCACGTTCACGAAGAAGACCACGCTGCCGAGCCCCAGCCGTGGGCCACTCGCGGGGACGAGCGACCCGAAGGCGTCGAGCCACAGGAAGAACAGCGGGATCGATGCCAGGTACAGGAAGTACCGATGGATGTTCTGGAGGATGAACGGGAGGTGCGTCTCCATCGCGTACTTGCGGTGGATCTTCGGCTCGGCGACGACGCATCCCGGTGGGTCGGCGAAGTAGAAGCGGTAGTACGCCTTCCGGTAGTAGTAGCAGGTGGCGCGGAAGCCCAGGGGGATCCACAGGATGAGGAGCCCGGGGCTCACGAACCACGGCAACCAGCCGGGGGCGATGAGCGGCGAGAACAGCGGCGAGAGGTAGCCGTCGACCTCGTACGCCGTCCCCAGGAGCGGCGTCCAGAGGATGCCCGACCAGAACAGGTATCCGGCCAGCAACGTGAACAGGATCCCCTGGACGGTGGGGGCGATCCACCAGCGGTCCCGCCGATTCGTCCGAAACGCCCCCCGGACCGCCGTTCCGGGTGGCTTCAGGACGGTGGGCGCGCTCGCCATCTGGGATGGGCCTCCGAACGATCCGTACGATCCGCGCGCGGCACCACGGTCGCTGCCGCGATCAGGGGATCGGCTCCATTCTATCGAGCGTTGCCGGCCCTTGCGGCCGTCCCGCCGGGTCGCGGGCGGGCAGGGGCGTCAGGCGCTGAGCGAGTCGGCGCCGGCCGCAGCCGGGACGGGCGAGTCACCGAGCCGCGCGATGATCGCGTCCGCGAACTCGCGCGTGCCGGCGGTCCCGCCGAGGTCGTAGGTCACGTGGGTCCCCGCCGCGATGACGTCGCGCGTCGCGGCCTCCACCCGTTCGGCGGCCGCCTGCTCGCCGAGGTGCCGGAGCATGAGGACACCACTCAGAAGCAGCGCGGTGGGGTTCGCCTTGTCCTGACCCGCGTACTTGGGCGCGGAGCCGTGGACCGGCTCGAACACCGCCGCCTCGGTGCCGATGTTCGCCCCCGGCGCGACGCCCAGCCCGCCGACGAGGCCCGCGGCCAGGTCGCTCACGATGTCGCCGTACAGGTTGGGCAGCACGAGGACGTCGTACAGCTCGGGCTTCTGCACGAGCTGCATGCACATGTTGTCGACGATGCGGTCCTCGAACTCGATCCTGCCCTCGTAGTCCCGGGCGACCGTCCGGCAGCTGTCCAGGAACAGCCCGTCGGACAGCTTCATGATGTTCGCCTTGTGGACGGCGGTGACCTTGCGCCGGCCGTTGGCGATCGCGTAGTCGAACGCGTACCGGGCGATCCGCTCGGAGGCGGCGCGGGTGATGATCTTGATGCGACTCCGCGGCGTCGGGCCCGACCATGTGCTCGATGCCGGCGTACAGGTCCTCGGTGTTCTCGCGGACGATGACGAGGTCGACGTCCTGGTAGCGCGTCTCCAGGCCCTGGATCGAGCGGGCCGGCCGAAGATTCGCGTACAGGCCGAGCGTCTGGCGGAGCGTGACGTTGACGCTCCGGAAGCCTTCGCCGACCGGCGTGGTGATCGGCCCCTTGAGCGCGACCTTGTTGCGGCGGATCGACTCCAGGACGTGCTCCGGGAGCGGCGTCCCGTACTCGGCCATGACGGCCTCGCCGGCATCCACCTGCTCCCACTCGAACGCGACGCCCGATGCATCGAGCACGCGGCGGGTCGCCTCCGCCAGCTCCGGTCCGATGCCGTCGCCGGGGATGAGGGTGACGCGGTAGGCCATGCCCAGATGCTAGCGCGAACCGGCGGTCCCCCACGGGACCGCCGGTCCGTCGCCGGTGACGGCTCCCAGGGTCAGGGCGCCAGCCGCTGGTATGCCACGAGCGCGAGCTCGCCCGTGACGAGGACGACTGGTGCAGAGCCGTCGATCGGCACCAGGCGAGCCGTCTTGTCGGCCTCGTAGCTCGCGAACACGGCCGTGCCGTCCGGCGTGAACTGGTAGCCGTTGATCGCTTCGTCGCCCGCCTTCACGACGGGGCCGAGTCCGCGGCCCGTCCCGGCACCATCGACCGGGGCCACCACGAGCTGGACGCGCTGTCCCGTCTCGAAGCGTGTGTAGGCGACGAACCTCGCATCGGGCGAGAAGACCGGTCTGGTCTGGGCCATCGTCGGGGGCGCCGGGAGGGCCCGGTCCACGCCCGTCCGCAGATCCAGGATGTGGATCTGGAAGAGGCCGTCGTCGGTCGACTGGTAGGCGACGAGGTTGCCGTCCCATGAGACGGTGAGATCCTGGAAGTCGTTCTGATCGCGCGCGGGTCGTGGCGACAGGTCCCGAAGGCCCGTGCCGTCCGGGTGGACGGCGAAGATGCCGGGCGCCGGGTCCAGCACGGTCGGCTGGTCGCCCCGGAAGACGATCTCGGGATCCGCTCCTGACCGGAACGAGACGAGGTGCGCAGGGCGCCCGACGTCGAGCCGATGGAGGCCCGTGCCATCGACGTTCACGACGTTGATGGAGTGGCCGTTCCCCTTGGGCACCGGGCCGAGGAAGGCGATCTGCATGCCGTCTGGCGACCAGTCGACCCAGTCGAGGAGCGGGGTGCCCGGGGTCACCGCACGGAGAGCGGTCCCGTCGGCATCCGCGACCATGAGCAGGAGGCCGCAGTCCGGCTGACCGCAATCGGTCGGGCCGCCACGCAGGAACAGGAACCTCGTCCCGTCCCGGGAGAAGACCGGCCCGAAGTCGAACGTCGGCCCGCTGATGAGCGGGCGGCGTTCGCCGGTCGCCGGATCCGCGACCGAGAGATCGCCGTCGGTGCCGACCACGACCTCACCGTTCTGAGCGAGGCCGAACGGGGGCGGCAAACGGTGTCGTGTCCCGATGGCATAGGCGGCGATCGACGCCACCAGCAGGGCGAGCAGGACGAGCAGGGCGATCGCGCGCGGGCGGATCGACGGGACGAGGGGACGGCGCATGGTCAGGTCCACGGGAAGCCACCTTTCGGGGCTCGACCACCACCGCCGCTGCGGAGCCCGGGAGGTCGACTCGAGCGTTTCGGACAGGTAGCCCGCGTGGGCCGTCCCCGCACGCCGCTCGAGGAACCGCTCGAGATCCTGGACGAAGACGTCGTCGGCGTTCATGCCCGCCCTCCTTCGAGGATGGGCGACGTCTCGGGCGTCCGCGTCGAGCGCCGCCCGCAGCTCGCGGATGGCGCGGTGGAGGCGCGACTTCGCGGTCCCCAACGGGATCTCGAGGGTCGCGGCCACCTCGGGCAGTGGCAGGTCGAGGTAGTGATGCAGGACGATCAGGGCTCGCGCCTCGGGGGCGAGGCGGTCGAAGGCTCGGTCGAGAGCGTCGCGCTCGACGATCGCGGTCGGGCCATCACCCGGTGCGCGGGGCTCCGCGATCGAGGCGAGCTCCACCTCGACGCGGATCCGGCGCCGCTTGCGCCCCTCGCCGAAGCAGGCGCGGACGAGGGTCCGGCGGAGCCACGGCTGGAAGCGATCGGGATCGCGGAGCGTGGGGAGCTCCCGCCAGGCCCGGAAGAGCGCTTCCTGGACGGCGTCCTTCGCGAGGTCGGGGTCTCCCAGGATCAGCCGGGCGGTCGCATCGAGCCGGTCGATCGTGGCGGCCGCGAGCACGGCGAAGGCGTCATGATCGCCCCGTCGCGCCCGTTCCACGAGCTCCCGCTCCATCCGACCCTCGGCAACCGGCGCGGAACCGTGTCCGCGCTCAGAGGTCCAGATGCGCGGGCGGCCCCGATTCGTTCCACCTGGCCGGACATGATGCGACGCCGGGCGTGGCCCGGCGTCGATCGTCGCCCGCTGGGTGCGCTGCGGCCTCGCCGGCGAGGGGGCTGCAGCTGGTCCGGACGGACGTGCTCAGGGATGCAGCCGTCGGACGTCCGGGAACTCCATCGTCCGGGCTGACCGACCTCCGTGCCATCGGCGACCCGGAAGAAGTGCGTCGTCCCGTCGATGGTGACGATGACCTCCTGGCCGTCGGGCGTGAACCCGAATCGATGGGGCGTGTCATACGGGAACTCGGGACCGATCGGCTTCGCCGATCCGCTCGCCAGGCCATCGACCGGCGCGAGGAAGACCTGGGCACGGATTGCGTCCCGTTCGGTCCGACACGCTGGCGCTCCACGAGGACCGTCGCGCCATCCGGCGAGAACACGATCAGCTCCGCAGCCTCGCTCGAATAGCGCATCGAGCCTGGGCATCGCGGCGGCTGCCAGCGCGGCGAAGGCGTCATGATCGCCTCTCCGCGCCCGCTCCACGAGGTCTCGGCCCATCACGCCCCCTCGGCGTCGGCACGACTCGTCTGGTCGCGCTCGGGAGTATGGCGATCTGTGCGTCGCCCCCGGCTTCACTTCGCCCCCGGTATCATCGACACCCCGCCCGGACCCGCCCTCGAGGTCTGCCGTCGCGTGAAGATCCACGAAGCCGACGCCAAGTCGCTGCTCGTCGCCCAGGGCCTGCCGGTCCCGCCGTGGACGGTGGCGCACAGCGCAGCCGAGGCGCGCACCGCAGCGCAGACGTACCTGCTGAGTCCTCAGGCGAATGGCTAGCGGGAGCGTCGCCTCGCCGGCGGCAAGGTCGTGATCAAGGCGCAGGTGCTCGTCGGCGGACGCGGCAAGGCGGGCGGCGTGAAGCTCGCGAGCTCAGCCGACGAGGCGGAGCGCGTCGCGGCCGAGATCCTGGCGCTCACGATCAAGGGGCTGCCCGTCCGGAAGGTGCTCGTCGGGCCGGCCGCCGACATCGTGAAGGAGTACTACCTCTCGATCGTCCTCGATCGCGGCGCCCGGAAGCTGCTGTTCATCGGCTCGGCCGAAGGGGGCGTGGAGATCGAGCAGACCGCCGAGACCGATCCCGATGCGATCACGTACCTCCATGCCGACCCGCTGCTCGGCGTGCCCGACCATCTCGCCCGGCGGCTGGCGTTCGCGATCGGCTTCGGCGCCCATTGGAAGGCGGCCGCCGCGATCGCCAAGGGCCTGTACCGGACGATGCTCGCGTACGACGCGGACCTCGTCGAGATCAACCCGCTGGCCGTGATCAGGACCCGGGCGGCCGACGGCACGGCGACCGAACAGCTCGTGTGCCTCGACGCGAAGATCACGCTCGATGACTCGGGGCTGGTGCGCCACCCGGAGCTCGAGTCACTGCGCGATCTCGACGCCGAGGACCCCACCGACCTCGCCGCCCGCGAGCACGAGATCGCGTTCATCAAGCTCGACGGCGACATCGGCTGCATGGTCAACGGCGCGGGCCTCGCGATGACCACGATGGACCTCGTGAAGCGTGCCGGCGGGGAGCCCGCGAACTTCCTGGACATCGGCGGCGGGGCCAAGGCCGACAAGGTGAGCGCCGCGATGCGCCTCATCCTCCACGAGCCGAACGTCAGGGCGATCCTCGTCAACATCTTCGGCGGCATCACCCGCGGGGACGAGGTGGCCCGTGGCCTGATCGAGGCGCGTGCGCAGCAGGAGCGCGACGTGCCGATGGTCGTGCGCATCGTGGGCACGAATGCGGCGGAGGCCGCGGTGCTGCTGCGCGAGGCGAGCTTCGAGACCGCCCACTCGCTCGACGAGGCGGCCGCCAAGGCGGTCGCGGCAGCGCGCGGGACGGCCGCGTGAGCATCCTCATCGATCGCTCCAGCCGCGTCGTCGTGCACGGCCTCACCGGACGGGAGGGCTCGTTCCACGGCGCGGCGATGCAGGCGTATGGCACGCAGGTCGTGGCCGGGCTCACGCCCGGCAAGGGCGGCCAGACCGCGCTCGAGGGCACGGTCCCGGTGTTCGACACCGTGGTCGACGCGATCCGCGAGACCGGCGCCGACACGTCGTGCATCTTCGTGCCCGCGGCCGGCGCGCCGGACTCCATCCTCGAGGCCGTCGAGGCCGGGATCCGCACCATCTTCTGCATCACCGAGGGCATCCCGGCGCTCGACATGATCCCGGTCGTCGAGGCCGTCCGGAGGGCGGGTGCGACGCTCATCGGGCCGAACTGCCCGGGTGCGACGACGCCCGGCCAGGCGAAGGTCGGCATCATCCCGGGGTCCATCCACCGCGAGGGGCGGGTGGGTGTCGTGTCACGCAGCGGCACGCTCACGTACGAGGCGGTCCAGGCGATGACCGACGCCGGCATCGGGCAGTCGACCTGCGTGGGCATCGGCGGTGACCCGGTGATCGGGACGCCGTTCCTCGAGGTGCTCAAGCTGTTCGCCGCCGATCCGCAGACCGAGGCCCTCGTCCTCATCGGCGAGATCGGTGGTGCCGCCGAGGAGGAAGCGGCGGCGTGGGCCGCCGAGCATCTCGGGGACATCCCGAAGGCCGCGTTCATCGCCGGGCGGACCGCTCCGGAAGGCAAGCGGATGGGCCACGCCGGCGCGATCATCTCCGGAGGCCGCGGGACGGCGACCTCCAAGGTCGAGGCGCTCGAAGCCGCCGGCTTCCGCGTCGCGGGCTCGCCCACCGAGCTGCCGGCGCTCCTTCGCGAGGCGGGGTATCGCGACTGATGGACCTCTCGGATATCCGGTTCCTCTTCGGCTACGACCGCTGGGCGACGCAGCGGATCCTCGCGATGCTGCCGGGCATCGACGACGACGTCTGGACGGCCGATGACGCGGTGGGTTCGCGCGGCCTCGGGACCATCGTCGTCCACATGCTGGGCGCCCATCAGCGCTGGCGGCACGCGATCGCGCGGACCGGCGAGGGGCCCCATCCCGAGGACGACCCGTTGCCCAGCGTGGAGGCGGTGACCGACGCCTGGGCCGAGGAATGGTCCGAGGTCGACGAGTTCCTGGACCACCTCGACGACGAGCTGCTCGCCTATCGCCACAAGGGTGTCGCGATCTGGCAGATGCTCGCGCACGTCGTGAACCACGGCACGCAGCACCGGAGCGAGGCGGCCGTCCTGCTCACCGCGGCCGGGCGCTCGCCGGGGGACCTCGACCTCTCGGACTATGCCGAGAGCCTCGCCTCCGGACATCCCCTGCTCGATCCCGCGAACTCCTGATCCAGGGGGCGACGCGTGACGGGGCGGACGCTAGACTTCGGCGACGCGACGCGTTCCGAGGCGTCCGCGATCACGATCCCGAAGGAGGGTTCGGCGCTCCGGCGCGCATGGGCAGTCTGATGGACCTCGTCGCGGGTGACACGCGGGAGATCCTCCTGGCGTTCGCCGTCGAGGACGAGGCCGGCCTCCACGACCGGGACCGCTTCGACGCCCACCTTGACCTGGGTGGCGGCCTGGACCCGACGTGGCTCGATCTGTTCAGTGAGGCCGTGCGCTCGGTGACGGGCGACGAGGAACCCAGCGACTTCCTGGACGCGCGCCGCGAGCTGGACGGACCCGGCGACGCGGGCGACCGAACCGTCGAGCGGGTCGACCGACGCTGGGTGGAGGCCGTGGCGCGCATCCCGGACAGCCAGGTGGACGCCCTCGCGGGCCGCTGGATCGATCTCCTGGAGGAGGAGCTGGGCCTCCTGCCGCGGGAGGAGAAGCCGTGGATCCGCGACCTGACCGGGCGGATCGTCGGGTTCAGCCGGCGGGCGCAGGACTCGCCCGACGTCGTCTTCGCCTGGGCGATCTGAGTCCCCCTGAAGGGCGGGATCGGCGGACGCCGGGTCGCGGCACGCGCCGGCCACCTCCGTCGCGGTCAGTAGCCGAGCGCTCCCCAGGCGGGTCCGCCGGGCGCCTCGATCAGCTCGACCAGGACACCGTGGCACGAGCGCGGGTGCAGGAACGCCACGGGTCCCTCGGCGCCACGTCGCGGGGCCGTGTCGATGAGCTCGATCCCGTCGAGCCCGAGTCGCGTCAGCGTCGCCGCGAGATCATCGACCTCGAAGCAGACGTGGTGGAATCCCTCGCCCTTGCCGGCCAGGAACCGCGCCACCCCCGTGGTGTCATCGGTCGGCTGGACGAGCTCGACCTTGGACTCGCCGACAGGCAGGAACGCGATCGTCACCCGGTCGCCCTCGATGGGCAGCACGAGCTCGACGGGCAGTCCCAGGGTGTCGCGCCAGAACCCGAGCGATGCCTCGACGTCCTCGACGACCACGGCCACGTGATGGACCTTGCCGAGGGCGCGGATGTGATCGGGGACCCTGTGGCTCGCGTCGGCGCTCATGCCCCCGGAGCGTAGCGGACCCGCCCGCGCTCAGACGGTGATGAGCTCGCGATGCGTCCCGAACGCCACCCGGAGGCGGTCGCTGATCTCGCCGACGGTGGCATAGGCCTTGACGGCCTCGATGATCGGCGGCAGCAGGTTGTCGCCGCCCCGCGCGACGTCGTCGAGCCGTGTCATCGCCGCCTCCCACGCCGCCGCGTCGCGCTCCGCCCGGACCCGCCGGACCCCCGCGACCTGATCGCGCTCCGCCTGGGGGTCGATGCGCTGGATCGACGCCCGGCCACCCGGGGCATCGTCCCGGAAGCGATTGACGCCCACGACGATCCGCTCCCCCGCCTCGATCTCCCGCTGCACCCGGTAGGCCGACTCCTGGATCCGCCGTTGCTGGTAGCCCGCCTCGATGGCGGCGAGCGGTCCGCCGAGCGCATCGATCTCGGCCAGCGAGTCGAGCGCCGCCGCCTCGAGAGCGTCGGTCAGCGACTCGACGGCGTAACTGCCGGCGAGCGGGTCGACGGTCTCGGTGACGCCCGCCTCGTAGGCGAGGATCTGCTGGGTTCGGAGGGCGAGGCGGGCCGATTCGGCGGTCGGCAGGGCGAGGGCCTCGTCCCGGGCGTTCGTATGGAGGCTCTGGGCCCCGCCGAGCACGGCGGCCAGCGCCTGGAGCGTGGTCCGGACGACGTTGTTGTCGATCGACTGTGCCGTGAGCGACGAGCCGGCGGTCTGCACGTGGAACCGGCAGCTCATCGAACGGACGTTCGACGAACCGAACCGCTCCTTGACGATGCGGGCCCACAGGCGCCGCGCCGCCCGGAACTTGGCGACCTCCTCGAACAGCTCCGACCAGGCCGCGAAGAAGAAGCTCAGGCGGGGAGCGACGTCGTCGACGTCGAGGCCGCGGGCGACGGCGGCGTCCAGGTAGGCGATGCCGTCGGCCAGGGTGAACGCCAGCTCCTCGGCGGCCGTGGCCCCCGCCTCGCGCATGTGGTAGCCGCTGATCGAGATCGTGTTCCACTTGGGCAGCTCGCGGCTGCCGAACTCGAAGATGTCCGTCACGAGCCGCATCGAGGCCCTGGGCGGGTAGATCCACGTCCCCCGGGCGATGTACTCCTTGAGGATGTCGTTCTGGACGGTGCCGGACAGGCTTGCCCGGTCCGCGCCCTGACGCTCCGCGGCGGCCACGTAGAGCGCCACCAGGATGGCCGCCGTGGCGTTGATGGTCATCGACGTCGAGACCTCGCCGAGCGGGATGCCGTCGAACAGCGTCTCCATGTCGGCGAGACTCGAGATGGGCACGCCGACCCGGCCGACCTCGCCGTCGGCTTCGGGCGCGTCCGAGTCGTAGCCCATCTGCGTGGGCAGGTCGAAGGCGACGGACAGGCCCGTCTGACCCTGCTCGAGCAGGTAGCGGAACCGCTGGTTGGTCTCCCGGGCGGTGGCGAAGCCGGCGTACTGGCGCATCGTCCAGAAGCGGCTGCGGTACATCGTGGGTTGGACGCCGCGGGTGAACGGGTACTCGCCCGGGAGCCCGAGGGCCGTGTCGTCGTCCCGGCCGGCCCGGTCCGCGGCGGTGTAGACGTCCTGGACCGGGATGCCGGACGTCGTCTCGAACTGCTCCCGTCGCTCCGGAGCCGCGGCGAGGGCCTTGCTGCGAGCCGTCGCGCGCCAGCGATCGCGCTCGGGATCCGGGCGTTCGCCGGTGGGCGGCGGCTCCGGCAGGCGCGGCTCGGGACGCTCGGGCGCCGTCACTCCAGGACGACCAGGAGGTCGCCGATCTCGACGGTCTGTCCGGGGGCGGCGGCGACGCGCGTGATGCGCCCGGCACGGGGGCTCCGGAGCTCGTTCTGCATCTTCATCGCCTCCAGGATCAGGAGCGGCTGGCCGGCCTCGACGGCGTCGTCGGGAGCGATGGCCACGGACACCACCCGGCCGGGGATGATGGCACGGATCTCGAGCGGCCCGCCGGCCGCGGCATGGCCCGGGTCGCGGGTCGCTCGCTCGCGCAGGCGCGCGCGTGCATCGTCCTCCACCTCGAGCTCGAAGCGCCAGCCGTCGACGACGACCTCGATGACCGCGGGCCGTGCGTGGGTCGCCGCGGTTCGGGTGCCGACCAACGCGCGCGAATCCTCCGTCGGGTCGCCTGCGGCCGGGTCGATGACGCGCGGCTCGTCGGTCGGGAGCCGGCTGGCCGGCGCCGGGACGACCCGGACGGGCTTCGCAGGCATGCTCACCGCGGCCACCGGTCGATGACGGCCTCGCGCCCCGAGGCTGTCCACGGATCGACGGGCTTGGGAGGTGCGCTGTCTTTGCGCAAGGACACCGGGTCGGTGGCCGACGCCGGGTCGGCGCCAAGCGCGCGAGCGGCGGCTTCGGCGGCGCGGTCGAGCGCTGCGGCGCGGAGCTGCTCGACAGCCGGATCCCAGCGATCGGCGACCCAATCGGTCGAGAGGTCACCGGCGAGGAACGCGTCGTCATGCGCGACGACGCGATGGAACGGCAGGGTCGTCTGGATCCCCGTGACCTCGACCTCATCGAGCGCTCGGCGCAGTCGCGCGATCGCGTGGGGCCGATCCCCGGCGACGACCATGAGCTTGGCGACGAGTGGGTCGTAGTCCGGCGGGACGCGATCGCCCGACGTGACACCGCTGTCGACGCGGACCCCTGGGCCACCGGGCATGATCCAGCGACCGATGCGACCCGGCGTCGGCGCGAACCCACGCGCGGGATCCTCCGCCGACAGACGCACCTCGATCGCGTGCCGGACCGGATCGGCGGCGCGTGCGGCCGCCTCGACGACGCGGGGCGACATCGGGCGTCCCGCCGCGATGTGCAACTGCTCGGCGACGAGATCGATGTCCGCGACGAGCTCCGTGACACCGTGCTCCACCTGGAGTCGGGTGTTGACCTCGAGGAACGCGAACCGCCGCTCCGTGTCGAACAGGAATTCCGCCGTCGCCGCATTGACGAGTCCCGCCGCGCGCGCCATGCGCACCGCGTGGTCGTGGAGCGTGGCGCGCTCATCCGCGGTGAGACCGGGCGCGGGCGATTCCTCGATCAGCTTCTGGTGCCGGCGCTGGATGGAGCAGTCGCGTTCCCCGAGCGCGACCACGGTGCCGTGGCCGTCGGCGAGCAGCTGCACCTCGATGTGACGTGCCGGGCGGAGCTCGCGCTCGAGATACACGCTTCCATCACCGAAGGCCGCGGCCGCTTCGCTCGACCCCGATGCCAATGCCGCCGGCAGATCGTCGACGCGCTCCACGCGCCGCATCCCGCGTCCGCCACCGCCGGCCGCCGCCTTGACCAGCAACGGGAAGCCGATGCGCCGCGCATCCTCGACGATGCCGGCGAGATCCGCCGCGCGCGCGACGGGCGCCGGTTCCAGCGTCCCCGGCACGACGGGCACACCAGCCGACTGCGCGACGCGCCGCGCGGCGAGCTTGTCGCCCAGTGCCGCGATCGACGCGCTCGACGGTCCGACGAAGATCAGCCCGGCGTCCTCGACCGCTCGCGCGAACGACGCACGCTCCGCGAGGAAGCCGTAGCCAGGATGGATCGCCTGCGCGCCCGTGTGGCGCGCGGCCTCGACGATCGCGTCGCCGCGGAGGT
This sequence comes from uncultured Chloroflexia bacterium, assembly GCA_963778025.1. Lineage (GTDB taxonomy): Bacteria > Chloroflexota > Limnocylindria > Limnocylindrales > CSP1-4 > CAVZTA01. The sequence goes on along the minus strand of CAVZTA010000001.1, from coordinate 125,995 downwards.
AACTCTCCGCTGCCGGCGCCGCGCCGATCCGGACCGCGACATCGGCGGCGCGGACGTGCAGCGCATCGCGATCCGCATCCGAGTAGACGGCGACCGCCTCGATCCCCAGCTCATGGCACGCCCGGATGATCCGCAGCGCGATCTCGCCGCGATTGGCGATGAGGATCCGCGTGAAGGGCGGCGGCGTGTCCTTGCGCAAAGACAGCCCGCCGACCGGCGTCGGCCCCGGATCGACGGCGGTCACAGCGGGATGTTGCCGTGCTTCTTGCGCGGGTTGGTGTCGCGCTTCCCTTCGAGCATCTCGAGCGCACGGATCAGTCGCGGCCGTGTCTCGTGCGGAACGATGACGTCGTCGACGTATCCGCGCGAGGCCGCGATGTACGGGTTGGCGAACTGTGCCTGGTACTCGGCGACGAGTGACGCGCGGGTGGCCACCGGATCGTCGGCATCGGCGATCTGGTCGCGGTAGAGGATGTTCACCGCGCCCTCCGCACCCATGACCGCGATCTCGGCCGTCGGCCACGCGAAGTTCATGTCCCCGCGGACGTGCTTGCTGCTCATGACGTCATAGGCGCCGCCGTACGCCTTGCGTGTGATGACCGTGAGCTTCGGCACCGTCGCTTCGCAGTACGCGTACAGCAGCTTCGCGCCGTGACGGATGATCCCGCCGTCCTCCTGCGCGACACCGGGCAGGAAGCCCGGCACATCGACGAACGTGACGAGCGGCACGTTGAATGCGTCGCACGTTCGGACGAAGCGTGCGGCCTTGGTCGATGCATCGATGTCGAGCGCGCCCGCGAGCACCGATGGCTGTTGCGCGACGATCCCGACGCTGCGGCCATCGAGGTGCGCGAAGCCGATGAGGATGTTGCCCGCCCATCCGGGCTGCAGCTCGAAGAACTCGCCGCGATCGACGATCCGTCGGATGACCTCATGCATGTCGTACGGCGTGGTCGGCGCGTCCGGGACCAACGTGTCGAGCGACTCGTCCATCCGGTCGGCCGGATCGTCCTGCGGCCCGCGCGGCGGATCCGCCAGGTTGTTCTGCGGCAGGTGCGCCAGCAATCGGCGCGCGGCCGCGAGTGCCTTCGCCTCATCGTGTGCCGCCAGGTGCGCGACGCCGGAGCGCGTCGTGTGCGTCGTCGCGCCGCCGAGTCGCTCGGCATCGACGTCCTCGTGGGTCACGGACTTCACGACGTTCGGTCCCGTGACGAACATGTAGCTCGTGCCTTCCACCATCACCGTGAAATCGGTGATCGCCGGCGAGTACACCGCTCCCCCGGCGCACGGTCCGAGCACCAGCGACAGCTGCGGCACGACGCCCGACGCCAAGGTGTTGCGCAAGAAGATGTCGGCGTAGCCGCCCAGGGAGACGACACCCTCCTGGATCCGCGCTCCGCCGGAATCGTTGAGGCCGATGATCGGTGCGCCGACCTTCATCGCGAGGTCCATCACTTTGCAGATCTTCTCGGCATAGGCCTCCGACAACGATCCGCCGAAGACCGTGAAGTCCTGCGAGAAGACGAACACCAGGCGCCCGTCGATCGATCCATGGCCCGTGATGACACCATCGCCGAGATAGCGTTCCTTCTCGAGACCGAACGCCGTCGTGCGATGCGTCACGAACGCGTCGAGCTCCACGAACGATCCGGGGTCCAGCAACAGCTCCAGGCGCTCGCGGGCGGTCAGCTTGCCGCGCGCGTGTTGTTGATCGATCCGCGCCTGACCCCCGCCGAGCAGCGAACGCTCGCGTAGTTCGAGCAATGCGGCGTTGCGGTCGTCGTCCGTTGCCAAGACGTCCCTCCGACGTGCGTTCGTCGTCTTTGCGCAAAGACGTCGGCGCATCATAGGTCGCGGCCGACGTCCCTTCGTACGCGTGCGCGTGACCTTGGTTGTCCACAACGATGGTGGACAACAGGGCCACGATGTGGACAACCTCGTCGATTCCGCCAGATGGTCCTGCGTTAGCATCGGGTCACCGTCCGTCACAGACCCGCCGTCCCAGAGCGAGGTGATGCCCTCTTGACCCATGTGATCGCGATCGCGAACCAGAAAGGCGGCGTCGGCAAGACGACGACCGCGATCAATCTCGCGGGCGCCCTCGCCGAGGAAGGCTTCCGCGTCCTCTGCCTGGACATGGATCCGCAGGCGAATCTCACCGCCGGCCTGGGCGTGAACCTCAATACCGTCAACCGTTCGATGGCCGACGTCCTGTCGGATGGACGCGCGACGCTCGACGAGATCATCCTGCCGACGGAGACCGCGGGCATCGACGTCGCGCCCGCGCACATCGATCTCGCGAGCACAGAGGGCGAGCTGTTCACGGCCCTCGGTCGCGAGTCGATCCTGCGCGAGGCGATCCAGGACCATCTCGAGGGGTACGACTACGTCCTCATCGATTGCCCGCCCAACCTCGGGCTGCTGACCGTCAACGGGCTCGTCGCCGCGGATGGCGTGATCATCCCGGTCCAGACCCAGTACTACGCGATGAAGGGCCTCACCAATCTCGTGAAGGTCATCAACGCGATCCGCAACAAGCTCAACCGGGACCTCAAGATCCTGGGACTGCTGCCGACGTTCTTTGACGCCCGCACGAACCTCGCTCGCGACATGCTGGACGAGCTCCGCGTCGTCGGCGACCACCACGTCTTCAACGCGATCGTCCGGAACACCGTAAAGCTCGGCGAGGCGCCGCTCGTCGGACGCCCCATCACGACGTACGCCGGTAGCTCCGTCGCGGCGCAGACATACCGCGAGCTCGCTCGGGAGGTGATCGACCTTGGCCAGGCCTGACTTCCGCGCCGCCGCCGCCCGTCGCCTTTCGGAAGAGGGCGAGCTGTCGCCCGCCATCTTCAGCCTCCTCGACTCCGAGACCACGCGCCACACGACCGGCGTCCGGAACATCCCGGTCGAGCGCATCGAGCCCAACCCGGAGAACCCGCGCCTCGCGTTCGATGAGTCATCGCTCCAGGAGCTGGCGTCGAGTATCCGCGAGCACGGCATCCTGCAGCCGGTCCTCGTCCGGCCGTTGCCCGAGAACCGCTACCAGCTGATCGCGGGCGAGCGCCGCTGGCGCGCCTCGCAGATCGCACACCAGCCCACGATCCCCGCCATCGTCGAGGACATCGACGACGACACCGCGCTCGAGATCGCGATCATCGAGAACCTCCAGCGCGAGGACCTGTCACCGCTCGACGAAGCGGCGATGTACGACCGGATGGTCCACGAACACGGCTACAGCATCCGCAAGCTCGCCGAGAAGCTGGGCAAGGACAAGGGCTATCTCGAGAACCGGCTCCGGCTCGCCGACGCCCCGACCGAGGTCCGTGAGCTCGTGTCTTTGCGCAAGGACACCCTGTCCCACGCCTACGAGTTGATGAAGGTCGAAGACCCCAAGAAGCGACGCAAGCTGGCCGACCAGGTCGCCCGTGGCGAGCTCACGCTCATCAAGCTGCGCGAGCGGATCGAGGGTCGCCGGCGGCGCGTCCCGGAGGAGGATGACTCCCCCGTCGGCGAGTACGTCGCCCCCGACCTCGAACCAGCCGAAGCGACCGAGCCCGCCGACGAGCCATCGGATGCCTCGCTGTGGGCCGGCCAAGCCGGTGCGGCCCCGCATGGCGACGAGGCGCTGGTCGACGCCAAGCGCCGGTTCGCCGACGCCGTCGAGGATCTCATCGACGTCATCCGTGACCCTGACGTCCTCCACGCGATCGGCCAGACCGACCGGTCGAATCTGGCCAAGTACCTGACGATCGCCCGGATCCGGCTCGACAACGCCATCGCGGTGGTCCGCAGCGGCGACAGCGACCGGGGGCTCTGACCCGGGCCGGCACGGGCCGGCGCCGACCCTGAGGAACGACGAAGCCGGCGCCAGGCGCCGGCTTCGTGGCGTTCGGGAGCGGGTCGCCGAGGGGCGAGCGACCCGCGGGATGGGCTACGTGCGATCAGTGGCCATGACCCTTGCCCTGGCCGTGGCCCTTCGGCGTCTTGTCGTGGGCGCTCGCGCTCTTGCCCTTCGCCTTGGCGGTCGGGGCCGCATCCGGAGCCGAGGCATCGCCGCCGGCGGCGTCCTCGGCGTGCTTGGCACAGTCCGCGGGCGTGAGCTGGTCGACCGGGATCGGCGTCGCGTCCGGCGCGAGGTGCCCGTGGTTCTGGCGCGCCACGCACGAGACGAACGCGCCGTGGTTCGTGAAGCCGTCGGGCGTATCCATCCCGGCGGCCTCCGCGACCATCGCGCCGTGCGCGCTGGCGTCATCCCCCGCTTCGGGTGCGTCCGCTTCGCCGGCCTCGGGGGCGTCCGCATCGCCCGTCTCCGCCGCCTCGGGCTGCGTCGGCGTCGCCGTCGGCGCCCGTGTCGGCGTCCTCGGCGGCGTCCTCATCGGGTGCGTCGCCGTCCGCGCCGGGATCGTCGGCGTCCTCGCCCTGGGCATCGGCGTCGCCGGCACTGGCCGTGGTCCCGGAGCCCGTCAGGGCGACGGTGAGCGAGGGCAGCCCACGCGCCCCCAGGACGACCGTGGCGGACAGGGCCAGCACCGCGATCGCGACGACGAGGGCCCGGAGATGGCGCGCCAGACTGGGCATGGACGACTCCACAGCGCGGGACGATGACACCAGGAGGAACGGCCGGGCCGACCCGTCGTTAGGCGTACGGTCGTCCCGTCGGACCCGGCCGACCGGGTCAGTGCAGGCCCGCACCACCACCCGGACGAGGCCCGACCCGTGACCGCAACGGGCCCGGCCGATGGCCTCAGAGCGAGGTGGCGGCGGTCACCGCGGCGACCCACGTCACCGCCAGGGAGCCCATCCCCACCGCCTGGACCTCCCAGGCGCGCTCGCGAGGGGCCGGGTCGCTCCCCCGCGCCGCCAGCACCCCGAGCAGGGAACCGAGCAGGGGTACGGCCGCGGCGATGGCGGTCACCACCACCCAGCCCTGGGACGCCCCGAGGACGACGAGGCTGAGCACGGCCACGGCCGCCACGAACAGGTGGAGGCCGGCCACCAGCCAGGACGCCGGCCCGCGCCCGAGGACCAGGGCCACGGACCGGTCCCCTGCCGCCCGGTCCCGCTCGACATCGACCAGCGCGTTGCCGATGGCCAGCGCGGCGCCCGCGACCGCCGCGACCGGGACCAGCAGCCGGAACAGGTCGGGCAGCGACCCGGTCGCGCCGAGCCAGCCGTAGACCGGCAGGATCGGGATGCCCACCGCGAACGGGACCCACGAGGCCGCGGTGCCCTTGGCGAACAGGTCGTAGGCAAGCCCGATCCCGAGGACGACCACCGCCAGCACGACCATCACCGGTGAGACCGCCGCCAGCGCCAGGCCGGCGGCCGCAGCGGCGACGGCGATGACACGAGCTTCGGTGGGGCGGACCGACCGGCTCGGGATGGGCTTGCCCGGCTTCCGGCCGGCGTCGGCGCGCGCGTCCTCGAGATCGTTGACCGTGCCGATGGTGAACTGGAGCAGCGTCATCGACAGCCCGAGGCGGACGGCGTCGGCGCCCGGTCCCGCCCGCGACGATCGCCACCACGGCGACCACGACGCCGTCCAGGATCGACGGGAAGGGATGGACGAGCCGGGCGAACCCGGTCAGCCGAGCCCGGACGCTGGCAGGCGCCGCCGAGCGCCGCGGCCGGCTGGGCGCGGACTCAGACGTAGACGAGCTCGTCGAAGTTGGCGACGAGGTACTCGATGAGTCGCTGGCGCCCGTCCGGCACCTGGGAGCGGATCCCCGGCGGGAGCGCCCAGAGCGTGATGGCGGGGACCATCAGCCTGCCCTCGGCATCGCGCCCGACGCTCGCCGGCGGCCCGCCCCCGGCCGCGAACACGCGTTCGAATCCGCCATCGTCGAGCCGGGCAGCCGCCTGGAAGTCCCTCACGACCTTGAGGACGCCGCGCCGGATGGCCACATCCCGCATGAGCTCGGCCGCCCAGGCGTCGATCTGATCGTCGGACTGCTCGTCGAGCTTGGCGCGGTACTCGGCGGGATCGGCGGACAGGCCGGTCGCGACCATCGGTCCTCCTGGGCGGCTCGGGTGGGACGCCGCGAGTATGCCAGAGGCCGGTCAGGCGCCGGGCGGGACCGCCGGCGGCTCCGATGGCTCGGGCGTCGCGTCCGGCAGGTGACGGGATGACCGCACGGGCGGCGGGGTCGCCTCGGCAGCGTCCCAGTCGTTGAACGCATCGGTCAGCCACCGCCCGAACCGGCCGGACGGCGGCGGGTCCGGGAAGTCGGCGACCAGGGCCAGGATCGCCTGGCTCACGCGCTCGGTCAGGTCCTCGACGGCCGCGCGCGTCGGTCTGCCGGTCGGCCTCGAGCGGCTCACCGAAGCGGACCCGCACCACGTGCCCGAACCCGAGCCGGCTCGTCCCGTTGATGGCGACCGGCACGATCGGCACGCCGGCCCGAAGGGCGAAGTACGCCGCGCCCTCGCTCAGGGGGAGCAGCTCTCGCTCGCCGCGGTGGATCCGCCCCTCCCCGAAGATGCGCCAGCGACCAGCCGGCGTCGAAGACCGCCTCGACTCGCCGCGTCGTGTCGAGCAGGTCGTTCTTGCCCGGCTTGTACGGCACGGCCATGCCGGTCCAGGTCATCAGCCGGTTCCGGCCACCGACGCCCATCTCCTCCTCCTTGGGGCCGAACAGCGCGAAGCGCGGACGCGCCGGCAGGGCGGCGATCAGGAAGATGGGGTCAAGCCAATCAAGATGGTTCGCGCAATACAGGACGGGCCGGGCGGGGACGTGCTCGCGGCCCTCGACATGGAGCCGCACGTAGGCGCGGACGACGAGCCCGGCCACGAGGCGACTGATCCAGAAGCGGAGGGTGCGTCGCCAGCCGGCGATCGGCCGGCCCGGCAGGGACGCCGGCCGCTCACGGCTCCCGCGGGCGGTCGGCATCGGGCGCCGGGCGACTAGCCGGCGGGGCGGGTCGTGCGCGACCTGGACCCGGGCGCCTTCGACGACGTCGCGGTGCCCGTGCCGGCGGACGTAGGCAGCGGCCGGCTTCCCCGTGGACGCCTTCGGCTTCGACGCGGCCGACGTTCCGGCAGCCGCCTTTGCCGGCGACCTGGTCGAGGTCGCCGCCGCCCGTCCCCGGGCCCCCGAGCGTCGACGACCGCCGACGGCGGTGAGGGCCTTCTCGAAGTCGCTCACCCGGCCGTCGATCGCCCCGAGGAGGACCAGCGCGAACGCAGCGACCCGATCCGCGTCGGCATCCGCGCCCTTGAGGATGATGCCCTCGACCGAGAACGAGAGCAGCCGATGGCCTCCCTGGGTCTCCATGGCGAGCTCACCGACCTGGACGCGCGACCAGCGCACGACCTTGACGGAAGCACGAGGCCCCTCCCCCGGCACGTTGACTCGCACGAACGCGATCACGAGCCCCGTGGCGGTCGGCACGAGATACTGCCAGCGCGTCGTGAAGTCCTCGCCCCAGGCGGCCCAGCCATGCGGGTCCTTCCCCGCGCCGAGGGCGGCGAGGACCGGCTCGAGCACCGCGACGACCTTCGTCTCGACGGCGGCGCGCGCGGGCGCTTCGGCCCGCCATTCGCTCAGGCGCATCGATCCCTCCGGCGCTCAGCCCGACGGTCCTTCGTGGGCGGCGCCAGCCTAGCATCGGACCGCCTCGCGAACGGGGTCATCGGCGCATGGCCCCAGACAGCCGTTCGCCCCGCCGGACCGACGGGGCGAACGATGCGCGTGATGGCGCCGACGGATCAGACGACGGTCTCGGACCGCCGGTCGGCGATGCCCACGATGGCGAGGACGAGCGCCTCGATGAGCGTCCACCCGACGAGCGCGACGAGCGCCCCGAAGTCGAAGATCGATCCGCTCCGGCCATGGACCTCGTCCAGTCGGAACATGCCGCGGAACGGCTCGATGAACGGGTCGGTGAGGTTCAGGATCAGGGCCACGATCGTGTTGTCCTGGTTGGCGGCCAGAAGCAGCAGCACGACCCGAAGGACGATCAGGACCTGGAGGATCCCGAACAGCAGCATCACGATGCGGCGGGCGATCGTCGAGCCGGATGGACCCGAGGCGACCGTGGTCGTGGTCGAGCGGCGCGCGACGGGCTCCATCGGGACGTCTTCGACGTGCTCGACGACGCGGCGTTGGTACGTCATGGCGTTCCTCCCAGGTGCGTCCCACACACGGCGGGCGAGTCCGGACGGTAGGCGCCACGCACCGGAACCCGGGCTACGAGGGCGCCGTCCGCCGTCACAGCGCGGTGACGGACCGGCTGGCCACCGCCCGGATGGGCGAGAATGCCCGCGGGCCCGCGCTTGGGAGGGGTGATGCACGTCGATCGGCGATTCCTCGCGTGGGGCGTCTTCTTCCTGGTCCTCGGGCGCGATCCCGCTGGGCGTCCGGCAGGGGTGGATCCCCGCGTCGGCGGTGGCTGGCGCGTGGGACGCTGTGGCCGTTCATCCTCGTCGGCATCGGGCTGCACCTGGCGCTTCGACGGACATCGCTCGCCGCGCTCGGTGGGCTCGTCGTGGCAGCCACCTTCGGGCTGATCCTGGGCTCAGCGCTCGCGACCGGCGTCTGGCGGTTCGGCGGGTTCGGCGGCTGCGCCGGCGGCGATCGCGCGCAGGGCGTCGCCTTCGCGCCCGTGGACGGTGAGCTCGCAGGTGACGCCAGCGTGACCCTGGATCTCGATTGCGGCGACCTCACCATGGCGCCCGCCGCGGGGAGCGCGTACCGACTCGAGGGCGAGGACGACGACGGGCGCGGTCCCGAGGTCGACGCCGCGGAGGACTCGGTCAGCGTCCGGTCGCGCGACCGACAGGACTTCTTCGGCGGCACCCGGGACACGTGGCGGATGTCGCTCGGGACGGATCCGACGTACCACCTTGACATCGGCCTCAACGCCGGGTCGGCCACGCTCGACCTGTCGTCGATGCGGCTTCGAGATCTGGTGGTGGCGGTGAACGCCGGAGACATGACGCTGGACCTGGGTGATGCGCTCGCGGCGGACGAGCTCACGGCGCACGCCAACGCGGGCACGATCCGCATCACGCTCCCGCTGCGCGATCTCCGGGGCAGCATCTCTGCGAACGCCGGCTCGATCGACCTGTGCGCGCCCGAGGGCGTCGGCCTGCGCATCCGGACCGAGGAGCACCTCACGGCCGCCTACGACATGAGCCGTGGTGGCCTCACGGAGGTCAGCGATGGGGTCTGGGAGACGCCCGGCTACACGTCCGCCGAGGTGAAGATCGAGCTCGAGGCGAGCGCGAACGCCGGCGCCGTCACGCTCGATCCGGAAGGTGGCTGCCGTGGCTGACCCGCACGACGACGATACGAGCCCGTGGCCGCCGCAGCCCGAGGAAGCGCCGGCGACCTCGCCCGGCTCCGTCGCGCCGCCGGTCGCTCCAGCGGACGCGACGGCGCGCCCTGAGGTCACGTCCACGACCGCTGGCCCGACGCCCGGCCGGACACCCTCATCGATGCCGGCCGCCTCGGACGAGGCTTCGACGCCCGCACCCGTCGTGCCCGCACCCGTCGCGCCGGCACCCGCGCCGACCGACTGGATCCCGCCGGGCGCCGGACAGCCCGTCGAACGCACGCGGACGGGCGGCTGGGATGGCGCGCGCGTCGCCGGCATCATCCTCGTCCTGGTCGGCGTGTTCCTGCTGCTGCGCCGGTTCGTGCCGCTCGACTCGGCGCTCCTGCTGCCGGTCGTCGCGATCGTCATCGGTGGCGCGCTCATCCTTGGTGCGCTGCGGCCCCGCAGACGCAACGACTGAAGGACCGAGGCGTCGCCCGTCGTGCTGCCCATCGCACTGCCCCAGCTCGGCGTCCTCGCCGTGGGCGGCATCGTCGTCGGTCTCATCCTGCTGTGGCGAGGATCCGGTGACTACCGATCCGCCTCCCGGATCGCCGACACCTCGTCCTCGCGGGTGAGCTCCCTGGCCGCCGGCGAGGTCCGCGTGACGGGTGCCGTCGAACCCGCCGAGATCACCCTGGTCTCGCCGCTCCAGAGCGTCCCCTGCGTGTGGTATCGGGCGAAGGTCACGCGGGCCACGAACGACAGCGAGCAGACGGTGTTCGAGGAAGAGCGCGGCGTCGGCTTCCGATTGCAGGACCCGACCGGCTCCATCCGGGTCTTTCCGCGTGGCGCGGCCCTCGACGTCCCGAACCGCTACGACGAGCGCAGCGGGCTGTTCGGCGAGGAGCCCATCGGGCTCGTCGCGCGCCAGGGATCGGCCTTCGGTCCAGGCGCGGTCATGACCCCTGCCGACCGCGCCGCGCAGATCACCGCCCTGCTCACCGTCCATCCCGCCGGTTCGATGTCCAGCGGCGACACCGACGGCGATGAGGCGTTCACGTCGTTCGGGCGGACGGGTCTCGGCGCGCTGGGCTTCGGCACCAGCGGCCGGATGCGCTACCAGGAGGCGCGGATCGAGCCCGGCGACGCCGTGACCGTGCTGGGCATGGCGATGCCGTTCGGCGAGCTTCCCGACCCGCTCGACGCGGACACGCTCGACGGCGCGCTCGACCCGCTGTCGGTCAGCGATCCGGAGATCGCGCTCGACCTCGCCGCCGCTCGCGCAGCCGGCACGCTCGAGGACCCGGAGGACGCCTGGGGCAACGCCGCGATCCCGGGCTTCGGCATCGGGAGGCCGGTGACCGTGCCCGAGCTGGATCCGGGCGTCCGTGTCCCGGAGCTCGCGACACCCGACGAGGCGGCGATGGCGAAACGGGTGTTCGACCTCGAGCCGCACCTGCTCGTCCTCGCGTCGGTGCCGGAGCAGCGCCTGATCGTCGCCGAGGGGACACCCGGCCAGGTCGTCGTCCGGTACGAGCAGCGGTTCCTGCTCGGGCTGCTGGGCGCGGTCCTGGCGATCGGGTCGGCGGTCGCTCTCGCGTACTCGATGAGCGGAGGCTTCCGGTGACGCCGTTCGGCGGCGCGGCGATCTTCGCGCTGGCCCTCCTGCTCGCGGTCCTCGCGTTCCTCGTGATCTCGACCTACAACGCGGTCGTCGCCCTCCGCAACCGCATCGACAAGGCGTGGGGCAACATCGAGGTCGTGCTGCAGCAGCGGCATGACCTGCTGCCGAACCTCGTCGACGCGGTGCGCGGCGTGATGGCGTACGAGCGTGACGTCCTCGAGGAGGTGACCGCTCGGCGCGCCGCCTGGTCCCCCACCGACTCGATCCCGCAGCAGGCGGCCACGAGCGAGGCGACGTCGGCGGCGGTGCGGCAGCTGTTCGCGGTCGTCGAGCGCTACCCCGAGCTCCACTCGACCGAGAACGTGCTGGACCTCCAGGACGAGCTGGAGCGGCTGGAATCCATGATCGCCGACCGCCGCGAGCTCTACAACGACCAGGTCTTCCGCTACGACACGCGGATCCAGCAGCTCCCGGCGGCGCTCCTCGCCCCGGTCTTCGGCTGGACGCGGCGCGAGTTCTTCGACGCTGAGGAAGCTGCGAACATCCGGCCCGAGGTGTCGCTCACCGATCGCTGACGCGCGCCGCCGCCTGTCATCGACCTGTCGCAGGGCGTGCGTAGACTCCGGGCATGCAGTTCCTGTTCCGCAAGCCATCCATGCCCGAACCCGACACGACCCTGCCCGGCCGCTCGGAGGCCGTCCTTCCGCAGGGCTTCAAGCACTACGTCAACGGCCGCACGATCACCCCGCCCTACCCCGACGGCCTCGAGATCCTCGATGTCGCCATGGGCTGCTTCTGGGGCGCCGAGAAGGCGTTCTGGCAGCTCCCCGGCGTGTACGTCACGGCCGTCGGCTACCAGGGCGGCACCACGCCGAACCCCACGTATCGCGAGTCGTGCTCCGGGAAGACCGGCCATGCCGAGGCCGTGAGGATCGTGTACGACCCGAAGCAGATCTCGCTCGAGCAGCTGCTGCGGACCTTCTGGGAGGACCACGACCCGACGCAGGGCTTCCGCCAGGGCAACGACGTCGGCACGGAGTACCGGTCGGCGATCTTCACCCACACGCCGGAGCAGTACGCGATGGCGATCGCGTCCCGCGACATGTTCCAGGAGGAGCTGACGAAGGCGGGCTACGGCACGATCACGACGGAGATCCGCGAGGCGCCGGAGTTCTACTTCGCCGAGGACTACCACCAGCAGTACCTCGCGAAGGACCCCGGCGGCTACTGCCCCAACCACGCGACGGGCGTTCGCCTGCCCGACGTCAAGGTGACGCCGCTCCAGTACGTGGACTAGCGACCGCCAGAGCGGGCCGGGCGGCGGCTCGGTCGCGGGTGCGTGGCCGAGATCAGGTGTCGCCGGGCTCGGGCGTCTGACCGCCGAGCTCGACGATGCGACCCTTGACGTGCAAGGCGCCCGGGTATTCCTCACCGTGCGCCAGCCCGATCCCCTCCAGTCCGAGCCCTGTCGCGGCAGCGTCGGTCATGAACAGGTAGGGACGGGCGCCGATCCTGTCGCGCACGGTGTTCTTGAGCAGCCGATGGGCGACGGTCACGGCGGGCCCGAGCAGGTCGCTGCCCGATCCCACCGCCTGGCGGACGGCCGGTCCGCGATGGAGGATCACCTTCAGGTCGAGGTACGCGACGGTGGGACACGCGGAGCAGATGTGGTCGTGCGCCGGGATCGCCCGTGTCCGGGCGGCGATGAACGCCCGGTACGTCCCGTGGATCGTCTCGAGGACACGATCGCCCTGGCCATCGAGACCGGCCGCCGGGGCGGCCGCGAAGACGGCATCGCCTTCGAGCTTGACCAGCGCGAGATCCGGGCCTGACGCCTTCGACGACGGAGTCCAGGAGGTCGGCCAGGATCGGATACGCAGCAGGGATGCCGCCGCTGAAGTCGAGCCCGTGCTCCTCCTCGACGCCCGACATGAAGCCGGTATAGCCGGAGATGTCGGCCAGGAGGAGGTAGCGCTCGCCGGCGGCGGCCTCCGCCCCGCTCGGATCCGATCGGACTGCCTGTGCCACGTGGCGATGATAGGCCCGGTCAGCCCCGGCGGCGGGCCGCCAGCGGCTCGACCGACCTCGGCCTCCGGGGATCCGCGCAGCGCACATCGGCGGGTCGTGGGCTGGATACCCTTCCCCGGTGACCCTCTCCTCGACCGAACCGGACCTCGCCGCGCTCGCACGTCGCTTCCCGCCCGACTTCGCGTGGGGCTTCGCCGCCTCCGCGTACCAGATCGAAGGGGCCGCCGCCGAGGACGGTCGAGGCGAGTCCATCTGGGACCGCTTCGCCCGCCAGCCGGGCGCCATCACGGACGGGAGCACGGGCGACGTCGCCTGCGATCACTACCACCGCTATGCCGATGACGTCCGCCTGATGGCCGACCTCGGGGCGAAGGCGTATCGCTTCAGTGTCAGCTGGCCGCGTGTCCTGCCCATGGGAACGGGCGCCGTGAACCAGCGCGGCCTCGACTTCTACCGGCGGCTCGTGGATGCGTTGCTCGCCGCGGGCATCCGCCCCCTGGTCAACCTCTTCCACTGGGATCTGCCGCAGGCGCTGCAGGACCGGGGTGGCTTCGCCGACCCGCGGATGGTCGGCTGGTTCGCCGACTATGCGTCGCTGATCGCCTCGAGCCTGGGCGACCGGGTGACCGACTGGATGACGTTCAACGAGCCGGCCGTCTTCGCCTTCCTGGGCCACGCCGACGGCGAGCATGCCCCCGGGCTGCGCGACTGGCCGACCGCGATCCGCGTCGCCGACACCGAGCTGCGCGCCCATGCCGCCGCCGCCGAGGCGATCCGAGCCCTGGTCGACCACCCGCGGGTCGGCATCGCCTTCGACGTCAACCAGGTCGCGCCGGCGAGCGACTCGGAGCTCGATCGCCTCGCGGCCGACCGGTGGAGCGCCGCGCGCGACGCGTGGTTCCTCGATCCGCTGTTCGGCCGTGGCTACCCGGCGCTGGGCGTCGAGGTCCACCGCGCGGCGGGTCATCTCGAGGGCATCGAGCTCGCCCAGCCGCCCGCGGGCGGGCTCGACTACCTGGGTCTGAACTTCTATCGACGCGACAGCGTACGGGCGCACTCCGATCGGGCGTTCGACTGGACGATCGGCGCCGTCCCGGGTTCGGAGCAGACCCAGATGGCCTGGCACGTCGCGCCCGACGGCCTGCGCGACACGCTCGTGGACCTCCACCGGACCTACGCACCGCCCGAGCTCGTGGTCACGGAGAACGGTGCCGCGTACGCGGACACCGTGGACCCGGACGGCGCCGTCCGCGACGAGGACCGTCGGCACTACCTGGCCCGCCACGTCGCGGCGGCCGCCGATGCACTCGCCGCGGGCGTGCCGCTCACCGGCTACCACGTCTGGTCGCTGCTCGACAACTACGAATGGAGCCACGGCTACAGCCGCCGGTTCGGCGTCGTCCACGTCGACTTCGCGACCCAGCGCCGCACGCCCAAGGAGAGCGCGCGCTGGTACCAGCGCCTCATCGCCGGCGGATAGCCACGCCGCGGGACGTCAGGACTTGACGGAGCCCGCCAGGATGCCGCGCACGAAGGCGCGCTGCAGCGACAGGAACACGAGCAGCGGCACGATCATGGTGATGAACGCGCCGGCGGTGAGCAGGTGCCAGGAACCACCGCGGCTGCCGATCATGTTGTAGAGGGCCGTCGGCAGGACGCGAACGTCGGCGCCGGGTCCCAGGAACACGAGGGCCACCAGCAGGTCATTCCAGACCCACAGGAACTGGAAGATCGTGATCGCGCCGATGGCCGGGATCGACAACGGCAGCACGAGCCGGATGAACACCTGGAGTGCCGATGCCCCATCCATCGCCGCGGATTCGAACAGGTCGCGCGGCAGCTGTGACATGAAGTTGTAGAGCAGGAAGATCGCGAGCGGCAGGCCGAACCCGGTGTGTGCCAGCCAGATGCCGAGGAACGAGCCGTACAGGTTGCCCGCGGCGTAGATCTTGAGGATCGGGATCAGCGACATCTGGATCGGGACGACCAACAGGGCGACGACGATCGTGAAGAGGACGCTACGGCCGCGGAATCGGACCCACGCGAAGGCGTAGGCGGCGAACGCGGCGATGGTGATGGGGATGGCCACGGACGGGATCGTCACGATCAGGCTGTTGATGAAGGCGTCGCCCATGCCGTCGGTGGCGAGCACCGTCTGATAGTTCGCGATCGTCCACTGGTTGGGCTCGAACGGGTGGAGCAGCGACGTCCACCACCCGGACTTGGTGATGAGCGCTGGATCGCGTACCGACGTGACGAGGAGGCCGAGCGTCGGCAGCGTCCAGAGGAAGCAGATGAAGAAGACCGTCAGGCGGAGCGGCAGGCTGCGCACGAAGGCCGGCCGCCACGCGACCACGCGTGCCTGGGGTTGGAGGGGCTTGGCTTCGGCGGTCATGCTTCCACCTGCTGTCGCCTGAAGTTCCGCAGATTGAGGTACATCACGGGCAAGACGGCGATGAACAGCAACGTGGCGAGCGCTGCCGCGCGGCCGTCCTCGAAGAACTGGAACAACTCGAGGAACATGCGGTTCGCGACGACGTCGTCCTGGAAGCGTCCACCGGTGGTGGCGTACACGATGTCGAAGATCTTGAGCGTGACGATGGCGATGGTCGTCGACACCGTGACGAGCGAGCCACGGATCATCGGCACGATCACGCCCAGGAAGACCTGGCGCTCGTTGGCGCCGTCGAGTCGCGCCGCCTCCTGGATCTCGGCGGACACGCCCTTGATGGCGGCCGACAGGACCACCATCGCGAAGCCGGTCTGCAGCCAGACGAGGATGAGGATCTCGCACAAGAGGTTGATCGGACTCGTGGTCAGCCACGAAACGGGCTTTCCGCCGAAGGCCACCACGATGGCGTTGAGGAGGCCGATCTGCGGCTGGCCGGCCGGCTGGAACGCGTACACGAACAGCCAGATGACCGAGGCGCCGACGAGCGAGATCGCCAGCGGCAGGAACACGATGGTCTTGGCCAGCGACTCTCGCCGGATCCGATCGAACAGCCCGGCGAAGAGGAGCCCCAGCAGCACGCTGGCACCGGTCCCGAAGATGAGCCAGATGACGTTGTTGCGAAGGACCGTCACGAACTCGGGCTCGGTCATGACCGCGAAGTTGTCGAGCGTGAGCTGGCCGGCGTCGTTGGTGAAGCTCCGGTAGATCGTGCCCGCCGCCGGGTAGAGCAGGAAGACCCCCAGCAGCGCCAGTGCAGGACCCACGAAGACCCACGGCAGGATCCGATCCCGCCAGCGTGGAGGCAGCAGGCTCACCAGGCTGCCGACACCGATGAACAGCAGCCAGATCCCACCCACCCCGACCGCCAGGGCGATCGCCGCGAGGATGAGCTTGGCGATGACCTGATCGCCCTGGCCCTCGCGGAGCGCCGACGCGCCGGCAGCGTTGCCCAGCGAGTCGTAGATCGATGCGAGCAGGTTCGGCCCGCCCTTGGGGTCGAGCAGAACGAGGATGCCGCCGACACACAGGCCGAGGGCGATCAGCCCTCCGATCGCCAGGATGAACCGAGAGACTCCGGGACTCTCGGTACGAGCTACCGCCATCCCTCCACCTCGCAGACAGCATAGCGGGGCGCGTCACCCGTGGGGTGACGCGCCCCGCAAGTCACGAGACCGCTACGAAGCTGGCCAGCTGTCGTCGATGGCCTTCAGGATGCCGTCGGTATCGGCACCGTTGGCATTGGTCCAATCGTTCATCTTGGTCCAGAACGTGCCGCCGCCCACCTTGGCGGGCATGAGGTCGGACGCGTCGAACCCGATCCCTGCGGCGCTGTTCGCGATATCCGCAGCGACCTTCAGCTTGTAGGCGCCCGCATACCACTCGGGCGGCGTCGTCGTCGTTGGTCGAGATGGCGCTGCCGGCGGCGATCCAGTTCTGGAGGCCCGCCGGCACGGCGAAGAACTCCATGACGGCACGAACTTCGGGCCGATCGACGAGCATCATCATCGTGTCCGCCGAGCCCTCGACGTTCTTCTGGCTCGCGTCGATCGTCGGGAACGGGAAGATGCCGACGTCAGTCCCGACCACGTACTTGGACGGCTGCAGGCTGACCCGCTGGTCCGGGAAGAAGCCCGGGCCGTACCAGGTCGGGACCTTCTGCATCCAGCACTTGGGGGCGGCCAGGTCCTGCTCGAACATCGGGTCCATGACCGTCTTCGAGTCCTGGGGGACGATGTTCGTATTGGTGCCGAAGACGTAGTTCGGCGTGAAGAAGATCTTGGCGACGTACTTGTCGAAGGCATCCTTGATGCCCGGATCCGAGAACGGGACCTGGTGGCTGATCCACTGGTTGTAGTAGTCGAGGCCCTTGGTCTTGAGGACCACTTCCTCGACCCAGTCGGTCAGCTCCCAGCCGGTCGCGGTGCCCGGGCCGCCGGCGCTGATGCACCACGGGTTGGAGCCGTCCGCGACGATCTTGTCGGACAGCGCGATCAGCTCATCCCACGTCGTGGGAACCGCGTAGCCCTTGGCCTCGAACGCCTTGATCGGGTACCAGATGGTCGACTTCACGTCGGCCTTGTACGGCACGCCCCAGATCTTCCCGTTCTGGGTGACCAGGCCGATCGTGGCCGGATGCTCATCGCTCAGCTTCTTGGCATCCATGAACGTGGCGAGGTCGATGACCTTGCCCTGCCCGGCATAGGCCAGGATCGGCGTCGGCTGTGCGAGCTGCGCGATGTCGGGCGGCTTCCCGCCGTCGATGCGCGTCTTGAGCACGGTCTCGTGGCTCGAGCCGATGCTGTCGACCTGGATCGTGATGCCGGTCGCCTTCGCGAAGTCCGCGACCGACGCGGCGAAGTCGGTGCCCTCCTGGCCGATCCACTGCGTCTGGATGTTGACCTTCTTGCCGTTCATCGGCTTGCTCGGGTCAAGCGCCTGGTCCAGCTCGGTGTAGCCGGTCGGGACCGTGGGCACCGCGGCTGCCGCCGAGGCCGACGGGCTCGCTGCGGCGGACGCACTCGCCGAGGCCGAAGCGCTCGCGGATCCGGACGCGGATGCGGATGCGGATGCGGCCGGCGTGCCGGACGCGGCGGTGCTCGCCGATGCGGCCGGTGACGAGGTTGCGGACGGCGAGCATGCGCCGATTACGATCATGACGCCGACCGCCAGTGCGGACGTCGTCCGTCGTGTCATGGCCATTGACGTTTCTCCTCCAGCGAACTCCCAGGATGTGTGACGCATGGTCTCACTGGTCGTGCGCGATCCCACGCTCCAGCGAAAGGCGCCCGTTAGTGCTTGTCGCTCGTCCAGACCCTCCCACTCGGTCGAGCCGAGCCTGTGGCGAACGTCGTGGTGGGATGCGGGCAGCACACCGGTCGTTGGTCGACCGTTCGAGTCTGCGGTTGCCTGGCCCTCGGAGGCAGCTCCCTGCTGACGGTCATCCGGTCGCGGACCCTCGAAATCGCAACCAGCCCTCACCCTTGCCGTCGCTAGCGGCTTTGGCAAGAGACTTGACAAAGTGCATGCTGTACCAGCCGGCCGGGCTTTGTCAAGGGTGGTCCGGACGGTCGATCGGCCTCGCAGCGCCTGTCAACGGGGGGTGCGGGCACCTGTGTGCGGGAAGCCGCCGCGCGACACGAGCGCGCCGATGAGCGTGTCGAGGTGCATCACGAACTCGAGCGTGATCTCGATGACGTCGCCTTCCGTCTGCTCGATCCACGGGTGCCAGCGGCCGTCGGGCTCCTGCTGCGCGACGTACCAGTCGCCCATCCGGAGCGTCCAGTCCCGGTAGGTCGCCTCCCCCGTCACCTGGTAGAGCAGCGACGAGCCCCAGCTCGACTTGCACACCGACGGGTACTTGAACTGCGCGTCCGTCGCGGCCATCGAGAACGCCTGGTAGTCCCGCGCGAGCTCGATGTACGCGGGGTCGGGATCGGCGAGGAACAGGCGGCACAGGAAGCCCGCCGCGATGCCGCCGATCGTCCAGCGCTGCATCCGGTCCGCGTGGTTGTCGACCACCATGTGCGGCCGGAAGTCCGCGTCGGCGGGCGTGATCGGTCGCTGGCGGGAGCGCGACCAGAACGCATGGAAGCGGTCCGGGAGCTCCGACTGCGCATCGCGGATCGTGCGCAGGAACCGCGCGACCGTCCGTGCGCCGTCCACGTCCCCGCACGCGAGCATCGCGAAGCCGGGACCGCAGGCGTACGGGATGTCCATGTCGTCGCTGAGGGAACCGTCTGCCGTCCGGTCGTTCGCGAAGCGCACCGCTCACCGGGTCCTGGGAGCGGCGGAGCTCCGGGAGCAGGGCGATGCCCAGGTCGTAGGCGCCGATCAGCTGCCCGCCGACGATCATCGCCGAGTCGCGGTACGCCCAGCCGTCGAGCTGGGTGCGGAACGGGCCGCCGATCCGGCCATCGGCCAGGAGCGCGTTGCGGCGATACCAGCCGGCGACGCGATGGGCGGCCTCGACCTCGCCGGCCAGCCCGAGTGCCCACAGCGCTCGATAGGTCTTGTAGCCGTCGGCCGGATCGCCCAGCGCACCGTCCGGGCGGAGCCTTGCGAGCAGCCAGTCGACCCCGCGCCGCCGAGCGGCAAGGAAGGCGTCGAGGCGGTCACGATCTTCGGCGGATGCGGGACCACCCTCCGGCAGCGTCGTCGTCATCAGCCACTCCTTCCGCCCAGGCCGGCCCGGGACGCGTGCGCCTCGAGGGCCTCGTCCAGCATGTCGAAGACCGTTCGTCGCGGGGCATAGCCGAGCATCGTGCACGCCTTCTCGCTCGAGACGATCCAGTCGGGTCGCGCGAACGGTGTCCGGACGGTCGAGACCGGCAGGCCGAGCCGGTCGCCGAGCCGCTCGGCCAGCTCGCGCTCCGCGTAGCCCGCGGCGGGTCCGATATCGAACGCTTCGCCCAGGGCCGCATCCGCGGCCGCGATGCGGCGCAGGCCGTCGGCGGCATCGCGGGCGTCGTTGAGCGTCGACCGGCTCGCGCGACCGTCGGGATCCGCGACGACGTACACGCGTTCCCGGCCATCGTCGATCCGGCGCAGCGCGTCGAGCATGACGCGGCTCGCCTCGTCGAGCGACGGCTGGCGCTCCAGGAACGCGATCATCCCGCGCACGAACAGCCGCCGCCCGAAGGGCCCCTCGCGCTCGAGCAGCTCTGCGGCATCGGCGGTGGCCGTGGGCCGCATGATCGAGACCGGGACGCCATAGGCCCGCTGGAACGTGAGGCACAGCTCCTCGGCGCCGAGCTTCGTCGCGCCGTAGACCGAGCCGGGTCGTCGCGGGTGCGTCTCGTCGACGGGCAGGAAGTCGGCCGGCGTGAGCAGGCCGCTCCAGTAGACGGCATCGCTCGACACGTAGACGAGGCGACGCAACGCGGGCGCATGCGCACGGACGGCCTGGAGCAGCTCGTACGTGCCGTGCAGGTTCGATTCGAAGAAGTCGTCGTCCCCATGACCGCGCGACGTCAACGCGGCGGCGAGGTGACAGACGACGGCGACGCCGTCCGTCGCGCGCGCGAGCGCCGTGCGATCGGTCAGCTCACCCACGACCACCTCGGCGCCCGCCGCCTCCAGCTCCGTGCCGCCCGGGTCGTCGGGCAGGACCAGCGCCCGGACCGCCGCACCATCCGCGAGGTACGCGCGAACGACGTGGCGACCGATGCGCCCGGTGGCGCCGGTGACGAGGATGGTCATCGCGCGCCGTCAGCCAGGTAGTCGAGCTCGATCCGCCCGAACCCCTCGAGGAAGCTGTCCTCGACCACGAACGCCTCGTCAGCCGCGTGCGGCCCGATCGGGGCGAGCGACGAGAGGTCCAGGAGCGGCGACGTCCCGAACGCCACCGACCCGGTCCCGCGCAGCGCCTCGTGGATCGTGACCTCGCTGTTCGCATCGCCCGCGTCGACCAGCTGCTTGAGCGCCGGTCCCGGTCCGTCGGCTCGCGGGATGACCTTCAGCCGCCACGACGGCCGAAGGTCGGGCAGCGCGTCCGCCCGGATGGGCGTGGGCGTCGTGGTCGTGACGGTCATCACCGTGAAGAGGTCGATGCTCGCCCGGATCTCCATCACGGGCCCGGCGATCCTCACGGCGAATTGGCAGTAGATCTTGGGCGTGCCATAGATCTCGCGGCCGGCGGCGATCCCGCGCGGCCCGTTGTGCAGCACGTGCGAGCAGTACCAGCCGGGCCGTCCATCCAGCGAGCACGCGAGCTCCACGACGGCCTCATCGAACGCGCCGTAGGCCGAGGACGACGGGACCCGGAGTCCGATCGCGACACATCGACCGTCCGGGTCGCCGACCAAGGGCTCCGGCAGCAGGCGCGCGACGGCGGCGGGGTCCGCCCGGAACGGCACGATCTGCGAGCGGACGTGGCGGTACTGTGCCGGGAGCGGCGGGTAGTACGGACTGTCGAACGGGATCGTCCATCCGTCGTCGAACGGCAGACCCATGCGGACGCGACCTCCGGGCGGCGCTGACTTCGGCTACGGCTGACGAGCGTCGGCGGCCGGTGACTGGCGCCGCCATCGTCGCAGACGGGAGGGGCGGATGACTGGCTGGACGTGCGAGCTGGAGCTGGCGAGCGACCGGTCGATCCGCGCGGGCAGTCCCGCCGCGCTCGCTGCGGCGATCGGCCGTGGCGCGGACCTCCGCATCTACACCGAGTTCATCTTCGAGGAGCACATCCGGCCGGGCGGTGACGGCGATCCGCAGCACGACGGGCTGATCCGGGAGGTCATCGACTTCCGCGAGACGATGCTCGTCGGCGACACGCGCGTCGCCGGTGTGACGACGCTCCGCCAGCCCCTGGAGCCGCCGTTCGGCTTCAACGGCACGCAACCCAAGATGTCGTACTTCCTGTACCAGTCCGACGGTCTCCAGGCGTGCGCGAACCTCGTCCTCGACGATGCGCCGTCGACCGGCGAGCCGGGCACGCGGCGCGATGCACCCACGCCGGACGACATGCCCAAGATGAGCCCCGAGGTCCTCTACGACCAGGGCACGACCGGCCCGTCGCGGAACTTCGTGTACGACATGGAGACCTACCGCTACTTCGTCCGTGACGACTGGGAGGAGCTGCTGGCCGCCGACGCCGACGGCCGGCCGGTCCGTGGCTCGGTCGACGCGATCGAGGCGGCGCAGGTCGCCGGCCGGGAGCTCAAGGTGGGCATCCGCGACCTGAACGCGGACCTCGGCGAGGGGCCGAGTCACGAGGTGTTCTCGCTGCTCGGGTCCGGGTTCTTCCACACGCGGATGCGGGCGTACGACGCGCTCACGCATCCCCTCGTGCGGATCGCGCCCGCGGACCCGCTGGAGTACCGGTCGTACGGGTGGGACGTCGCGTGGGTGTTCGTCCGGACCGACGGCCACGCCGTGGTCCGCGTGCTCGATCCCTACACCCGGCGGTTCGCGGACCGACCCGGGCGGTATGCCTTCCGGTGGTTCGCCCGCTGACGGCGGCCCGCTGAGCGGCGCTCCCTCGCGCTCGGCGAGCCCGCCGACGTCGCTCCCCCTCAGCCCGGCGGCGGGTCGAACGCGAGGTGGAGCGTCCGGAGGCCGCGGCTCGTGATGTCGGGTCGCACGTCGGGCGTCGCATCGTGGTCGGGATCGAGGCGCAGGTTCGGGAGCCGCCGGACGAGCGTCTCCACGGCGATCTGCGCCTGCAGCCGGGCGAGCGGCGCGCCGATGCAGAAATGCGGCCCCAGCCCGAACCCCAGATGACGCGCCGGCGGACGCCCCAGCAGGAAGGCGTCGGGATCCGCGAAGCGGTCCGGATCACGGTTGGCGGAGCCAAGCGCCTGGCGGATGAGGTCGCCGGGCTCCAGCTGCCGGCCGCCGAGCTCGAGTGGCTCGGTGACGTAGCGGAGGTTCATCTGGAACGGCGCGTCGTAGCGGAGCATCTCCTCGACGGCCGCCGGGACGAGCGACGGATCCTCGCGCACCCGGTCGAGCGCCTCCGGGTTCCGGACCAGCGCGCTCATGCCCAGCGCGATCAGCTGGGTCGTCGTGTCGTGACCGCCCAGGAACAGGGTGATCGCGGTGCTCAGGAGCTCCGCGTCGGTGAGGCGGTCGCACGGCGCCCTCGGCGACGACCAGCGCGCTCAGGAGGTCGTCGCGCGGGTGCGCCCGGCGCTCGGCCAGCAGCTCGCCGATCCACGCCCGCGCCTCGCGGACCGCGGCATCGGCGTCGACCGCGGCGTCCGGGTCCACCACGCCCGACTGGAAGAAGAACGCGTTGATCCGGTACGTCCAGGCGCGGAACCGCTCGCGGTCCTCGACCGGGAACCCGGACAGCTCGGCGATGACCACGGCCGGCAGCGGATGCGCGAGGTCCGCGACCAGCTCCATGCGCCCCGTGGCGAGCCGCGCCGAGATCGCCTCGTCCACGAGCTCCTGGATCCGTTCGCGCAGTCCCTCGATCCGGCGGGGCGTGAACGCCGCGCTCACGAGGCCTCGGACCCGCGTGTGATCCGGCGGATCCCGTTGCGCCATGCCCACCGCGAAGTTCTCGTGGAGGGCCGTGAACAGGCCCTGCTCGAATCCCGGCGTGCGCTCGATCGGCAGCGTCACCCGGCCGGCGGACGAGAAGCGCTGGGTGTCGCGGATGGACGTCTCGATGTCGGTGGCACGGGTGACCAGCCAGCAGCCCCATGGCTCGACCCAGTGGACCGGCGAGGCGGCGCGGAAGCGGGCGAAGACGGGATACGGGTCGGCGAGGAAGGCGGGCGTGCCCAGGAGCGCATCCAGCCCCGCTGGCTGCTCGATCTGCCGCGCCTCCGTCCCGATCACCGCCACGCACCGATCGTACGGACTCGGCGGGGCACGCGAAAGCCGTAGGCTGTCGCCATCGGCCGGATGGAGTGAGCGAGGGGCGAGAACGATGGATGCGGATGCCGCGCGACGGGACCTCACGGGGTGCTACACGACGATCCCCACGCTCTTCCGCGACGACGCGGACCTCTCCCTCGACCTCGACGCGATCCGCCAGCACGTCCGCTTCCTCATCGCCGGCGGCCTCACGACCGGCAACGCGGTGCTCCTCGCCGGTGGTGCCGCGGGCGACTTCTCGACGCTCACGTTCGACGAGCGCCTCGCCGTCGCGGAGGCGGTCGATCGACGAGGCGGCCGGCCGCGTGCCGATCGCGATGGGTGGCCAGACGACCAGCACCCAGGAGCTGCAGCGCCTGGTCCGTGCCGCCGAGCGTCTCGGCGCGAGCTACGTCCAGGTCTCGCCGCCCTTCTACTTCGATACCACCGAGGACGACTTCTACGAGCACGTCGTCGCCGGCGCGGACGCCGGAGCGGTCGGGCTGATCCTCTACAACACGTTCTGGACGAGCCTCGGGATGTCGGCGCGGATGGTCGAGCGTGTGGCCGAGATCCCGCATGTCGTGGGCCTGAAGTGGGCGACGCCCGACATCGGCTTCATGGCGTTCGAGCAGGTGGTCACGAGGTTCGCGTCCCGCTTCTCGATCATCGACAACCAGATGCGCTACGTCATCAGCCACATGCTGGGCGCCCGATCCATCGAGATCCACCAGGGCAACTACTGGCCGCAGTTCGCGGTCGCGATGTGGCAGCTCCTCGAGCGCGGCGACTACGTCACGGCGCAGCGCGAGCTCGTGCGCGTCGCGATGCCGTACATGATGCTGTGGGGCGAGATGGAGGCCTTCACCGCCGGTGACGGCTACCTCGACAAGCTGTGCATGGAGCTGGTCGGCCTGCCGTCGAGCCGTTCGCGGCCGCCGACCCGCGACGTCAGGCCGCTGTTCCGCGAGCGCTGCCGGCAGATGCTGCTCGCGGCCGGCGTCCCGAACGTCGTCGGAGCACCCGAGGTGGCGGCCAGCGTCGCCTGATCCGAACGGGCCGCGGCGTGCGATGCCATCATGGACGCGATATCCCATCGCCGCGCATCAGCAAGAGGTGTGTTCCGGTGCCCACGTACATGGACATGCACGACATCCCGGGCGTCAAGGCGGAGGACGTGGCCGGTGCGCACGAGGCCGACCTGCGCGTCCAGGACAAGTACGGCGTCGACTACAAGCAGTACTGGGTGGACGAGGAGCAGGGCAAGGTGTTCTGCCTCGTCGACGCACCCGACCGCGAGGCCGCGAGCCGGGTCCATCGCGAGGCGCACGGCCTCGTCGCCCACACGCTGTTCGAGGTCACGCCGGGCACCTGACCGGCGACCGTCTGTCGTCCCCTCGGCCGGCGGGAGCCGATCCCGAGACCCCGAGGGCGCAGAATCCGCAACGGATCCGGCGCCCGCGCCGGACGCTCGAGGGTGAGGTATCCGATGACGACGCGCGACGCACTGCAGGAGGCCATCTCCCGCGACTCGGTGGACGACGCGATGGGCGTGCTCATCGAGCGCGAGGTGTGGATGGCCGACGCCGATACGCTGACCCAGGCGATCCACAGCGTGTACTGCGGGATCATGGCCGACCACGACCAGCCCAACGACAAGGACCGCGAGCAGGCGAAGCAGCTCATCGCGGCCATCGGCCGGTCCATCGGGACGGAGGCCGCGGCGACGACGGGGTGACGGCGCCCGGCGCGCTAGCATCCCTGGCGTGCGGTTGACGCGGACGCTCCTCTGGCTGGCGGCCGTCGCCCTCGTGGCGGTGGGCATCGCGTACGTGGTCGTGCCCGGCGCCGCGCTCGGGATCGTCGCGATCGAGGCCACGCCCACGACGGAGTTCCTGCTGCGCACGCAGGGCGTCGCGCTCGTGGCCGCGGGTGCGTTCCTCCTGCTGATCCCGTCGACACGCTCGTGGCGGACACGTTCCGCACTGCTTGCGGTCGCGGGCTACCTGATCGCGGGGTCGGTCGTCGACGTGCGGGCCTACCTCGACGGCATCGTGGGCTCCGCCGCGCTGCCCAGCGCCGTGATCCGCATCGCCGCGGGCGCCCTGTGCATCCTCGCGGCGATCGCGCGGGCACGACCGGTGGCGACCGCCCGCGTCGGCGCCCCGGCCGACAGCGCGACCGCGGACGACGCCGAAGCCGTGACCGCCGACGGATGACCGCCCTCCGCGTGGGGGCCATCGTCATCCGGGTCGACGACCTGGACCGCCAGAAGGCGTTCTGGACGGCTGCCCTCGACTACGCCGCCCGCGAAGGCGACGACGACACGTTCGCGCTCCTTCATCCGAAGGACGGCAACGGGCCCAACGTCTCGCTCGACCGCGTGTGGGCGCCGGTCCAGGTGCCACCCAAGCTCCACCTCGACCTGTACGCCGAGGACCAGGCGGCCGAGGTCGCCCGCCTCAAGGCGCTGGGCGCGACGGAGATCCACTGGGACAAGCGCCCCGCGGACGCCGACTACATCATCCTCGCCGACCCCGAGGGCAACCGGTTCTGCGTGATCGACGCGTCCGGACACTAGGGTCATCGAGACTCGGAGGTGATCCTCGTGGGCGTGCTCGATGAGTCGCCGGTCTTCCCCATCATCCTGTCACGCGACCTGCCCGCCAGCCGCGCGTTCTACGAGGGGCTGCTCGGCCTGCAGGTCGCCCGGGTCGATCCCGACCGGATCGTCTTCCGCTGCGGCGGCGGCACGCAGATCGCCGTGACCGAGAGCACGGTCGGCACGGCCGACACGCAGACCCAGCTCGCGTGGCGGGTACCCGACATCCGGGCCGCGGTGACGGAGCTGCGCGGGCGAGGGGTCCGCATCGAGGACTACGTCGCGCCCGACCCGGTCACCGACGACGGGGTCGCCGATATGGGCCACTCGTGGGCGGCGTGGTTCATCGACCCATCCGGCAACGCGCTCGCGGTCGTCCAGCCGAAGGGCTGAGGTCAGGCGCCGGGCGCCGCCTCGTACACGCGGACATAGTCGATCCGGTACTCGGCCGGGAAGACCGTGTCCTCCCCCACCGGGCCGCCGAAGTTGCCACCGACCGCGAGGTTGAGCAGCAGGAAGAACTCGTGGTCGTAGACCCACTTGTTGGGCGCGACGTCCGCGGGCGTCGCCTCGTGGTACTGCCGGCCATCGACGAGCCAGCGGATGTGCCCCTCCGACCACTCCACGGCATAGACGTGGAAGTCGTTCGCGAGCGGGTCGGGCAGGTCGATCGTCCGGCCGTAGCCATGATCGCCCGAGTAGCCCGGCCCGTGGAGCGTCCCGTACAGCCGATCGGGCTGGCGGCCGACGTTCTCCATCACGTCGATCTCGCCCGAGTCCGGCCAGCCCACCGTGCGGATGTCGGTGCCGAGCATCCAGAACGCCGGCCACAGCCCGACACCCGCGGGCACCTTGAGACGCGCCTCGATCCGCCCGAACCGGACCTGGTAGCGGTCGCGGGTCAGCAGTCGCGCCGAGGTGTAGCGGCACTCGCCGTAGTAGCAGTCGAGGCCCGGATCGGCGGCGCGGGCCGTGATGACGAGGTTGCCCTGACCGTCGGTGGCGGCGTTCGCCGCGTCGTCCGTGTACCACTGGAGCTCGCGGTTGCCCCAGCCCTGGTTGCCGGCGGTCCGCCCGTCTCCCAGCTCGTAGCCCCAGCGTGCGGGGTCCGGCTTCGTGCCCGCGGGCGCGTCGAACTCGTCGGCCCAGGCGAGCCGCCAGCCCTCGAGCTCGGCCGACCCGGATGGGGAGCCCGACGACGGCGAGCCCGACGGGCGAGTCCGACGACCGCGCGGGCTGCGTGCTCACCGCGGCACCCGGGCCGCAGGCGACGAGAAGGAGCACCGTGCCGAGCCGGAGGAGGAGGCCTTGCGACCCGGCACGGGACCCCGCGGGACGTTCGCTGGTACGGGCATCACGCCACCTCGACATCGTCCATCACCATCGGCAGCGGGTCCGCGACGACCGCCTCGCCGTCCGTGCGCTGCCGGAGGGCATGCTCCATCGCCCAGATCGCGAGCGGCCGAAGATAGAGGCTGGCGCGGTAGTCGCCCGTGGCGTCGTACGCCTCGGGTGTCCGGAACCACAGGCCTCGCGTATACGTGACGTTGTGGGCGCCCCAGGCCGTTCGCCATGCCTCGGCGTCCAGACCTCGGCCCAGCATCGCTGCGGCCAGCGCATACGTCACGCCGACCCACACCTCGGCCGACTGGAGCGCCGAGTCGTCGACCGACCCGTCGGGCCGGATCCCGTTGACGGCGCCCATCTCACCGTTCGCGAAGCCCAGGACGTTCGCGTCGAAGATGGTGCGCAGCGTCCGGACGACCCGCTCGGGCGCGACCAGATCGCCCAGTCCGGTCGCATCCGCGTACCACTGGCCCGCGAGCTGGCCGGCCATGATCGAGTCGGCCGATGGCCCGTCGCTCGTGTCGAACCGGTAGTGGCGTCCCGTCCAGAGGCGCTCCTCGAACGTCGTCTCGCCGCGTGCGAGCCGGGCGCGGAATTGGTCGAGCGTCCCCGGGTCCGCGCCGGCGAGCGGGCCCGAGGGCGAGCGCCGCGCGAAGCGCCGCGAGCCACAGCGCGCCGCCATACGCGCTGGGACCCCGCATCGACCACGTGTCGAAGGTCTGGTCGGGCACGCCGTCGTGCTCGGGCAGGCCGTCGCCATCCCGATCGAACGCCGCGAGATGGTCGAGCGCCTGGACGACGGCGGGCCAGGTCTCGCGGGCCAGATCGAGGTCGTCGAGCAGCGCCACGTCCCGCCACACCTGGAGCACGAACTTGGAGTTCAGGTCCTTCCAGACATTGCTGTCCTGGTAGCGGTAGGTGTTCGGCCGGAGGAACGGGTCCTCGGCGGGACCGCCCAGATCGTGGGGCGCGGCACCGCTCGCCTTGCGCACGAACGGTCGCCCGTCCCAGAGCGCCGTCAACGCCTCCGGCTCCTCCAGCGCGATGGTCGCGGCGACGTCGCGGATGACGCTGCGCTCGAGCTCGGGCCACAGGAGCAGCAGTGCCCATGACGCGTAGAAGTTGACGTCGACCGTGTTGTAGAACGGGTAGTCGAAGCACTCCAGCATGGCGAAATGACCGAGGTCGTCGCGGTCGTCACGGTCCCCGGCTTCGCCGGCCCGGGTGTCGTCATCGGTGCCCGTGCCTCGTGGGGGACCCGCCGTCCACACCGTCCCGCCGTCGACGAGGTAGTACAGCTCGTTGAACAGCGTCGCCTTGTACCAGTCGGGGCGCCCGGGATCCGCAAGGATCGGCGCCTGCCACGCGGCGATCGCCGCGTCCCAGGCCTCGCGCTCCGTCGCGGCCCGCCGCGCCAGCGTCCAGGCATGGGTCCCTTCGCGGCCGACGCTGCGCGTGTAGCGCTTCGCCCAGCGCGTCCCGCCGCCGAACTCGACCGTCGGCAGGTCCCACGCCAGGACGAAGGTGACCCGACGGGTCTCACCCGGGGCGAGCTCGATGGTGGCGGCGACGGCGGCGGCCATCCCCTCCCCCGGCGCGGCGGGCGGCGTGCCGGTGACATCGTCGAGGGCCCCGTCGCTGACGAAGTCGGCCCACACGTCGTCGCCACGGTCGGGGTCGAACCGCTCACGCACCGTGACGCGGCAGCCCGGATCCACGACCGCGCCGACCGCGAACGACCCCCACCACGATTCGTCGGCGGCGTCCGCGGGACCGTGCATCACGACGCCCGCCAGCCCGGGCTCCCGGTGCGCGACATGCTGGTGACCGCCGCGCCGATCCGCCCCGGCCCAGCGGCCGATGACGTCCTGGAACGTGAGCAGCAGCCCGACGTGCAGCGGCTCGCTCGCGGGGTTCGTGAGCGTCCAGTCGATGATGCCGACCGGCAGGCTGCTCGCGTCGTGGTCGCCCGGGATCAGCGGGCTCCATTGGCGCTCCACGAGCTCGAGCGGCAGCTGGTCCCACGCGTATTCGTACCAGGCGTACGGGAACCGGGCGTGATACGTCCCCGCGCCCACGGGCAGGTCCCATGCCCAGGACCGGAGCGTGTCCGGACGGATGGTCGAGAGGACATGGGCCGCCGGCGCCTCCCCCGGTCGCCAGGTCGCGACCGAGAACGCGCACGCCGGCAGGCTCTCGAAGGTGTGCCGCCCGGGTTCCAGGTGCCATCGCGCGAAGTCGCCCTCGATGGGTCCGGCCGATCGACCCCGCGCCGAGCCCGCCGAGCGGGATGCCGCCCCACGGTCCATCGTCGATGAGGGGCGGCGTGTCCTCCAGGCGAGGCCGGACCGGCCGCTCGATGGGCAACCCCAGCGGCCGGCGCCAGGCATGCTCGGGCAGGGTCGCGGAGGCCGCCACCGGGCCGGTGGTGGGCGGGGTCTCGGTGCTCATCCGCGCAGCGATCCGGCCGTGAACCCGCTGATGATGTAGCGCTGGAGGAACAGGTAGACCAGCACCATCGGCGCGGCCAGCATGAGCACCGCGGCCGCCAGCAGCGGCCAGTCGTTGCCGTAGATGCCCGTGAACGCGATGAGGCCCTTGGTGATCGGATACGAGCCTTTCGAGGTCAGGTAGATCGTGGCGAGCACGAGCTCGTTCCAGATCCCGATCGCGTGCAGGATCGCGACGGTGGCGAGTGCCGGCTTCGAGAGCGGCGCCACGATGCGGACGAGATAGCGGCCATAGCCGCAGCCGTCGAGCGCGGCCGCCTCGTCGAGCTCCCGGGGGATCGACCGGATGTAGTTGACCAGGATGATCACGCCGATCGGGTCGGTCAGGAACAGCAGGATGTAGCCGGCCTGGGTGTTGTAGAGGTGCAGGCCCAGCATCAGCTGGAACTGCGGGATCAGCGCGACCGGCAGGAAGAGCGCGATCACGAACAACAGGAACAGGACGTTCCAGCCACGGACGTAGCGCCTGGAGATCGCGACCGCCAGCGGCAGGGCCGTCGCGAGGTACAGCGTCGTCGCGACGACCGTGTACAGGACGGTGTTCCCGCAGGTACTGCGCGAAGTTCGCCTTCTGCCAGGCGCTCCCGAAGTTCCCGAACGAGAAGCTCTGGGTGAGGCCGACGGGGTCGCGTCCGAACTCGGGCAGGGTCTTGAGGGCCGTGTTCACGAGCATCACGAGCGGCCCGAGATACACGACGGCCAGGACGGCCAGGATCGCGTACGACACGACGTGCCCCGGATCCACGCGGCGGCGGCTCCGCGACCGGGTCGCGGCGACGACCGTCGCGACCTCGCCCGCCTCCGCCGACGGCTCGACCGTCAGCGGCGCTCATCCGAGGAGCCTCGCCTCGCGACGGCGCAGCAGCCACGTCGCGGTCATCCCGATGGCGAACACCAGCACGAACAGCACGACCGACGCCGCGGCGCCGTAGCCCTGGCGGAAGCTATTGGACGTCGTGCTCCCGGACGTCTGGCCGAAGGCCTGGGCGAACACGACGTAGCCCATCACCTGGGTCCCGGCGCGGTACCCGGTCAGCACCAGGAACAGCTGCCACGCCTGCAGCGAGCCGATGATGCACAGGATCAGGTTGGTGTTGACGACCGGCGTCAGCAGCGGCCAGGTGACGTGCCAGAACGTCTGCCGGCGGCTCGCGCCGTCGATGCGTGCGGCTTCGTGGAGCTCCTCGGGGATGGTCTGCAACCCGGCCAGGAAGATGACCATCGTCACGCCCATGTTGGCCCAGATCTGGATCGCGGTCACCCACAGGAACGCCTCCATCGGCTGCCCTCCGAGCATCTCGGAGTGGAGGCCCAGGAGGCCCAGGAGGCTGTCGACCGGGCCGCCGAGCGGGTACAGGAACAGCCGCCAGATGAGGCCCTGGATGGTGACGCCGAGGATCACCGGCAGGAAGAACAGGGCCCGGAAGATCCGCGTCCCCCAGAGGCGCTGGTTGAGCACCAGTGCCGCGATGAGCCCGATGACGAACTGGATGCAGGTGACCAGGACGCAGAACAGGATCGTCCGGGTCACGGCGTCGAGGTTCTGGCGGGCGGCGGCGCCCTTGAACAGGAATTCCTGGTAGTTCGCGAGCCCGATGAAGTTCAGCGGGCTTCGCCGTCAGCCCGTTCGTGTCCGTGAGCGAGTACATCACCGTCGCCAGCGACGGCCCCAGCGCCAGCAGCAGGTAGAGGGCCAGGCCCGGGACGAGCAGCCCGTAGGGGATCGCGCGGGCGAGTCCTCGGCCGAACAGGTGCGGCATCGCGGGACGGTCCTCGAGACGGCTGGACGGTGGCGGGACGGAGGATCCGGGCGGCTCGCGACCCCGGAGGGGATCGGGGTCGCGAGCCGGCCCGCGAGTGGCTGGCCTGGCGGGAGCCTAGCCGCCGGCGGCGGCGTCGAGCCCGGCCTGCAGGTCGTTCTGGGCCGCGTCGGCGGCCTGCTGGGCCGTGTCGAACTCCCCGAACGGCTTGAAGAACGTGGCGAACGGGTTGGCGAACTGGCCGGCGCCCTGTGGGGCGATCCAGTAGCGCTCCCAGCCGATGCGGAAGTTGGCCAGGCTCGGCGCGATCGCCTTGCCCAGGGCGGTGTCGAGCGTCGCCGTCGGCTTGCGTGGGGATGGCGCCGACCGCCGTCACGAACTCCTGGTACGCGGCGGGATCGGAGAACTCACTGAGGTACGCCAGGGCGGCGTCCTTGTTCGGGGTGTTCGCCGCGATCGCCCAGCCCTGGTCGTACTTGCCGAAGACGTACTTGTTGTCGTCCGCGGTGTCGCTGCCGGGGAAGTTGATGAAGGTCCACTTGAACGTCGGCTTGGCGGCCTCGATGGCGGGTGCCAGCCAGGTGAACCCGCTCAGCGTGGCGACCTCGCCCGTGGCGAATCGGCCGGGGGCACCGTCGGCGGCGATACCCGACGCGCCGGGCTCGATCATGTCCTGCGCCAGGACCCGGAGCTTCTCCCACATCGCGAGGTTCGCGGTGTCGTTGTACTTGACGCTGCCGGTCCACAGGCCCTCGACGTAGGCGGCCTGATCGGGGAACGCCGAGCCCAGGATGCCGTAGCCGGTGACGAAGATCGGCCAGCCGTCGGCCCCGCCGGCGGTCATGCACGGGATCTGCTTGGCCTTGAACGCCTCGCACGCGGCGACGAGCTCGCTCCAGGTGGTCGGGACCTTGACGTTGTTCGCGCTGAACAGGTCCTCGTTGATGTACAGACCGGTGAACCCGACCCGGGCGAGATTGATCGCGTACACCTTGCCGTTGTAGGTGCCGGCGTCCTTGATCGCGTTCGCGTCGTAGTTCGCGACGAACGGTTGGCCCGTCAGGTCGAGGAGCTGGCCCTCATCGGCCAGGGTCTGCCAGATCGGCGCGGTCACCTTCTTCATGTACGGCTGGACCGCCGTGTCGAACGCGAACATGTCGATGACGTCGACGTCGTTCGCGGCCAGCCTGGTCTGGGTCGTGGTGGCCAGTGAGTTCGGCGCCTCGATCGCCATGTCGACCTTGACGCCCGGGTGACGCGCCTCGAACGCGGTGTTGAACTTCGCCATGTAGTCGGTGAACGGCGGGTTCTGGTGGACCAGCACGCGGAGCGTGCCCGGCCGCGAGCGACGCCGCGGCGCTCGCGCTGGGCGACGCGGCCGGCGTGGCGCTGGCCGACGTGGCGCTGGGCTGCGGGGCGGTGGTGGCGCTGGGCGCCTGGCTGGGGGTGCTGCCGCCGCACGCTGCGACCAGCAGCACCACGGCGGACAGGGTGGTGGCGAGCTTCCGCACGGCTGTCGATCTCCTCCGGTGGCGCCTCGGATCCCGCGGTCCTCTCCTCGGGTCTCGGGCGCGGGCGCGGTGACCCCTGCGGCCGCGACGAGCGGTCAGGGTCGGTGTCGTGAGTGCGATCAGGCCTGGGTCGTCGGCGTCCCTCCACTCGAGCCACGGACGACCAGCTCGGTCGTGAGCACGACCTGGCGGACGACCGTGTCGGGGACGTCGATGCTCGCCAGCAGCAGGCTGACGAGCTCGCGACCCATGGCATCCAGCGACTGGCGCACGCTGGTGAGCGGCGGCCGCGTCGTGAGCGCGATCGGGGAATCGTCGAAACCGACCAGCGCGACGTCCTCGGGAACCCGACGTCCGCGCTCGTGGAGCACGGCCAGGGCGCCGGCGGCCATGAGGTCGTTGGCGGCGAACAAGCCGTCGAGGTCGGGGCAGCGCTCGAGCAGCGCGCCCATCGCCCGCGCGCCGCTGTCCTGGGTGAAGTCCCCAGCCTCGATCATCACCGGGTCGACCTCCCGACCGGCGTCGCGCATGGCCTCCCGATAGCCGGCGAGACGATCGACGGCGGCCGTCATGTCGGGCGGACCGGCGATCGCGGCGATTCGCGCGCGGCCGTGGGCGACGAGGTGCTGCGTCGCGAGCACCGCACCGCCCCGGTTGTCGTTGTCGACGTAGCTCACCCGCGCACCGCGCGGCGGCAGACCGCCGACGACGACCGGGAAGCCCTTGCGCCGCAGCTTGTCCGGGAGCGGGTCCTCGCCGTGCAGCGAGTACATGATCACGCCGTCGACGTGGCCGGCCATGAGGTACGGCTCGAGCTCACGCTCCTCGTCGGCGGTCTGGGGCAGGAACAGGACGAACTTCTGGCGGCGAGCCGTCAGCGCGGAGCTGACGCCGCGGAGCACCTGGGCGAAGAACGGGTCGCCGAACACGCGGCCGGTGGGCTCCGGGATGACGACGCCGATCGAGTCGGAGCGGCGGGTGACGAGCGTGCGGGCCGCGACATTGGGGACGTAGCCCAACCGCTCGATCGCCTTCTCGACCCGGCGCTTGGCATCCGAGTCGACCCGCTTGTTGCCGTTGATCACCCGGGAGACGGTCGCCTGGGACACCCCGGCAGCACGCGCCACGTCGTCCATCGTGACGCCCCGCGGGTTGGTTCCGGATCCCTGGGTCATCGTCGCGCGA
The DNA here is from genome assembly GCA_963778025.1 of uncultured Chloroflexia bacterium. Classification (GTDB taxonomy): domain Bacteria; phylum Chloroflexota; class Limnocylindria; order Limnocylindrales; family CSP1-4; genus CAVZTA01. The sequence goes on along the minus strand of CAVZTA010000001.1, from coordinate 91,405 downwards.
GGCTCCATCCCTCGTGCGCCGTGAATGCGCATTCACGGTTCGCAGACGCACTCTACAAGGGTCTGTCAAGCATGCGCTTACACGCTCGGCGACGGCTCCGGGGGCTCGATCCGGCAGGGCGCCGCGTGACGAGCGACGAGGCTCAGGCGGTCGCCGAGATCTCCTCGGCGATCTCGCGCTCGGCGGCGGCCTGATGCCGCAGCCGGACCGTCAGGCGCTCGACCTCCGCGGACAGGACGAGGACCTCCGGATCGTCGGGCGAGAGCGCCTGCTTGCGCTCCTCGAGTCGCGCGAGGTGGCGGGCATCGGCCTCGATCGACTCCGACGTGGCCCGAAGGTCATCGCTGGTCTCAGGCATGGTGTCGTCCCTTAGCGGTCGCGCGACTCCGATGACGGGACCCAGGCACCCTCGCGGTAGACGTACCACACCTGGGCCGGCTCACTGCTGAGCTCACGAGCCCGCACGACCGTCCGAGGATACCCCGCCTCACGCAGGGCCGTCTGCAGCCCGTCGATCGTGTCGAGGCCTTCCTCGACGAGCGCACGGGCGCGCGTCGCGAAGGGCTCATCGGCTGTGGGGTTCACGACGAGCGTGGGTCTCATGTGTCTCGCGGCAGGGACGGGAGGCGACTGACCGAAGACCGAGCGTCGCATGGGCCGCAGTGCCGCCGCGCATCGTGCGGCGCCACCGACATCGCAGGCGCATTCGACCTGGCTGGTGGCATGGCGACCGACCGACGACCCGGTGCCGGGTCAGCGCTTCGGGCCGGCGGTCGCCGGTTCCGGTGGCGGCCCGAGCCTGGACGGCGCGCTGTAGCCGTTCTCGGCGATCTCTCCCGGCACGCGCCGCATAGCCCTCGGTCGTCGGCGGCGTCCTCGCGCCGAGCCCGTCGACCATCCGGTTGTACATCGAGAACGCGGCGGCGATGAGGACCGCGAGCTGGACGTCGCCGTCGCTCGCGCCGGCCGCATGCGCCGCCTCGACATCGGTCGGGCTGAGGCCGCGGGGCGCCCGCTGGACGGTCCGCGAGATGTGCAGGAGGGCCTGCATCTTGGCGTCGAGACCCTCGGAGGCGCCCGACTTCACGACGTCGATGACGGGCGCCAGCGCGGTCTGGCCGTCCCGCTCGAGCAGCGCCTGCGTGAACGCGCCGTGCGAGTCCATGCAGAAGAAGCAGTCGTTCGCGGCCGACACGGCGGTGGCGAGGAGCTCGCGCTCGTGGCGCTGGATCGTCGCGCCCGGGAAGTCGTGGACGAGCAGCTCGTCGGCCAGCCCGCGCAGATGGACGCCGAGGCCCGGGGTGAGGCGCATCGCGGCGCCGATCCCCGGGACATCCGGGATGCCTCCGACGAGGACGTCCTCCTGTGCGCGCGCGCGTCGCTCCTCATCACGTGCCATCGACATCCCTCGCGTCTCCCAGCGGCTCCCTCGACGCGCAGTCTAGGTGGACGGCCGGCCGATGGCTCGGCGACGTCGGTGCAGATCGCGCGACGACACGCCATGACGAGTTCCGCGATCAGGCGCAGGATTGGCCGTGCGTCTCGCCACCCGTGTCGTCGCGCTGCTCGTCACGATCCTGGTCGCCGGAGTGCTGCTGCGCACGCCGACATCGGTCGCCGCGGCCACCGCAGCCGCGGCCGACCCGAGCCTCGGAGCGCTGGTCGGCCAGAAGCTGATGGTCGCGATGTCCGGGACGATGCCCGACGCAGGGCTCCTCGGGCGGGTCGAGCGCGGCGAGGTGGGCGGCGTGATCCTGTTCGGGTCGAACATCGTCTCGGCCGCCCAGGTCCGGGCGCTCACCACCGCGTTGCGGCACGCGGCCGCCACCGGCGGTCAGCCGCCGCCGCTCATCGCCACCGACCAGGAGGGCGGCTCGGTGCGCCGCGTGCCGTGGGCGCCCCCGACGTTGTCACCGCCCCAGCTGGGTGCGCGCGGCAGCGCCTCGACGGCTCGCCAGCAGGGAGCCGCCACGGGCGTCGCGCTGGCGTGCGCGGGCATCGACACCGACCTCGCCCCGGTCGCCGACGTGCCCGCCTCGTCGAGCTCGTTCCTCGAGCGGCAGGGCCGGACGTGGTCGTCCAGTGCCTCGGTGACGGCGACGCTCGCCGATGCGTTCGCGTCGGGGCTCGAGGACGCGCATGTCGACCCGGCGATGAAGCACTTTCCGGGGCTGGGCTTCGCGACCCGCAACACGGACGACACCGCCGTCACGATCACCGCGTCGAAGGCGGCGCTCGCTCCCGGGCTGCTGCCGTACCAGCGCGCGATCGGCCACGGCGTGCCGCTCGTCATGCTCTCGAACGCGACCTACACGGCCTACGACCGGTCGAGTGCCGCCGGGTGGTCGCACGCGGTCGGCACGGACCTGCTGCGAGGCACGCTCGGCTTCACCGGCGTGACCATCACGGACTCCCTGGACGGGACGGCCGCCTCCCGGGGCGTCTCGGCGACCTCGCTCGCCATCCGCGCCGCGGCGGCCGGCACCGACATGCTGCTGCTGACCGGGTCGGAAGCGTCGACCGCATCGACGTTCGCGAGCCTCGTGTCCGCGGCGTCGGCCGGGACGATCCCGCGGACGACCCTCGAAGCGTCGGACGCGCGGATCCGGGCCCTCAAGGCCCGCCTCGTCGACCCGCCTGCCGACACGACCCCGCCCGCGGTCACGGCACCGGTGTCGACGTTCGTCGCCGGAGCCGTGCTCGGGACGTCGACGGCGCTGGTCCACACGGCCTGGTCGGCGTCGGACCCGTGCGCGATCTCGGCCACGACGCTCGAACGACGTCGCGACGACGGGGCATGGAGCGTGCAGCCGGACATCGCTGCCGGGACCCGGGCCACGGAGCAGTCGCTGGGCTTCGGCGCCCGCGACCGCTACGCCGTCCACGAGATCGATGGGGCCGGGCAATCCCGCCGGCTGGGCGTACGGGCCGACGTTCGAGCCACTGCTGACGCAGCAGTCGGACGGCCACGTCCGCTTCGCCGGGACGTGGCACACCCTCGCCGACCGGTACGCGTCCGGCCGGAGCGAGGCCGCATCCACGGCCGCCGGCGCCAGCGCCACGCTCACCGTCACCGGGTTCGCGGTCGGCTGGGTCGCCGCGCGCGGGCCCGATCGAGGCCAGGCGAAGGTGTACGTCGATGGCGCGTACGTGCACACGATCGACCTGCACGCGTCGACATACCAGGCGCGGCGCGTGGCGTACGTCCAGCGCTGGTCCGCGAACGGCAGCCACACGCTCCGGATCGTGGTCGTCGGCACCGCCGGCCACGCGCGGGTCGACGTCGACGCCTTCGTCCGGCTGCTCGCCATCTCAGGGTGAACGCCGACCTCTGTCGACCGTCTTGAGTGGCTCGCGCATCCGCACCGCGACCACGAGCCCGGACGCGGCGGTGACCAGTGCGACGGCCCAGATCGCGCTGGTGAATCCGGCCGCATCCGCGATCACGCCGGCCATGATCGCGCCCGCGGCGAACCCGAGATCGCGCCACAGCCGGTAGACGCCCACCGCGGAGCCCCGCCACGAGGGCTCGGCGACGTCGGCGATCGCGGCCAGGAGCGTCGGGTAGACGAGCGCCGTGCCCAGTCCCAGCACAGCGGCTGCGACGAGCCACACCGCCATCGTCGACCCCAGCGCCATCGCCGCGATCGCCGCCGCCTGGAGCAGCATCCCGGCGACGATCAGGGGCTTCCGGCCCACCCGGTCCGACCAGGCGCCGGTCCCGATCTGGGCGATCGCCCAGACGGCCGGGTAGACGCCGGCGAGCACGCCGACCTCGCCGACCGACAGCCCGGCCGCCGTGAAGTACAGCGGCAGGAGCCCCCACGCCATCCCGTCGTTGAGGTTGTTCACGAGACCCGCCTGGCTGGCCGCCGACAGCGTGGGATCGAGGAACGTCGTGCGGGCGAAGACGGCGCGCCAGGGCATCGGCCGCGCCGGGGCGCGCGTCGCCTGCTCGTGGGCGACGTGGCCGCTCGTCTCCCGGACGAACAGCGCCGAGATCGACAGCCCGAGGCCGGCATAGGCGAGCCCGAGCAGGAACGGCCCCGGCCGGAGGCCGGCCTGTTCCGCGATCGCACCGGTGACGAGCGCGGTCACGGCGACGGCGCCGTACCCGGCGGCCTCGTTGATGCCCATCGCAAGCCCGCGTCGCAGCGGGCCGACCAGGTCGATCTTCATGATCACGGTCGTCGACCACGTGAGCCCCTGGTTGAGCCCGAGCAGGACGTTGGCGAGGACGATCCAGCCCCACGCCGGCGCCCAGATGAGGAGCAGCGGCACCGGCAGCCCGATGAGCCAGCCGGCGACGAGGACGGGCTTGCGCCCGAACCGGTCGGCGAGAGCGCCCGCGACGAGGTTGGCCGCGGCCTTGGTCACCCCGAACGCGACGAGGAACGTCAGGGCCGCCGTGACGCCCGGCAGGCCGAAGACCTCGGTCGCGAGCAGCGGGACGACCGTCCGCTCCTGGCCGACCATCCCGCCGACGAGCGCGTTGACCGCGACGAGCAGCGCGAACTGGCCGAGGTTCTCGCGCAGCCCCAGCCGGACCGGTGCGCTCGCCGAAGCCGTCGTGCTCCGCATCGTCAGAGTCTGGACCAGGCGGCGCGACCGACCGGCCCGCTGGATATCGGTATGACGCGGACGAGACGTCGGGTCCATAGATTGTGTTCGGACTCGTCGGCCACATACCGACCACGATGAGCCGAATGTCGGCTGAAGGCCCGCTCGTGGCATCCCTGCCGCTGGTCTACGTCCACGGCGCCGGTCCCCAGGCGCCTGTCGCCGACTTCAAGCGTGAGCTCGATGCGCTGATCTTCGGCAAGAGCATGCCCTCGACACGGGTCGGCTACTACGCCAACGTCAGATGGCCGGCCGCGTCCGGGGGTGGGACCGCTGCCGCGCCCGCTCGAGCGAGCCGCGGGCGGCGAGTCAGGGCGATCCGCAGCACCATGGAACCGGAGATCACGCCCGATGCGGCCGCTGAGGCGATCGTGGCCGCCACGCTCGTCGCTCCCCCGACTCGGCGCGGGGCAGCCGCGCCCGCAGCTGCCGCGACAGCGCAGGTATCAGCCGCCGACCTTGCGGATGCCAGATCCCTGGTGGAGGAGCTCTACCAGGAGGCGGACCGCATCGCGAACCGCTCGCCGCGACCCCGCCGTCGTGGCACGGCGCTGAACATCAGCTTCCCGGATCCGATCTTCCGCTTCGTGGTCGGGAAGTTCGCGAGCGACGTGATCGACTACCTCTACGGCCCGTTCAAGGAGGCCATGCGCGCGCCAGTGAGGAAGGCGTTGCTCGCCACGCCGGCGCCGCGGATCGTCGTCGCCCACAGCCTGGGGACGATCATCACCTACGACGTCCTCACGACGACGCCCGAGCTCGCCGGCCTCGAGCTGGACATCCTGTTCACGCTGGGCTGTCCGCTCGGCTCCGGCAACGTCCAGGGGCTGACTCCGCGACCGTGCCGGCAAGCCGAACCCCGTCCCGTCGCAGCTCACGGCGTGGTCCAACTACTCGGATCCGTTCGACCCCGTCGCCATCGAGCACACGCTGCGCGACGAGTTCGTGCCGAAGGACGTCGCCCGCGACGAGCTGGTCAACAACCAGGCGCGCAACAACCACGACCTGACGGGCTACCTCGAGATCCCGCTGATCGCGCGTGCGATCGCCGCGGCCGCAGGGTGACGGCAACGACGGTGACGATCCCCACCGAGCTGCCGATGATGATCCAGGACCCCGTCCTGGCCCAGACCGCGGTGGGACGGCTGGTCGAGGGCTGGCGGGGGCTGGAGCAGGAGCACGTCCTCGACGGGCCGATCACGCCGCGAGTCGCGATCGTCGACCTCGACCCCGACACCGAGGAGCTCCAGCCGCCGGTGACGTTCCTGCCGCCGGACGCCGCCGGAAGCGGGGCCGGTACGACGTGGACCGTGACGACATCGAGTCGCGCGCGTTCATCGCGGTCAGCACGTTCGCGACCGTGTGGCGGACGATCAAGCTGTTCGAGGAGAAGCGCACGCTCGGACGCGAGATCGCATGGGGCTTCGGTGCGCCGCAGCTGCTCGTGGTCCCGCGCGCCGGGTGGATGGAGAACGCCTACTACGAACGGGACTCGCACAGCCTCCAGTTCTTCTCGTTCGAGGTCGACGGCAAGACGATCCACACGAGCCTGTCGCGCGACATCGTCGCCCACGAGACGGGGCACGCGATCATCGACGGCATCGATCCGGACCTCTACGACGCGCTCGACCCGCAGTCGCTCGCGCTCCACGAAGGCATCGCCGACCTGACCGCGATGCTGCTCGCCTTCGACAGCGGACCGCTGCGAGAGGCGATCCTGAACGAGACCCACGGCCGGATCGACGAGTCGAATGCGTTCAGCTCCATCGGCGAGCAATTCGGCGACGCGATCGCCCGCGGCCCCAAGCCCGGCTACCTGCGCAACCTGTGCAACGACGAGAAGCTTCCGGTCGACCCTGACCGGGAGGATCCAGAGCCTCATGCGCTCAGCCAGGTCATCAGCGGCGTGCTCTACGAGCTGATGATCGAGATGCACGAGCACTTCCGGGCCCGGTACGCCGCTGAGCGCTTCGGTGGCGACGAGCTCAAGGCGTCCGGCCTCGCCCTCGCGGTCGCCGCCGGGCTCTTCAGGCGGATCGTCCTTCGCGGCCTCGACTACCTGCCGCCGGGCGAGGTGACCTTCGCGGACTTCGGGCGCGCGATCCTTGCTGCGGACGAGGCGTCACCGGGCGACCGGCAATGGGGCCGGAAGCTCCGTCGGAAGTTCGCCGAGCGGCGCATCGTGGGGAACGAGGCGGACCTGCAGGTCCAGACGAACATCGACGACCCGGCCGTGGCGCGCGTCGACCTCCAGGGGCTCGTCAGCAGCGACTGGGTCGCCTACAAGTTCGCGGACGACAACCGCCAGCTGCTTGGCATCCCCGAAGAGGTGGAGTTCGAGGTCCTCAAGCGCGTCGTCGTCGACGGGCGGTCCGTGGACCCGGAGAACACCGCGAGACGCGGGGCACATCCGCCGGCCGAGGGCGGGGAGGCGCCCGACGACGAGGCGGGCGAGCCGTTCCGCGAGCTGCTGTTCAAGGTCCGCTGGAGTCACGTCGAGGACAACCCGCCGGGGATCGAGCCGGCGAAGCGCCGGGTCCAGACCGGAACGACCCTCGTCATCGACTGGCACGCCAGGAAGATCCGGGCGCGGCAGCGGCCCGCTCGACTTCGACCGGCGGCGGTCGAACCGGGACCGGATGCTCGAGGACCTCGTCGGTCGCGGCATCGTGGAGATCACGCCGCCCGACGTCACGGCGCATGGCGGGGGCGCCGTGACGGGCATCGACGCCGTCGACACCAACGGGATCCTGCGCGTCAAGCAGACCGCGCGCCTCCTGCATGTCGCGCGGGAGCTCGACGGATGAGCGATCTGGTCATCCGCCTCTACGACGTCCGCTTCGGCGACGCCATCCTGGTCACGATCCCGGATACCGAGAACGGCGAGCCCATCGAGCGCACGGTCCTGTTCGACTTCGGCAACTCGCTCGGCACCGACGGCGGCCGGGACGAGGTCCTGGAGCCGGTCATCGACGACCTGCTCGCGCGCCTCGGTGGCAGGCCGCTGGACCTCTACGTGATGACCCACGAGCACCTCGACCACGTGCAGGGGCTGTTCTACGCGGCGAAGGTGTTCGACAAGCGGATCCGGGCCAGGCAGGCGTGGCTCACCGGCTCGGCCGACCCGGAGTACTACACGGGCGATGCACATCCCGACGCCAGGCAGCAGAAGATCGCCGCGCTCGCGGCGCTCCGGATGGCGCGTGCTCGGCTGACGGCGACGCAGGCCGCCTCACCCTACGTGAGCGGGCTGCTTCGGGTGAACGACCCGAAGGACACCGGCGATTGCATCGACTTCCTGCGCACCGAGCTGACCGAGCCGGGCGACCTCCACTACGTCGATCGCAGCACCGACGTCCAGGCGTTGTGGCCCGGCCCGGGGACGTTCACGATCCTCGCCCCCGAGGACGACACCGCGGACTACTACGGCAGGTTCAAGGGGTTCGCGTCCGGGTTGTCCAAGCTCGGGATCGAGGACTTCGACGACCTCGACGGGATCGCCTCCGCGACAGCCCCGTCGGCGCCACCGCGGGGGGTGGACGCCGGCGCCTTCTACAACCTGCTCGACGTCCGCCACGGGGCGGCATCCACGCTGTTCGAGATCGATCGGGCCGCGAACAACACATCCGTCGTGCTGCTGCTGGAGTGGCATGGCTGGCGACTGCTGTTCACCGGCGACGCCGAGAAGCGCAGTTGGCGAACGATGGCCTCGCGCGTGCCCGAGCAGATGAAACCGGTCCATTTCCTGAAGATCAGCCACCACGGCAGCCACACCGGGATGCCGCCGGACGAGATCCTCGAGCAGGTGCTCCCGCTCCCTGCCGCGGGCGAGTCCCCGTCAGCTCGCGCGGCCGTCTCGACGTTCCCGAAGACCTATCGCGGCGTCCCGGACGAGGCGACGTTCAAGGAGCTCCTCCGGCGCGCCCGGGTCTTCTCGACGCGTGACGAACCCGTGCAGCCGTTCATCGAGCTCCGCTTCGAGGACACCGGTCCGGCGTGACGGCAGGCGCCGCGTCGCGCGGGGCTCGGCCCCAACGGATCACGACGAAGCTGGTCCTGGAGTCCCGGTCGAGATCGGGAGAGGGAGTGGCTCCGGCGGTAGGATTCGAACCTACGACCAAGTGATTAACAGTCACCCGCTCTACCACTGAGCTACGCCGGAGCGAAGACCGTCGGGGACGGTCGGCGGCGGGGGCGCGCCGCGGGTGCGGAGGATAGCAGACGGCCGGCGGGAGACCCGCCGGCCGTCGTGCGAGGAGGGGGCGTCGAAGCGCCTCTGGCGAGCCTACGGTGTGGCGACGAACCAGACGCCGCCCTTGCCCTGGCCGAGCACGTCGCCGGCCTTCTGATCGGGGGCGTAGTAGTAGAGCGGCCAGCCGTCGTACGCGACCTGCATCGAGCCGTCGTCGCGCGTGACGGTGGAGATCTTGGTGGCCGTCACGCCGTCGCCGGCCGTGGCCTGCTCCCCGGCGTCGACGCTGAACGGCGGCCACGACGCGGCGCAATCGCCGTTGCAGGTGCTCTTGCCGTCGCCCTGCGTGTCCTTCTTGAAGATGTACAGCGTCTTGCCGTCCGCCCCGGTCAGGAACGAGCCGGTGATGCCGGCGGCCGTCGCCGTCTTGATCTCGTATTCGTCGCCGCCGGCGGCGGCGGAGCCACTGGCCGCAGGAGAGCCGCTGGCCGCGGCGGAGCCACTCGGTGCGGCGCTCGATGGTGCGGCGCTCGATGCGGCCGCGCTCGGCGCGCTGGAAGCCGATGGCGCGGTCGTCCCGCTCCCTCCGCCCGACGAGCAGGCGGCGATGAGCAGGGTGGTCATCACGATGGAGGCGGTTCGGGCGGCGGGTCGCAACATGTCGTCCCTCGGAACGTACTGACACTGACGGGAGGGGTACGACGACCGGGCGACGGCGGTTTCGGCAGAAGCCGTATCCTCCGGCCCGTGCTCATCACCGCCGCGGAGCTCCGCGACCGCCTGACCGACCCGCGCCTCCGCCTCGCCGATGTCCGATGGTTCCTGGGTCAGCCGGGCCGTGGTCGCCAGGAGTACGACGCCGGCCACCTGCCGGGTGCGGTCTTCGTCGATGTCGACCGCGAGCTCGTCGCCGCGGAGGGGCCGGGTCGTCATCCGTTGCCGGATCCGGTCGCGTTCGCCCGGTCGCTCGCGGCGCTCGGGTTCGGCAGCGACGACGCGATCGTGGCCTACGACCAGGGCGGCGGCACGATCGCGGCGCGGCTGTGGTGGATGCTCGATGCGCTCGGCCATCGGGATGTCGCGCTGCTCGACGGTGGGCTTCCCGCGTGGGTCGCCGCCGGCGGCGAGCTGACCACCGAGGTCCCGGCCTACCCGCCCGCGCGTCTTGACGTCGCGACGGCGTGGCCGCGGACGATCGACCGCGCCGCGCTCACCGCCGGCCTCGAGGGCCTGCGGGTGGTCGACGTCCGGGCCCCGGAGCGGTATCGGGGCGAGACGGAGCCCATCGACCCGGTCGCCGGTCACGTCCCGAGCGCGGTGAACCTGCCGACGACCGGGAATCTCGGACCGGACGGCCGATTCCTCGAGCCCGCGGAGCTCGCGACGCGGTTCGGCGCGGTCGCGGATCCGCAGCGTCCGACGGTCGTCCACTGCGGCAGCGGCATCAACGCCTGCCATACCGCGTTCGCGATGCGGCTCGCCGGCCTGCCCGATCCCCTGCTCTATCCGGGCTCGTACAGCGACTGGAGCCGGAGCGGGATGCCGGTGGCGACCGGGGCGGATCCCGGCGAACCCGAGACGGCGCGCCCACCCGCCTGACCGTTCGTCACGCGGCCTGCACGTCTCGCGACGTCGGTCGTGTCGCGCCGCGATGCCACACGCGACATCGTCGGCCGATGGGAATGCTGCTCGACCTCACTCGTGGCGCGCTCGCGGGGGCCGCCGGCACCTGGGCCATGGACATGGTCACGACGGGCATCGTGAGCAATCAGTCGAAGGCGGCCGCGGAGGCCGAGAAGGCCGCGCAGCCCAACGGCCGGCCCTCGGTCGAGAACCTCGTCGAGCTCGCGTCGTCGCGCCTGCGCGTCTCGATCCCGGAAGCACAGCGGCCGATGGTCATCGTAGGCGTGCACTACGCCCTGGGTGTCGTCCCGGGCGCCCTTTACGCGGTGCTGCGGAAGCGGCTGCCCGACGTCGGGTCCATCAACGGACTCATCTACGGTGCGGTGCTGTTCGCGCTCAACGACGAGTACCTCAATACCGCGCTGGGCCTGTCCGGGCCGCCGAGGGCCTACCCGGCCGAGACGCACTTCCGTGGTCTGGTCGGCCACCTGGCCCTGGGTGTCACGACCGACGCGGTGCTGGCGGTGCTGCCCGGTTAGGGTCGGGAGTCGCTCCCCCCGGCGCGCGCTCGCCGGCGCCCCGCCGCCTGCCCGAGCGCCGCGACGGTCGCGGCGATGGCCGCGAGCAGGACGTCGCCCACGAGGGCGACCTGGAACCCGAACAGCCCGATCTCGGGCCCGAGCGAGATCCCGGCGCGATGACCGATGAGGTAGAACGCGCCGAACGCGGCCACGCTCGGCAGGATGGCACCGGCAAGCCGGGTCGGGCCATCGAGCGGCGGCCGCTGCGCGATCCACCATGCGGCCAGCCCCAGGAGGACCGACAGCACGGTGAACAGCCCGACGAGGGCGAAGGCCTGGGGCGGCATGACCGCACGGTAGCGGTAAGTGGCAGCTACGTGCGCCGTGCGACGCTCGCGGCGTGGGCGGGCGATGCGGCGCGGTCGATCGGGGACGTGAGCGAGGTCGGGACGTGGCCGCGCTCGTCCGTCATGACTTCCGGGCGGCTCGACTCGACCGCGGGACTGAGCCAGGCGGACGTGGGGCGCCCGGCCGGCATGTCGCAGTCGGAGGTGAGCCGGTATGAGCGCGGGCTCATCTCGGTCGATCTGGAGCGAGCCGTGCTGCTGCACTCCCTTGTCGGGCTCGATCTGTCGGTGAAGTCGTACGCCGGCGGGTCACCGCTCCGGGACCGCGCGCACGCTGCGCTGCTGGCACGGCTTCGGGCTCGGCTCCACCCTCGGCTCCGCTGGGACACCGAGGTGCCGTTGCCGCGCCCGGGTGACCAGCGCGGCTGGGACTCCGTGATCTGGTCGCCTGCACCGGACCGCTGGGCGATGCCCACCGAGGCCGAGACCCGCCCGACCGACTGGCAGGCGCTCGACCGCCGGATCAACGACAAGATGCGCGACGGGAAGGTCCCGGCCGTGATCCTGCTGATCGCCGACACCCGCCACGGACGCGCATTCGTACGAGCGGTCGGACCGGCCATCCACGAGGCGTATCCGGTGCCAGCGCGGGAAGCGCTCCAGGCCTTGGAAGCCGGAAAGCGACCAGCCGGAAGCTCGTTGATCCTGCTGTAGCGCCCCAGGTCCCGGGCGCGCGTTCCGGTCCCGCCCGGATATGCAGAAAGTGACTGTTGTGACCGGCGGGGCACCCGAACTCGTCGAAGGTATGCACCTCGTTCATGAGTGCGGCGCGGGTATGTGGCGCGTGCATCGGATCGACCTGTCAGGTGCTCCCGAGGGTCACGACATGCAGGAACTGCATACGGGCCAGGTGGGCGCAGCGCCGTGGCCGGATATGCAGAAAGTGACTGTTGTGACCGGCGGCGCACACCAACGCGTCGAAGCCATGCAGCTCGTCCATGAGCTCGACGCGGATATGCGGCGCGTGCATGAGATCGACCTGTCAGGTGCTCCCGAGGGTCACGACATGCAGGATCTGCATAGGGCCGGGGCATAGGGGCCGGGGCTGGGCATAGGGGCCGGGCGGGCCGGGCAGGGGCCGGGCGGGCCGGGCGGGCCGGCCGGGCGGGGATCTACTCCAGGTAGTCCTTGAGCTTTCGGCTGCGGCTCGGGTGGCGGAGCTTGCGCAGGGCCTTGGCCTCGATCTGGCGGATCCGCTCGCGGGTGACGTTGAACTCCTTGCCGACCTCCTCGAGCGTCCGGGCGCGCCCGTCCTCGAGGCCGAACCGCAGCTGGAGCACCCGTCGCTCGCGGCCCGTCAGCGAATCGAGCACCGCCTCCACCTGCTCCTTGAGGAGCTGGTGCGACGCCGCCTCGGCCGGTGCGAGCGCACCGCGATCCTCGATGAAGTCGCCGAGGTGCGAATCCTCCTCCTCGCCGATGGGCGTCTCCAGCGACACCGGCTCCTGGGAGACCTTGATGATCTCGCGGACCTTCTCAGGGGTGACGACCACCTCCTGGCCCTTCGACATCTCGGCGGCGATCTCCTCGACCGTGGGCTCGCGGCCGAGGGTCTGGAGGAGCTGGCGCGAGACGCGGATGAGGCGGTTGATGGTCTCGACCATGTGGACCGGGATGCGGATCGTCCGCGCCTGGTCCGCGATGGCGCGCGTGATCGCCTGCCGGATCCACCACGTGGCGTACGTCGAGAACTTGAAGCCCTTCTCGTAGTCGAACTTCTCGACCGCCCGGATGAGCCCGATGTTGCCCTCCTGGATGAGGTCCAGGAACGACATCCCGCGGCCGATGTACTTCTTCGCGATCGACACGACCAGGCGCAGGTTGGCCGACGTCAGCTGCTCGCGCGCGTCCCGGCCGATGCGCACGATCTCGCCCTTGCGGTCGCGCATCTTCGTGTTCTGCGGGACGGACGGGTCCCAGCCCATGCGCCGCAGGAGGTCGGTGTCGTGCTCCGCTTCGATCCAGCGCTGGAGGGCGGGGAACGCGACCGATGTGCGCGTCCAGTCGTAGATCGCCCACAGCCCGGGGTTGTCGCGCGAGTCCAGGTCGCCGTTGTGGACCGCCAGATACGCCCAGTCGAGGAGCGTCACGAACGTGTCGGGGTCCCGTGCCTCGCCGTACGCCAGGAGCAGCTTCTTCGCCTGCTTGAGCAGCTCCTTCGTGCCGTCGGACTGCGCGTCCTTGGCGGCCTTGACGAGGTGGAAGTCGGGCGGCTCGACGAGCAGCTCGCGGTTCTCGGGCCACTCGATGGCGTCGCGGACCATGCGATGCATCTCGGGGCCCAACGGCAGCTGGTGCTGGCGCTTCTGCGTGCGGGTCTTGCGCTCGGTGTCGTGCAGCGTCCACTCGTGGAGCGAGACGACGGCCTTCCACGGCTCCTCGACCATCTGCTCGCCGAGCTCGATGGCCTTGGCCAGGACGACCTCCTCCTCGGCGGTCAGCAGGGCGACCTTGCCGATCTCCTTGAGGTACATCCGGACCGGGTCGTCGATGCCGATCATGTCGGCCGAGAGGGCTTCCAGCTCCTCCCGGGTCGGCTCTTCGACCTCGGCCGCGCTCAACTTCTCGGGGGCATCCGTGGGCACGGCGGCGACGGCTTCGGCCCCCTCCTCCACGACCTCCACGCCCACGTCGTCACCGGCAGCGCTCGCCGCGGCGGCAGCGGCGGCCGCGTCGGGCGTCAGCTCCGCGTCGAAATCGTCCTCATCCTCGTCGTCCTCGTCCTCGACGTCCGCTTCCGGTGGACGGGCGGCACCCGTCAGGCGCGACGGACGCATCGAGGCAAGCTTCGCCTCCTCCAGCTCGCGGCGGGTGCGGCGGGGACGCGACGACAGCACGGCTTCGACGAGCTGCTTGTCGAGGGGATCGGCCATGGATGGTGCCCTCCGCGATGCCTGGTGACGGGGCGGTCGGTGAGTGGGTGGGGTGGACGGTGGCTCGTCAGCGGCCCGCGACGGCGGGCTTGGCGAGGAGGCGGGTCTCGTCACGGCGTCGGTCGAGCGAGCGCCGCTGTTCGTTGAGGAGGAGGCGCTCGCGCAGCAGGCGGTCGACGGACGGCCGGTCGCCACCCCGTTCCGCCTCGGCGAGCTCGTGTTGGTTGAACTGGCTCCGTTCGTCGAGGTCGTGCTCCTCCAGCTCGAGGACGACCTGCGAGATGGCGATCGCGAGGTCGCGATCGGACAGCCGGCGGTAGCGCTCCGCGTCGGCGGCCTTGAGGACGGCCTCGGCGAGCGCGCGGATCTCGGGGTCCAGCGCGACGAGCAGTGCGGTGACATCGAACCGCGGCCGGACGCCGTGCTCATCGCGCGCCCGGGCCAGGACGACCGCGCGGAACAGCTCGCGGGCGAGCTGGGTGGGCAGGCGGTCGGGTCCGATGTCGTCGAGGATCCGGTCGTGCGCGTCGTCGCGCAGCAGCGTGAGCGTGAGGAGCTCCGCCTCGGAGCGGGTGATCGTCCGCAGGATGTCCGCGACGCGGAGCGTGTCGGGCGAGGCGAGGATGGCCTCGACGCTCAACCGGTTGGCGCCGTCCGAGCCGTTGTGGCCGTTCTGGCCGTTCTGACGCGGATCGGCCGCCTCCTTCGCCGCCTGCTGGCGGGCGGCTTCGCGGAGGGTCGACTCCTCCACCCCGGAGACCTGGCGCAGCCGCCCGAGGTACGCGTCGCGGAGGACCGGGTTCGGCAGGTGACGGATGGTCGGCAGGACGGCCTCGACGAACCGCGCACGGCCCCCGGGCGTTCGCAGATCGTGCACGCGCGCGTACGTATCGATGAGGTGATCGACGATCGGCCGTGCGTCGCGGATGGCATCGCCCCAGGCAGCCGGGGTCTCGCGCAGCACCTCGTCGGGATCCTTGCCCTCGGGCAGGCGGACGACCCGGACGTCGTCCAGCTCCACCCCGGCATCGTCGCGCGCGAGCTGCCGGATGAGCGCTTCCAGGCTCGCCGCGCCCAGCGTGCCCGCCTTCTCGCCGGCCGCGTCCACGTCGTAGGCGAGCGCGATCGACAGCTCGCCGCGGCCGTCGCCACGCGCCTTGCCATACCGGATGAGC
The DNA here is from genome assembly GCA_963778025.1 of uncultured Chloroflexia bacterium. GTDB lineage: Bacteria > Chloroflexota > Limnocylindria > Limnocylindrales > CSP1-4 > CAVZTA01. The sequence goes on along the minus strand of CAVZTA010000001.1, from coordinate 75,994 downwards.
AGCGCGACCTGGCCCGGCGTGAGCGCCGTGCCCAGGGATGCGACGACGTTCTCGAAGCCCGCCTGGTGGGCCATCAGCGCGTCGGTGTAGCCCTCGACGATGACCGCCTGGCCGCTCTTGCGGATGGCGCTCTTGGCGCGGTCGACGAGATACAGCGTCCGGCTCTTGTCGAACAGCGGCGTGGCACCGGTATGCAGGTACTTCGGGCCCGCCCCTTCGGCCGCGGCATCCGGCAGCACCCGCCCCCCGAGGCCGATGGCATGGCCGTTCGCGTCGCGGATGGGGAACAGGACCCGTTCGCGGAAGAAATCGTAGGCGCCGCTGCCACGCTGGCGTGGTCGAGCCAGGCCGACCTCGATGAGCTCGCCCGGGCTGATGTCGCGCCGCTGGCCGAGCTTCGTCACGAGCTGGTCCCAGCCCGCGGGCGCCCAGCCCAGCTGGTGCTTCACGATCGTGTCGTCGGTGAAGCCACGTTCGCGGAGGTAGGTCAGGCCGCGCTCGCCCGCCTTCGAGCTCATCAGCACCGCGTGGTAGAAGGCGACGGCGGCTTCGACCACGGCATGGAGACGGGCACGGCGCGCGTCCTCGCGGCTGACCTTGTCGTCGAGCTCGACGCCGGCCCGGGCGGCCAGCAGGCGGCGCGCCTCCGGGAAGCCGAGGCCGTCGCGCTCCATCACGAACGCGAACACGTCGCCACCCTTGCCACAGCCGAAGCAATGCCAGGTGTCGCGGGCTGGCGTGACGACGAACGACGGGGTCTTCTCGCCGTGGAACGGGCAGAGGCCCTTCAGGGTCGTGCCGGCCTTGCGCAGCTGGACGGTCTCGCCCACCACGTCCGCCACCGGGAGCCGGCTCTTGATCTCGGCCGTGATGCCGACCGCCACCCTGTCCCCTTCCCTGGACCGCGGTGCGGGCGCGGCCCATGCGGCTGCCCTGACCCTCGCGGGACGGGGCGACGAGGGCATCTGTCAAGTCTTGACAGATGGCAAGGGCGGGAGTCTATGCCCGCCCCCAGCCCTTGACAAATCGCGCGCACCTCTTGACAGATGGCTCCTTGTCAAGCCCTCACGGCGGGGTCGCCCGGGCCATCAGCCGTCCCCTCGCTGCCGTGGATCGAGCGCATCCCGAAGGCCGTCGCCGCCCGGCGACCAGGTCCGTGTCAGCCGCCGAGCATCATCTCCGCCGCGGCCGATGGCTCGGGGTCGGGCTGCCGGAGCATCCGGAACGAGTTCGCGAAGCCGAGCAGCGCGGCGAACAGCGGCACGAGCAGCGCGATCTGGAGCGCCTGCTGACGAGCCTCGTCGTTGATCAGCAGGATGTCGGCCTGGACCTCCGGCGACTCGTCGGCGAGCAGCGCCTGCAGCTGCGCGTCGCTCATGATCTGGGCGTCCTCCTCGAGGACTGCGGAGACCTGCGTCTTCTGATCGGCGGACAGGACGGTGCTCGCGTTCGTGTCGGCGACGAACAGGCTGGCCAGCGACGCGAGCATGATCGCGCCCGCGAACGCGAGCCCGAACGACAGCCCGAACGAGCCCGCCGCCGAGTTCACCCCGGCCGCCTCGCTGACGCGCTCCTCGGTGATGGGCGAGAGCGTGTAGTTGTTGAGCTGCGAGACGAGCAGCCCCAGGCCGCAGCCCGCGATGATCAGCGGCACGGTCAGCCAGATCCCGGAGTCGGCGCGCGGCACGATCGGCACGAGGATCGCCAAGCCGACCGCCAGCAACAGGAATCCGGCCCGGATGATGCCGCCCGGACGCCGGCCTCCGGCCCGACGCCCGGCGAGGAGCGCGATGAAGAACATGCTCAGGGACAGCGGCGCGATCGAGAGGCCGGCCTGCAGCGCGTTGTAGCCGAAGACCATCTGCAGGTAGATCGGCAGCACGATCATCGTCCCGCCGAGGGCGACCTGCTGGAGCAGCTGCCCCGTGATGCCGTAGCGGAACAGGAGCGATCGGAACAGGTCGGGATCGATCAGGGCGGTCTTGCCCGATGCGCTTCTGGCGGACGATCCACCAGGCGAACGCCGCCAGCCCCACGACGCCGATGGCGAGCAGCAGCAGGACCGCCTCGGCGCCCTCCTGCCAGGCGAGGATGCCGAGGACGAGACCGCCCATCCCGAGGATGGACAGCACGCCGCCGACGAGGTCGATCTTGCGGTCGCCGGTGTACGCGACGTCCTTCACGAGCCCCAGTCCGGCGAGGACGACACCGATGATCACGGCCTCGCCGAGGAACGCGATCCGCCACGACAGGAACGTCGTGATGAAGCCCCCGACGAGCGGGCCCACGGCGGCGGCGATCGCGGCGGACGCGCCGACCGTCGCGTAGACGCGCCGCTGCGCGTCGCCCTCGAAGTTGCCGTGGATGAGCGACTGCATCGAGGGCAGGAGCAGGGACGCGCCGAGTCCGCCGATGATCGCCCAGAAGATGATGATCGGCAGGAGGGACTGGGTCAGCGTCATGGCCAACGCACCGACCGCGTAGGCGAGGAGCCCCAGCGTGTACGCCCGCTTGCGGCCGATGAGGTCGGCGGTCTTGCTGCCGAGGAGGATGAACGCGGCCGAGACGAGCGCCTCGAGCGCGATCGCCGACTGGATGCCGCTGACCGTCGTGCCGATGTCCTGGACGACGGCCGAGATCGACACGTTCATGATCGACGTGTCGACCACGAGGACGAACATCGCCATCGCGAGCAGGATCGCGAGGCGCCCGTCCGTCTTCGTGGATTCCTGCGGACTCTCCGCGACCACCTCCGCCATGCACCCTCCAGCACCGGCGTCGCGTGCGTCGTCGAGCGACCCGGCGTCGCGATGCTGACCGCCGCACGTGGGCGGTGTCCACCCGGTAGACCCCCCTACGGGCGACCGGCGAGATCAGCGCTCGAAGTGCCGCCGGCGGCGTGGTGCGCGGCCGCACCCGGTCCTGGCTCCATCGGACCCGCGCCCACCGGGACCACTTCGCGATGGCTCGCGGCGGGCCCCTGCGCGACGCTCGCGGCATCCCACGAGGAGGTCCCGTCGCCTGATGCCGCGTCCCGGACATCGCCCGCTCGTCGTGCTCGCCGCGCTGGTCGTGGCCATCGCCGTCGGGCTGCCCGCCGCGGCACCCGTCCGCGCCGCGACGTCGCAGGATGCCGCCGAAGCCGCGATGGTCGCGCTGCTCAACGGCGACCGGACGGATGTCGGGCTGGCGCCCGTCCAGGTCGATACCCGGCTGATGACGATCGCGCGCGCTCGCTCGAACGACATGGCCACGAAGCACTACTTCAGCCACGACCCGCCCGCGGGCAGCCTGAGCTACATCGACCAGATCCGCGCCGCCGGCATCACGTGGTACCTGGCGGGCGAGATCATCGCCTACAACTTCGACACCGATCTCGGCGCCTCGGCGACGCACGGCAACACGCAGTGGGTGAACTCCTCGGGTCACTACGCGATCATCACGAACGCGAACTACACGCACGTGGGCGTGGGGGTCGCGGTCGACTCCACGAACGGACGCCGGTATTGGACGGCGGTCTGGGTCGACGAGGTCGCGGGCAGCGGTCCCGCACCGACACCCACGCCGACCCCGACGCCGGCGCCGACGGCCACCCCGTCCCCTTCGCCGTCACCGTCACCGTCGCCGACCCCGACGGCCACGCCGCGCCCTCGCCCGTGCCCTCGCCCACGGCGACGCCGGAGCCGACGCCGACCACCGAGCCCACCCCGAGCCCGGATCCCACACCCAGCCCGTCGCCGTCACCCGAGCGCCAGCGTGGCGCCGAGTCTGCCCAAGCCGAAGAGCCGCTACGTGATCGAGTACTGGTCCCGCTACCTGGCACCGAGCACCGGCGGGACCGTGCGCTACTACCAGGTCCAGCGCCGAGTGAACGGCGGCCATTGGGCGTGGGCCGACACGTACCAGCGCACCCGCTCGGTCCGCGTCTGGTGGGCGAACTGGGCGACCAACGAGCTTCGTGTCCGGATCGTCGATTCGCGCGGGCGCGCGGGCGCGTGGAGCCGCTGGGTCCCATACGCCCCGTAGCCGCGGCCACGCGACCGCATCGGCATCGGCATCGGCATCGTCGAGCGTCCATCCCGTCCGAGGACACCCGTCCGCGGTCCGCCACGCGGGTGCGCCGTCATCCTCGCTGCACCGGCGCCACCAGGGCGCCCTTCGCGGAGATCCCGGATGGACGCCAGCATCGTCGCGCTCCTCGCCCTCGCCCTCACGGCGGTGACCCTGCCGATCCTCGTCTTCGCCCTGATCCCCGGCCTGCTGATCGCGAAGCTCGCGCGGATGCAGGACTGACGACGACTGACGACGCGCTCGTTCAGTCGCCCACGCGGCCGGGCGGGCCGCTCGAGGTCCGGCACGATCTCGAAGTGGCGGATGCTGAACGTCGCCAGCCGCGACGAGTTCCGCGTGGCGAACGGATCGCGGATGTTGCCGCCGGTCGCCCGTTCGATCGCATCCCAGCCGGTCCACGCCGAGACCGTGAGGAACGAATCGTCGCCGGTCCGACCCAGGTAGAACGCGATCAGCCCGGCGTTGACCTCCGCGTCCTGGAGCATCCCGCCCTGCGCCTCGGCGATGTACGCGTCGAGATCGTCGCCCTTCACCGCACCCCGGAAGATGCGCAGGATGCCGGCCGGCTCGGGACGGTCGAAGCGCGCGGCGACATCGAGTGGCAACGTCTCCGTCGCGACGCCGTCGGCGGCGCCGTTCGTGGACGGCAGGACGTCGACCAGGAGCCGCTCCTCCAGCCGGCTGTCGGGCAGCGTCAGCGCCGGTCCGATCCACACCGAGGCGACGACCCGATCGGTGGCGTCCTCGCCGAGGCGGCCCGCGTAGACGTCCGCGATGCCGGGGGTCCGGCAGAGCTGCGGAAGCACGTCGTCGCGGAGGACGGCGTCGACGGCCGAGCCTGCCGCTGACGGGCGGAACACGGCCAGGCGAAGGTGGGTGGCGTGCCCTCCCACGGACCCTGTGTGACCCCTCTTCTCCAGCGACGTTCCGACGGTCGTCCCGATCGTGACACGTCCGGCCGTCGTCCGCCACCCCGGTGGACCACGTATCGTCGCCCGGATGCCCCACCTCGATCGCCTGCCCGCGGCGCTCGGATCGGCGCTGGTCGATGTGGTGGGTCCGGCACATGTCCTGACCGATCCGTCGATACGCGCCGGGTTCGAGCGCGACTGGACGGGGCGGTTCGGTGGGCCGTCGCTGGCGGTCGTCCGGCCGGGCACGGCCGCGGAGGTGGCGGCGGTGCTCGTGGCGGCGGCGCGGGCGCGGGTCCCGGTCGTGCTGCAGGGCGGGAACACCGGCCTCGTCGGCGGCGGCGTCCCACGAGGGGGCGAGCTCCTCGTATCGCTGCGGCGCCTGGACGATAGTCGGGCCGGTCGATGGCGTTGGCCGGTGGGTGCGTGCCGGAGCCGGCGCGACGCTTGCGGCCGTCGAGGTGGCGGCCCGTGGCGCCGAGCTGGAGCTCGGCGTGGATCTCGCGTCACGGGACGCGGCGACACTCGGCGGCATGGTCGCGACCGACGCCGGCGGCCTCCATGAGCTCGCGCACGGATCGATGGGCCGGCAGGTCGAGGCCCTGGAGCTCGCCCGGGTCGACGGGCGCACCGGACCGGCGGGCCCCGGCGAGCTCGACGACATCGTCGGCAGCGAGGGCACGCTCGCCGCGATCACGGCGGTCACGCTTCGCCTCCTGCCACGACTGCCGGCCGTCGCGACGGTGCTCGTCGCCGTCGGCGCCGTCGAGGCAGCGGTCGCGCTCACGGCGCGGGTCCGCGCCGCGGACCTCGGCCTCGTCGCCGCCGAGCTCCTCCTGGCCGACGGACTGGATCTCGTCACGCGCCATCTCGGCGCCGCTCCGCCGTTCGCGCCGACACCGCCCGCGGCCGTCCTGTTCGAGGCGCGCGGCGAGGTGGATCCCCTGGATCGGCTGGCCGAGGTCGTCGACGGCGCCGACGGCGTCGAAGGGGTCGTCGCGGCCGCGGATCCGGCCGATCGGCGCCGCCTGTGGGCGCTTCGCGAGGCGCACGCCGAGGCCATCTCGACGCTCGGCGTCCCGCACAAGCTCGACGTGGTCGTGCCCGACGAACGGCTTGCCGGGTTCGTCGATCAGGTGGGTGCGCGTATCCGGGACGTCGACCCGGCGGCCCGCGTCATCGTGTTCGGCCATCTCGGCGTGGGCGACCTGCACGTCAACGTCGTCGGCCCGCCACCGGACGACGAACGCGTCGACGATGCGGTCCTCCGGCTCGTCGCGGAGCTCGGTGGGGACGTGGCCGGTGAGCATGGCGCGGGCGTCGCGAAGGCGGCCTGGCTCCGCCGCACCCGGCCGACCAGCGAGCTCGACGCCATCGCGGGCCGCAAGGCCGCCTGGGATCCCAGCGGCCTGCTCAACCCGGGCGTGATCCCCGCCGCGCGCGCCCACGGCCGCGACGCCGACGCCCGCTCGCCTACCATCCCCTGATGAAGGTCGGACTCGTGCTCCCCATCGCCGACGACGACGGCGCCGGCACCCCCAGCTGGTCACGCATCCTCGAGCTCGCGCGGCGCGCCGAGGCGGGCGGCATCGACAGCCTGTGGGTCTTCGACCATCTGCTGTTCCGCTTCCCGAACGAGCCCGAGAGCGGGCTCCACGAGGCGTGGACGATGCTTGCCGCGCTGGCCGCGACGACGGAGCGTGCGGAGCTCGGGCACGATCGTCCTCGCGACGCCGTTCCGCCCGCCCGCCTGGACCGCCAAGGCCGTCGCGACCGCCGACGACATCAGCGGCGGCCGGCTGATCGTCGGGCTCGGGGCGGGCTGGCACGAGCCGGAGTTCACGGCGTTCGGCTACCCGTTCGATCACCGTGTCGGGCGGTTCGAGGAGGCGCTCGGGATCATCCGGCGGCTGCTCGATGGCGAGCGCGTGACCTTCGAGGGACGATGGCACCGCATCGACGACAGCGTCCTCCTGCCGCCGCCCCGCCGGGCGCACATCCCGATCCTCGTCGCGTCCAAGGGCGAGCGCATGCTCCGCCTCACCGCCCGCCATGCCGACGCCTGGAACACCGCCTGGTTCGGCGTCCCCGACGAGCGCTGGCAGAGCCGGTTCGCCGACCTGCGCGCCGCCTGCGACGCGGAGGGTCGGGACCTCTCGACGCTACAGGTCACGGTCGGCCTGTCGCTGGACGGGTCGCTGCAGACCGCCCGACCCGGCGCCCCGAACGCGCTGCCCGCCGACGTCCAGGCGATCGCCGACGCGTTCGCCGCGTGGGCGGCGGAGGGCGTGGCGCATGTCCAGATCGACGCCCGGCCGGCCGACGAGCGGACGTTCGATCTCGTGCTCGAGGCGCGCGAGCGTTCCGGCGTCGCGACCGTGCCTGCCGGTTCGAGCGTGTCTTGACGACGGAGCAGGACCTCCCGGAGCACGTCCGGCGCAATCGCGAGGCGTGGGACCGGTTCGCCGCCGAGTACGTCGGTCCCGGTGAGCGCTCGTGGGCGGAGGGGCCCGGCCAGGAGCGCTGGGGGATCTTCGGCATCCCGGAATCGGAGCTGCACCTCCTGCCCGACGACCTCGAGGGCCTCGACACCATCGAGCTCGGCTGCGGCACCGGCTACGTGTCGGCCTGGCTGGCCCGGCGCGGTGCGCACCCGGTGGGCATCGACAACTCGGAGGCGCAGCTGACGACCGCCCGTCGGCTCCAGGAGCAGCACGGGATCACCTTCCCGCTCCTCCACGGCAACGCCGAGACGGTCCCCTACCCCGACGCGTCGTTCGATCTCGCCATCTCGGAGTACGGCGCGGCGCTGTGGGCCGACCCCTACCGCTGGATCCCGGAGGCGGCCCGGCTGCTCCGGCCCCGCGGCCGGCTGATCTTCCTGACCAACTCGATCCTGGCGTACGTGTGCGTGCCCGACTACGAGACGGACGGGCCGGCCACCGACCGCCTTCGACGCCCGTACTTCGACGTCCATCGCGTGGAATGGCCCGACAACACCGACGGCGAGGTCGAGTTCCACCTCAACCACGGCGACTGGGTGCGACTCCTGACCCGCTCGGGGTTCGACATCCTCGACCTGGTCGAGGTCCGGGTGCCATCCGATGCGACGACGAGCTACGAGTGGATGGACGCGGCGTGGGCGAGTCGCTGGCCGTGCGAAGAGGCGTGGATCGCACGGAAGCGCTGACGGCCACCCGCCGCGGAGCCCAGGAATCACGAAACCCGCCTTCGGGGGCGGAGGCGGGTCCCGTGTGTGCCCTCCGCGGGGACCGGTCGAGACGGGCGTGACGGGGATCGGCCCGGCTCGTTCGGTCGCTGCTGAGGTGGTGACAGGCACGCTACGTGGTCGGGACCCGAACGTGCATCCTGCAGACGGATGATTTCCGCGAGGCGACCTTGCGGCAGGAGCCGGGTCAGGCGCGGCCGGGCAGCGTCCCCCGGACGGAGCGTCGGCCGATGGCCAGCCAGATCCCGACCGCGCTCGCCAGCGCGATCGCGGCGCTCACGACGAACAGCGCCGGGATCGACGTCGCCTGCGCCAGCTGACCGCCGAGCACCGCGCCACCGATCGAGCCGAGGCTGAACGTCGTCCCGCTGAACAGCCCCTGTGCCGTCGCCTGGCTGGATGCCGGGACCCGCCGCGCGATGACCATCACGGTGCCGACGTAGACGAACGCGAAGCCGACCCCGCCGATGGGCGCGAGCGCGACGAGGACGATCGGCGCCGGGGCGAGCGCCCAGCCCAGCGCCCGGACGGCGTACGCGACGGCGCCGATGACCACCAGCGGCTCGGGCCCCGTGCGCCGGACGAGCACCGGGAACGCGAACATCAGCGGCACCTCGACGAGCGCGCCCAGCGCCCAGAGCGCGCCGACCATCGCCCCGTCGCCACCGAGCGCGACGAGGTGGATCGAGGCGAACGTCATCACGGCCGAGACCGCCGTCCACAGCAGGACCGAGATCAGGAAGAACGAGCCGAGCTCCCGGGAGCGGAGGAGGGCGAGCAGCGCGGAGCCGCTGCCCAGCGCACGGGCGGCGCGCGACCGTTGCGGACCGCCGCCCAGCAGGACGTACGCCGCGATGCCCGTCAACGCGATGCCCGGGACCCACACGAGGACCAGGGCGCTGGTGCCCAGTCGGTCGATGAGCTGGCCGACGCCCAGCGCGACCACGATGAACGCGGCGGAACCCCAGGCGCGCGCCCGCCCGAAGCGGTCGCGATCGGCGCCCAGGATGGCCACCGTCCGGCTGTCGAGCATCGGAGCGAGACCGGCCGTCCCGGCCGCGAGCGCGGCCATCGCCAGCGCCACCGACAGGGGCGCCGTCGCCGTCCCCAGCCACGCGGCGGCGCCGGATGCCCACAGGGCGCCGAGCAGCAACGGGACGCGCACGTCGCGCGAGCGATCGGCGACCGCGCCCCACGCCGGAGCGGCGACCAGACCGACCGCCGCCGCGATCGCCGACAGCAGCCCGATCGTCTCGAGCCCGAGGCCGATGTCGGCGAAGTAGATCGAGATGTAGGGGACGTACGCGCCGATCGATCCGAACAGGAGCGCGTAGAGGATGGACGGTCGGACGAGGGACACGTGACGCGCGCCGGCCGCCTCGCGGTCGGATGCGGCGACGACGGAGGCCCGGGCGGTGGTATCGGCGGTGGGCTCGAGCAGGGTCACGTGACGGTCCGGGCTGGCAAGTGGTGTGGGCAGCTCGAGCGTATGTCGCGGAGCGGGCCGCTGACGTGGGACGTCCGTCGTCGGATCGGACAGGACGTCCGTCGCATCTCGGGCGCGGGACGGCCTTTGAAGAAGTCGCCCGCCGCGGCCCTCATGCAGGGTGTCGAGCCGTCGGCGATCACGCCGGTCGGGCACCATGCCACCCACCTTCGGAGGACCCATCGCCCGTGTCACGGGACCTGGTCGAACGAGCGGCCCGCGGCGAGGAGGCGGCGTACGCCGCGCTCGTCCGGCTGCACGCCGACCGGCTCTACGCGATCGCGTCGCGCATCCTGCGCGACCCGTACCTCGCCGAGGACGCCCTGCAGCAGGCGCTCATCACCATCTGGAACGAGCTGCCACGCTTGCGCGACCCGGACCGGTTCGAGGCGTGGACGTACCGCCTCATCCTCCGGGCGAGCACGGCCGAGGCGCGTCGGGAGCGGCGCGGGTCGCCGGTCCGCCTGCTGCCCGACGACCACGACGTGTCCACGACGACCGACGAGTACCGCCTCGTCGCCGACCGCGACCAGCTGGAGCGCGGGTTCCGGCGCCTCTCGGCGGAGCAGCGGGCGGTCCTCGTCCTCCAGCACTACGAGGGTCTGTCGCTCGCCGAGATCGCTGACGTGCTCGGCATCCCGGTCGGGACGGCGGGCTCCCGGATCCACTACGCGACCCGTGCCCTGCGTGCCGCCCTCGAGGCTGACGCGCGCGGCACCGCCGGGAAGGAGCGGCCCGCATGACCCGCCACGACGATCCCGGACGCGATCGGCGCCCGGCCAGCGAGCTCGACCGCGTCCTCGGGGACTGGCTGGCCGACGGCCCGCGGCGCGCACCGGCAGCCCCCGTCACCGTCGCCATCGAGTTCGCGCGGGCGCACCCGCGCCGAGCCGATCCCTTGCGGGTGTTCCGGCGCGACCCCATGGCCGGTCGCGGATCGGCCCGGTTCGTCCTGCAGCCGGCGTTCGCGCTGCTCCTGGTCGGGTTGCTGCTGATGGTCGTCGTGGGTGTCGGCGTCGTCTCCGGCCTGCGGTCGGATCGATCGGCGCCGGTGCCCTCGCCGGTCGCGCCCATCCCCAGCGCCAGCCCGGTCGCGTCGCCCACCGCCTCGCCCTCGCCGACCCCGCACGTGTTCGATGTGACGCTGGACATCGGCATCTCGCAGCCCGTGACCATCACCATCGAGGACCATTCGAACCGGATCGTCCGCGCGGAGGATGTCAGCGCGCAGGGATCAGCTCCGATGCCCGCCGGCGACCTGACCGTGACCCAGGTGGATGCGACGACCGTCGACGTCACCTGGGTGGACCTGCCGTGCCAGACCCGCGCCCGTCTGACGCTCGACCAGGCGGCGACGGCATTGGTGCTCTCGGCCGCCCCGTGCGGCGGCGACACCGTCGCTATCGGGCGGGCGGTCCGCCTGGTGTTCGACGGACCGGTCGACGCTGCGAGCATCGGCACGGCCACGGACATCGCTGCGGCGTCGCCCACGTCCAGCCCGAACATCATCGAGCTGACGCTGGACACTGAGTCCGCGACGACGGACTTCGTGACATTCGAGGATCGCTCGCTTCATGTCGTCGAGATCGAGGACGTCAGCACGACGAGTCGCGGCGAGCCCGGCGAGAACGGCGCCCCCGGCGTCACGCAGGTCGATGACACGACCATCGACCTCCTGTGGGTGGCCGGGCCGTGCGACGGTGCTCGATGGGGATTCGTGCTGGATCCGACGGCGACGGCGCTGGCGTTCACGCCCGGCGCGCCGTGCGGCGGCGACAGTCTTGGGCTGACGCGCGCGATCCGAGTGCGCTTCGACGGTGCCGTCGACGCGTCCACGATCCGCGTCGCCGTTCAGGGCTGACGACATCGCCGTAGCCGGCCTCCTGAGCGGCGTTCCTGTCGGATGTCCGGCGGGACGCGACGGATGACGTAGCCGGCATGGACGGACGTCGAGAAGTTCGCCGGAAGGCTGACGAACATCGAAGACATGGCTGGCCCCGATGCCTCATGCCTGGTGGATGACGTCCCAGAGCGGCGTCACCAACGCACCGCGATGAAGGATCCATCAGCCATGACCGCCCAGCCCATCCGCCGCCACCTGACCCTCGCTCTCGTGGGCCTCGCCGTCGCGTTGACGGTGGGTGCCTGCAGCGCCGGGGCGGGTTCCGGCGCGCCGACCACCCCGCCCGCATCGAACCCGCCGGCGGTGACCCCGCTGCCGAGCGCGCCCGTCCAGCCGACGCCCGAGCCGTCGGAGGATCCGGGCTCCGACGCCATGCCCATCACCGTGGATCTCTTGACCGCCGATCGCCACGACGTCCGGGTCGACATCGTCGACCACTCCGGCCGCCTCGTCGGCGCCCGGTCCGGGAGCCCGGCCGAGGGCATCAGCGTGGACACCGGTCGAGTCGTCGTGGACAACGTCGACGACCGGACGCTCCGCCTCACGTGGTCCGACTTCGCGATGGACAACGCCCTCGCGCTCTACATCGACGAGTCGGGTGCCACCGCGATCCTCGTCCAGCCCGGGCCTGTCGGCACGGTCGACGCGATCGGCGCCGACCGGCAGCTCGTCCTGACCTTCGATGCCCCGATCGACGCCGGCGACCTTCGCATCAGCGTCCAGGACGGTCTGGATACGCCCGGCGAATGACGGCGTCCCCGCACCGCAGCTCTTCACGCCGTCCGGTTGCCTCGCTACCGGGCGGCGTTCCCTGCCAGCCGACCGTCGTCTCGATCACAGACAGGCATCGCACCGACGCGGCAGTAGCCGGACCCGCCATTGCAATCCGCTTGCGTCGCGCGGACCCGTCGGTCGCGCACCGTAGAGTGTCGGCACGTTCCCAGCGCCGCCGAACCGGCGCGGGCTCCGGAGGTCGACCCGCATGGCCCAGCCCGCGTCCGACGCGCTCAGCGCGATCTTCCTCGACCACCGTGACGAGGTGCTCGAGGACTGGATCGCGAGCCAGCAGTCGGCCGTCACGCTTCGACCCGACCTCATCTCGTCGGTCGAGCTCGTCGACTCGTTCATCGGCCGGATGCTGGGCAACATCGCCGCGATGGCGCGGGTCCTCGACGTCGATGCCGGCGTCGCGATGTTGGACCGGCTGCTGATCGCCGAGGGGAACGGCCGTTGAGCGTGCGGGCGATCACGTCCGCCGGGGACGACGTGCCCCTCCACACCTCGCAGGACGTCGCTCGCGCGCGCCAGCTCGTGCGGGATCGGGCGGTCGCGATGGGCTTCAGCCTCGTCGAGCAGACGAAGCTCGTGACGGCGGCGAGCGAGCTCGGACGCAACACCGTCGACTACGGCGGCGGCGGGATCGTGCACATCGCGACGGTCGATGGGCGCGACGGGCCGGGTATCCGGCTCACGTTCGTGGACGAGGGGCCTGGGATCCCGGACATCGAGCTCGCCCTTCGCGACCACTACACGACCGGCGCCGGGTTGGGCATCGGGCTCGGTGGAGCGCGCCGGCTGGTGAACGAGTTCGCGATCGAGTCGACCGTCGGCGTCGGCACACGCATCACGGTGACGAAGTGGAAGCGCCCGTAGCCGCGCGGTTCGCGATCGAGGTCCTCGCCCTGGATCGCGGGCCTGTCGACGCCGCGAGGAGGACCGCCGCCAGGACACCCGGGCGACGATGTCACGGTGGTCGCCCTCCGGGCGGCGAGGGCGGCGTGATGACCGACGACGACGAGCTCACCCATCTCCGCGAGGAGAACGTGCGCCTCGCCCAGGAGCTGGTGGAGACGAACCGGGGCGTGGTCGCGCTCTACGCGGAGCTCGAGGACAAGGCGGAGCAGCTGCGCCAGGCATCGGAGCTGAAGTCGCGCTTCCTGTCGAACGTCAGTCACGAATTCCGGACGCCGCTCGGCTCGATCATCGCGCTCGCCGGTCTCCTGCTGGACGGCGGACTCGAGGCGGAGTCGGCGAGGCAGGCGCGCTACATCCGCCAGTCGGCGCGCGACCTCGCGTCGCTCGTCGAGGACCTCCTCGATCTGGCACGCGTCGAGGCCGGCAAGACGTCCATCCAGCTGGCGCCCTTCGACCTCGGCGACCTGTTCCGACAGCTGCGCGGGACGCTGGATCCGCTGGTCGACCCGGCGCGCGTGCCGCTGGTGTTCGAGGAGCCCCAGGGTGTGCCGCCGATCGTGTCGGACCAGCTCCGGCTCGGCCAGATCGTCCGCAACTTCGTGTCGAACGCGCTGAAATTCACGGAGGAGGGGTCGGTCACCGTCCGTGGCGGAGCTTCGCGACGCCGCTGGCGTCCCGGACATGGTGCGCGCGGAGACGCCGGCCGGTGACCCGCGGATGGTGGTCATCGAAGTCCACGACACCGGCATCGGCATCGCGTCGGCCGACCTCCAGCGGATCTTCGAGGAGTTCGTGCAGGTCGAGGGGCCGCTCCAGGCGCGCGTGAAGGGGACCGGGCTCGGGCTGCCGCTGGCGCGACGGCTGGCGACGCTGCTCGGCGGCCGCGTCTGGGTCACGTCGACCGCGGGTGTGGGCTCCACGTTCGGCGTGGCCGTGCCGTTCATCCCGGGGCCGGCGCTCACGTCGGACGGCGCCGTCCTGGACAGCCCGGCATCGGCGGCCGACCGGATCCTCGTCATCGACGACGACGAGATCGTGCGGTACGTGGTGGCCGGGGCGCTCGCCTCGCTCCAGCGGCCGGTGGTCACCGCACCCGACGGGCTGAGCGGGCTGGCCGCCGCGACGGCCCATCCACCGGCGGCCATCGTGCTGGACCTCGAGATGGCCGACCTGCACGGGCGCGAGCTGTTGCGCCGGCTGCGCGAGACCCCGGCCACCGCATCGGTGCCCGTGGTCATCCACACCGGTCGCGACCTGGCCGAGGAGGAACGCGCCGCGCTCATGGAGCAGGCCCAGGCCTTCGTGACCAAGAGCGGGTCGTCCGAGGGTCTGCTCGCCGCGGTCTCCTCGCTGCTGGTGGGAGCGCCGTGATGGACGCGGATCGCCGGACGCTCATCCTCAACGTCGACGACGACGAGGTGGGCCGCTACGCCGTCACCCAGATGCTGCGACGCGGCGGCTACGCGGTGGTCGAGGCGGCGACCGGTGGCGAGGCCCTGCGGCTCGTCGAGGCGGAACGACCCGACCTCGTGATCCTCGACGTGAACCTGCCCGACGTGAACGGGACGGAGGTGGCGAGGCGGATCAAGTCCGGCGGCGAGTCCTCGCTGATCCCGATCCTCCACCTGTCGGCCACGCACGTCGAGGTCGCCGACCAGGTCGCCGGGCTCGAGGCGGGCGGAGACGCCTACCTGACCTGGCCGGTCGAGGGACCGGTCCTGCTGGCCACGATCGGCTCGCTGCTGCGGGCGCGCGCGGCGGAGGCGCGGGCCGCGTCGATCGCGCGGCAATGGCAGGCCACCGTCGAGGCGACCCGCGACGGCATCGCGATCGTCGACGCCGACGGTGCGGTGATCCGGGCGAACCGGATGCTCGCGCGCCTGACCGGCATCGACCCCGGCGAGCTCATCGGGCGGCGCGTCATCGACCTGTTCGCACCCGACGACGATGGCGAACCGTGGGGCACGCCGCGGCCGCGGTCCGACGGCCGCTCCGGGGCCCGCGAGGTGCGCTTCGGGCAGCGCTGGTTCCTGGTGTCGATGGACCCGCTCATCGACCCGGACGGCCGCATCACCGGCGGCGTCCAGGTGTTCACCGAGATCACCGATCAGAAGCGCTCGTACGACGCGGAGGCCACGTCCCGCTCGACGCTCGCGGCGATCGTCGAGCACATGCCCATCGGGCTCGTCGTGTGCGACGTGGAGGGTCGGATCGTCCTGCACAACCGGCGCGCCGAGGCGATCGTCGGCGGGAAGCTCGAGGGACGTTCGCTGCTGGATCCGGACGTGCTGCCGACCGTCGACGCGGACGGCGTCCCGCTGTCGGGCGTCTCGCCGCTCGCCGCCGCGATGCGCGACGGCGCCACGGTGGAGGACCTGGAGCTGGATCTGGGGCTGCCGGATGGACGCGCGCGGTCGATCGTCGCGTCGAGCGCGCCCGTGCGCGACGACGAGGGGCACATCGTGGCGACGGTCGCGGCCTTCTCCGACATCACCGAGCGCAAGGCGCTGGATGCCATCCGCGACACGTTCATCGGCATCCTGTCGCACGAGCTGCGGACGCCGGTCACCTCGATCCTGGGGTTCAGCCGGCTGCTGGCCGACGGGACGAAGGGCGTCGCCTCCGAGCGCCGCAGCGAGCTCATCGGGGACATCGCCGACGAGGCGGAGCGGCTCCACCGACTGGTCGAGGACCTGCTCGTGCTGGCCCGCACCGAACGCGGCGTCCCCCTGGACGTCGCGGATCCGGTGCTCCTGCAGCACGTCATCCCGGCGGTGGTGGCCTCGGAGCGGCGGTTGTGGCCGGAGGTGCGGTTCGACGTGACGATCGGCGAGCTGGACACCGTCTCGGGCGATGACGCCTACGTCGGGCAGATCGTGCGCAACCTCCTCTCGAACGCCGCGAAGTACGGACGCGAGGCCGGCGTCGTGGAGGTCATCGCGGCGCGCGAGGGCGACGGCACGTCCGTCCGCGTGCTGGACCGCGGCCCGGGCGTGGCTGTGGAGGAGCTCGACCGGCTGTTCGACCCGTTCTATCGGACCAAGGCGGCGCAGCGGCGCGCGTCGGGCGCGGGCATCGGGCTGTTCGTGTGCCGCCAGCTGGTCGAGGCGATGGGCGGCCGCATCTGGGCGACGCGCCGCGACGGCGGCGGGATGGAGTTCGGCTTCCAGCTGCGTCCGTTCCACGATGGCGGCCCGACGGCAGGGCCGCCGGCTCGGCGACCGGATCCCGACCAACCCGTGCGAGCGTCGCCAGCCTGGAGTCGCTCGCCCCCCGGGCATCGCGAGCATCTGACAGGCAATCGCCCAAGATGGTCGAGGGAGCGGGCGCCGACCGCACGTACGCTCAAGCCCATGACTCCGCCGAGAAGCTGTCCATCCACGCGGGGACACGGCTGTGGTTCGAGCCGACCGAGTGGATGCGCGTGCTGGGGCCGCTCCCGCACGGCGTGACGATGACCGGCGACTTCGCCGCGGCGACCGTGGCCGTGATGTTCGCCTCGCATCCCGATTCGGTGCGCTGGCTGGTACGGCGCTTTGGGACGGTCCTGGGCATCCCCCCGCTGCTCTGGATCGCCTATCCCGCGCATGGCCTGCCGACGTTCAACCGCGCGTCGCTCCAGCAGCTGCTCGCGGGCCATCGACTCGTGGTGGTCGCCGAGACCCCGCTCGACGGCGCCTGGTCGGCGGTCCGCGTCCGACCGGCGGCGCTGGTGCACCGTCCGCCGGCCGCTCCCGCGCGCTGAGCCCCGCGCCGCCGGTCGTCCGCCAGCGTCGCCGGCGGCGAGCGTCGCGCGTCAGTCGACAGCCGCCTCGATGACGGCGAGGATCTCCTCGCCGTACTTCTCGAGCTTCTGCGGACCCATGCCCTTCACCCGCCGCAACGCCGCGAGGCTTCGCGGTCGCGCCTCGGCGATGGCCGCGAGCGTCGAGTCGTGTGCGATGACGAACGCCGGCATCCCGTCGGCCTTCGCCCGCTCGAAGCGCCACTGACGAAGGGCCACCGACACCGGGTCGGATCCCAACGCGGGCTTCGGCGACGGCGGCGCGAAGCCATCGCCCAGGTCGATCACGGGCCCGCGCTCCCGCACGCCGACCAGCGAGCGGGTGGCGCCGAAGCCCGCGCCGCCGCCCGTCGATCCGACCGCGCGCCGGGGCCGCAACGCGTGCAGGAACCGTGACGGCTGCCGGCGAGCGTCCCGCCCGCGCGTCCGTCGCTGCGCCGCCCATGACAGCGCGAGATGGACGCGCGCCCGCGTGATGCCCACATAGAGCAGCCGCCGCTCCTCCTCGAGCGCCGCGTCGTCGTCGAACGCCTGGCGGATCGGCAGCGAACCTTCCTCGAGCGCCGGCAGCAGCACGGCGTCCCACTCGAGGCCCTTCGCCCGGTGGAGCGTCGACAGCACGACGCCCGTGTCCGCGTGCTCGCGCTCATGCGCGGCCCGGGCGTCCAGGTCCGCCACGTAGGCCGCCGCCGAGAGATCCGGGTTCAGCCGCACCTCGTCGTCGAGGATCCCGAGCAGCGTGTCCAGGGCGGCCGCGCGTTCGCGGGCCTCGGCGCCGTCAGGCTCGACGCCCTCCTCGTAGCCCAGCTCGTCCCGGAACAGCTCGCGAACGGCGACCCCCAACGCACCTCCGCGAGCCGACGGGGAGCGGTGCCGCAGCGCGGTGATCGCGCCCCGCACCTCCGGCCGATCGTAGAACCGGACGCCGCGCACCTGATACGCGATGCCCGCCCGCGTGAGCGTCTCCTCGAGCGGCGCGAGCTGCGCGTTGGTCCGGACGAGGACCGCGATCTCGGCCGGGGCGACGCCGTCGCGCAGGAACCCGCGGATCCGCCGCACGAGGTCCGTCTGCTCCTCCTCCTCGGTGCGGAGCATCGTGATCGTGGGCTCCGGCCCCGGGCCGCGGGTCGCGAGCAGGCGCTTCGCGCGCCCGGTCGACGCGATCAGCCGGTTCGCGAGCTCCAGCACCTGCGGCGTCGAGCGGTAGTTGCGCTGCAGCTCGACCGTGGTCGCGCCCGGCCACCGAGCGGCGAACTCGCGCAGGAACGTGGGCGTCGCGCCGGTGAACGAGTAGATCGTCTGGTCCTCGTCGCCGACGACCGCGAGGTCGCGCCGGTCGCCGAGCCACAGCTCCAGCAGGCGCTGCTGCAGCGGGTTCGTGTCCTGATATTCGTCGACGCTGAACCAGCCCTTCCGGGCGCGGACCGTCGCGGCTGCCTCCGCATCGCCCTCGAGCAGGTCGACGGTGAGCGTGAGGAGGTCGTCGAAGTCGATCCGCCCGGCCCGCTCCTTCGCGCGCTCGTAGTCGCCGAAGACGCGCACGAAGAGGTCGCCCGGGATCGGCGGCTCGCGCCGCACCCGCTCGGCCTCGGCGAGATAGGTCCGGGGCACGACCCGGCGCGCCTTGGCCCACTCGATCTCGTCAGCGAGGTCCTTCGTGGGCGTGAAGCGGTAGTGGCCCGGCAGGCCGCGCGCCAGCCGGCCGAGGATGACCGCCTTCGAGTCGAGCAGCTGCGGGATGGGCTGGCCGTCGTGGCGTGACGGCCAGAAGTGGCGCAGCTGTGACAGCGCGTGAGCATGGAACGTCCGCGCGGTCACGCGGGGCAGGCCGAGCGACCGCAACCGTTCGACCATCTCGCCCGCGGCCTTGTCGGTGAAGGTGACGACCAGCACCTGATCCGCGGGCACGACGTCACTGGCGATCGCGTACGCGGTCCGCCGGGCGATGACGCGGGTCTTGCCGGTCCCAGCACCGGCAAGGATGGCGACGGGCCCGCTCGTCGCCAGGACGGCCTCACGCTGCTCCGGGTCGAGATCGTCGAGCAGGCGGTCGGCCGGGGCGAGGAGGGTGGCCACGCGACGAGGCTAGCAGTCGCCGTGTATCCGCCACTCATCGACGCGGGACGACCCGTCGCCTCGGCCGAGGGACGTAGGCGGCGGACCATGCGCGACGATGGCCCGGGAGACGCGCAGGGAGGATGCTCCCGTTCGAGCGCGACATGACTCCCCCCTCGTGTCGACGCTCCGCGACCCCCGGCGGTGAGCGCGGCGGCCGATGGCTCGAGCAGTCGGTCGACCTGACGCTCACCGCCGGTCGCGTCCTGGCCATCGCGCCACGGGCCCCGTGCCTTGCTATCCTGCCCATCCGCGTGACGGGCAAAGACGCTGCCGTGCCGCTCCCCCGCTCCCTCGGCGCCACGCCGGAGGCTGCCGGTCTCCCGTCGTGCCCGCTGTGCGCGAGTCCGATGACGGTCCGCCTCAGCCGCCGTGGCCCGACCGCCGGCCAGCGCTACTGGGGCTGCACCCGCGATCCCGACTGCCTGGGCCGGCGTTCGATCGACGACACCGGGTCGGCCGACGCCACGACGCGGCCCGCGGCGCCGCCACCGGGCGCGCGACCCGCGACGCCATCGACGGGGGCGCCCGCAGCCTCCGCCGTGCCGGCGGCAGCCGCACCAAGGCCGACTGCACCGACCCCGACGACGGCGACGGCGACGACCCGAGCCTCGACCGCCACGCCGACCCCGACCGCGATGTGGGCTCCGACGCCCACGCCGAACGAGCCCGACGAGCCCCCCGCGGACCGCCGCGCTCCCGCCACGCGCGCCGGCGGATCCCACCGACACTCCATCACCCACCGTCGCCGCTCGCTCCAGCCCCCGGCCGCAACCCCGCGTCGCCGAGACCGCCGGCGATCCGACCCGGCGTCCGCCGACCTTCGGCCCGCCGACCGCCGGTCCGCCCGAGCGCTCCTGGTGGCCGCCGAGCCCGCTGACCCTGGGCGTCGCGCTCGCGCTCATCGGCATCGTCCTCGTGTTCGCGACCACGGTCCTCCTGCCCCCCGACGCGAGCGGTCAGCTGCGCATCCTGGGCGTCCTGATCCTCGGCGCCGGCATCGCCGTCGCCGTCGCGGGCAGCGTGGTGCCACAGGGCGCCCGGGCGACGGGCATCGCCGGGGACGGCGACCTGCTGACCGGGCGTGCGGTGGACACCCTGGCCGACGACGGCTGGCGGAGCCTGCACCGCCGCCGGATGCCGGCGAGCACCGAGCACATCGACCAGCTGATCGTCGGACCCGGCGGCATCTTCACCGTCGCGTCGGTCGTCGCTCCCGGGCCCGCTCGCGATCCGCGGCCACGACCTGTACCTCAACGGTCGGCGCCGGACGGCGCTCGTCGAGCTCGCGCGTCGCCAGGCGAGCGCCGCCGTCGCCGCCCTTCGCGAGGCCGGCTACGCCGACAACGCCGTCGCGGTCCTGTGCGTCCACCGGGCGGCGCTGCCGGTGTTCGGCTCGGCGCTCGACGGCGTCACGATCGTCGATGGTCAGGGCCTGGTCCGTCGCCTGAAGGGTGAGCCGCGCAAGCTCGACGCGACGCGGGTGGCACTCCTGACGGACGCCCTCGACAAGGCGTTGCCGCGCGACGAGTCCGCCGCGGTCGTCTGACGAGCGCGGTCAGGCGAACCGCGCGCTGAGCTCCTCGAGCGTCGGCAGGACCTCGCTCGCGCCCGCCTCGCGGAGCTCGTCCGCCGATACCGCCGAGCCGGCCAGGATCGCGATCCCGGTCATCCCGGCCGCGACACTCGCGCGCATGTCCCAGGTCGCATCACCCACCGACCAGCAGGCGCCGGGCTCGACGCCGAGCGTCCGGGCGGCGAGGAGGAACAGGTCGGGCGCGGGCTTCGCGTGCGCCACGTGGCTGCCGTCGACGATCGTCGGCTCGTGGTCCAGTCGGAGCGCGGCGACCGATCGCGTCACCTGCTCCCGACGACTCGAGGTGGCGATCGCCCACGGGATCCGCGCCGCGTCGGCGGCGCGCAGACACTCGCCGGCGCCGGGCAACGGACGCGGGTCGCGATTCCGTTCGTCGAACAGCTCGCCGGACCGCTTGTCGATCGCCTCGGCTTCGTGCTCAGCGAGCTCGCGACCCGCGCGCCGGGCCACCTCGCGCGCGAGCCACTTCCCGTCCGACCCGATGAGCGGCGCGACCAGGGCGCGGTCGGCGGGCAGGCCGACCTCGGCGAACGTGGCGAGCCAGGCGTCGATGCGGGTGCCGACCGTGTCGACGAGCGTCCCGTCAAGGTCGAACAGCAGCGCCGCAGGGCGCGACGTGGTCATGCGACAGCTCCGCGGGCAGGTTCGGGCCGCCCGAGCCTAACGCACGCTCCCGGCGCGGCGCGGCACACTCGGGCCGTGATCCATCTCTCGAGCGTCGCGCTGCGCCCGCTGCCCGACGACGATCCGGTCGCGAACGTCTTCCCGTTCAGCTTGCCGGCCGTCCGGTCGCTCCCCGTGGTGCGGCTCGAGACGCCGGTGACGCTGTTCGTGGGCGAGAACGGGTCGGGCAAGTCGACGCTGCTCGAGGCGATCGCGATCGCGTCGCGCGCGATCACGGCGGGCAGCACCGAGGCCGTCGAGGACCCCTCGCTCGAGGGTGTCCGGGCCCTGGCGTCACGGCTCCGGCTCTCCTGGGCGACCCGCAAGCACCGCGGGTTCTACCTGCGCGCCGAGGACTTCTTCGGCTATGCGAAGCGTCTCGCGGAGCTCAGGACCGGGCTGGAGCGAGAGCTCGCCGACGCCGAGATCCGCCACGCCGGCGCGTCGGACTACGCGCGGTCCCTCGCGCTGGCCCCGTACCGCAAGGAGCTCGCGGCGCTCCGCGAGCGATACGGCGAGGGGCTCGATGCCCAGAGCCACGGCGAGAGCTTCCTGCGCTTCTTCGCCGAACGGTTCGTGCCGGGCGGGCTGTACCTCCTCGATGAGCCGGAAGCGCCGCTGTCGCCCAGTCGCCAGCTGTCGTTCCTGTCGCTGGTCAAGGACATGACCGCGCGCGACGGGCAGTTCGTCATCGCGACCCACTCCCCGATCCTGCTGTCGTTCCCGGGCGCGACGATCTGGAGCTTCGACCGCGAGCCGATCGCCCCAGTGGCCTACGAGGATGTGGAGCACGTGACGCTGACCCGCGACTTCCTCCGGGACCCCGAGGCGTTCCTGCGGCACCTCTGAGCGCCGCCCGTCACCGACCGGCCAGTCAGCCCGGTTCGAGAAGGATGACCCCGGCCGACGCGTCGAGCGTCAGCCGCTGACCGTTCGCGATCCGCTCCGTCGCTCCCGCGACCCCGACCAACGCCGGGATCCCGTACTCGCGCGCGACGACCGCGCCATGCGACATCATCCCGCCCATCTCCATGACCAGCCCGCCGGCCGTGAGGAAGAGCGGCGTCCAGCCCGGATCGGTCGACGGCGCGACCAGGATCTCGCCGGGTTCCAGGTGCGCGCCCACGGGTGACAGGATGACCCGCGCCGCGCCGGTGACCCGGCCGGGCGAGGCGGTCGTGCCACGCAGATCGCCGGCCTCGCTCGAGCCTGATCGGGCGTCGAGCGCCAGCTCGGCGTCGCTCCCGTCGGACAGCAGGATGCGCGGGACATGGCGTCGGCGTCGCTCGCGCTCGAACGTCGCTCGACGGCGCGCCACCGTCGTCCGCAGATCCTCGCCGCGAGCGGCGCGCCGCGCTTCGGTGAGCGTGAGGAAGAAGACGTCGTCGGCCAGGTCGAGCCCTCCGTCCGCGGCCAGTCGCGCGCCGGCCGCGAGCGCGACCGATCGCACGGGTGTGAGCAGCCGCGCGACGAGATTCGCTTTGGGCTCCTCGCGCGCGCCCATGAGCGCCCGGACGCGGCGCAGGAAGAAGCCAAGCACCTGCCGCCGTGGACCGTCGACGCGTCCGAGGAGCTCGGCGACCATCGCCTCGGCCTCCATGGTGCCCGCCGCGAACCGGGCATCCGGCGCGAGGGCGTCGTCGGCGAGCCGGGCATGATTGGCAAGCGCGCCCAGCAGGTGCGTCGGGTCCTCGGACCAGCGCGCGACGCCGATGTCGATCTCACCGATCGACCGATAGCCGAACCGGGCGAGGACGCCTGCGAGGCCCGTCTGGAGTGGCTCCGGCAGTGTCCCGTCGTGGTAGCCCGCGGCGAGTGATGCGGGCGTCGTGCCGAGGAGCGTCTCGCGAGCCACGCGGTCTCGACGGACCGCGTCTGCGACCGCCCAGAGCGCGAGATCCATCTCGGTGGTCGGGTTGTGGGGCAGGCCTCGGGTGACCACCTGGAGCTCGTCCGCTCGCGCCCGGTCGCCGAGCAGCCGTCCGGCGGCCACGTAGCTGAGCACCCCCGCGATGACGATCGGGACGGCGCGAGGGGCGACGATCGGGGGCACGACCCGGATGAGCTCCTCGATGCGGTCGAGGCACGCCTCGGCGGACGCATCCGATGCGAGCTCCACGTGCGATGGCGCGTCGGCCGCGATCCGGGCGAGCAGGCGGCGGCGCGTCCGCTCTGGCGAGCGGAGCGCGCGCAGGACGCGTCCGACGACGCCGGTCCGGACGAAGACCCGCAGCACGCGCAGGAACGGCCGGATGGCTGGCCGACGGCGTTCGCGCAGTCGCGCGTCGCCCGCGAGCGCGTGGATGACCGCCACGCTGCGCGCCTCGCCGATGCCCAGCAGTCGCTCCAGGATCCGCCGACCCACGCGGTCCCGAACGACCGGTGTGAGGTCCAGCCAGGCCCGCAGCCCGCTCTCGGTCAGCACGCGTGGCGTCGCGGCGCCGGACCGGCGGCCCCCGATCGTCTCGACCACCCGCTCCCCAAGGAGCCGGTACACCTCGAGGCCCAGCGGGGTGATCGGCGGGAAGTAGCCCTGGACGACGTTGAACGAGAGCAGCACGCGCAGGTCGGTGTCCGGGTCCGGAAGACCCGCCGGCAGCGGATAGAGGGTGGTGATCGCGCGCGACTGGACGATCCACACCGTGCCCGCGCGATCGACGGCGAACTCGATGTCCTGTGGCGCGCCGAAGTGGCGCTCGATGCGCGTTCCGAGCGAGACGAGGGTCCGGGCCGCGGCTTCGGGCAGCACCGCGCGGTCACCGCGGATCCGCCGCTCGAGGATGCGGCCGGATGCGGGATCGACCATCAGATGGTCGGGATCCACGCGCCCGGAGACGACCGCCTCGCCCAGGCCACGCGCGACGTCGATGACGGCACGGTGCCGCCGCCCGGTGATCGGATCCGCGGTGAACAGGACGCCCGCGGCATCGGCGGCGACCATGCGCTGGACGATGACGGCGAGCGCCAGGTCGGGTTCGGCCGTGCCGTCGGCCGCTCGATACGCGACCGCCCGCTCGTTCCACAGGGATCCCCAGCACCCGCGGAGCGCATCGAGCAGCGACGTCTCGCCGTCGACGTCGAGGAATGTGTCCTGCTGACCGGCGAACGACGCCTCGGCGCGGTCCTCGGCGGTCGCGGACGACCGGACGGCGACGGGCCCCCCGCCGAGCGCCC
This sequence comes from uncultured Chloroflexia bacterium, assembly GCA_963778025.1. Classification (GTDB taxonomy): domain Bacteria; phylum Chloroflexota; class Limnocylindria; order Limnocylindrales; family CSP1-4; genus CAVZTA01. Next base: position 51,366 of record CAVZTA010000001.1, on the reverse strand, counting down.
GATACGCGTCGAGCACGGCTCGCGCGATCACGTCCGGAACCGGGTTCTCGCGAAGCCGCCGCGCGGCGGCCGCAGGATCCTCCGGGTCGACTCCGGCCGCCGCAGCCGCGAGCCGGTATGCGCGGGTGACGACGACGAACCCATCGGGGACCGGAAAACCCCCTGCGACCAGCTCGCCCAGGCTCGCGCCCTTGCCCCCGGCCGTGGCGCCGTCCGTGGCACGCACCGACGCAAGCGGGGCGGTGAGCGGCGGCTCGGCTGTCGTCATCGGCCGAACCAGTCTAGGCCCGCCCCCGTGAAGGACGACGCCCGACGGCGGCGCACGCAGGAAGTCGTCGGGACGCGCGCCGGGAATCGAAAAGCCCCCGGCGTGGCCGGGGGCTTCGAAGCGGACGCTGTCGGCGTCCGGGAACGCTGGCGGCGTCAGCCGACGGCGGTCGTCTCACGCACGTTGACGGCGCGCGGACCCTTGGGGCTCTGCTGGACCTCGAACTCGACCGGCTCACCGCCGACGAGGCGATCGAAGTCGAGCGAGAGCTGCAGACCGTTGCGGTGGAAGAAGTAGTCCTTCCCGTCCTCGCCGGTGATGAACCCGAACCCGCGGTCCGCAACGACCTTCTTGATGCGACCGGTAGCCATTGGGGATGCCCTTTCCTTCTCGAACGACAGGTGGCGATCACGCACGGTCCGTTCGAGAGTCAGGGGGGCCACGCGACGCGCCGCCCACTTCGGGCGGCAATGGGATTCTATCCCGGCTCGGCCGAACGGGCGAATGGCGTGAACGTCGCGCGCATCGAGCGCGACCAGCCGTCGGGTGGCCCGTCGAGGTTCGACCCCGGGCGGTCCCCGGACTCGGGCGGCGCCGCGGTCACCGTGCCGTCATGGACGCGCCACGCCTCGAGGAACGTCACCTCGTACTCGAGGACGTGATCCATGATCTCGGCCTCGCGCTCCAGCCACCATTCGGAGCCGTAGAACGCGCCCTTGCGGGCGACCCGATCGCGCTCATCGGCGAACGAGCGAAGCCAGACCACGCTGTTCGTCTCGCGGTCGATGCCCGCGTACTCGACCCGCATGCCGTGCTCCAGATTCTTCGCCAGCGCGCCCTCGAACACCGCGAGCCACGCGTCCATCCGGCCGGGCTTGATGCGGTAGCGGCGCAGCTCCGTGATCACGCGGTCACCTCCTTCGACTGGGCGGCCATCGTCCGCGCCGAAGGCGACAGGAAGTGACAGGTACCAGCGGCGATACTCGGGCGATGACGACCGACACGCCCGCCGGCGCCCTCGACCTGCCCGCGCTGCTCGCCGCGGCCGAGGCGACCCTGCCCGGCATCCTGCCGATCCGCCGCCGGATCCACCGTCGACCCGAGATCGGCCTGCAGCTCCCGGAGACCCAGGCCACCATCGCCGACGAGCTCCGCGGTCTCGGGCTCGAGCCCCGTCTCGGCACGGCGACCACCTCCGTCACCGCGCTCATCGACGGCGCGCGCCCCGGGCCCACGATCCTGCTCCGCGCCGACATGGACGCGCTGCCGGTCCAGGAGGCCACCGACCTCGCGTTCGCGAGCGAGGTCGAGGGCACGATGCACGCGTGCGGCCACGACACGCACGTCGCGATGCTCCTGGGCGCCGCCCGGCTGCTCGTGGACCGTCGGCGCGAGCTCGCCGGCCGCGCGCTGCTGATGTTCCAGCCCGGCGAGGAGGGCTACGCGGGGGCGAAGGTGATGCTCGACGAGGGCCTGCTCGACGCGGCCGGCCCCGAACGCCCCAGCCGCGCCCTCGCGATCCATATCGGCACGCGCTATCCGGCCCGCACGGTGCGCGTCAAGGGCGGCGCCATCCAGGCCTCGGCCGACGAGCTCCGGATCGTGGTGCGCGGCCGGGGCGGCCACGCCTCCACGGCGCACCTCGCGCTCGATCCGATCCCCGTGGCGGCCCACATCGTCACCGCGCTCCAGACGATGGTCACGCGGCGCATCGACGTCTGGGATCCGGTCGTCGTCACGATCGCCCACGTCCGCGCCGGGACGACCCACAACATCATCCCCGAGTTCGCGACCCTCCACGGGACGATCCGCACGGTGTCGGCGCACAACCGCACGCGGATCCGCGACCTCATCCGCGAGCTCGCGACGGGCGTGGCGGAGGCGTACGGCGCGACGGCCGAGGTGGAGTTCATCGAGGGCTACCCGGTGACCGTCAACGATGACGCGGCCGCCGCGCGCGTCCGCGAGCTGGCCATCGGACTCGTGGGCGAGGAGCGGTTCGTGGAGCTCGACCACCCGATCATGGGTGCCGAGGACTTCTCGTACATCCTGGAGCGCGTGCCGGGCGCGATGGTCTTCCTGGGCGCACGTCCGGACGGCCAGGATCCGATGACCGCCCCGCAGAACCACTCCAACCGGGTGGTCTTCGACGAGGCGGCCCTCCCCGTCGGGATGGCGCTCTACGCCGCGGCGGCGCTCGCTCCGCTCTGAGGGCGCTCCCGGACCTAGGGCTGCGCGCGGTCGGTGCGTGGGCGTGCGGGGGCCGCGTCCGACGGCGCCGCCTGCTCGCGCGTGAGCAACGCGGCGACCCACTGCGTTGGCTCGTTGTGCTGGAGCACGAGGACGATGAGCACCGTGATGGGCATCGACAGGAGCGCCCCGATCGGCCCGATCAGCCACACCCAGAAGAAGAACATCACGAACACGACCCAGGTCGACAGCGACAGGGCTCGTCCGGTGAGCGTCGGCTCCAGGATGTTCTCGGCGAACACGTTGAGGACCGTCGCGCCGACGACGACCGTCGCGGCCGCGAGCGGTCCCGACTCGGCCAGGGCGAGGATCGCCGGCGGGATCATCGCGAGGATGAGCCCGAGATAGGGCACGAAGCTCAGGAAGAACGTCCCGACCGCCCAGAGCAGTGCGTCGTCCACACCCAGGATCAGGAGCAGGACCAGCAGCAGCGCGGCCGTCACCGCGTTGACCCGGATGCGGACCGTGAAGTAGGTGACCGCCGCCTTCGCGATCGCCGGCGCCTCGCGGAAGACGGGGTTACCGCTGCCCAGGCCACCCGACACCAACCGCGACAGTCGCGGGCTGTCGAGCAGCAGCAGCGCGGCGACGATGAGCGCGAACACCAGCTGCTGGCCGACCTGGATGCAGATCCCGATGACCGTCCGGAGGATGTCGGCCAACACATCGGGCGGCAGGACCTCCCGGAGCGCCGCCATGATGCCGTCGCTCGAGAGGGTCGGACCGCCCGCCGGGAATCGGGACTGCAGCGCCGACGAGTAGGTCGCGAGGCCGTCCGCAAGCGCGCCGGCGCCGGTGAACGTCAGGATCACGATGCCCGCGCCGACCGCGACCACGACGAGGACCGTCAGCGTCAGCGCCAGGCCCACCGACCGGCCACGTCGCTCGAACCACCTGAACAGCGGCGCGGCGAGCGCCGCGAGGAACAACCCCAGACCCATCGGTCCGATGACCGGGCTCAGCCAGCCGAGCAGGAACAGCCCGATCCCGCCGACGACACCCGCGACGAGCGTCGCGAACAGGTTCGTGTAGCCCCGGACCCAGTGCGGCAGGAGCGACGGATCGCTCGATCGTCGGGTCGCTCGAGCGGCGGTCGGGCGTCGGGGCGGTCATGGCGATCAATGCCTCGTCACCGCGCGCAGGCGCGTCCGATCACGCGCCGGTGGCGGTGTAGGTGCGCATCTCCGTCGCCGTGGGCAGCACCGGCCGGCCCTTGCGCGCGACCTTGAGCAGGATCCAGGCGAGCGGGATGGGGATGAACCAGTAGTAGATGCGGTACAGGAACACGCCCGCGGTGATCGCCGCGGTCCACGACTCACCCGCGATGGACGACAGGCCGGCGATGAACAGCATCTCCGGTACCCCGGCGCCGCCGGGTGCGATGGGGATGATCGTGATCACGAAGACCAGCGCGTAGACGGCGAACACGGCGATCGGCGGCAGGACGTCTTCGGGCACACCGGTGAAGCGCAGGGCCACGATCAGGCAGAAGACCCAGGGGAACTGCGACAGGACGGTGGTCAGCAGCCCCAGAGCGCCGCGCCGATAGACGATCTCCCCGACGCCGGACTGGAAGCGGTGGATGGCGCCGTCGATATCCGGGCGCTCCGGGCGGTTCAGCCACGCGAGGACCCGGTACACGATGCGGCCGGCGATCCGCCCGATCCGGTCGGCCGCGCTGCGCGACCGGACGACCAGCAGCAGCACGACCGCGGAGACGACGAAGATCACGCTGCTGATGAGCGTGATCAGCCGCACCGCGCGGTTGCCCTCGGTGAGCCCGCCGTCGGCCACCACGAGGATCGCGGCGATGAGCGGCAGCGCGAACCGGCCGAGGGTGTTGAGCGTGCCGTACAGCGCGACCCCCGACGTCGCTTCCTGCGCCGCGATCCCCCATCCCCGCAGCACGACCCAGATGATGCCCAGGTTCCAGGGCCCGAAGGGGATGCTCGCCCCGATCCCGGCAACGATCAGCCACGCCTGGTTCGCCTTGAGCGGCGGCAGCCCCGGGACGACGACCGCGAACAACAGCCCGCTCACGAACCAGCCGACGAGGGCGATCAGCGTCATGACGACGATCTGCGGGACGGTCAAGGCGGCCAGCGTCGCCGCCACCTCGCGATAGTCGACGTACTGCGGAAGGATCAGGCCGAAGACGACGAAGAGGACGACGAGGATGATCGACGCGCGCAGGATCGCCGCACGTCGGCTGGGCATCGCCGCCGGCGGTGCGCCGCCCGCGGTATCGACCACGTTCATCGTGTCGGGGACCGGTGCCGCCGGCTCGTCGTTCGAGTCCATCACCCCTCACGCTCCTCGATGCCAGGTCGGCCGCGTGAGGGTACCGGGCGCGGGTGTCACGCGTCACCCTCTCTGGTCGGGGTCGTGAGCGACGCAACATCGCTACGCTGCCCGCGTGAGTCGTCGCCGCCTCCTCCTATCGGGCGCCGTGGTCGGTGCGACTGCTGCGGGCGTCGCGGCGAAGCTGCGCGCGCGCGGCAGCGCGGACGGCGGGGCCATCCCGTTCGTCAGCCCGTCGAATGCCCGCGCCCTCGTGGAGGCCGCCCTGGGCGCCCGCGGACGGCGCGACCGGCTGGCGCTCGATTTCGAGCCCGCCACGGCGACGTCATGGGAGCTGCTCATCGACGGCGCGACCTTCTTCCCGCGCATCCTCGAGGACATCGGGACCGCGACCCAGGACGTCCACATCCTGATCTTCGGCTTCAAGAGCGGCACGATCGGCGACGACTTCCGGGACAAGCTCGTCGCCAAGGCCGCGGCGGGCGTCGGCGTCCGGATCATCACCGAGGCCGCGTTCAGCCAGCCGGGCCTCAGTTCGCGCAAGTTCTACCGCTCGCTCGTCGATGGCGGCGTCCAGGTCGTCGCCAACCAGGGCGGCTTCGTCGACCTCGACGGGCTGCTCGGGTCGCGGCGCATCGACTGGCGGTTCGACGACTTCGGGCATTTCGACCATCGCAAGATCGTGGTCATCGACGGCCGCGTGGGCTACGTCGGCGGACCGGGCATCGAGGACCACTACGCGACCGGCACGCACGACGTGATGCTTCGCCTGGAGGGGCCGATCGTCGCGCAGCTCCAGGCGATCTTCCTGCTCTCGTGGCAGCTCCAGGGCGGACCGCTGCCCGACAGCGCCGCCGACCTCGATCGGTTCTTCCCGCCGCTCCCCGAGGGCGAGGGGCTGCCGATGGAGCTGCTGCTCAACAACCCGGGCGGTGGCCACCGGCCGATCAAGCCGGCCTTCCTCGACGCGATCGCGGCTGCCGAGCGGCGCCTGTACGTGATCTCGCCGTACCTCGCCGACCACGACGTCCTGCGCGCCATCCTGGCCACCGCGCGGCGGGGTGTGGAGACGCTCGTCATCGTGCCCGAGGATCCGCACTCGCTGGCCGCGAAGGCGGGCGTCCGGCACTGGTTCCGGGCGCTGCGCGACGCGGGGATCGACCTGCGCGAGCATCCCGAGCTGGCCCACGCGAAGGTCGTCCTGTCCGACGACCTCGTCCTCGTGGGGACGTCGAACCTGGACGCGCTCAGCCTCCGCCAGAACTGGGAGCTGCAGGTCCGGATCCGGGATGCGGCCGTCGCCGATCACTTCGCGCGCGAGCTGTTCGACCGCGACATCGAGCTCACCCACGAGGCGCGGATGCCGGAGGGTCAGCGCGAGAAGGCCATCAACGCCTTCTTCTCGGCGATCTCGCCCGTCCTCTGAGGGTCGGCCGTCAGGCGGGCTTGGCCTTCGTCACCCGCGTCACCTCGCGGACGAGCGCCTCCGTCGCGTCGAACCAGGTCGAGAGCTCGCTTGCCGTCGGCGGCAGCTCATAGGCGTGATGGTGGCTGGCGCGGCTGAGCGCCGACCACGTCCAGGCGACGCGACGCGCGAGTGACTCGTCGACGGCCAGTGGCAGGCACAGCAGCTGGACCGTGAGGTTCGCCGCCTCGACGCCCGGCGCCTTCGCCCGCCACAGCTCGACCAGCACCCGCTCCAGCGCCTGGCGGATGAGGAGCGCCGCGGCCACCGGCCAGCGACCCTCGAGGGACGCGGACGGCGCCGACATCACCTCGTCCGCGAAGCCCAGCAGCTCGGACGGTGTCGGTGGGCGCGGCGGCGCGCCACCCAGGTCGCGCCGACGGGGCGGCGGGGAGGCGGTCACGCGGCAGCGCCCGCGGTCCGCAGCTTCGAGCACAGGATCCGCGTCCCCTTGATCAGCTCCCCGAGGTCGCCACGGAACCCGGCATGCGCGCCATCCCGCGCGACCTTGAAGGCGTTGGCCGGACTCTCGCCCCACTGCGCCAGCGTCTTGGGCACCTCGCCGGCACGCGCGGCGGTGTCGAACAGCGCCAGCGCGACCTTCGAGCCCGTCTTCGGGTTCGCATCGAGGAGCTCCTCGACCTGCGCGTGCGACTCGCCACGGGACAGCCGGCGCCGCCGGATCACCTCGACGCACGCCGCTTCGATGGCCGCGCGACACAACCCGGGGACCACCTGCTGGGCCACGACGACCGGCAGCGACTCGTCGGCGGCGACGGCGTCCGCATCGGCGAGATGCCTCGACACCGGTCCGTTCGACTCGACGACCTCGACGATCGAGCCCTCGCGCCGGGTCACCTCGAGCACGACCGCATCGATGTCCAGCCGCCGCACCGCCTCGGGCAGGCGGTCGTCGTGGGTGAACACGATGACCTGGCGGGTCCGCGCGACCGACTCCAGCACCTGCGCGAGCCCGTCGACCCGTGCCGGGTCCATCGACTGCACCGGGTCGTCGATGACGACGAACCGGAACGGACTCTCGTCGAGGGTCGCGCGGGGCAGGAACAGCGACAGCGCGATCGCGTGCAGCTCCCCCTGGCTCATCACGCCCAGCGCCGCGCCCTCCACGCCATCGACGGTCACGCTCATGTCGACCCGCCGACGTGCCCCCTCCCCCGCGAGCACGATCCGCTCGAGGTCGATGTTCGACTGCTGGCGCAGGACGTTCCAGGCCTCGATCGCCCGGTCGGCGATCGGCGCGAAGCGCTCCTGCTTGAGGCGCGCCTGCTCGTCCTTCAGGCGCTTCTCCTCGGCCTTGAGACGCTCCGACTCGGCCGCGCCCGCATAGGCGACGCGTGCCTCGGCCAGCCAGCGCACCAGCTCCAGCGCGACCGGTCGCCACAGTCCCTCGCGCCGTTCCAGCTCCACGCGCGCCGCGTCCCGGAGCGCGTCCGCCGCCGCGGCGACCGGGTCGATCGTCGCCTCGAGGTGATCCGCAAGCTCGCCGAGGTTCGTCTCCGGCCGAGCCTGGAAGCTCGCCCAGGCGGTCGCGAGGATGCCCGCATCCCGCCCCAGCCCGACCTGCGCGGCGCGCTCCAGTGCCGGCAGGGGCGTCGTCACGAACCGGTTCGCGCGACCCTGCGCGGCGCGCGCGTGCGCGAGCAGCTCCTGCCACTCCGCGCTGAGCTCATCCAGCTCGGCGAGCTGTTCCTTCGTCGCGTCTCGCCATGCCTGGGTGAGGACCCCGGCCGTCCCGCAGACGGGACAATCGGTGCCGGCGTGGAGGTCATGGAAGGCGAGCGCGTCGCGAAGGAGCTTGGCCAGCTCCCCGGCGCGGCGGGCGGGCGTCTGCTCCAGCGCCTTGCCGCGCGCCGAGAGGTCCCGCAGCTCCTCGACCGTCGCGAGGACCTCGTCGACGGTCGGCACCGGGACGCGCATCAGGTCGCGCAGGAGCTCGAGCTCCGCGAGCTCGCTGCTCGCCGCGGCGACGCCGGTCCCGGCCGCCCGCTCGGCGGCCTCGAGATCGGGTGGGCGCTTGCGCAGGGCGAACGCCGCGCGCGACGCACGGGGGTCGCTGACGCTGTCGAGCCGGGCGAGGAGCGCCGGCAAGCGGTCCCGCACCTGCTTGACGGCTCGATCCAGCACCAGCCGCTGCTCGCGCGCGTCCCCGGCGAGGACGTCGTACTCGCCGAGGCCCAGGATCGCCATCAGGCGGTCGTGGAGCTTCGTCGGGCCTTCGTCGAACATCGAGCCCAGCTCGTTGTAGCTGAGGAACGGCCGATACGGCTCGAGCGCGTCCGACCACCCCAGCTCGGCGAGGCTGTGCGGGCTGTCCTTCGCGGCGGAGGCGACCGTCACGGAGCTGCCGCCGAGGTCGGCTCCCGAGGGCCAGGTCCGGGTCAGCGTCACCGGCTCGGCCTCACCCTCGACGGCGAGCTTCGCGCTGACCTCCGGGTGATCGCCCGCGTGCAGGTTGCGCCAGCCCTCGCGCCAGACGCTGGAACGGTCGCTGCGCCAGCGCCAGTTCACGCCGGTCAGGAGGATCTCGACGCCTTCGGCGAAGCTGCTCTTGCCGCTCCCGTTGCGCCCGACGACCAGCGTGAGCCCGGGTCCGGGCGTGAGCCGCAGGGACCGCCGCGGGCCGATGCCGCGAAAGCCCTCGACGGTGATCTCGGTGAGCGTGGCGCCGCGTCGGGTGGGGTCGCCCATGCCCGTGGAGGCTAGCGGAGCGAGCGACCCTCGGGGCCGCGCCGCCAGTCGGCGGTCAGGTGCCGGCGCGCACGTAGAGGCGGTGGCTCGACGAACCCGGGACCCGGGCCCGCTCGGCGGCTCCTCCGTCGTGTGCGGAGGGTCTCCGCGCTACCCGACGACGTCACCGCCATCGAGCGGCCGTAGTTCCAGGTCGCGTCGGGGCCTGCCGCGTGCTCCGGACCCCAGCCGGCCGACCCGAGCGTGCTCGGCGAGGGCGAGCGCGACGCCGAGACGGCGACGGGCGTCGGCGACGGCGCATCCGCCGGCAGGCGCGCCGGACCACACCCCGCACCGACCAGGATGACCGCGACCAGCGCGGCACGACGCGAGACGATGGGTGACGCCACCGGTCCCTCCGACGATTCGATACGGAGGGTGCCATGTCGGCGTCACCGCGTGGGCGCGCCGCTGCGGTCAGCGCGACGCGTCGAAGCTCACGACGATGTCCGCGAACTGATCGGCGGCGAGCGACCCGATCTTGAGGACCGGCGCGTGGCTGCAGGTGATGGTCCCCGCGACCGATTTGTCGTCGGTCTTGGTGAACGCGATGGCGCACTCCGCGCCCGCGGTGCTGCCGCCGCCACCGACCCACTGCGGCGTGGTCACCGAGACCGCGGCGGTGCCGCCGGCGAGCGCGACCGCGACCTGCTTCGTGGCGTCGGACGAGAAGTAGATCAGCGTCGTGTTCTGCTGATCGGTCAGCGCGAGACCCGAGGTGATCACCCCATCCACGGTGTCGGCGACGTCGCCGTGACGTCGGCATGGGCCTTGCCGCGGTCCATTGCCCGTTCGACAGTGCCGGGATCGCGCCATTGCCGGTGCCGCCGTTCCCGCCCGTCGCCGGTGACGCCGCCGCGTCGGTCGGCTGCGCGGCGTCGGTCGGCTCCTCGGTGGGCTCGGCAGGCGTCGACGCGTTCGGCGCCGACGAGCTCGCGGTGCCGCCGCCACTGCCATCCCCGCTCGCGCGGGTAGCCGAGGCCGAGGAGCCGCCGCACGCGGCGACGGCGAGGCCGAGGACGAGGATAGCCGCAGATCCGCGGCGCATGGGTAGAAGCACGCTGAGACCCCTCACGCTGCCCGAGCCGGCGCCTCCCTCGGCGCCGTGCGGGGCCAACGGATCGTCCGAGCCGCCGAGAAGCCGCGAAAGGTCCATCTGCGCCAATCCGCCGGGCACGCGCAGCGCCGCACGTGCCATGTCCCGACCGAGACGGCGGGCGTGGTATCACCGCATCGTGCGTTCGGGTCGAGGTCTCGTCGCGCTGGCAGTGGCGCTCACGCTGGTCGCGTGCGGCGGCGGGTCCGGCGCACCCCAGCCGACGAGCTCATCGGCGCCGACGGGCGTGTCCATCGCTCCGCCGCCCGTCTCGCCGAGCTCGACATCGTCCGCCCCCGCCTCCACCGCGGCCACCGCGCCGCCCGCCGCGTGGGCCACCGAGACGCTCACCGACGTCCGCACCGGCGACGAGTTCACGCTCGCCGACCTCGCTGGAAGCGTCGTCCTGCTCGAGGGCATGGCGACCTGGTGCCCGCCGTGCCTCGAGCAGCAACGACAGGCGGAGCTCGCCCTGACCCGGCTCGACCCCGCGAAGGTCCGCTACATCTCGCTCGACGTCGACCCACGCGAGAACGCCGACACCCTCGCCAGATACGCCGACCAGCACGGCTTCGCCTGGACCTTCGCCGTCGCCGAGCCGGCGCTGCTCCGCGAGCTGTCCGAGGCCTTCGGCGACCCCGTGCTCACGCCGCCGGTCACGCCCGTCGTGGTCATCGGACCCGACGGGTCGGCGACGCTCGCGGATCTCGGGATCAAGGACGCGAACCAGCTGATCGAGCTGGCCGGGTCGGCCGGCGCCTGATCGCCGCTCGGTGGATGGCCTGGTCGCCGCGTTCGGGCTCGGCCTGCTGACGGCCGCCAGCCCGTGCCTGCTGCCGCTCTATCCGGGGTTCCTCGCCTACCTCGCCGCGAATGCCGCGTCACTCCAGGGCCGCCGCGGGACGGCGGCGATCGGGCTGCTCGTCCTCGGCGGCGTGCTCACGACGATGCTGGTCGCAGGCGTCGTCCTCACGCTCCTCGCCGCCCCGATGTCCTCGCTGCTCGCCGTGCTCGTCCCGGCCGCCGATCTCGTGCTCATCGTCCTGGGCGTCCTGCTCCTGGTCGGGCGCGACCCGTTCGCACGCCTGTCCACGATCCGCGTACCCGCGACGCGCTCGCCATTCGCCCAGGCGTTCGTCTACGGGCTCGTGCTCGGGCCGCTCGCCTTGCCCTGCGCCGGGGCGTACCTCGTCGCGCTGCTCGCGATCTCGATCGATCCGCTGGACGCCGCACCGCGCGTCCTGCGGTTCATCGCCTTCGGGCTCGGGTTCGGGCTGCCGCTGGTCATCCTGTCGGTCCTCGCCGCGGCACGCGGTCAGGCGATCGTCCGCACCGTCGCGCGCCACCACGTCGCGATCGCGCGCATCGGCGGCGCCGCGCTCCTGACGATCGGCATCGCGGACCTCATCTCGCTGTCCGTGAACGGATCATTGGCGCTCAGCGCGTAACAACGCCGCGGGCGAGACGTCTGCGAGATGCACCCACCGTAGCGTCCGGGCTGCACCCGGGCGTGAACGCTTCGAGCATCCCCTCGATCGCCCGGGTGCGCCTCGGATCGGAGCCATGGCTCGACCGACGACCGCCGGACGGATGGCGACGCTGGGGGCGGCGGTCTTCGGCTTCCTCGTCGGCGCGTGCGCCACGAACCTGCCGGCCCCGTCCGGCCCCGCGGGTCCTCGCGATCCCCGTCGGCCGGTGCGTCGCCGAGCGCGACGCCGTTCCCGACGCTGACCGCGACGCCCTCATCGTCGCCCGCCCCGACCGCCCAGCCCAGCGACGATGGATCCGGCGCACGACCGAGCGCGACGCCCCAGCCGACGCCCGAGCGGCGTCCCGACGGGCACGACCGGAGTCGACTGGCAGGCGACGGTGGTCAGCGCCAGCCTGGCCGACGTGACGCAGACGCCGACAGGTGGCCTGCTCGCTGTGGGTGCCGACCCGCGGGGCGGCGTGCTCTGGGCCTCGAACGACGGCATCGATTGGACGGTCGTGGATGACGGACCCGCATTCGACCGCGTGCGGCTCACCGGCATCGCCGCAGGCGACAAGCTGACCATCGCCATCGGCTGCGACCTCCGGGACGGCAAGTGCACGACGCCCGGCGTGTGGGTCGACCGCGGGAACGGCTGGCGTCGCGCGGCGACCGGCTCGACCTTCGCTCACGCGACGCTCACGGATGTCGCGATCGACGGCGACCACGCCGAGTCATCCTGGGTCGCGTGCGTGGCGCCGCAGCCTTGTGGCGAAGCCTTGATGGCTCGACCTGGACGCGTGTGCCGGACTTGCCTGCCTCGGACAGGGTCGTCCTGAACGGCCTCATCGCGGGACCGGACGGCTTCGTCGCCGTCGGGATGGATGATGTCTCCGCGATCGTGCTCGTATCCGCTGGACGGCTGGGGGTGGAGCGCCCGGACGCTCGGACCCCAAGGGGGAGCTGTTCGATGCGACGCTGAGCGGTCCGCAGCTCGTCGTTGCGGGGCAGGTTTCCAAGGCCGTCACCGACCAGAGCGGCCAGACCGACGACGAGGCTCGGGGTGCCGCCTGGTCATCGACGGATGGCGCGACATGGGAGCCGATCGCGCTGCCGGACGGGACGTAACCCTATCGGGAACGTGGCGCTGAACGGCGACGCGTTCGTCGCCTTGAACCCGGCGAGTCCTGCGGCACGTTCGGATCGATCGACGCACCCACCACTGACTGCATCGACCAGGGCGATGGCACGCTCACCGAGGTCGATGAGGCGATCCCGTATCGCCAGGGCTTCCTGCTCGTCGGGGGCCACGGCATCTGGTCGAGCCCGAAGGTGGCCGTCCACGAGCCGCTCGACCCGAACACGGTGATCCCGGCCTACGGCTGGAACGTGTTCCCGCTCATGCCGGCCGTGGGTCGGTTCACCGCGGCGGGCGTCGGGGAAGACGTCCTCGTGTTCAGTGAGCTCGGCAACAGCGGCGCGCTGCGGGTCGACGATGTCGACGGCTCCGGGAGGTTCAGGCACCTGCCCGCGATCGCCGCCGGGATGACCCATCCGCACGCGGTAGCGACCCCGTCGCGCGTCTACCTGGTCGGACTCGACACGAGCGGCACGCGTGGCCGGTTCGGCGTCTACGACGCGCGGCGGCATTCTTGGCAGCTCCTCCCGGCACTGCCGACCGCCCGCGACGATCCGGCGGTCGCCCTCGGGCCTGACGGCCGCGTCTACGTCCTCGGTGGCCGTCGCGTCCCGTGCTGCACGGTCGCCCAGGGCGGCGGCGCGATGGCGACGGTCGAACGCTACGACCCGAAGTCGAACCGCTGGGCGAGGCTCGGGCCGATGCCGTTCGCCTCGGCGTCGGCGGGCGCGGCTCAGGGCAACGACACGCTCTTCCTGTTCCTCCCCGAGCGCGTCTGGACGTACGACCTGGCGCACGACCGGTGGACCGCCGGCCCGACGACGCTGACCTACGGGGCGACCGGCTCGCCGACCCAGGGCCAGGACGGCCTGATCCGCGTGTTCACGTGCGACCACTACGACATCTGGGACCCCGGCGACGGGCACTGGCAGCCGGGGCGGGCGTTCACCTCGCCGCGATGTGGCGCCGTGGCCGCTGCCCAGGGCGCCCAGATCATGCTCCTCGGTGGCCAGTACACCGGCAACGAAGGGAGGTCGCTCGAGTCCATCGACTCGGGCGGCGGCTGATAAGCGAGGTCCTGGAGCCCGGTCCGGGCTCCCCGAACCGAACATCGGCCCTGTTGCCTACCCCTCGGCGTCGTGCCAGCGGCGGAGTCGCTCGACGACGGCGGCCACGAGGCCGGACTGCACTGCGCCCTCGATGCTTCCCTCGCTGAACCGCTCGGACCGGACGATCGCCGTGACCAGGCGCGGCATGTCCGCGATGGGCGCGTCATGGACGGCGTCGGGCGTCCGATAACGGGCGATGCCCTCCCAGTCCATCCAGCCGAACACGACGATGCCGCCGGTCATCGCGGTCAGCGCCGCCATCAGCCGGTCGACCGCCGGCTCGTAGACCGGGTACGGCACGTGCGTCACGCCGTCGACGGTCTGACCGCCGTCCCACCGGGCCGGCGCCGCCAGATGTGCCACCTCGTCGGCCGCTCGCCACAGCGCATCCCACGTCTCGGGCGTTGCGTCCCGGAGGCGCTCGACGATCTCGGCGTCGGTCGGATCAGGCGAGGAGCGCATCGAGCTCGGGACCGCCCATCGGCCCACGCTGTCCCTCGACCTCGCTCGGACGGGGGACCCAGGGCCTCGGCCGCTCGGTTCAGAGCGACCGCCGCCAGGACCGCGTCGAACGCGCCAAGGTGCGGGTGCCCGACAAGAGGTCGAGCGAGCGCTCGAGGTCCGCCGGCTGGGCCGTCAGCAGACGGAACGACGCCATCAACTCACGCGCCGCCGTCACGACTGTCGGGCGATCCCGTCGTCTGGCGTGCACGTGCAGGAACTCCTGGATCACCTCGATCGTGGTCGTCGCGTCGACCGCTCCGCGCGCGTGCGCGTCCAGGAGCCGGCGACATGGTGAGCGGAGTGGATGCTCGCCACCACGCGCGTAGACCAGGACGGCCGTATCCAGCACGATCACCGCGGTACCCGGTCGTGTGCCTCGTCCAGCTCGCGGCGGATGTCCAGCGGATCGTCTGGGACGTCGATCGGCGGCGCGGCAAGGAATGCCTCCATCGCCTGGCGGCGGCGGTCGAGATCGCTGGGCATCCGGTCGATCGCGTCACGGATCACCGCGGCGACCGAGACGTGCCGGTGCTTCGCCTCGACCTCGAGCTTCCGATAGCGCTCTTCGTCGAGCAACAGGTGGACACGGCGCTCCAAGGTGCGCATGCGCATACGCTAGCACATGTCTCTCCGCGGGTGACGGGCTTGACGCCGTGGTCTACGGTGCCTTTCCGGCCCGCGCCTGAGGAGCGCCCGCCGATGACGCGGAGGACGTGCGGATCGATGGACCCGAAGGTCGCGCCCGACGAGCGATTCGAGCAGCTGCGGCTCGGCGAGTCGCTGGAAGCCACGGACCAGGAGGTCCAGACCTACGTCACGCGCCTGCTCGAGGCCAAGGGCGCCGTCCCCGCCGAGCCCGACTGGCTGCGTGACCTCCTGGGCCGCCCGCCCCGCGACGAATCCACGGACGACTGAGCAGGTCTTTACAGCTCGAACGTCCTGGCTATTCTAGCCAGATGAAGACGGCGACGATCACCGAGGCCAAGAACGGCCTCAGCGCGCTGCTCGACCAGGTCCGCGCCGGCGAGTCGATCATCCTCACCGATCGCGGCGTACCGATCGCCCGCATCGAGCCCGTGACGCGGCTCGACGACGTCTCCGGTCGCTTGCAGCGGCTCGTGCGTGCCGGTGTCGTGCGACCGGCATCAGCGGACCCGCCGCTCGATCTCCTTCGGACTCCGGGTCCCAGGTTGCGTGGGGGTGCGAGCGCTGTCGAGGCCGTTCTCGAAGAGCGCCGCGAAGGGCGATGAGGTTCTGGGATACCTCGGCGATCGTGCCGCTGTTGGTCACCGAGGCGGCCACGGCGGCGATGACGACGGAGCTCGAGCGAGACTCGGCACTGATCGTCTGGTGGGGCACCGAGGTGGAGTGCGTCTCGGCGCTAGCTCGACTGGAGCGAACGGGCGATCTGGACTCCCGTGCACTCGCCGCGGCGATCGCCCGCCTGTCGCCGCTGACTGACGCGTGGCGGGAGGTGGAGCCCATCGCGCGCGTCCGCCAGGTGGCAACGAGGCTCGTGCGGGTCCACGCCCTTCGCGCCGCCGACGCGCTGCAGCTCGCCGCCGCGATCGTCGCGGCCGAGAACGACCCGCCTCGCTGACCTTCGTCACGCTCGACGACCGGCTCGCGCGCGCCGCCGAGCGGGAAGGCTTCCCGGTGCATCGAGCCGACGCTGACGACCTCAGGCCGCGCGGGTGCCGTGGCCCATGCCGAGCCGCGCGGCCAGCTTCTCGAACGCCTGGCCGTAGCCGCTGTACGCGAGCTCGCGACCCTCGTCGTTCATCGGGCCGTCGCTCAGGGTCATCAGCGTGCCGTCGCCGTCCTCGACGAGCTCGACGCGGACGATCGTCGCGTCGTCGCCGCCCGGATCCTGCTCGGTGTGGCGGAGCACGACCAGCGAGGGCTCCTGCAGCTCGAGGATCTCGTAGCCGATCGGGAACTGGAAGCCATCGGTGTTCCGGATCATCGTGACTTCCCAGCGCCCACCGACCGAGCCGTCGATCCGGATCCGCTCGGCATGCCAGCCGTCCGGGCCGTACCACTGGGCGACCTCGGCCGGGTCGGTCCAGGCGCGATAGACGTCCTCGCGCGGAGCGTCGAAGCGGCGGGTGAAGCGGACGATCCGGTCCGTGGCCATCGTCGAAGTGTCGGTCATCGTCGGCGGTCCTTCTGCTTGCGCGCGAGGTGGGCGTCGAGCCGGTCCATCCGGCGCTCCCACGTGCGGGTCCGGGCGTCGAGCCAGCTCGCGGCCTCGACCAGGGGTTCGGGCTGGAAGCGGCTGGGCCGCCACTGGGCCTCCCTGCCCCGTTCGATGAGGCCCGCCTGCTCCAGCACCTTGAGGTGGCGCGAGATCGCGGGCAGGCTCACCGGGAACGGCGCCGCGAGCTCGTTCACCGTGGCGTCCCCCTCGGCGAGGCGCGCGAGGATCGAACGACGGATGGGATCCGCGAGGGCGGCGAAGGTGCGGTCGAGCTGATCGGCTGGCATCTAACGACTCGGTTAATTAACGAGTCGATGAAACACCATCGCGCGGGCCGTGTCAAGGCCGCTGTTCCCGCGATCCCGCCTGCCCGGCGGACCTTCCGGGTACAGGGCGTTGACGCGATGCACCAGACCTTGGCTCGAACGACCACCTCGGTGTCGCCGCACAGCTATGGCGCTCGAGACGGCGGAGCGGTAATGTCCGGGGTCAATCGGGGGCTTTAGGTGTAGTTCCGTATTGCGGAGGGACGCCCGATGGCGTCACCCACGATGCTCGATCGTCGCTCGCGGATCGCCGTCGCGTTCGGCATCAGCCTGATCACCCTGGGACTGAGCCTCGCGCCCGTGCTCGCCACGACGACGCTCGACCAGGCCCAGGCCCAGCAGCCCACGGGCTGGGAGCGCTACAACCCGCACGGCTACTGGCCGGACGAGCCGTTCGCCGGCGTGGGCCTCGCGCAGTCGTTCGTGCCGTCCAAGGCGTCGACGATGGTCGCCATCGACCTGTTCGTCATCGCCGCCGAGGACTGGGCCGAACCCTTGACCGTCGAGCTGCATCGGAGCGGGCCGAACGGCACGCTCGCGGCGACGTCGACGATCCCCCTCGTGGACATCCCCACCCACAACGACGCGAAGTGGGTCCGCGCGACGCTGGACCAGCCGCTCGACGTCTTCCCCGGGACCGAGCTCACCGTGGTCCTGCCGCCGCTCCAGGCGAATGCCCGCGGCGACTCCTCGAACCAGCCGACGCTCTTCTGGGCGCGGCGAACGGGCGACGCCTATCCCAAGGCGGCGGCGTTCATGGGCAGCCGGACCGGCCAGACGGTCGGCGAGGACGCGGCATGGGCATCGGTGCCCTCGGACTTCTCGTTCCGGACGCAGATCCTCGCCGCGCCGGAAGCCCAGTCGCCGAACACGGCGACCGAGCCGTTGATGGACGCCATCGCCAAGGTGCCGAGCTCGCCGATCCCGTTCGTGCTGGGCGGCCTCCTCGCGATGGTCGGCGTGGTCTGGGCGTGGCGCTGGCAGGCCGACCGGGTCCGCCGAGCCGCGGCGCTCGCGACGGTCGATGACGCCGCGACGATGGCGACGTCGGCACCGCCGGTGACCACGACCACGTCGTCGAACCGCCACCCGTGACGTTGACGACGTCCGACTTCGTGGCGCGGACCGGTGGGACGAACCTGTCGAAGGGCTACGTCTCCGTCCGTCGCGACCACGTCGTCCGCGTGCGTCACACCGAGGGAGCGGACGACCCCGACGCGTAGTCGGCGGATCGCCTCCGCCACTCGCACCTTCGCCTCGGCGGCCCTGCGCGCGTGGTGTAGCCTGCGCGCCCGGGGTCGGGACGGAGGAACGCGAGTCAGGTGACGGCGTCACAAGTCTTCGAGATCGCCGCGCTGCTCGTCACAGCGCTGCTCGGCGTATGGCTCGGCCTCGTCGTCGCGACGCGCTCCCCGTCCCCGGCCGGCCGGCGGTTCGCCGCGGTGGCGATCGCGCTTGCGACGTGGGGCGCAGCGCTCCTCGTCGAGCGCCTGTCGGGGTCACCCGAGGCGATCGCCGTCGCGCACGTCGTCAGCGAGCTCACCTCGGCGTTCGCGATCGCCGCGACGCTCGACTTCTCGCTCCTGGTCGCAACCGAAGGGCATCCGTCTCCGCGGCAGCAGCGGCTCGTCGTCCTCGCGTACGTCGCGAATCTCGTGCTCGCCCTGCCCTCGTCGATCGACCACACGATCTCCCCGACGCTCGTCGCGACCGGACCGCTCCCCGCGGCGCTCTTCGGCTGGGCGTGGCTGGCTGGTGCGGATCCTGACGCTCGGGACGTCGATCGCATGGCTCGTCAGCGCGGCACGTCGCGCGGAGCACGGGACCTTCCGGCGACGGCAGGTGGAAGCGGCCCTGCTGATGGTCGTCGTCGGCACGTTGGGCGCGCTGCTGCGGTTCCTGCCGGTCATCGGCCAGCTGGATCCGTGGATCGGCGTCTCGATGGTCGCCCTGTCGTTGTTCATCGCGACCTACGCGGTGCTCCCGGTCGGCATCTTCTCCACGTCGTCGGTCACCGGCCGGGCGTTCGCGACGTCCGTCATCGGCGGGGCGACCGTCACGGTCATCGTCGGGGCGCTGATCGCGATCGACACGGTGAGCAACGTCCTGCTCGGCCTCGGGCCTGCCGCTGTTCACCGGGCTGTTCGTGATCACCGCGATGGCGCTCTACGAGCCGGCGATGCAGTGGGTCATCGAGTTCGGGGCGAGCCCGCGGACGGTCGCGCGTGAGCGGCTGCTCCGGGCGATGGGCCGGCCGCTGATCACCGTCCAGCCCGCATCCGCGGGCGTCGGTCCGGCGCTGGAGCGCGTCGCCACGGTGCTCGACGTCGTGGGCATCGCGGCGATCGCGACGAACGGCGAGGTCATCGCCGCGTACGGGTCGCCGGGCCCGGGCGCGCGTGCCGTGCCGCTGCAGGTCGACGACGAGGTCGTGGGCGAGCTGCGCGTGGGTGCGACGCGCAGCGGCGCCGAGCTGACCGACCAGGACCAGGCGGTGCTGCGACTGTCCGCCGCGTACGTCGCGAACGCGCTGCGGACGGGCGGGCGCGAGGAGGCACAGGTCGACTCGCTGGTGGGCCTCGCGGCCGAGCGCGAGCTGGTCGAGGTGCAGGCATCGGAACTGCACGAGGCGCTCGTCCGCGGCGGGGCCGGGACGGCGCTGCGCGTGCACGCCCTGGGGCCGCTTCGCGTGGAGCGCGACGGCGCGCCGATCGAGCGCTGGGGCGGCGACAAGGCCGGCACCCGCCAGGCCGAGGCGCTGTTCGCGTTCCTGTTCGACCGCGGCGAGCGCGGCGTGACCAAGGACGAGGTGCTGCAGATCATCTGGCCCGACACCGACCTCTCGAAGGCCGATCTGGCATTCCACCGGACGATGGTCGGCCTGCGCGGGACGCTCGACCCGGGACGCGGCCGGAAGAGCGTCATCCGGTTCCACAACGACCGCTACCGTCTCGACCCGGCCGTCATCGCCTGGTCGGATACGTCCGAGTTCCTGGCGCGGCTGGCCTCGGCGCGGGAGGCGCCGGCGGCCGATCGGATCCGCCTGCTCGAGGAGGCGCGGACGCTGTATCGGGGCGAGTACCTCGATGACTGTCCGTTCTACGGCGACTCGAGCACGGTCGAGGAGCGGCGGACGTCGCTGCGCGAGCGGTACCGAGACCTGCTTCTGGCGCTGGGCGAGGCGTATGAGGCCCGGGACGACCGCCTCTCCGCGGCCGCCGCGTTCCGCGAGGCGGCCTCGGCGGGTGGCGGATCGCACGGCGGCGCGGGATTGGCCCGGCCCTAGCAAGGCGCCTCGCCGGCTACCGCAGTCTCACCGCAGGGGTGCCGCAGCGGTCCCGAAGGCGCGATGCGCGATAGTGATGGCCTCGACGGGGCGCGTCCGGGGGGACGCGCAGGCGCTGTGCGAGTTGTCCGGTGGAGCGTGGTCGTCAAACCGAGTGGGGGGACCACCGCCGGTAGAGGGGACTCGCCAGCGCCGCCCCGTCGATCTTCGTTTCTCCCCCGTCCCCGGCTCTTGTGCCGTCACGCGGCCACGGCATCTGCGTCGTTCGCGGCATGTCGAGCCCCGATCGAGCCCGCCGGCCGTGACCAACGTGGTGTGGCTGGCCGCGCATTCCCGGACGCCGCTGTCACCCGAACGCGTGCGCCGATGGGTCGTCGCTGCTGAGGCGACGCTTGGCCCACGGGTCGGCGGCCTGACCCGCGCGGAGGCCGGTGGCGACCACACCCTGGTCATCGCGTGGTCGGATGTGACCGATCCTCCGTCCTGGGGTCCACAGGTGGAGGCCGACGGCGAGCGGCTGGCGATCCACGACGGCTATCCGATCGGCTTCGAGCGACTGGGTCTCGAGCGGCCGTCCGCGTTCGCCATCGGCTCCATGCTGGAGCGTGACGCCAGCGCGATCGAGCGCCTGCTGCCGCCCTACGCGAACGTCGTCATCGATGCGGGGCGCCTGACGATCTCGCTCGACACGCTCGGCTTCGCCAAGGTCTACCGCGCCGCCACAGCCGGGCTCAGCGTGTGGTCGAACTCCGCGCTGCTCGCCTCGCTCTTCGCCTTCGGCGTGGCACGCCTGTCCGAGGAGGGCTGGACGAGCCTCGTCGCCCGGGATGCGTTCCTCGGCGCGACCACGCCGTATGCCGGCGTCCAGCTCGAAGGCCCCGGTGCGACGGTCATCGCGCGCGACGAAGCGGCTGGCCTGAGCGTGCAGCGACCGGTCGTCGGCGGGACGCTGTTCCAGCCGCCGACCGAGGACGTGGGCACCGCGGTCGACCGTGCGCTCCATGACGTCTTCCGCTCGATCGCCCGGCTGGAGCCCGGCCCGCTCACGGTCACCCTGTCGGGCGGGCGGGACTCGCGTCTGCTGGCGGCCATCGCGCTGGAGCTGGACCTGGTGGCCGAGCTGTGGACCTCGAGCCCGCCCGAGCTGGATCTCGAGATCGCGGGACGCCTGATCGAGCACCTGGATCGGCCGATCGCCTGGACCACGCGCGACAAGACAGCCGCCACGCGCGAGCGCGACCGCGCGATGCTCGAGAGCGGCGCCGACACGGCGGCCCTCTGGGACCGACTCATCCGCTACCAGCTGGTCGGCGAGGGCGAGGGCGAGACCACGCTGCACACCGCCCCGGCGCGGCCGCGGCGCTCGCTCGACCGTCCGTTCGTGTGGGGGATCGGCGCCGAGCTCGGACGTGCCTTCTACTACCGCCACGGCGACACGCTCCATCCCGCGTCGGCCGTGCGGGCCTTCTGGGAGAGCGTCGCCGACGGCGGGCGGCTCGTGGACCCGCTCGCCGCACACGACCTGCTCGTGCCGCTGGCACGGGGCCTCCGCAGCTCGATGGACGACGCGGGCGTCACGGGACTCCACCAGCTCGACCACTTCTACGTCTTCCAGCGCGTGCGGCGACTCCAGAACCGCCTCGGCACGACCAGTGGACTCCGTCCGTACTTCACGGTGCCGTATGCGCGCGCGACGCTTGGCCGGCCGCCGGCGGAGCGGGCACGGATGACGTACCACGAGGCGCTCGTCGCCCGGGCGTACCCGGCCTGGGCGGGCATCCCGTACTCGCACGAGCGGGGTCGGTCTCGCTCGTCGTCGGCGACCGCCCAGTCGTACGCGGAAGTGTTCTGGGAAAGCCCGTACGCCGCCCGACTCCACGCGGACGTGATGGACGCCATCCGCGCCCACCCGTTCGTCCATCGCGGAGAGGCGCGTCGCCTCCTCGAGCTCGGCGGCCGGCGGGACGGGCTCAGCGTGCAGCGGATGCGGGATCTGAACCGACTGCTGGATCTGGTGTCGTTCGACCGGCATCTGGGATCGGCGAACGCGGCGTTCGTCGCCGCCGGCGGCGTGGCGGCTTCGGAGCGTGTCGCGCCGCTGCCAGCGACATCCGCGGCCGTCGCTCGCGGCCCCACCGAGGCGGCGCGCATCCGGGCCGGCGCGAGGGTGCGGCGCTGGCGGCGGTCGATGGCGCTGGCTCGGATCGCACGGCATCACGCGCGGCGTTTGTTCCGGCTGTTCGACCAGCTCGCCATGCTCCAGGCGCTCGGCCTCCGGCGCTGAGCGTGGAGCCCCGGCACGCGGGCGAGACGGACGCGGTCGACGATCAGCACGTGCACGATCCCGGATCCGCGCGAACGGGGCGGCAGATCGCCCGAGTCACGGCCACGACCGGCCGCGGCCGCGTCGGTCGGCGGGGTAGTCGGCGCGTTCCTCGCCGCCGTCCTCGTGACGGGCCTCGTGGTCGCTTGTGGCGGCACGTCCGTGGCCACGCCGCACGAGCGGCCCAAGCCCCTCCGGCCGACGCCGACGCCGTGGGCGCCGCGGACGATCCCGATCTCGCCGACGATCGCGGCGGCGGCGTCGGCAGCACCGGCGACGCCGCCGGCACCGGCCCGCTGGCAGGAGGTCGGTCCGTTGATCGACGGGCGCCAGGAAGGCATCGTCTGGCCGCACGTCACGGCGCTCCATGACGGTCGAGCGTTCGCGCTCGGGTCCGACGATCGGTGCGCCGGCGGCGGCGCCAGCATCGGCGATCCGCCGACCCCGATGCTGTTCACCGCGCCCGACGGCTGGTCCGTGGGCGCACCCCTGGACGAGGATCGCGACGGGTTCGTGCTGCTGACGCTCGACGACGGGCGGGTCCTCGTCGCGGGTGGCGCGAACGCCGCCGAGGGTCGTTCGCTCTCGACCAGCCGGATCTGGGATCCGGCGTCAGAGGCCTGGACCGACGGGCCGCGCATGCGCCAGGCCCGCACCGAGGCCTTCGGCGTGGTCCTCTCGAACGGCCGCGTGATGGTGGGCGGCGGGACGTCGTTGCGGGACGGGACGGCGCCGCGAGCGCTGGCGTCGGTCGAGTCGTGGGATCCCGCCGACGGGGCCTGGGCGGCCACGCCGAACCTGCCGACGGCCCTCGGCTACGCCACCGCCGTGCGCCTCAGCGACGGGCGGGTCCTCGTCGTCGGCTCGCGGGAGCCTGCGGTGTGGGATCCGGGCCCCGAGCCGCTGGCATTCGTGTTCGATCCCCGTCGCGAACCGCTGGTCGGCGGTCGACCCGCCCGGCCCGGCGTGGGCCGCCGAGCTGCTGCCGCTCGACGACGGCGCGCTGCTCATCGGCGGCTCGACGTCGACGGTTCGATGCCATGCTCCGGCTCTTGGCACGACATCGACGCGCCTCGGGTGTTCGACCACGCCCAGGCGGTCGTCCTGCCGGCGACGGGTCAGGTGATGGTCGCGGGCGGTCAGGCACGCAGCGGACCCGCCGACGACGTGTGGCCCGCGCTCGACGAGGTCGACCTCCTGGACCCGCGTCCGCGGCACCTGGTCGAAGGCGGCCGCCCTGCCCGAGGGCCGCCAGGACGGCGAGCTCGTCGCCCTGGCCGACGGCTCGGTGCTCTACGCCGGCGGTGGCTGGGCCGGCAGCCCGACGACTACGCCCAGCTGCCCATCGGTCGCCGACATGTCGTTCCGCTACGTCCCGTGACGCCGTTGGACGGGGAGCGGCGGATGGACCAGCCCGCGCGACGGGCGACGAGCCAGGATCTCGACCGCGCGACCGAGACGATCACGCTGGCGTTCGCGGACGATCCAGTCTGGTCGGTGGCGCTGGCGCGAGCCGATGGACGGGTCGACCACCACGCCGCGTACTGGCGGATGGTTCGTCGACGGGGCGTTCGAGCAGGGCGGCGTCTGGATGCTCGATGACGCGGCGGTGGCGGTGTGGATCCCGCCCGGCGGTCACGAGCTGTCGGAGGCCGCGGCCGCCGAGCTCGAACGGTTCATCTTCGGCGGCGAATCAGGCGACGAGGTAGGCGGTCATCGGGCCCAGGCCCTTCACGTCCACCTCACGAGGCTCGAAGGCGCAGTGGTCAGCAAGGAGGCTGTAGGTCGAGGCGGCGACCTGGATCCGATCCGGCACGCCTGACGACTCCATCCGTGCCGCGAGGTTGACCGTGTCGCCCCATAGGTCGAACTGGAACCGCTGGCGGCCGATGACCCCGGCCACGACGGGTCCGCTGGCGATGCCGACGCGCATGTGGAGATCGACGCCGGTGGCCTCACGCACCTCGCGGACGGCGTCGATCATCGCCCTCGCCAGCTCGACGGCTGCGACAGCGTGGTCATCGCGTGCCTCGGGCGCGCCGGCGACCGCCATGTACGCGTCGCCCACGGTCTTGATCTTCTCGAGCCCGTGGGCCGCCGTCGACGCTCGTCGAACCGCTAACAGGCCATCGAGCAGCGCGACGACCTCGTGCGGCGGGGTCCGTTGGGCCCACGGCGTGAAGCCCACGATGTCGGCGAACAACACGCTGGTCGCGGGATGGCTGTCAGCGATGCGCTCCTCGCCATGCTTGAGCCGGTTCGCGATCGGCCTCGGGATCGCGTTCGTGAGCAGCTCGTCGGCGCGCGCCTCGGCCGCCCGACGGCGCAAGTCGGTGTAACGCAGCAGCAGGAAGGCGATCGCCAGCGGCACGACGGTGTTTATGGCATGGGACAGGACGACGATGCCGTACGGCGCCGGGTCCACCGACGCGCGTGCCAACGGGTCGAGCACGACCATGGCGACGACGCTGAGTACATAGCCGACGAACCACGGGGCGGCCCGGGAGGGACCGAGCGCCATGATCGCGTATGCCGGGACGAGGAAGCCCCAGGGGAGGCCGCGGTCGGACCCGTGATCCCGCCACCGACGAACGTCGCGACGGGCACGAACACCAGCCCGCCTGCGATCAGGGCGATGACGTATCGATCGAAGTCGCGGCGGCGCGCCAGCAGGACGACATTCCCAGCGATGACCCCACACGGGCAGTGCGACCGCGAGCAGCACGCTCAGCGGCGAGAAGTCCGCGAAGAACGGCAGCGTGAGCGGCGCGACGATCGACAGGTAGCCCGCCGTGACACCCACCCGCTTGCGCAGCCGCACATCGTCGTCATCACCGGGCTCGTCGGCGATCGCGACGGCGCGCGTAAGCGCGCCCCGCACGCGCTCCCCCGGTGTGCGGCGGCGGACGGGTGCGGTCATCGACGCAGCCTACGGCAGGGCGAGCGTCGGACTGGCTCTAGCGGCCGACGGCGACGCGCTCCTTCGCGGTCGCCGCGACCCGATCCCGGAGGAACCCGAGGAGAAGCGCGTTGACCCGGTCTGGCTCGTCGAGGTGGACCCAGTGGCCCGCGTCCGGGAGATGCTCGACGCGCGCGTCCGGGACCAGTGACGGCGGCGGTTCCGCCAACCGGGAGCCGAGATACGGGTCCCGGTCACCCCAGATCACGAGCGTCGGCGACGTCGATGCGCGGCCAGGCGGCACGGCTCCAGTTCGTCGGCCTGCGCATCGCGCGGTAGTAGTTCAGCGCTGCCGTCAACGCGCCCGGGCGGGCGAGCGCGACACGGTAGCGCTCGATGTCGTCGTCGGTGAAGGCCTCGGGCCGGGCATTGGCGCGGAAGGTCGAGCGCACGAAGCGCTGTTCACCCCAGCCCAGCAGCAGCTCCGGGATGCGTGGGACCTGGAACGCCGCGACGTACATGCTCCGCCGCATCTGGTCGGGGTCTCGCAGGGCCTCGCGGATCCCAGCCGGGTGCGGCGAGTTGATGATCACCAGGCGCTCGAGGAGGTCCGGACGGTCCATCCCGAGCGCCCACGCCGCCGCGCCGCCCCAGTCGTGCGCCACGACGGTCGCGCGGACGGCGCCGAGGTTCCCGATCACCGCCGCGAGATCCCGGGCGATCGTCCGAGCGCCGTACGCGTCGATCCCGCGCGGCTTGTCGGAGAGGTTGTAGCCGCGGAGATCGAGCGCCACGGCGCGAAACCCGGCCTCGGCCAGCGCGGGCAGCTGCCGGCGCCACGAGTACCAGAAGTCCGGGAAGCCGTGGACGAGGACGACCAACGGCCCGTCGCCGGCCTCGACCGCGTGCAGTCGGACGCCGCCATCGCCCTCGACAAAGCGCTCCGTCACCGGGATCGGCATGGCCTCGACCGGGGACACGACATCGCGTGGTCGGGCCGGTGGCGGGCCAAGCCCATCGGTGGGCACTCGACGCGGTCCGGCCAGCACGCGCGTGACGATCTCCGGCTGGAACAGCGTCCTCGCGGGCTGGAGCAGGTGCACGACCTGGACGAAGGTGTCGGCGACGACGTCGTCCGTGCGGCCGCGCTGGATGAGCCGATCGAGGTACCGCTGGATCAGTCGCGCGGCGCCGTTCGGCCGCCCACCCTCGGTCGTCGGGTAGCGCAGGTCCTCGTTGGTCGCGAGCAGCCAGGGCGCCTCGAGCATCGTCGCCAGACGCCGCTGGAACCCGTGGGCCGACTCGCCCGAGGCCGAGCCATCGACGCAGCACCAGGGCGCCTTCCGCCGCGACGGTCATCCCCTGTCCATAGACCGGGTTGAAGCGGCAGGCCGCGTCGCCCAGGACGACGAACCCCTCGGGCCACGACGCGAGTCGCTCGAAGTGGCGCACGCGGTTCTGCGTCCGGCGATACAACCAGATCGGCGAGACCGGTCGAGCGGCCAGCCAATGCGTCGTGGAGCGCGGGCGAGCGGAGGCTCGCGGCGAAGGCCAGGAAGCCGGGCTCGTCGACGGGCGGATAGTCGCGCGCCGCCCCGCCGAGGGTGACGTGCCACAGGCCACCGTCGACCGGGAACACGCCGCCGCCCCGCGACTCGCCCGGGACGTTGGGCTGGAACAGCAGGCCCCTCCAGTCTCGCGACCCATCGTCGGGCGGCCGCTCGTAGAACCGGCTGGCGTAGCCCAGGAACGAGTTGATGACGGTCTCCTCGGGGGCGCCATGGCCGAGCTGCGTGAGCCATGACCCGACGGATGACAGCGAGCCGGAGGCATCGACCACGAGGTCCGCCTCGAGCTCACGGTTCGCGCCATCGCTGCCGTCGCGGGCCCGGATGCTGACGCCGCGAACCCGCCGGCCCGCGTCGACGCCGAGGAGGCCGTCGACCTCGGTCGCCTCGAGCACGAGCACGTTCGGCCGCGCGACCACGCGACGCCGGACGCGATCCTCGAGCAGCTCCCGCCGGCTCGACACGAGCGTCATGCCGCGCGCCGTGCGCGAGCCCCACCCGGCCGCACCCAGCCACAGGATGTCGCGCGGCCAGTTGAGCGACGCGGCGCCGGCCTCGCGCAGCTCGGCCATGAGACCCGGGAACAGCGCCTCGAGCAGCCGCTGGCCGCGGACGAGCAGGATGTGCAGGTGGCGGGACTGCGGCACGCCCTTCCGGGGCTCGGGTTCGTCAGGGTAGGTGTCGCGCTCGACCAGCACCACCTCGTCGAAGCGATCGGCGAGCACGCGAGCGGCGAGCAGTCCGGCCAGGCTGCCGCCGATGACGACGGCGCGGCCGCTGCGCACGTGATCCGCCATGGTCGACCTGCGCTGTGGATCTGGCAACAGCCAGTCTGGCGCATGCCCGTCGCGGCTGCACCGGGCATGGTCGAGGGACCAGGGCGAGACAGCCGCTGACGCCGAAGGTCCACCATCGACAGGCGCAGAGGCGCCTGTATTCGAGACCGGAGTCGACGTGGACACTGACATCGCGCCTGCCGACGGATCCCCGGTCGCTGCGCTTGCGGGGGGTGTGGTCGCGCTGCCGCCGCGGGTCGTCATCCGGCCCTTGCGTGCGCCGGATGACTACGCCGAGATGAACCGGATCGCCAACGCGCTGCGGGCCGCGATGGGCGACAGCTACACGACGTCGGTCGCGCCAGATGGCGGCCTACTACGACTCGCCGGAGCGGTTCCTGCCGGAGCGCGATGTCTTCGTCGTCGAGCTCGACGGCCGGATGGTCGGCTACGGCCGGACCGGCCTCAACGAGGAGGTCGCAGGCCTCCACGTGTATGAGGTCGTGCCGTTCCTCGATCCGGCGCTCGACCCCGAGCCGCTCTATCCGCTGATGCTGACGATCCTGGAGCGGCACGCCCGCGCCCTCGCCGCGAAGGACCCTGCGGCGGAGAAGATCCTCGAGACGTTCGGCGGCGATGCCGCGCCGCAGCTCGAGCGCCACGTCGTCGCGGCCGGCTTCAGTCCGGCTCGGCACAGCTACGAGATGGTCCGGCCGCACCTGGACGATCTCCCGGACGCGCCGTTGCCGGACGGACTCGAGATCCGGCCGGTCCTGCCCGAGCATCGACGCCGGATCTGGGACGCGGAGAACGAGGCGATCCAGGACATGTGGGGCGCGACCGAGACCACGGAGGCCGACTACGAGCGCCTCCTGAGCGATCCCGTCAGGTCCGACACCTCCCTGTGGCAGATCGCATGGGACGGCGACGAGGTCGCAGGCCAGGTTCGTGCGTTCATCGATGACGAGGAGAACGCGCGGTTCGGCCGCCTCCGCGGCTACAGCGAGAACATCTCCGTGCGACGGCCGTGGCGTCGCCGCGGGCTTGCTCGGGCGCTCGATCGCGGCCTCGTTCCCGGCGCTTCGCGCCCGCGGGATGCAGGAGGCGGCCCTCGGCGTGGATACGGAGAACGTCACCGGCGCCCTGCGGATCTATGAGCGCTGTGGCTTCCGCCCGGTGAGCCGCCACACGATCTTCCGCAAGCCGCTCGGGCTAGGCGGCGCCACGAACCCTTCGCGTCGCGCTGCGCTCACGTCGTTCGGACCGATGACCGCGAGGAAGCGACGGGGCGATAGGCAACCCACTTCAGCTTGCGTCCTCTCCTGTCCTGCCTGTCGTCCAGGTCGGCCCTAACGCCGATCGCGAGGCCGAGGAAGGTCCGGTCGGGCAGAACTCACCGGCGATCGGCGACGAAGAGGACCCCCTAGGACCTCCGGAGCGTTGCCGAGGGCACGGGCATCGATAGCGTCAGAGGTCGACATCCCCGAAGCCACGGAGCGCCGCCTTGTCATCTCGTGTCCGAGGCCGGGTCGCCTGGTCGGCGACCGCTGGATTCCTTCTCGCGATCGTCCTCGCCCAGCCCGCCGCCGCCCTGTCGTTCGGGTCCGCCCGCACCATCTCGACCGACGGCACGGTGAGCGCTCCGGGCGCGCTCGCGATCACGGGCACGTCAAGCGCGGTGATGGCCTTCGAATCGATGGCCCCGGGCGACGACTACAGCGCGCAGGCCGTCTATATCCGGCGGACCGGCGACGGCGGGACGACCTGGACGAATCGCGTCCGGCTGAGCACCTACGGCGACGACATCGCGGAGTGGGGTACGGGCTACGCCTCGCCGTGGTACACCGCCGGGCGGCCGGCGCTCGCCGCGTATGGCGCGAAGGTGTCGCTCGTCTTCGCGGAGCAATACGACCTGACGCCGTATTACGGCGTGCGCTATCTCGGCTCGAACGATGGCGGGAAGGACTGGTTCGAAGCGGGCGAGCTGATGATCGACGACGCTCGCCCCGTGACGCCTGCCGTCGCGCGGACCTCGACCCAGGTGGCCGTTGCGTGGACCGACGGTGACACCGGCTCGGTCCGTGTCGCGGTCAGCTCCGACGGCGGCGACATCTTCCGCGACCCGGTGACCGTCGGCGGCACGACGTCGACCCCGTGGTCGGATCGCTGGGACCCCACCGGCATCGGCACGTACACCTTCGACGGCGAGCCGGCGCTGGCTTTCGGGTCGTCCGGGCTGTACGTGACCTGGAACGTCGGCAACCGGATCGTCGTGCGGCGGTCGACCGATGGTGGCCGGACCTGGAAGCCGACGGTGAACCTCGCGTGGACGCCGTCGACCGCCGGACCGACCGTCGCGGCGAGCGGCGCGTCGATCGTCGTGGCCTACGTGACCGATACCGGCGCGGTGGTGAGCCGGCGCTCGACCGACTACGGATCGACATGGCGCTCGGCGCAGACGCTGTCGTCGACGACGCTGGACACCGATTCGCTCGTGCTCGGCCGGAACGGGACGTCATGGATGCTGGCCTACGAGCGGTGTCTCACAGGCTCGTGCGGGTCGACCGCGTTGTACGTCCGAACGAGCACGAATGCCGGCTCGACGTGGTCGTCCGAGAGCCGCGTCAGCCCGACGTACAGCGGCGAGAATGACCCGGCTGGGATCGGACTGGTCGTCAGGCAAGGTTCTGGTCGCCTACGCCCGGCACAACGACGCCGAATCCGAGGTGTACGTCCGCCGCGCCAACTAGGCCAACCCCCGAAGCCTCGAGGTTCCAGGCTTCCCGGGCGGGCGTCGCTTCCGACGCCGTCATGCGGACTCGGCCGGATCGACGCGAGACGGCTGGCGACGCCGAAGCTCGACCATGGGTGCGGCACACCGCTCGCTTGCAAGACGGATGACGTGGACACGGACATCGCTCCTGACGTCGCGGCATCCGCGACCGGCCCGGTCACCGCCGTGGCAGCGGCGGCTGGCGTGGCGCTGCCGGCCGGCGCCGTCCTGCGACCGTTGCGTCAGCCGGACGACTACGCCGAGATGAACCGGATCGCCAACGCGCTGCGCGCCGCGATCGGCGACAGCTTCACGACGTCCGTCGCCCAGATGGCGGCCTATTACGACTCGCCCGGACGGTTCGTGTCGAAGCGCGACGTCATCGTCGTCGAGACCGACGGCCGGATCGTGGGCTACGGCCGGACGGGCCTCAACGAGGAGGTCGCCGGCCTCCATGTGTACGAGGTCATCCCGTTCCTCGATCCCGCGCTCGATCCCGAGCCGCTCTATCCGCTGCTGCTCTCGATCCTCGAGGCGCACGCGCGCGCGCTCGCCGCAGCGGACCCCGCACCGGAGAAGGTGCTGGAGACCTTCGGCGGCGACGCCGCGCCGATCCTGGAGGGCCACGTCCTCGCCGCCGGGTTCGTGCCGGCCCGGCACAGCTACGCGATGGTCCGGCCACACCTTGACGACCTGCCCGACGCGCCGTTGCCGGATGGACTCGAGATCCGCCCGGTCCTGCCCGAGCATCGACGCCGGATCTGGGACGCCGGCGAGGAGGCGTATCGAGACGCCTGGGGCGCGACCGAGAGCACCGCGGCCGACTACGAGCGCTGGCTGACCGATCGAAACCAGTCCGACACCGCGCTGTGGCAGATCGCCTGGGACGGCGACGAGGTCGCGGGGCAAGTCCGCGCGTACATCGATGACGAGGAGAACGCGCGGTTCGGCCGGCTGCGGGGCTACACCGAGCACATCCTCGTAGGGAAGCGGTGGCGCCGCCGAGGGCTCGCGCGAGCGCTGATCGCGGCCTCATTCCCGGCGCTGCGCGCCCGCGGGATGCAGGAGGCGGCGCTCGGCGTGGACACCGAGAACGTGTCAGGGGCGCTGCGGCTCTACGAGGGCTGCGGCTTCCGACCGGTCAGCCGCCAAACGACGTTCCGCAAGCCGCTCGGCTAGGTCGCGACGCGACCGTTCGACCGCGGTTTCGACGGATCCCCGCATCGTCGATCGTGATCCAGGCAGCGCGCTGCGGCGGTCGGACGGGCACCCGACCCCTCGTGGCCGTGGGCGGAGGGGCCGGGTCGCGCCCGGGTACGGCGAGCTTGCTAGCTCGTCAGGACAACGCCTCGGCGACCGCCGGGTCGTCCGGGACATAGAAGCGGCCGGTGAAGCGCACCTCCCATGTCCCTGGCCGGAGACCTGCATCAGGACGCCGCCGTCTTCGTCTCGGCCGCGTCACCCACCAAGTCGGAGCACCGACGCCGAACCGTTCCATCTTCGCGAGGACGCGTCACGAAGCTGCCAGACGTCCAGGGTAAAGCTATTGACATTAGCCATCAAGGCTATACGGTGTAGCTATCACGACCTGGGACACCGGGCCGGACAGGACACCCAGGAGCGATGCCATGACGGCGATGACCGCGACGACGACGACGACCCAGACCGATCCCCTGCGGGGCATGACCGAAGGCGCCGTGCGCGCGTGGCTGCGGATCGAGGGCCTGGTGGCCTTCGGGGCAGGCCTCGGCCTGTACGCGATGAGCGGCGGCAACTGGCTGCTGCTCGTGCCGCTGCTGCTCGTCCCCGACCTGTCGGCGGCGGGCTACCTCCTCGGCCGGTCCGTCGGGACGTTCACCTACAACCTGCTCCACACCTGGGCGCCCGGCCTGATCGTGCTCGGGCTCAGCGTCGCGCTCAGCCGCGCCGGCGCTCCAGATCGTCGCCGCGATCCTCATCGCGCACGTCGGGATGGACCGCGCCGTGGGCTACGGGCTCAAGCTCCCGACGTCCTTCCAGGACACCCATCTCGGGCGCATCGGTCGGGCGAAGGCGTGAGCCCGGCTCGAGCTCGGACCAGCCTCGACGAGGTCGTTGCCGCAGGGCGCGACCTCCTCGAGGTGGGCGGCCCCGATGCCGTCACGATGCTCGCGGTCGCGGAGCGTGTGGGTGTCAAGGCCCCCAGCCTGTACAAGCGCGTTGCCAGCCGTGACGCCTTGATCGCCGCGATCGCGAGCGCCACCGCGCAGGATCTGGGCCGAACCCTGGAACCGCTCGCGGACGATCCCGATCCCGCCGCCGCCCTCCGCGCGGTCGCCCACGGGTTCCGCGCCTTCGCGCATGCCCACCCGCAAGCGACGGACCTCCTGTTCGCCGACCTGCCCGCCGAGGCCCGCGCGACCGCCGCGGGCAACCTGCTCCTCTCCGAGCCGCTCATCGAGCTCGCCGGTCGCGTCGCCGGCCCCGCGCACGCCCTGGAGGCCGCGCGACTCGTGACCGCGTTCGCCCGAGGCTTCGTCTCGATGGAGCTCGCCGGCGCCTTCCGCCTCGGTGGCGACGTCGACGAGGCCTACCGCTACGGGATCGATGTGCTGGTCGACGCGCTGGCGGCCCGCGGTCGGACCGATGCGCCAGCGAGCCATCGGCCGGCGCGTTCGCGCCGACCACAAGCGTAGGAGGGCGCGCTGGCTTCCTAGCGACCGAGGATCATCGAATCCGGTGGGCGAGCTCCTTCGGCCGGCGGCCACGACGGCCAGAGCAGGGTCTCCGGTGCGATGTCGGCGCCGTTGGGCCACGCGATCGTCCCGCCCTCGACGAAGACCGACCGAAAGAACCCGTCGTCTTCTGCGATCCGTTCGAATACGGGACCCCGAAGGGCGGGCCGAAGGTCACGCACGATGATGGATCCATCATTGAGCGTCAGCAGGACACTGCGCCCTTCGAGCGGCCGGACGTCACGGACTTCGAGCATGGCGACGGCATGCTAGTCGAGCGGCGCGATCGGTGCCAGCGGCTGGCGCGCTTCGGCGCATGCCCAATCGTCGCGGAGGGCTTGTTCGTGTATTGCCGCCCATTCGGCGATGAGCGCGGCAGCTCGTCGAGGCAGTCGTCCAGCCAAGACCCGCAGTGTCCCGATCTCGATCGAAGCGTCGTCATCGCCATACCGGGCGTGGAAGTGCGGAGGAAGGTGGTCCTCGAAGTACATGTAGATGACGATGCCGAAGAAGCGCGAGATCTCGGGCATCGCAGGACGCTACGACCACGCACTTATCGCCCACTCAACCCACGTACGATGGGCCGCCGAGCTTGGAGCATCGAGACGAGAGCGCCCACCGATGGCTGACCAGCGCGACGACGACATGGATGCGGAGCACGACTTCGCCGGCGGCCAGCGAGGTCGGTATGCCGCCCGAATCGAGCCGATCGCGCTGCGCTCTCGGTATCGACTCCACGTGGCTCCGCGGACGTCGAGCCCACGGTCTGGCGGCGGCTCGAGGTTTCCGGCGAGATGCTCTTGCCGAACCTGGCGAGCCTGCTGATGCTCGCGATGGGCTGGGACGGCGTCCACCTGTATCTGTTCCGGATCGGCGACACGAACTACGGCGACGGCTTCGAAGATGCACCGGAGGTCGTCGACGACCGCAAGATCCGGCTGCGGACGGTCTCCGGCGACGGCGACACGTTCGCGTTCATCTACGACATGGGCGACTCCTGGGAGCACGACGTCACGGTCGAAGTGGTCCAGCCGGCGGGCGATGCGCCGCTCCCCCGCATCCTGGATGGCGCCAATCGGTGCCCGCCGGAGGACATCGGCGGGCCGCCCGGCTACCAGGAGTTCCTCGACGCCCTGCGTGACGTCACCCATCCCGAGCACGAGTCGACGCTCGACTGGTGGCTGTCCGTGGCGACGCCCGACGACCCGGTGTTCCTCGCGGACGAGTTCGACGTCGCGGGCAAGGATCGCGAGATCGGCGCCGTGTTCCGAGGCGAACCGATCCCGACCTGAGCACGGGTCCTGGGCCGCGACGGTCAGCGCAGCTGCGTGACCGGCAGGAGGTCGGTCGCGAACGCGGTGTCGGTCGTCCAGAGCTCCCGCGTCCCGGCTTCGTGGGCTGCGGCCGGCGATCAAAGCGTCGGCAAGGTGGCGGGGCGACCGCTCACGCGCGGCGCGGATCGCGACGGTCGCGATGTCCCGATCGACGCCGGTGAGGACGATGTTCTCGTGGGTCAGCAGGTCGACGAGCACGTCCGCGAGGTCAGGGTTCGTTCGCGCGTACGGCTTGCCGCGCAGGACATGGACGAACTCGAGCAGCACGAGGGCGGACACGTGGACCGGTTCGTCGCCGTCGATGCGCCGCGGCGACCCGCTCGGCGACCGCCGGCTCGTCGTCGGTGAGGAAACGCACGAGCGCGCTCGTATCGAGCGAGATCACCGCCGCTTCTGGTGCTCTCGTGCGAGGGCATCGTCCATCGAGCCGCCATCGCGCGTCGCTGCGAAGTCGGCGATCCGGCCTTTCCGACGCCGTCCGCGAGCGATCGGCGATGCGGCCCCGGAAGGAACGTGACGATCGCCGATCGCCATCGACGACCTCGACGGCCCGATCGCCCGGCTGGACGCCCAGCTGTTCGCGTGCCGCACGCTCGAGACCATCTGGTATTGCTCGCCCACCGTCGCCATACGTGCCCCTGCCCAAGATATGTATCAGCTCCGAAGTATGAACGATGAGCGATCCTGTCCGCCTGCACTGACCTCCGACCGCGTGTCCGGGATGACACGCTGAAACGGGACGTCGAAACTGCGTGTCGAGAGCACGAGATCCAAGCGGACCTACAACCTCGACGCGCGACCATCAGGCGTGTGCGTGAGCTGTCCGAGCGGACGCGGTCGCGGGGACCCAGGACGCCGTCGTCGAGGTCGCGATCGACCGGCTGTACCGCGACGTACCAGACCGCGGACAGGTGGCTCGGTGGGCCGAAGCTCCGACGGACCTCGCCTTCCGCGGAGGTGGAGGCGTCGCGACGGACTTCCAGGACGCTGAGACGTCACCCCGGTGACGCCGACGCCGCTGCGCTGGGCGGTGGTTCTCATCGACTTCCCGCGCCGGCCTACAGGGGGGACACCGGGCGTCGTGGTCTCCGAGTCGTTCCACCGATCGGGCGGCGTCGGTCTGTCCGATCGAGCGCCCGATCGGCGAGTCGCTCCCGCGCGGTCGCGAACTGGCCGTCCGCCACCAGGTCGTCGGTCCTCTGGACCCCGACTTCGAGTGCCGCGCTCGCGACACGCCGCCACCGCGAGCGTTCGCGAGCGCTTCATCGCCGGGCTGGATGTCCCCGCCGTACGGACGGCGCTGCAGCGGAAGGCTGCCGACGTGGTGCGCGAAGGCGACACCGATGGTCTCCTTGGGACGCGCTGGCACGGAGTGACTTCCCGCCCCGTCCGTCTACACTGCGCGTCGAGGCGCCCGAGGTGTCGGGCGCCGAGGGGATGGGGGAACCATGACCGTTCGTCGTCGTCGTCTCATCACCGGCGGGGCCGTCGGGTGGCTGTTGGCCGCGCTCCTGCCGTCGGCCTTCGGCGCGTCCGTCGTCGCCGCCACGCCCAGCACCGTGAGCGTCGGCGATGCCGCGATCTACGAGCCGACCGCTCGGACGGGCGAGGTCGCATTGGAACTGCCCGTCACCGTCACGCCCGCGAGCGCGACGGCCGTCACCGTCGATTGGCGGACGGTCGCCGGGACCGCCTCGGTCGCCGACTTCGTCAACGCCGCGAACACCATCACGATCCCGGCCGGCGCCCAGGGCGGCACGATCGTCCTCGCCATCAAGGCCGACAAGGTCACCGAGGGGGTCGAGGCGTTCACCGTCGAGCTCACCCGTGCGACCGGCGCGACCCTCGCCGATGCGACGGGGAGCGTGACCATCCGCCCGCCCAGCGTCGGCCTCAGCGTGGGCGACGTCACCGTCCTCGAGCCCGATGCCGGCACCCAGACCGTGGCCATCTCGGCGACCCTCGACCGAGGCCGCGAAGAAGGACGTGCCGTTCACCTGGACGCTCGTCTCCGGGACGGGCAACGTCCCGTCCGATGCGCCGGCCCAGACCGGCAGTGGGAAGATCACCAAGGGCGCGCTGGGCGCGGTCATCCGGGTCGTCGTGAACGGTGACACCACCGTCGAGCCCGACGAGACCCTCGCCCTGAACATCAGCAGCGTCACGAACGCCGCCCTGGGCGACAGTGCCGGACTCGTGACCCTCCGCAACGGCGACGTGCCGCCACCCCCGCCCGACCCGTTCGGCTGGACGCCGCCCGCAGGCTCGATCCCGGCCAGCGGCACCGTCCTGTACATCCAGAGCCCGACCGGCGACTACATCGGCCGCGGGCAGACCTACCGGTTCACCAAGGCCGACGCCGTCATCGGCGTGACGACCCAGGGCCGCAGCGTGACCGTCAACCTCACGGCCGAGGCGCGCTGGACGCTGAACCTCGCCGAGGGCGGCGACGGGCCGATGGTCACCGGCTACTGGCCCGACGTCCATCGGTACCCGTTCTTCAACCCGGGGCTCTCGTACTCCGGCGATGGCCGCGGGTGCAACACGCTCAACGGCCGGTTCATCGTCGACCAGGTGAGCTACGGCGCCGGCGGCGTGCTGTCCACGCTGACCGCGCGGTTCGGCCAGCGCTGCGAGGGCACCGGGCCCGAGCTGCTGGGCTACTTCCGCTACGACGCCGCCGATCCGACCGTCCCGCCGCCGCCCGGCGACCCGGCCGCGTTCACGTGGCACCCGCCCGTCGGTGCGGTGCCCGGCGACGGGCAACTACCTGTACTTCGAGTCGACCCCGGGCGACTACATCGGGCAGGGCCAGACGCAGCTGTACACCGAGCCCACGGCGACGTTCACGCCCGACTGGGGTGGCTCGCTGGTCCAGCTGTTCGTGAACAGCCCGGGTGGCTGGTCAGCGGACTTCAAGGGTCAGGACCAGCAGCCGCGGCTGACGACGGGGCTGTACGACAACGTCCGGCGCTACCCGTTCCACAACCCGACCAAGGGCGGCCTGGACTTCTCCGGCATGGGCCGCGGCTGCAACGAGCTGCTGGCCACGTTCGCGGTCGACGCGATCTCGTACGACGGGACGGGCCAGCTCCAGTCGGTGTCGATCCGCTTCGTCCAGCGCTGCGAGCTCACCGGGCCGCCGCTGTACGGGGCGCTGCACTGGGAGCGAGGGGCCTAGGCGCCGGCGCTCGCGGGCGGTTCACGCCCGCTCGATCACGGCGCCTTGATCTTCTTCGCCGCCGCCCGGATCGCGTCGTCCATCTGGCGCGCGACCGCGCGTCGGACGTCGACGATGACACTGGCGACGACCTTGTCGCCCTCCTTGACCGCCGATCGGCCCGACTTGTTGAGCTTGTCGTAGACCGCGAGCTTCGTCCGGTGGTCGACCTCCTCGACCATCTTGTCCCACAGCTGCGTCGCGGTGTTCACGCCCCTGCTCATCCCCTGCTCCGCCTTGTACTGGTCGGCGGGGATGTAGTCGCTCCAGTGGGCCATCTTCTCGACGAGCGGCCAGATGACGTCGTAGGGGAAGGTCGTCTTGCCGCGCAGGAGCTCGTTCCAGCAGTTGCCGGAGCCGCGGGTCAGGCCGTCTCGGTAGGCGTTCGTGATCTTCGCGACGGCTGCCGCCTCGATGTTCGCGAGCGCGCCGAGGTAGGCGACGAGCGGGGCGACAAGGACACCGAGCGGACCGGTGACCGCCTCGAGCCCGAGCGCGCCCAGCACCTCGATGGTGAGCCCCTGCACGATGTCGGCCTTCGAGATGTCGTCGGGGCTGGGGACGCCCGGCGTCCCGGTCGGAGCGTTCCCGGTGACGTCCTTGCCGAGCGCGCCGCCGCCCGTCACGTCCGTGCCCGGGTTCAGGAAGTCGGTCGTGCGCATCACGCGGATCTCGACCCGACGGTCCAGTGGCCCGCCCGGCTTCTTGTCCATCGGGATGCGGTTCCCGTAGCCCGCGACGTCGATGATGTCCGCGGCCGGCACCTTGAGGCTTCGGAGGAGCGCCGCGACGGCCTCCGCACGCGCCGCGGCCAGCGAGGCGTCTTCGCCCTTCGCCGAGTGCCCGCCGATGACCAGGCGTTGATCCGGTGACTTCTTGAGGGCGTTGAGGAAGTCGGTGGCGATGGTCTTGATGCCCCGCAGCTGGTTCGCATCCGGGTCGCTGACGCCGACCCCGAACTTCGAGAGGCGCATCCCCTCCAGGGGCACCTTGCCCATGAGATCGACGTGACCCCGGGTGCGCTTCGGACCGACGCCCCAGCGATCTCGCTGCACCGTCGGCAGGGTCGGCTGGACCGTGGGCTGGCCGGTCGTCGGGGGTGATGTCCGCGCGCGGACGACCTCGACGCGGCGGTTGTGCGCCCGCGCGAGGTCGCCGGCCGGCCCTTTCGCCTCGCGCTCCAGCAGGGGCGTCGGTCCGGCGCCGCTCGGCGTGACGCGATCGCGCGACACGCCCAGCTCCGCCAGCAGGTCGGCGACGGCGCGGGCGCCGATCACGTGACACGGCGATGTTCCGCGTGGGCGAGCCGACGGTGTCCGTGTGCCCCGTGACCGTCACGGTGTCGTCCGATCCCAGGTCCGCGGCGAAGGCTCGGATCGCCGCGATCCCGTCCGCGCTGAGCTCCGTCGCCGCCGTGGGATAGCCCCAGATCCTGACGTGGTCGGCGCTCACGAGGTCGACGCCGGCCGCCACGGTGGCCCGCGTCGGGTCGAGGAGCCCCGCCTGCTCCTCCGAACGCGCGAAGTCTGCGGCGTTCGCGTTCGCACCACCCGTCGGCTTCTGGTACGCGAGCGTCGTGCTCTTGAAGGCGTCCGGTCCGAGCGCCGGGTCGTGGAAGACGGCCATCCGTGCGCGTTCCAGCAGGTCGTCGGCGAAGACGGCCGGGGTCCGCTGGAGTGGCGCGGCCGCCAGGTCGGCCATGTCTTCGGTCGACAGCGTCCAGGCTTCGTACAGCCGCAGGTAGAGCCCGGCCTGCGAGGGCTGCCAATCCGCGACGATCGCCTCGGCGCGGGATACGAGCTCGGCCTTCGGCAGGGCGTCGAACTCCTGGCCCCGCTGGCGGGCGTTGACCGATCCCGCGTAGCGGTCGCCGTGGTCGATGACCTTGCCGAGATTTATGATCGTCGGCTCGGCGGGCCGTTCCTTGAACTGCTCCGCGGCCTGGCTCAGCTTCTCCGGACCCTTGAGATGCTTGAGTCCCTGGTAGTTCTCCTCGCCCACCAGGAAGAACTCCGTCGGCACGTCGGTGCCGAAATGCTCCTTGATGTAGGCGCGTTTCTCGTCGACCGGGAGGTCCTTGAGGTCCTGCCCGAGATAGCCGTTCTCGACCAGCATGTCGAACGCCATCTCGGGCGTCTTGAGGCGGGGCGCGGCCGCGCCGATCTCCTCGATCGAGAAGCCCTGGAACGCGGTGGGCGCGACGACGTAGGGCTGGCCGCCGAACAGGATGCGCAGCGCATCGAGCGCATCCTGCGACTTGCCGAGCTCACAGCCACGGATCGCGATGCGGGTGTTCTCATCGATCCCGCGGAGCGCCGTCTCGCGGGTCTTCATGAACCGCTCGTGCAGGCCCTTGCGCGTCTCCTGCTGGAGCGCCGAGAGCTCCCACGGGGTGAACCGTCGCTTCT
Source organism: uncultured Chloroflexia bacterium (assembly GCA_963778025.1). Lineage (GTDB taxonomy): Bacteria > Chloroflexota > Limnocylindria > Limnocylindrales > CSP1-4 > CAVZTA01. The sequence continues at coordinate 11,189 of CAVZTA010000001.1, read as the reverse complement.
TGTCGCGATCGGTGAGGGCGATCTTCATGCCGCCGGCCGCGTTGGCGTGGGACACGATGATGATCTCGTCGATGTGGATCCGGCGGCCGGACGTCGCGAGCTGCGCCACCTCCGTCGAGAGGATCTGGAACACCTGCTCGAAGCTGCGCGCCTCGCGCTTCAGGTGCGTCGGGTAGTACTGCTCGACGTACCGCCAGGCCGCCTTCCCGAACGCGTCACCGCCGGTGAAGAAGAAGGCATACCGGATGTCCGATGGCGACTCCACGCCCTGGGCGGGGCCGGGCTGTGACGGCTTCGAGAGGGTCGGCAGCTCGTCGGGCTCGAGCGCCTTCTTGCGCTTGTCCCGCTTCAGGAGCTGGACGACGGCACGATTGCCGGCCAGGCGCTGCAGATCGAAGACGTCTTCGATGTCGGGCGCGGCCCGTCCGGGCGCGACCCGGTCGCGGGTGGTCGCGACCGTGTCTCGCGGGCGGGCAGCGTGGATCGGGTTCGCGCTCGTCGCTCCCGTGCGCCTGTCTCCTGTCGCACCGACGGTCTCGGCCGATGCTAGTCGCGCGCTCGCCCAGCGACCACGTCCGTTCGGGCAGTTCTGCGGGTGCGAGCGCGTCGCCGTCGCGATCCGCCACGGGCGACCGCGGTCGATGACCCCGATCCGCGGACCTCCAACGGCTCGCCAGGCACGCGGCGTCGCGCGAATCGAGTCCGGCAGGCGCTGCGCGTCGCGCGACAGGCCGAAGCGGGTCGACCCGCGAAGCTGGACGCGACTCCGGGTGGCGGCTCGGCACACCTTTCCCACGCGCGATATCGAGGGGATGCCCGACGAGATCGCCGATCGAGGTCACACCGAGCGGCGTCGCACGTGCTTCTGATCTGGGCCGCCTCGACTTCGTCGTCGGGTTGATCGTCAGCCGGGCGTCTCGCGGAGGTAGGTGAGGACGGCAAGGACGCGTCGGTGGTCGTCGGGCGCGGGCAGCAGGTCGAGCTTCGAGAAGATGTTGGCCGAGTGGGCCTCGACCGTCTTGAGCGTCACGAACAGCCGCTCGGCGATCGCCTGGTTCGTCCGGCCCTCAGCCATGAGCGCCAGCACCTCCCGCTCGCGCTCGGTGAGCTCGTCGAGCGGGCCACGCTCGCGGCGGCGGTCGACCAGTCGCGCGACCACGTCCGGATCGATGACCGTGCCGCCTCGCGCGACCCGCCGCACCGCCTCGACGAAGTCCCGCAGGTCGCCGACGCGGTCCTTCAGCAGGTAGCCGATGCCGCCCTCCGCGTCGGTCACGAGCCGGAGCGCGAACGACGTGTCGACGTACTGGGAGAGCACGAGGACCGCGACCCGCCGCTCGTGCTCCTCGCGGATCTGCCGGGCGGCCTGGAGGCCCTCGTCGCGCTGGGCGGGCGGCATCCGGATGTCGACGATCGCGACGTCCGGCTGGGTCTCGCGCACGAGACGCACGAGGCCCTCCGCGGTCCCCGCCTGCCCGACCACCTCGCAGCCCGCGTCACGCAGGACTCGCGCCACGCCCTCGCGGAACAGCAGCGAGTCATCGCCCAGGACGACCCGGAGCGGGATCTCGGGCTCGGTCACGGGCGGCCGTCGACGAGCGCCGCGAGCGTCGAGGCGGTGAGCTCGTCCTTGCGCACGAAACCCGCCGCGGCACTGTCGGCGATGCGGTCGCCGTACGCGGTCGCGGCCCGCGACGACGTCAGCACGACGACCGGCGCCTCGGCCCGCGCGCGCAGCTGGAGAGCGACCTGGAAGCCGTCGTCACCGGGCAGGCCCACGTCGAGCAGCACGATGTCGGGTCGGAGCACCGCCGCCTGCGCGAGGGCGGTGCGGGCCGTCGCGCGGCCTCGCCGACGACCGTGAACGCGGAGCGCTCGAGCAGCGCCCGGGCCTGGCGCCGGAACCCGGCGTGGTCGTCGACGAGGAGGATCGTTCGCATGGCCTCGATCGTGCGGCCCATCGTCAGCCGGCGCCATGGGGGATTCCCGACATCGCTCGGTCGTCGGCGGCGGCCTCGACCACCGGGATGCGCGCCCGGATCGTCGTGCCCTCACCGCGCGGGCTCGTGATCGTCAGGTCGCCGCCCAGCGCCTCGACCCGGTCGCGCAGGCCGCGCAGCCCGGTGCCGCCGGTCGTCGCTGCCCCGCCCACGCCGTCATCGCGGATCGTGACTGTCAGGTCTTCCCCGTGGAGCTCGGCGGCGACCGTCACGCGTTGCGCGGCCGCGTGCTTGACCGCGTTCGCGAGCGCTTCGGACGCGACGAAGTACGCCGTTGCCTCGACCTCCGGCGGCAGCCGTCGATCGGGGACCGCGAGGACGCGGGCGGGGATCGGCGATCGTTCGGCCAGCGTCGCGAGCCCTGCCGCGAGCCCGGCCTCCGTCAGCACGGCTGGGTGGATGCCCTGGGCCAGGTCGCGGAGCTCGGCGAGGCCGGCCTTCAGCTCATCGGTCGCATCGTCGAGATCGCCAAGGAGCTCCTCGTCCACCCGACCGGTCGCCTTGGCATGCAGGACCCGCAGCGCTACGACGAGGGCGACGAGTCGCTGCTGCGCACCGTCGTGCAGGTCTCGTTCGAGTCGGCGTCGCGCCTCGTCGCCAGCCGCCACGATCCGGGCACGGGATGCCCGGAGCTCGTCCTCGGCCGCACGCTGGGCGGTGAAATCACGGGCGATCACGAGGACGTCTTCGTCGCCGCTGGGGACGATCCGCGCCTCCAGGAAACGCGTCGTGCCCGTCACCGTCGAGCGTCTCGTAGTCCAGCGTTTGCATCCGTCGGCTCGCGAGCGCATCGCGGGCAGCCCCGAGCAGACGCATCGCGACGTCTGCAGGGAGCCCCTCGAGCAGGCGGCGCGCAGGTCGCTTCCCGCGGCGCGTCCGGATCCCCGGTCTCGAGCGGCAGTGACCGTCCGTCCGGGTCGTACCGCGCGATCGGGTCCGGGATCGCGGCGAGCAGCGCTTGATACCGCTCCGCGGCCTGCTGGAAGAAGCCCACCACGAAGCTCAGCGGGATGGCCAGCAGCGCGATGTCGCGGCCCGCGAGGACGAAGCGCGCGACCGATGGAGGCAGGTCCGCCAGTCGCACGACGATGGCCGCGCCGATCGCGACGAGCGTGACGGCGGTCGCGACGAGCGTGGGCGCCAGCAGGCGCCGGTGGCGAGGCGTGGCCAGCAGCCAGCGGCGGGGCACGAGGATCGCCATCGCGAGCGTGACCGCGAGACCGATCACCAGCGCGACGGTGCTGTCCGTGGACGAGCAGGAGCATGACGTTGCCAAGGGTCAGCCCGACCGCCCCGCCGAACACCGCGAGGCGCTCGGATGGGCGCTCCAGGCGGCCGGTCGGGTAGGCGAGCACGAGGGCGACGAGGAGGATCGCGTCCGTGTCGGCGAGGACGATGGCCAGGTCCCGCGACGACCGGGATCGAGCTGCCGCGAAGCTGCCCAGGTACCAGGCGATGCCGACGCCGGCCATGAGCTTCCAGGTCCGGTTGCGGGGTTCGCGGGACCACGCGAACAGCCCGCCCATGAGGTACGCCTGGCCGACGAGGAAGTCGACGAGCAGGCGCTCGGCCGGGATGGCATGGCCGCGCTGGACGAGCTCGGCGGCGATCCCCACGAGCAGGCCCAGCCCGCCGACCAGCCAGCGGATCGCACGGTCGCCCATCGGGTGGATTGTCACCGGCCGGGCATTGCGCCGGCGGGTCTTGGGGAATTCCCGAACTGCAGGACCGGGGAGTCCTGCGATGTCCCGGCGCTTCCCTGGTCGGAGGGTGCTGGCGAGAGGCCCGTGGGGGCCACGTCACGGAGATCGCCCGATGCTCGCCGCCGATTTCGCCCGCGCTTCCGGTCACGCCGCCCGCCGACGAGTCCTCGACCGACCGGTCGTCCGGTTCGTCGCCCACTTCCTCGAGATGGTCGCTGCGATGCTCGTGGGGATGGCCCTGCTGGAGCTGCCGGTGGGGGCCGGTCTCGGCGCGGTGGGCATCGCCAACGTCCACCGCGACGCACCAGAGCTCGCGACGCTCCTCATGGGTGTCGAGATGGCGGTCCCGATGGCCCTCTGGATGCGCTTCCGCGGCCATCGCGGGCGGCTGGTGGCCGAGATGGCCGGGGCGATGCTCGTGCCGGCGGTCGGGCTGGTCGTCGCCGCGACGCTGGGGCTCCTCGCCTCAGCCGAGGTGATGGGCTGGTACCACCCCGTGATGTACGTGGCGATGGTGCTCGCGATGGTCGTCCGCCGCGCGGAGTACGCCGGCCCGATGACCCATGGCGGCGCGAAGACGGTCGCTGGCACGCACGTGGAGCGCGACGCGCCCGCGGGCGAGGGTCCCGTGGCCGCGCCCCGGTCCGATCGGTGGTCCCTGCGCCTGGGCGCGCTCGCCGGGCTCATCGGCCTGCCGCTGCAGATCGTCGTGAGCAGCCTGCACCCGGGCGCCCACGACCCGAACAATTCGGCGGCCGTCTTCCTTGACTACGCCGCGTCGCCGGCCTGGACCGCGATCCACATCGGCCAGTTCTTCGGGACGCTACTGATCACCCTGGGCCTGCTCGCGGTCGCACGCTCGCTGGTGCGCCAGGGCGGCCTCGGTGGCGCGCTCGCCCAGGTGTCGGTCGTGGCGCTCGGGCTCGTGGTCGCGATCTTCGCGGTGCAGATGGCGGTCGATGGCGTCGTCCTCCGCGAAGCGATCCGCGCATGGGTCGATGCGACCGGCACCGCGCGCGAGGCCACGGCGTTCGACATCGCGGAGACGGTCCGCTGGCTGGAGAAGGGCCTGAGCGGGTTCTTCCACCTGGCGAATGGCACGGCGCTGCTGACGCTGGGGCTGTCCATCGCGGTCAGCGGCGGCTATCACCGGCTGATCGGCGTCGCCGGCATCGTGGCCGGCCTGGGCTTCCTGAGTGGCGGTTACGCGACAGCGCACACGGGCTTCTCGCCCGAAGCGGGCTCGGTGCTGACCACGGTGCTGCTGCCACTGGTGCTGTTCGTGCTCGCCACATCGATCGCGATGGGGCGTCGCGCGGGTCGGAGCGGCTGAGCGTCGCTTCCGGCCCGCTCACGGACCATCGGGCGCAGGGCGGCGACCCGACGCGGGCGCCCTCGAATGGCGGGAGGAGCACTCAGGCGGGTCGTGACCATGCCTGAGCGGCCGTAGCCGAACGATGGGTCCGATATTGACAGCCTGGAACGGGAGGTTGGAATCTCACCTCCGCCCCGGGATCCAGCGCTCGGCTAGCTCCATCGGCTCCGGCGGCGGCCCGGGCAGGGTCCCGCCGGTGACGCGCAGGCCATCGAGCGCCAGCGCCAGGTAGCGGCGGCGGAGCTCCCAGGTGCGCGCCTCGTCGCCCAGGCGGATCGAGTGCAGCTGCTCGATGATCAGCGACAGGTCGTCGACGACGATGTCGGGCCGCAGTCCCCCGCTCCGCTTCGTCCGCTCCAGGAGCGCCGTGTTGAGCTCGGCGGCGCGGGCGGCGGCCTCCATCAGGTCGGGGGTCGGCGTGAAGGTCCCGGCGAGGCGGCTCGCGATGGCGTGCGTGCCCGCCTCGAGGATGCGCGCCATGAAGTCGGCGAACGCCGCCCACGCGTCGCCCTCGTCGGCGACGGCCGCCTCCACCAGCTCGATGTACCGGCGCAGGCCGTCGCGCGCCACCTGGGCGAGCAGCGCCTCCTTGCTCGGATAGCGCCGATACAGGGCGCTGATGCCCACCCCCGCGCGCGCCGCGACGGCCGCGATCGGCGCCCCGGGGTCGGCCATGAACACCTCGCGGGCGGCCTCGGGGATGCGCGTGTCGTTGCGCATCGCCTGGCCGCGCCGGCCGCTCAGACCGGGCTGCTTCGCCTCCGGGACCGCCGATTCCATCTGGACAGCATAGCGGCGTTCTGGCAGAATGGAACGGAACAGTTCATTCCGTTCCAGCGAGACTGGGACCTCACCGGAGGCGACCACGATGGCCCACGCGACCGCCGACACGGAGATCCGCCCGACCACCATCGACATCCCGCAGACGGTCCTCGACGACCTGCGCGAGCGCCTCGATCGCGCCCACTGGCCCGATGAGCTGCCCGGCGACGGCGACTACGGCGTCAAGCAGTCGTACATCCGCTCGCTGTACGACCACTGGCGGACGGCGTTCGACTGGCGGGCGGTCGAGCGGCGGCTCAACGCGTACCCGCAGTTCACGACGACGATCGACGGCCAGAACGTCCACTTCCTGCACGTCCGCTCCCCCGAGCCCGACGCGCTGCCGCTGATCGTCACCCACGGCTGGCCCGGCTCGGTGCTCGAGTTCCTCGACATCATCGAGCCGCTCACGGACCCGCGGGCGCACGGCGGCGACCCGTCGCGGGCGTTCCACCTGGTCATCCCGTCGATCCCGGGCTACGGCTTCTCGGGCCCGACGCGCGAGGCGGGCTGGACCAACCAGCGGATCGCGACGGCGTGGGTGGAGCTGATGCGCCGCCTGGGCTACGAGCGGTACGGCGCGGTGGGCAACGACGCGGGCTCGCTGATCTCGCCCGAGATGGGCCGGCTGGACCCCGACCACGTCGTGGGCGTGCACGTGACCCAGATCTTCTCGTTCCCGTCGGGCGATCCGGCCGAGATGGCCGACCTGACCGAGGAGGAGGGCACCGAGCTGGGCACGCTCCAGTGGTTCTTCCAGAACAAGATGTCGTTCAACCAGCTGATGGCGCAGCAGCCGCAGACGCTGGGCTACGCGCTCGCCGACTCGCCGCTGGGGCTGCTGGCGTGGCAGGCGCAGCTGCTGGGCGAGGACCTCGATCCCGACTTCGCGGTCGCCAACGTCGCGCTCTACTGGGTGACCGGCACCGCGACCTCGGCGGCCCGGCTGTACTGGGAGAACGCGCACGCCGGGCACCACCCGACGGAGCCCACCACGGTGCCGATGGCGCTGGCCGGCTTCGGCGGCGACTTCAGCGGCATCCGCCGCTTCGCCGAGCGCGACCACAGCAACATCGTCCGCTGGACGATGTACGACCACGGCGGCCACTTCGCGGCCCACAAGGCGCCCGACCTCCTGATCGACGACATCCGCGAGTTCTTCGCGCGGTCGTCGTAGCGTCGGTGCGTTAGGAGAACGTGCCGTTCAGGGACTTGCCGAGCTATCGACCGAGGAGTCGTATTCGGGTGACGTCTCAGCTGCCTTCAGCACTGAGCCTGGCCCGCGCTCCGTCCGGCTAAGGAAGAAGTCGCGCGTCGGTGCGTCCATGAAGTAGACGTAGCAGCCGCGGAGGCCGCGGGTCAGGAGGACGCGGTAGGTGCTCTTGACGAAGTCGGTGAACTCGGCTTCGGTGACGCCGCGGCGGACGACGCGGTCGTGCGACTGGTCGCGCTGGCCGACCCATCCCCCATCCATCGGCCGGTAGACGAGGTCGGGGCCGAAGATCACGCCGACGTAGTCGAACTCGAAGCCCTGCGCGGTGTAGACGCAGCCGACCTGGTCGATTCCCTCCCTGGCGCTCGCCCAGAAGTCGGACTTCGGGATGCCGGGACCGAGGCGGCCGACGCCGTCCTTCGCGTTCCAGGGCATCGACCAGTCCCCCACCCTGACGTCGGGCTCGAGCTGGCCGGCTGCGTCGGGGTCTGACCAGGGCCAGCAGAAGCCGGCGACGAGCGCGGCGGTCGCGCCCTTCGCTCGCCGCGGAGCGGATGAGCGCTCGAGCTCCCTGACTCGCGACGATCCGGAAGTCGAACTCGTCGTCCATCGGCCAGAGGACCTGCGGCGTCCGGTCGAGCTCGAGCGTGTTGTCGACCCACTGGATGAACGAGTCGGAGCCGTTCGAGCGGAACTGCGCCTCGAGCTCGAACTCGCGGACCTCGAGCGAGCGCTTCGCCGCCGCCTCGCGGATGAGGTCGGTGCTGCCGACCTCGCCCGGGCGCACGACCTGCAGGTCGTCGATGAAGAAGACCGACACGCGGGTGGCGTCGAGGATGTCGTCGATCTGGGCCTTGCCGGTGCGCGTCGTCGCGGGCGTGAAGCGGCTCGTGCTGATCGTCCGGATGCGGTGCGCCTCGTCGAGGATGACGACGTCGAGCGGCTCGTTGACGGTCGCGGTGTCGCGGAAGTACTTGAACAACGCGCCGGCGCGCCCGCCGACGATCTTGCGCAGGTTCTCGGTGAACGCCTTCGAGCCGGTGACGTGGAGCGTCCGGAGCCCACGTCCGGACAGCTCGGCGACGAGGTTGACCGCGATGACCGACTTCCCGGTGCCCGGGCCGCCCTCGACGATGAAGACGACTCGCGCTGGTTCTGGCCGGCGCCGCGGACCGTCCATGATCGCGTTGTAGGCGACCTGCTGTTCGTCGAGGAGCGTGAACGTCGGCTCGTTGCGGATGACGCGGGCGACGTGGTCGAGCAGGCGCTTGTGCGGGCGGAAAGCGGTCGCCGCGACGCGATCGAGGATCTCGCGCCTTCGTCGGGGCCGGCGACGCGCTGGTCGAGGAAGGTCGCGAGCGCGTCTCGATCCGTGCCGGCGAAGGCGGGTTCGCTCGCCAGGAGCGTCGCGAACGTCGCATCGTAGAGCGGCGACTTCGGGTCGTGGCCGCGTAGTGGAGGTACGCGCAGGCATCGAGGGCGATGCCGCATTGCCGTGAACGCCGGATGCGTGTCCTGGAGGTAGCGCTGGTACTGCGCGACCTGGCGGGTCGGGTGGAGGTGGTCGCGACGGCGTCCGCCGAGTCGACGGTCACGCAGTCGGTGACGTTCGAGCGGCCGACCTCCGTCCACTGCTTGAGCTCGACGACGACCGCCGATCGCGCTTTGTCGCCGGGTTCGAGCCCGTGATCAGGACGTCGAGGCGCTTCGACGACAGCGGCAGCTTGAGCTCGACGAGGATGCCCTGGTCGGTCAGGTCGGCCAGCTGGAGGACGGTGGCCATCGCCCCCAGCGAGTTCTGCCAGGCATGGACCTCGGACGGCGGCGGCCGGTAGCGGAACTCGTCGAAGAAGCGATCGGCGAGCTGGTTCGCGAGGCGCGCTTGCGTCGCGTCGGCGATGAACTGCTCGCTCGTGCCCTGGTAGAGATGCATACCCCGCACGCTACATGAACGCGCGCACCTTGGCGCGCCTCACGTCTCAGCTCGGCCGCGTTGCGCCCCACGGCTGGTGCCGCACGCACGGAATTGGACTGTGGGGCTCAGTATTGGAAGGTCCATCACCACGTGATGGCGCGAATGGCTCAACCGCAACGGTCACCGTATGCCTGGCCGCTCGTGAGAACAACGCGGGCTCCTTCGCGGCTGCCAACGTCATTGTTGAAGATGTACTGGCGCGTGAGCGTGTTCGAGCTTGTCGACGAGGCGGCATATCCCGAATAGAACGTTATCGCGCTGCCCGGATTTAGATAGCGGTAGACGTAGAATGGCTCGTTCGTCCGCGCCTGATAGATGGATCCGACGCTCCTTATACGGAGCCGGGTGGTACCGGTGTTCCGGATCGCGACCTTTTCGGGATTGCTGAAGCAGCTAGTGGTGACTCGTAGGGACGTCGATGCGGCCGCTGGCGCCGGCGTGCCGATGACCGTGATGGCAAGCGCGACCGCTGCGACGACACGTGCGACTCTGCGCTGGATAACGATCGACACAATTCTCCGCTTCCCTCATCCGGCGCCGATTGCTCCGACGCTGCGACGACGCACCCTACCGGCCGGCGCTGAGCACCGCATACGGACATTGCATGAAATGACGCGGACATTGCCGGGCTCCTCGTCGTTGCTCCCCGAGCTGGACTCGATCGTCGCCGATGGAACAACCACCCGCACGGTTAGCGGTGATGCGGTCCATCCGCTCGCGGTCAGGCACGTACTCGGCTGCCGTCCGCCTGTAGCCGCCCCGCGTCGCGCGTGATGACGCCGTCGTCTCTGAGCGAGCCGCTGGCCGGACCGGACCGTCCGCTGTCAATTCGCGGCGATCCGTTCGTCGTGGGTTCGAGGGCGGCCACAGGACTCGGCGATCGCCCGGCCAGGAGGACAGGGCGATGCGACGGGATCCCACGATACCGGGGCCGCTGGCGGCAGGCTGGCCGACTCGCGGCCGTGACCGGAGCGATCGTGCTCGGGTCGAGCGTCGGTTCGGCATCGGCCGCCGGTCCGGCCATCGGTGACGTCACGGTGTTCGCGAGCGCGCCGGCGCCCGGCCACCCGTTCGGCATCGCGGTCGACCGCGACCGCGTCTACGTCTCGACGAGCGCCGGCGACTTCTTCGCGGGCCACCAGAACTCCGACGACGAGCGGGTGTTCACGTACCAGAAGAACGGCAAGCTCGTCGGGACGACGGTCATCGACACGGCCACGAACTCGGACATGGGGCTGTTCGGTCTCGCCCTCGACGGCAACCCGGCGTCGCGCCGCAAGCTCTACGTCGCCGACATGAACGGCCGGATCCTGCGCCTCGACCTGGGCGCCCACCCCGCCCCGCCCGAGGTCTTCTCCCAGGTCCCCGTCGACACCGGTCTCGCCGGCGACTGGATGAAGGCGATGTGGAACGACCTCGTCTTCGACCGGTCCGGCAACCTCTACGTGCCCGACGACAAGCCGCGCATCTGGCGGGTCGCCCCGGACGGCACGGCGTCGATCTGGTTCACCGATCCGCGGCTGACCGGCTTCTTCGGGTTCGCCGGCGGACCACTCGGCGGCCGGATCGACCCGACGGGCACGTGGCTGTACGTCTCGATCACGGTGTCGGCGGAGTTCCCGCTCGAGTCGGTCATCTATCGGGTCCGGCTGGTCGACCATCCGACGGCCGCGGACCTCGAGCTGGTCCATCGCTTCCCGGCCGTCCCGAACCAGGAGCCGCCCCAGGCGACCGGCCTCGCGTTCGCCGCGTCGGGCAACCTGTACGTGAGCCTGATCGGCCCGAACCAGATCGCGGTCCTCGATCCCGCCGGCGACGAGATCCGCCGGATCTCCGATCCGCGGTTCCACTCCCCGTGGGGCCTCGCGTTCATCGGCAAGTCGCTGCTCGTGACCAACGGCGACCTCGAACCGGCCGACAACCCCGACGCCTGGAAGATCTTCAAGGTCTACGTCGGCGAGACGGGCCTGCCCCTGGAACGCCCGCGAACAGCGGCACCCTGACGCATTCCAGAGCGACGGACGTCGCGTCGGCCGGCGACGGCGCCCGCGCGCCTATCGCTCGGGCGCGACTCTCGCGCCCAAGCCGGGACTTCGCGCCA